>JBBSBL010000032.1:0-30545 GCA_038251325.1 Solirubrobacterales bacterium | reverse complement strand
TCGCCGCCGAGGTCGTGGTCGACGCCGGGGGCATGTTCGCGGCGGAGATCGCGCGGCTGGCCGGTGTGCGCGTCCCGATCGTCCCGATGGCCCACGAGTACCTCGTCACCCAGCCCTTCCGCGAGCGCGAGGCGGGTCGTCCCCTGCCGACCCTGCGCGACCCGGACCTGCTCGTCTACTACCGCGAGGAGGGCGGCGGGCTGATCATGGGCGGCTACGAGCGCGACTGTGCGCCGTGGTCGATGACCGACGAGGGTCGCGGGCTCGACGCCATCCCGCCGGACTTCAACGGCCGGCTGCTCGAGGAGGAGTGGGACCGCTTCGAGGAGATCGTCGAGAACTCGCGCCGGCGCGTGCCGGCGATGAACGACATCACGGTGACCCGGCTCATCAACGGGCCCGAGGCGTTCACGCCGGACGGCGAGTTCTGCCTGGGGGAGACGGAGGTGCGCGGCTTCTTCGTCGCCGCCGGGTTCTGCGCGCACGGGCTGGCCGGCGCGGGCGGGATCGGGAAGGTGATGGCCGAGTGGATCGCCGCGGGGGAGCCCTCGCTCGACCTCTGGCACATGGACATCCGGCGCTTCGGCGCGCAGTACGGCTCGCCCGCCTACACGCTCAAGCGGGTCCGCGAGGTCTACGAGACCTACTACGACATCAAGTACCCGGGCCACGAGCGGCAGGCCGGGCGCCCACTGCGCGTGAGCGCGGTGAACGCCTGGCACCGCGACCACGGGGCCGTGTTCGGCGAGAAGTCCGGCTGGGAGCGGGTCAACTGGTACGAGGCCAACGCGGACGACGGCGACGAGTCGCTGCGCCCGAGGGGCTGGGCGGGCGAGCACTTCTCGCCGGCGATCGGCGTCGAGCACGTCGGCACGCGGGAGCGGGTGGGCATGTTCGATGAGTCCTCCTTCGCCAAGCTCGAGATCTCGGGGCCGGGCGCCGCGGCGTTCCTGGAGACGCTGTGCGACAACGAGGTGGCGGGCGCGGTCGGGGGCATCACCTACACTCAGATGCTCAACACGCGCGGCGGGATCGAGTGCGACTTCACGGTCACCCGCCTGCGCGAGGACGCCTTCTCGATCGTGACCGGGACGGCGTTCGGCAACCACGACCTCGGCTGGATTCGTCGCCACGCGCCGGGCGACGGGAGCGTGAGGGTGGCCGACGTCACCGCGCAGTGGTCGTGCTTCGGGCTGTGGGGCCCGCGGGCGCGGGAGGTGCTGGGCGCCGTGACGCCGGCCGAGCTCTCCGGGGAGGCGTTCCCGTACCTGACGATGCAGGAGATCACCGTCGGCGACGTGCCGTGCCGGGCGCTGCGGGTGACCTTCGTCGGCGAGCTCGGCTGGGAGCTCTACTGCCCGACCGAGTACGGGCTCGGGCTCTGGCGCACGCTGTGGGCCGCGGGCGAGCCGCACGGCATCGTCGCCGGGGGGTACCGGGCGATCGACACGCTGCGCATCGAGAAGGGGTACCGGGTGTGGGCGGCGGACATCACCCCGGACGAGACGCCGTATGAAGGCGGCGTCGGGTTCTGCGTTCGGCTCGACAAGGACGGGGGCTTCGTCGGGCGCGAGGCTCTGGTGGCGGCGCGCGAGGCCGGCCCGCGCAAACGGCTGCGCTGCCTCGTGCTCGAGGATCCGCGCTCCGTGGTGCTGGGCAACGAGCCCGTGCGAGTGGGGGACGCGATCGTCGTGCGGGTGACGACCGGCGCCTACGGCTTCACGGTCGGCCGCTCGATCGCCTACGCCTACCTGCCGCCGGAGCACGCCGAGCCGGGGACGGCGGTCGCGGTGGACATCTTCGACCGCTGGGTCGCGGGCGAGGTGGCGAAGGAGCCGCTGTGGGATCCGAAGGGGGAGCGGATCCGGGCGTAGGGGTCAGTCGTCAGAGTCGTCCTCGGGCAGATCGGGCCGGTCGGCCCGGAACATCGGGATGACCAGCGCGGCGACCGCGATCGCGCAGATGATGATGCCGAGCAGCCCGAGGCTCCAGAAGAGGGAGGTGGCGGGGACGGCGGGCACGCAGCGAGCGTAGCTGGCGCTGGGCTTCGATCTCGCGTCGGTCCGCGCCGCGCGGGGCGGGCAACGCGAACTGCATCATCGAAGGACGTCGAGCGGATGCGGTTGCGATCGACGTCCGTGGTGACCGTCGATGACGGCCGCGTCGCTCCAGAAGCGCCGCTCGGCCGACGCGGGTGCAATCGACGTCGATAATCGAAGTGGATCGCAACCGCATCCACGGAGACGGCGGCGCGGTGGCGAAACACACCCTTCACCAGATGCCGTTCTCGGCGGGACGAGCCAGCCGCGGCGCCCAGGGCCTGCCGCGGCCCGCCGCCCATCACCTCACGGCTGCCCCTCCCGGGCGGCGAGGCGTGCGGCCAGTCGCGCGCGCTCGGCGACGACCGACGGGTCAGCGAACCGGGGATGGTCCGGGTGGGCGAGGTTCTCGAGCTCGTACGGGTCGGCCGCGAGGTCGTACATCTCGTGCTCCTCCCGGGGCGGATCGTCCTCCGTGAAGTAGCGGGCGTACTTGAAGCGCCGCTCGCGGATGCAGCGAACGCGACCCGGGATGCCGGGGAGGATCTCCCGGACGAGTCCCGAGCCAGCGTGCATGTCGTCGAACGTGAACAGGACGTCGTTCTGGACCGGCGGAGCGTCGGCGTCGCGCACGAGCGGCGCCAGGCTCGTCCCGCGAAGCCCGGGCGACGGGTCGATGCCGAGGAGGTCGGCGACCGTGGGCAGGAGGTCGAGCAGCGAGGCGGGCTCGGGGCAGGCCCGGCCCGTCGGGACGAGGCGCGGGTTGGAGATGATGAGCGGGACCCGGATCGACTCCTCGTAGACGTTGAAGGCCTTCTGGCGCAGCCCACCGTGTGCCAGTCCGAGCTCGCCGTGGTCCGAGAAGCGCACGACGACCGTGTCTTCGCCGAGCGCGGTCGGCCGCCCGTCCGCTCGTAGAAGGCATCGATGATCGGGGCGATCTGCCGGTCGATCCGCGCCACGAGGTTCGCGTAAAAGTTGACGTAGCGGACCTGCTGCTCGCGGCTCTCGAACGGCCCGACGGCCATGTCGATCGCCGGGCGCATCGCGGCGTGCGCCGTCGGCTTGAAGTTCGCCGAGACTCCTCGTCGAAGCTCGCCGGCAGCTCGACGTCGCCCTCGAGGTCCTCGGGGGCGTAGTCGTCCTGCCAGACCCGCGGGAAGGCGAGCAGGTCGTGGGGGTTGACGAGGGAGACGACCAGGCAGAACGGGCGCTGGTCAGGCGCGGCGGCGCGCCCGTGGAGGAAGGAGACCGCCTGGTCGATGTAGCGGGCGTCGTGGTCGGCACGGCCCCCGCCGAAGTTCGGCGGGTGGGTGTCGCCGCCGGCGTCCGGGGCGACCCACCCGTCGAAACCGTAGGCCGCCAGGTCTTCCGGCGTGGCATCGAAAGCTCCGTCGGGGCCCTTGCTGAGGTGCCACTTTCCGCGATAGTGCACGTCGTAGCCGGCCGGCCGCAGCATGGAGGCGAGATTCGGGATGTCGCGGCGCAGCTCGGTCTCCGTGCAGGAGAACGGGCCATCGCCGGTGAGCGTGTCGACGACGCCGTGCTGGGCCGGCATGAGACCGGTGAGGAACGTCGCCCGGCTCGGGCTGCACATCGCCGTGTTGCAGGTCGCGTTCTCGAAGCTCACGCCGTGACGGAGCAGGCGGGACCGGGAATGCAGGCGTTCCTCGACCAGGCCGCCGGGCCAGTGCATGGGCGCGCGCTCCTGATCGGTGACGATCAGGACGAGGTTCGGCCGCTCGCGGAGCTCGGGGGCGCGCTCGGTTCTCCTCGGTGGTGCCGCGGGGGCGAGGGCGGGGACCGTACCGCGCCGTTCAGACCGCCCGCAGCGCCGCCCGTCGCACCTTCCCGCTCGCGGTCTTCGGCAGTTCCGCGGTGAAGTCCACGACGCGTGGGTACTTGTAGGGCGCCGTGTCCGCCTTCACGTGGTCCTGCAGCTCGCGCGCGAGGGCAGCCCCGGGCGCGAAGCCGTCGCGCAGCACCACCACCGCCCGCACGACGCTGCCGCGCTCCTCGTCGGGCGCCGCGACCACCGCGGCCTCCGCCACCGCCGGATGCGACACCAGCGAGGACTCGACCTCGAAGGGGCCGATGCGGTAGCCGGCGCTGATGATGACGTCGTCGGCGCGGCCTTCGAAGTAGAGGTAGCCGTCCTCGTCCTGCCGGACGCGGTCGCCCGTGCGCCAGGGGGCGTCCACCGCCGGCGACCCCTCCCCGAGGTACCCCACGAAAAACGTCGGGACCGTCCGCGGATCCGCCACCAGCTCGCCGTCGTCCACCCACATCCGCACGCCCGGGAGCGCCCGGCCCATCGAGCCCGGCCGGACCGGCTCGCCGGGCCGCGCGCCGGTGGTCTGGCCGGTCTCGGTCTGGCCGTAGCCGTCGCGGATCGCCAGGCCCGTCGCTTCCTCGAAGACCCGCAGCACCTCTGGGTTCAGCGCCTCGCCCGCCGCGACGAGCGAGCGCAGGCCCGGCACCGGGCGCGGCTCGGCGCGCTTGGCGATCACGCGGTACTCCGTCGGAGCCATGCACAGGACGTCCACGCGCTCGCGCGCGAGGATCTCGAGCCGCTCGGCCGGATCGAACCGCCCGTCGTGCAGCAGCGCCGCGGCGCCGCGCAGCCACGGCGCGACGAACACGTTGCGCGCCGACTTCGACCAGCCGCTCGCTGCGGTGCACCACACGAGGTCGTCCTCGCGAGCGTCGAGCCAGTGCTGGGCCTGGAGCCGCTGCCCGCCGAGATAGCGCTGGCCGTGTAGGACGCCGCGCGCCTCGCCGGTCGTGCCGCTCGTGAACGTGAGGAGGCAGCCGGCGTCCCCCCCGAGCTCCACGGCCGGCGCCGGCGATCCACCGAAGAGCGCCTCGTCGGGCACGAGGAGCACCTCGCAGTCCGGCCGCGCGGCCTCGAGCTCGGTCCGGTTGCGCTCGTCGGCGACGATCGCCGCCGGGCGCGCCACGTCGAGCCGCAGCCGCACGTCCTTCGAGCGGAGCTGCTCGTTCCCGGCCAGCGCCACCGCGCCGAGCCGGAAGCACGCGACCATCGCGAGCACCCACTCGGGGCGGTTCCCGATCAGGGTCATGACGACGTCGCCACGGCCGACGCCGCGGGCCGCCAGGGCGCCCGCCAGGCGCGCCGAGCGGTCGGCCACCTCGCCGAAGCGCCACTCCCGGCGCGACCCGTCGCGCGCCAGCTCGACCAGCGCCAGGCGGTCCGCCGGCGCGGCGTCGACCACGTCCCGCGCGAAATTCACAGCACCATCTGCGTGCAGGCGAAGAAGGCCGCGAGCCGGCCGTCGCGCTCGATCCGCACCTCCCAGACCTGCGTCCGGCGACCCACGTGCAGGGGCGCGCCGATCCCGATCAGCTCGTCGCCGGCACGCGCGGCGGCGAACACGTTGGTCTTCAGCTCGACAGTGGTGAAGTCGCTCCCGGATGGCAGCCTGCGGATCGTGCCCCACGCCGCCACGGTGTCGGCGAAGGCGACCCACGCGCCGCCGTGCACGTAGCCGCCGGGATGGAGGTGGCGGCGGTCCACCACCATCCGCGCCCGCACCTCGGCGTCGGCGATCGAGACGAACTCGATCCCGAGGTCGCCCGGGAAGGAGCCGGCCAGCGCGCGCGCCGCGAGCTCGGGGGTGATCTCGGGTGCTGCGCCCTCGGCCACGGGCGGGAGTCTAGGATCGCCCCCCGATGCGCCGCCGACTCGCCACGGTCGCCCTCCTCGCCGCCCTGCTGGTCGCGGCCGGCGCTCCGACGGCGCTCGCCGCCAACCACGGCGGCCTGCCCGCGCTCCACGCCGAGCCCGACGCGACCCACGGTGGGCGCATCGTCGACGCCCGGGGCCGGACGGCCCTGCTGCGCGGCGTCAACGTGAACGCCCTCGCCGAGTACTGGAAGGGCGGCGACGATCCGACGGTCTTCCCGCTCGAGCGCCGCGACCCGGCCCGGATGGCGGCGATCGGCTGGAACACCGTGCGCCTGCTGCTCTCCTGGTCCCGCGTGGAGCCGGAGCCCGGCCGCTACGACGAGCGCTACCTGACCCGGGTCGCCCGCACGATCCGCCGCCTGGCCCGGCACCGCATCTACACCATTCTCGACATGCACCAGGACGCCTGGGGCCCGGCGCTCGCCGCCCCGCCCGGCACCACCTGCCCGGCCGGCGCGCTCCCCGGGCTGGGCTGGGACGGCGCGCCCGCCTGGGCCACGCTCGACGGCGGCAAGCCGCGCTGCTACAGCGGCATCCGGGAGGGCAATCCCGCCGTGCTGCAGTCGTGGGCCTCGTTCTGGGACGATGCGCCCGGGCCCGGCGGCGTCGGGATCCGCACGCGCTTCGCGCGGATGTGGGGTCACGTCGCGCGACGGTTCGCCCGGGACGCGGCCGTCGCCGGCTATGACCTGCTGAACGAGCCGGGGGCGCTCCAGCCCGGCGAGCCGGCCGCGATGTCGGCGATGTACGGCGATGCGCTGGCGGCGATCCGCACCGCCGAGCGCGCGCGGCGCGGGCAGCGCCACCTCGTCCTCTTCGAGCCCTCGGTCCTGTTCTCCGTCCTGGGCAGCGGCGCGCCGCCCGACTTCGCGCGCGACCGCGACGTCGTCTACGCGCCCCACCTCTACACGGGCGGGTTCAACGGCGGCCCGATCACCGCACAGGCCTTCGAGACCGCGATCGCCGAGGCCCGCGGCTTCGGCGGCGCGCCGGTGCTCTCCGGGGAGTGGGGCTCCGACCCGGCGCGTGCCGCGCCCTCCCGCGACCACTACTTCCGCGCCCACCAGGATCTCCAGGACCGCTTCGGCGTGAGCGCCACGCTGTGGACGTGGCGCGAGAGCTGCGGCGACCCGCACAAGGTCGCCGACTTCCGCGCGGGTCGCCTCCCCGACGTGTGGGGCGAGTGGGACGTGCGCTGCACCGACAACGTGATCCGCGGTCCGCGCGCCGACCTCGTGCGCGAGTTGACCCGGGCCTACGTCCGCGCCGCCCCCGGGCTGCAGAGCAGCGCCTACACCGAGGCGACCGGCGCGTTCGTGGCCACCGGCGCCGCCGCGCGGGGCGCCGCCCCGATCGAGGTCTTCTACCCGGCGGCCAAGCACGGCGGCCGGATCCGGGTGACGCTCACCGGCGCGCGCCCGCTCGGGCGCCCGCGCGGGGCCGTCGCGCGGTACCGCCCGACGGGCGGTGCCTGGCGCGTGGCCTACGCGCCGCGCTGATCTCGGGAGCCCGCCGCGCCGGTATCCTGACCGGCACCCGATCTGATCCCAAAGGACCCTCAACCGATGGCCATCGCCGCCCCGCAGTTCACCGAGAAGACCGACGAGCAGAAGGCGATCACCGACATGGTGCGCCAGTTCGTCGACGAGCAGATCCTCCCCAACGCCGAGCACTACGACCACGAGGACGAGTTCCCCGAGCCGATCGTCGCCCAGATGCGCGAGCTCGGCCTGTTCGGGGTCACGATCCCCGAGGAGCACGGCGGCATGGGGCTCGACCTCACGACCTACTCGATGATCGTCGAGGAGCTCTCGCGGGGCTGGATCTCGATCTCCGGGATCATCAACACCCACTTCATCGGCTCCTACCTGCTGATGAAGTTCGGCAGCGACGAGCAGAAGGAGCGCTTCCTGCCGAGCATGGCCACCGGCGAGCTGCGCGCCTCCTTCTCGCTCTCGGAGCCCGAGGCCGGCTCCGACGTGCAGGCCATCAAGTCCACGGCGAAG
This sequence comes from Solirubrobacterales bacterium, assembly GCA_038251325.1. Lineage (GTDB taxonomy): Bacteria > Actinomycetota > Thermoleophilia > Solirubrobacterales > Solirubrobacteraceae > JBBSBL01. Next base: position 22,791 of record JBBSBL010000032.1, on the reverse strand, counting down.
AAGCGCGACGACGGCGCCTGGGAGATCAACGGCCAGAAGATGTGGGTCACCAACGGCCTCATGTCCGGCCTGTGCTTCGTGCTGGTGAAGACCGACACCACCGCCGAGCCCGCCTACAAGGGGATGACGTGCTTCATCGCCGAGAAGGAGCCCGGCGTCCACGAGAACACGGGCGCGCTGGCCGGCTTCACCGTCCCGCCGAAGATCAAGAAGATGGGCTACAAGGGCGTCGAGTCCACCGAGCTGGTCTTCGACGGCTACCGCTGCCCGGCGGAGAACATCCTCGGCGGCGAGGAGGCGGGCCTCGGCCACGGCTTCATCCAGATGATGGACGCGCTCGAGGTCGGCCGCGTGAACGTCGCGGCCCGCGGCGTGGGCATCGCCCAGCGCGCGCTCGAGCTCGCGCTGCGCTACAGCCAGGAGCGCAAGACGTTCGGCAAGCCGATCGCCCAGCACCAGGTGATCCAGTTCAAGCTCGCCGACATGGCCACGCAGGTCGACGCGGCCCGGCTCATGACGCTGCGCGCCGCGCGGCTGAAGGACGCCGGCGAGCGCTCCGACCTCGAGGCCGGCATGGCGAAGCTCTTCGCCTCCGAGGCGGGCCGGTTCTGCGTCGAGGAGTCCTTCCGGATCCACGGCGGCTACGGCTACTCGAAGGAGTACGAGATCGAGCGGCTCTACCGCGACGCGCCGCTGCTGCTGATCGGCGAGGGCACCTCCGAGATCCAGCGCATGGTGATCGGCAAGAAGCTCCTGCAGCGCCACAAGATCTGAGCCGCGGCGGCCGGCCGCTCAGGAGGCGGGCGCGTAGACTGCGCCGCCGATGCCGGCCAAGGACACCCGCGCGCTCATCGAGCTGGCCGTGACCCATTTCCTCGCCGACGTGCCGGCGCTCGCGCAGCTCAAGCTCGTCATCGGCCTCGAGCTGCGCGGCCGCGGCGACGTCCAGCTCTACCGCGTCGAGCTGCCCGGGCCGAAGGTGGCGAAGGGGATCGCCGAGGACTCGAAGGTGCGGCTCTCGGTGGTGCGCGCGAACTTCAACGAGCTGGCGGAGAAGGGCCACGTGAAGGAGTGGCGCGCCGCCTTCGAGCACGGCGAGGCCAAGGCGTCGGGCCCCGAGCCGATCCTCCGGCTCGTGACCCAGGTCGTCGAGCGCCAGGAGGAGCGCGCCCGGACCAAGAAGGCCCATCGTTGAGCGCAACTCCGCGCGAGGCCGGGCTGCGGATGCCGGCCGAGTGGGCCGAACACGAGCGCACGTTGATCTGCTGGCCGGCGCGGGAGGCGGCGTGGCGGGGCACGACGATCGACGCGGCGCGCGACGCGCACGCCGAGGTGGCGGCCGCGATCGCCGCGTTCGAGCCGGTCACGATGATCGCGGACCCGCTCGACGCGGAGGACGCGCGGCGGCGCTGCACGGCGGAGAGCCTCGACGTCGTCGCGATTCCGATCGACGACTCCTGGATTCGTGACTCCGGCCCGCTGTTCGTGACCGGGCCGGGCGGGGCGCGGGCGGCCGCCGACTTCGGGTTCAACGCCTGGGGGGAGGCCTTCACCCCCTACGATCGCGACGCCCAGGTCGGCGAGCGGATCCTCGCGCGGCTCGGCGTCGAGCGCTACCCGTGTCCGCTCATCCTCGAGGGCGGGTCGATCGCCGTCGACGGCGCGGGGGTGCTGGTCACCACCGAGCAGTGCAACCTCGCGGGGAACCGAGGCGCTGGCCGCACGCGCGAGTCGGTCGACGAGGCGCTCGGTGAGTACCTCGGCGCGGAGCGCGTCGTGTGGCTGGGCCGGGGGCTCGTGGAGGACCTCGACACCGACGGCCACGTGGACAACGTGTGCGCCTTTGTGGAGCCGGGGTGCGTGTTGCTGCAGAGCGTGGCGCACTCCGGTGACCCCAACGCCGAGGCCTGCGCCGAGAACGCCGCGCGGCTGCGCGACGCCGGTCTCCAGGTCGAGGAGTTCGAGCTGCTCCCGCGCATCCGGCGCGGCGACGAGGAGGTCGTCGTCCCCTACCTGAACTTCTACCTCGCCAACGACTCGGTGATCGTGCCGGTGGCCGAGGCCGACCCCGGGATGGACGAGGAGGCGGTGGCCCGGATCGGCGCGCTCTACCCGGGCCGCGAGGCAATCGGCGTCCCGGTGCGGGTGCTGGCGCTCGGCGGCGGCGGCGTCCACTGCATCACCCAGCAGGTGCCGGTGGCCGGGACCTGAGGCGGGGGAGGGGAGCGATGGCGATCCGCGTGATCGACGCGACAGGCGAGCGGCCGCCGTCTCTCGCGCGCACGCGCGATCCGGAGCGGGAGCCGTTCCGCATCGGGGCGGTCCAGCACCGCTGGCATGCGGACTCCGCCGAGCACGAGGCGGCGCTGGAGGAGGGCGTCCGGGCGGCGGCGGAGCGGGGCGCGCGGCTCGTCTGCCTCCAGGAGCTGACCCTCTCGCCATACTTCGCGATCACGCCGGACGGACCGGCCGCGGCCGGGGCGGCGCCCGAGGATCTCGACGACGGCCTCACGCGCCGGTTCGCCGCCCGGATGGCGAGCGAGAGCGGGGTGCACGTGCACGCCTCGCTCTACGAGCGCGCCGACGGCCCCGACGGCCTCGGCTACAACACCGCGATCGTCGTCACGCCCGACGGCACGCTCGCCGCGCGGACCCGCAAGCTCCACATCCCCGTGACCGCCGGCTACTACGAGGACCGCTACTTCCGTCCCGGCCCCGCGGAGCGCGGATACCCGGTGGTCGAGCTCGGCGACGCCCGCTTCGGCTTCCCGACCTGCTGGGACCAGTGGTTTCCGGAGCTCGCGCGCGCCTACTCGCTCGGTGGCGCAGAGGTCCTCGTCTACCCGACCGCGATCGGCTCGGAGCCCGACCACCCGGACTTCGACACCGAGCCGCTGTGGGAGCGGGTCATCGTCGCCAACGGGATCGCCAACGGGACGTTCATGGTCGCAATCAACCGCACCGGGACCGAGCCGCCGCTGACCTTCTACGGGTCCTCGTTCATCAGCGACCCCTACGGCCGGGTCCTCGTCCAGGCACCGCGCGACGAGCCGGCCGTGCTCGTCGCTGATCTCGATCTCGACCAGCGGCGCGACTGGCTCGAGCTCTTCCCGTTCCTGGCCACGCGGCGGCCGGACAGCTACGGGGTGTTGGCGGAGGGGCGCGATCCCTGAGGCGCGGCCGTTTCGGTCAGGTCTGTTCGACCGGACACCAGTAGGTCGTGCGGCCGCCGACGGTCGCCCGCGCGAGCTCGGTCCCACAGCGCGGGCAGCGCCCGCCGCGCACCCGTTGGGGAATGAAGTCGCCGGTGTGGACGCCGCCGCGGCGGATGGCGCGCCGAATAGACGCGCGGAGCGCCCGGCGCAAGCCGTCCAGCTCGTCCTCGGTCAGGTCCCTGGCGGCCCGCAGCGGCGAGAGAAGCGCCTGCCACAGGACCTCGTCCGCGAGCAGATTGCCCACGCCGGCGATCGTCGACTGGTCGAGCAGGCGCGCCTTGAGCGGCGCGGTCCCGCGTCCCACCCGCCGACGGAACTCGGCCCGCGAGACCTCGGCCGCGTCCGGGCCGACGTGCGAGAGGTCCGGATCGAGCGTCGCCCGGCCGAGGCGCCGCTTGTCGCGGAGCGCCAGGCGCCCCCCGCCCTCGAACGCGAGCGCGAAGCGGTCCCAGGCCCGGGGCGCCGGCTCGCCGTCCACGACGATCCGCCCGGCCATCCCGAGGTGGAGCCCGAGCGTGGGGCCGTCCTCGGTCTCGACCCAGAGGAACTTGCCACGCCGATGCGCGGCGACGACGCGGTGGCCGCGCAGCGCGGCGTCGATCTCACCTGGCGCATGGGGGCGGCAGACGTAGCCGTCGGCGTCCTCGACAGCGGCGATCCTGCGGCCGAGCGTCCGCTCGATCTGCACACGAGCGCGCTCGGCCTCGGGGAGCTCGGGCATCCGGACGAGGCTACGGCCGGACGGCAGCTCCCGCTCAGCGCAGGATGCGGAACGGCATGGCCGGGACGCCGAAGACATTTCTCGAAGGTCAACGCGTGAAGCGTCTCGCTTGAGGCTGGCCGGCTACGTGGCGAGATACCGAGCGGATCTGTCGACGCGTCCCGGCCTGGGCCCGCAGGACGAGCATCAGCTGGGATGCGATGGTGGCTCGAGAGCGGGAACGGCTCTCAAGGAAGAGAACGAGCGGGAGGGGCAGGTAGTCAGGAACGTCCGGGGGCCGCGGTGGCAAGCCTTCCTGCCCTTTGGTCGCAGGGCGACACCTAGGCAGGAAGGCTTGCTGCGGACGGAGCGATATCCGCTTCCCCCCAGCTGTTCTGACGCCGCCGCTCGGGACCCGGCGCTCGGGGACCCGGGACGCTGTCGCGTCCCCAACCATGCGGGCGCGGCTGCTCATCTCGGTCGCGGTCTTGATCCTCGGCGCAGCCGTCGTGCCCGCGCCCACGTCGGCCGCCTTCCGCGGAGGTAACGGCCTGATCGCGGTGTCGACCTACAGCCTCGAGGAGTCCGAGGGCGGGCCGCCGTTCCGCTACGAGCGCGCGATCGAGCTGCGACGGCCTGATCGTGGGACGTCGGTGGCGCACCGACGGGAGCGGGCTGCGGCTGCTGCCGACACCCGGCGGCGGTCCCGACCATCCCGCTTGGTCGCCCCATCGCGGCCGGTTGCTCGTCGAAGCGGCGCGGCGGGCCGACGGCGCCGGCGTTCGGGACCTCCGGGTGACCGCCGCGAGTGCGGCCGGGGCGCCACGACCGGCCGTGCGCGACGCGAGCGACCCATCCTGGTCGGGGCCGGGCGCTGCTGGCCTTCGTGCGCGGCGAGCGGATCTGGGTCTCGAGGAGCTCCGGTGCGCGGGCCCGCCGCGTCAGCCGGCGGGGCGCTTCCGCCCCCGACTTCTCCCCGCGCGGAGACCGGATCGTCTACGAGACCCGGCTGGGCCCGCTGGGGTTCGTTCGGGCCGACGGCCGCGGCCGTCATGCGCTGGAGCGCGCGAGCGCGGGTGGACAGGAACCCGTGTGGTCGCCGGACGGCCGGCGCCTGGCGTGGTCCACCTTCGAGGGGCCCGTCAACACCTCCGACGCCGACGGACTGGACCCGCAGCCGATCTCCCTCGCCGGAGTAGGCGCAACGTATTCCTTCGGCTCGGCGGCGCCGAGCTGGCAGCTGCTGCGAGCGGGCCGCCGGTCGCGCGCTGAGGCGGCGTCGCGCCCGGCGAAGGCGACCGACCTCCGGCTCAGCCCGAGCGCAGAACCTCGCCGTCGTAGAGCTTGTGCACCTGAACCGTCCCGGCCGGCGCCGCGTCGATGCACAGGCGGCAGAGCACGCACTCGTCGAGGTTCCCCTCGACGAGCGCCAACCGACCGTCGGCCACCGCGAAGATGTCCACCGGGCAGACCTCGGTGAGCTTCGCCGCGACCGCCGCGTCGGCGGCGACCGTGTCGTCGACCTCGAGGCCGATGAAGATCGCGTCCGCCCTCACGCCGCGCTCCGCTCGGCCATCTTCGCGCGCACGATCCCCGGGATCTCCGAGATCTCCTCGGCCACCACGATCCCCGCCTCGGCGAGGCGGGCGATCTTCTCGGTGGCCGTGTCCTCCTTGCCCTCGACGATCGTCCCGGCGTGGCCGAAGCTCATCCCCGGCATCTCGTCCATGAAGCGGCCGGCCATGAAGGCGACGATCGGCAGGCGCGAGTCGTGCTCGGCCACCCACTCGGCGAGCTGGGCCTCCATGCGGCCGCCCGGCTCGGTGTAGATGACGATCGCCTCGGTCTGCGCGTCGGCCTCGAAGTGCGGCATGAGCTCGGCGTAGGTCGACCCGATGATCGCGTCGCCGCCGATCGAGACCGCGGTGGACTGGCCCAGGCCGGCGGCGGTGAGCGTCGAGGACATCTCGGTGGTCATGCCGCCCGAGCGGGAGATGACCCCGACCGGGCCGGGGGAGTAGGCCTTCGCGGCGTCCTTCGCCGGGCCGCCGATCCCGCCCATCTTGATGACGTCGGGCACGATGATCCCGAGGCAGTTCGGCCCGATGATCCGGGCGCCGCGCATGCTCGCCAGTTCGACCATCTCCGCCACGTCGCGGCGCGGAATGCGCTCGGTGACGATCACGATCAGCTCGATCCCGTTCTCGATCGCCTCGAAGACGGCGTCCTTCGTGAACGCCGGAGGCACGGTGACGACGCTGCCCTTGATCGGCCCGCCGTGGTGCTCGACGGCCTGGGCGACGGTGTCGAACACCGGCACCCCATGGACCTCGCGGCCCTTGCGCCCGGGCGTGACGCCGCCGACGACCTTCGCGCCGGCACCGTAGTCGAGGCACTCCCGCGTCAGGTTCACGGCCTCGCGGCCCGTGATGCCCTGGACGATGAACGTGGTGTCGGCGTCGATCAAGATCGACATGGGTCACCCCCGCGGGGCATGCTGCCCCGCGTCTTGACGACGACGATCGGCCTCCGGCCGCTCGTGACCGGTCGGGGTTCGCCCTTCCTCACGCCGGGATCTTCTCCACGGCGCGCCGCGCCGCCTCGTGCATGGAGACGCTGCGGTCGGCGTATTCGACCCCGTAGCGCTCGAGGAGCTTGAAGCCCTCGTCCTCCCAGGCGCCGGGGATGCGGAAGATCGCGATCTTCTCCGCCGGGTCCATCTCGAGTTCGAGGCACGCCTTGATCACGCCGCGCGCGACGATGTCCACGCGGGTGTTGGAGACGATCGACATCATCACCGCGATCTTGTCCACGCCCGGCTTGGAGAGCACGAGCTTGGCCAGGCCGCACGCCTTCTCGACCGACGGGTTCCCGCCGATCTCGCAGTAGTTCGCCGGTTTGCCGCCGTGCGCGCGCACGGCGTCGAACAGCGTGAGCGAGCCGCCGCCGGCGCCGATCACGAGGCCGAGGTTCCCGTCGAACTCGGTGACGTTGCCCGCGACGCCGCGGTGGCTGGCGGCGTCGACCGCCTCGCCGGCCAGCTCGAACTCGGTCGGCTCGCGCGCCTGGCGGGTCTCGTCGTCGCCCACGCCGAGGTCGGCGAGCAGCGCCTTGTGCCGCCCGCGCGCCTCGTTCTCCATGTCCATGTGGGCGTCGAGCGCGACGAAGCTGCCGTCGGCGAGCTTGCCGAGCGGGTTGATCTCCGCCAGCGTCATGTCGTTCTCGACGAAGAGCCGCGCGAGCCTGGAGACGATCGGGACCAGGCGGGTGAGATCGCGCCCGGTCACGCCGGTCGACGCGATCACCTCCTTGGCCTGGAACTCGCCGAACGGCAGCAGGTTGGAGAAATGGCGGCGGCCGACCTTGTCGGGCTGCTCCTCGGCCACCTGCTCGATGTCGATGCCGCCGACCGGGGAGAAGATGATCACCGGCTGCTTGCGCGTGCCGTCCCACACGACCCCCGCGTAGTACTCCTGCTCGATCTCCGCCTTGGGGTCGACAAGGACGCCGCGCGGCTCGTGACCGCCGATCTCGAGCTTCAGCACCGTCTCCGCGTGAGCCACGGCCTCGTCGGGCGTGTCGGCGAACTGCACGCCGCCGGCCTTCATCCGCCCGCCGGTGAGGACCTGGGACTTGATGACGACGGATCCGCCGATGCGCTCGGCGATCGCGCGCGCGGCCTCGGCCTCGGTGACGAAGCCGAAGTCGGTGACGGGGATGCCGGCCCGCTTGACGATCTCGCGGGCCTCGTACTCGAAGAAGCGCATGGACTCCTGGGGGCGGGAACGGCGGCGCGGGAGCCTACAGCCCGTAGACCTCGGCCAGCTCCGGGTCCTTCGCGGCGAGCATCTCCGCGAGCTCGACCATGACCTTGCACTGCTTCCAGGTCGCGTCGTCCTGCATCTTGCCGTCGATCATGTGGACGCCGCGGCCGTCCGGGATCGCCTCGATGACCTTCTTCGCGAAGGCGACCTCATCGGGATCGGGCGAGAAGACCTTCTTCGCGATCGCGATCTGGGCCGGGTGCAGCGACCACGCGCCGACACAGCCCATGAGGAAGGCCGCGCGGAACTGCGCCTCGCAGCCCGCGACGTCCTTGATGTCGCCGAAGGGCCCGTAGAAGGGGAGGATCCCGGCGCCGGCGCAGGCGTCGACCATCCGGGCGATCGAGTAGTGCCAGAGGTCCTGCTGGGCGCTCGGGCGCGGCGCCTCGGGGTTCTCCGGGTCCGGGTCCTCGATCACCCGGTAGCCGGGGTGGCCGCCGCCGACCCGCGTCGTCTTCATCCGCCGGGAGGCGGCGAGGTCGGCGGGCCCGAAGCTCATGCCCTGCATCCGCGGCGACGCGGTGGCGATGTCCTCGAGGTTGGTCACGCCCTGCGCGGTCTCGAGGATGGCGTGGACGAGGATCGGGCGCTCGAGGCGCGCCTTCGCCTCGAGCTGCGCGAGCAGGCGATCGACGTAGTGGATGTCCCACGGGCCCTCGACCTTCGGGACCATGATCACGTCGAGCCGGTGGCCGATCTCGGTGACGAGCGTCGTGATGTCGTCGAGCGCCCAGGGCGACTCGAGCGCGTTGACCCGCGTCCACAGGGACGTGCCGCCGAGGTCGATCTCCCTGCCGATCGTCACGAGGCCGGCGCGGGCGGGCTCCTTGCGGTCGACGGGCACGGCGTCCTCGAGGTTGCCGAGCAGGATGTCCGTCGTCTTCGCGATGTCCGGCAGCTTCGCCGCCATCTTCTCGTTCGAGGGGTCGAAGAAGTGGATCATCCGCGAGGGCGGGAAAGGGATCTCGCGCAGCGGGGCGGGGGCGCCGATGGCCAGGGGCTCGAGGAAGTCGCGGGGGTTGCGCACGGCGGGGCAGGCTAGCGAAGGGGCTCGTGCGGCATCCTTCGCCCTCACCGAACCCAAACGCAGGAGCACCCGACCCCGATATGAGCACCCCCGATGAGACGACGCCCGCCGTGGAGACCGACCAGGCCGCCCGCGAGGCGAGCGGCGCCCACCCCTACGGCCGCTACCTCGAGGAATTCGAGGTCGGCGCGGTCTACAAGCACTGGCCGGCGAAGACGGTGACCGAGTCCGACGACCACCTCTTCTGCCTGATCACGATGAACCACCATCCGCTCCACCTCAACGACGTCTACGCGAAGGGCTCCCAGCAGGGCCGCAACGTCGTCGTCGGGCCGCTGGTCTACTCGCTGGCGCTCGGGATGTCGGTCAGCGACGTGTCCGGAAAGGCGATCGCGAACCTCGCCACCGAGGAGCTCAGCCACCCCAACCCGGTCTTCCACGGCGACACGCTCTTCTGCGAGACCGAGGTCCTGGAGGTCAAGGAGTCGCGCTCCAAGCTCGACCGCGGGACGGTGAAGGTCCACACCCGGGTGCTGAACCAGGACGGCGTGCTCGTCGCCGAGTTCAAGCGGCTCGTGCTCGTGCCGCGGCGCACGCCGGGGGAGTAGCCGAGGGAGCCGGGGCTCTCGGCACCCGTAAGTTGGCCGACGGCGGGGCGCCGTCGGTCAAGCGAGGGGTCGATCGGGCCGATATCGCGCTCATGTTCGCGCGGACGGCCCGTCTCGCCGTGCTCGCCTGCGCGGCGCTCCTGATCGCCGCGCCGGGCGCAAGCGCGGCCACGCTCTGCGTCGCGCCGCGCACCGGCTGCGAGGTCGACGTGCTCACGATCTTCAACGCGATGAACATCGCGGCGAGCTTGCCGGACGCCGATCGCATCGAGCTCGGCGCCAAGGCCTACACCGAGACGCCGCTCGACTACGCTGGCGCCGGTCCGGTGGAGATCGTCGGCCAGGGGGCGACCCAGACCTCGCTCACCCGCCCGGCCACGAACAGCGGCGCGGTCTTCGTCGACAGCGGCGGCCCGGTCACCCTGCGCGATCTCACCGTGCAGATCCCCGCCGGCAGCGGATCGTTTCCCCAGCCGGTCGGCGTGCGCACCTCATCGCCGGTGACGCTGAGCGACGTCCGGGTCCGCGCGGATCTCCTCGCCGGAGCGCCGGTCGGGCTGCAGTTCGCGGCGGACGCGACAGTCGACCACGTCGATGTCGACCTCACCGCAGCCGGCGCCGGCACCGGCGTGGCCGCGGCCGCGGCCCGCGGCACGGTGAGCGTGAGCGACTCGAGCGTCGTCGCGCCGACCGTGGCGCTGGACGCCGCCCTCGGCGGTCTCGCGATCCGCCGCACGACCGCCCGCGCGCAGGGGATCGGGATCCGCGCCCAGACCGCCTCCACCGTCACCGTCGAGAGCTCGCTCGTCCGCGTCGCCTCGAACGCCGGCACCGGGCTCGGGGCATATCACGGGCCGACCGCCGGGGGCGCGACGAGCCTGACGGCGCGCCACGTCACCGTCGTGGGGGTGGCCGGGTCCTCCTCGAAGGCGCTCGTGGCCTCGAACACAGTGGGGACGACGCCGGCCTCGACCGTGATCGTCCGCGACTCGATCCTGAGCACCTGGGACTACACCGCCTATCGATACTCCTCGGCGGGCCCCGCGAGCGTCGTCGTGGACCACTCCATCGCCGGGCCGGGGGGCACGACCTCCTCCTCGGGGCAGGGGTCGCTGACCCTGGATCCGACCGTCGTCGACGTCGATCCGCTGTTCACGAATCCAGGCTCGGGCGACTACACGCTCGGCGCCGCCTCGCCGGCGGTCAACCAGGATCCGGACCCGCTCCAGGCCGGCGAGTCGGCCACCGACCTCGTCGGCGCGGCGCGCATCATCGGCGGGGCGCGCGACTACGGCGCGTACGAGCGCGCGAGCGCGCCGGCGGTCCTCACCGGAGCCGCGACCGTGCTCGGCACGAGCGCCGCGCAGATCGACGGGAGCGTGGATCCGGGCGGCCTCACGACGACGTGGCGCGTCCGCTTCGGCCCGACCGCGGCCTACGGCGCCGCCACCGCCGCGGTCGCGCTGCCCGCCGGGGCGACGCCGGTCGCGGTCTCGGCCCCGCTGAGCGGCCTGGCACCCGGGACGACCTACCACTACGCGGTCGAGGCGACCAACGCGCTGGGGACGGCCACCGGAGCGGACCGGACCCTCACCACGACCGCGACGGGCCCGCCCTCCGGCGGGCTGCCGGGCGGCGGGGGCACAACCCCATCGCCCGGCCCGCTCCGGCTCAGCGCGCTCGCCGTGCGGCCGTCCAGCTTCCGCGCCCAGCGGCGCGGCGCCAGCCTCGGCGCGCGCGGCGCCGCGGTGAGCTACCGCCTGAACCGCGCCGAAACGGTGGTGTTCTCGGTCCGCCGGCTGACGTCCGGGGTCCGGCGCGGACGGACGTGTGTCGCGTCGCCGCGCCACGGCGCGCGGCGAGCGCGGCGCTGTACCCGCGAGGTGACCGTGCGCGGCGGCTTCACCCACGCCGGCCGGCTCGGCGCCAATCGCGTCGTCTTCACCGGCCGGGTGGGGGGACGGGCCCTGGCGCGGGGCCGCTACGTCCTCCTCGCACTCCCGCGCGGCCTGCGCCCGGCGACCGCGTCGCGGGCCGCGTTCGCCGTGCGCTAGCGATCGGGTTCGCGGCGGTGTGTGAGGGGGGTAGGGTTGGGCCCTGGGCCGGCGGCCGGACGCCGCGCGGGCCCCGGAATCCGGCACAATCGCCGGATGCCCGACGTCGCGACCCCGAGGAGTTGACCCCGACCGTGAGCGCCACCGCCGCACCGACGAAGAACGCGAAACTGCTGGCCTGGGTGGACGAGGTGACCGAGCTCGTCCGGCCCGACGCCGTCCACTGGTGCGACGGATCGGCCGAGGAGTACGACCGGCTCGCGCAGGGCCTCGTCGACGCCGGCACGTTCGAGAAGCTGGGCGAGGCCAAGCGACCGAACTCCTACCTCGCGCTCTCCGATCCGGCCGACGTGGCGCGGGTCGAGGACCGCACCTTCATCTGCTCAGAGCGGGAGGTCGACGCGGGCCCGACCAACCACTGGCGTGCGCCCGCCGAGATGCGCGAGACGCTCGACGAGCTGTTCAGCGGCTGCATGCGCGGGCGCACGATGTACGTGGTCCCGTTCTCGATGGGCCCGATGGGATCCCCGATCGCGCACATCGGGGTCCAGCTCACGGACTCCGCGTACGTGGCGGTGAGCATGCGGATCATGACCCGGATGGGCCAGGGCGCGCTCGACGTCCTCGGCGCGGACGGCGAGTTCGTGCCCTGCCTGCACTCGGTCGGCATGCCCCTGGCCGACGGCCAGGACGACGTGGCGTGGCCGTGCAACGCCGAGAACAAGTACATCGTGCACTTCCCGGAGACCCGCGAGATCTGGAGCTACGGCTCCGGATACGGCGGCAACGCGCTCCTCGGGAAGAAGTGCTTCGCGCTGCGGATCGCCTCGATCATGGCGCGCGACGAGGGCTGGATGGCCGAGCACATGCTCATCCTCAAGCTCACCTCGCCCGAGGGCGAGACTCGCTACGTCACGGGCGCCTTCCCCTCGGCCTGCGGGAAGACCAACCTGGCGATGCTTATCCCGACGCTGCCGGGCTGGAAGGTGGAGACAATCGGCGACGACATCGCGTGGATGAAGTTCGGCGACGACGGCCGGCTCTACGCGATCAACCCGGAGGCCGGCTTCTTCGGCGTCGCCCCCGGCACCAGCGAGCAGACCAACCCCAACGCGATGGCCACGATCCGCGAGAACTCGATCTTCACGAACTCTGCGCGGACCGACGACGGCGACATCTGGTGGGAGGGCATGACGAAGGAGAAGCCCGCCCACCTGATCGACTGGCACGGCAACGACTGGACGCCGGACTCCGAGACCACGGCGGCCCATCCCAACGCCCGCTTCACGACGCCCGCGGCCCAGACCCCGGCGATCGCGGCCGAGTGGGAGGACCCGGCCGGCGTGCCGATCGACGCGATGCTCTTCGGGGGCCGGCGCTCGAGCGTCGTCCCGCTCGTCAACGAGGCCTTCGACTGGGAGCACGGGACGTTCCTCGGGGCGACGATGTCCTCGGAGACGACCGCCGCGGCGGCCGGGGCGGTGGGCAAGCTGCGCCACGACCCATTCGCGATGCTGCCCTTCTGCGGGTACAACATGGGCGACTACATCGGCCACTGGCTGGAAATCGAGCGCCAGGCCGCCGATCCGGCGAAGCTGCCGAAGCTCTTCTACGTCAACTGGTTCCGCAAGGACGCCGAGGGGAAGTTCGTCTGGCCGGGCTTCGGCGAGAACAGCCGTGTGCTGGCCTGGGTGTTCGGCCGCTGCGCCGGCACGGCGGAGGCGGTCGACACCCCGATCGGCCGCGCGCCGGCGCCGGGTGCGATCCCGACCGGGGGCCTGAACCTCTCCGACGCGAAGATGGCAGACCTCCTCGCGGTCGACGTCGAGGCGTGGCAGGCCGAGCTCCCGTCGGTCCGCGAGCACCTCGACTCGCTCGGGGAGCGCCTGCCGGCCGAGATGCACGCGCAGGCCCAGGCGCTGGCGCGGCGGCTGGACGAGGCGGGGTAGGGGCTCAGCCCCCGGACCCGCCGCCCGCCCGCTCGGCCGCGCGCAGGCCGCCTCGGGCCCACACGCCGAACACCGCCACCCCGGCCAGCAGCAGGCCGAGCGTGAGCAGCACCTTCTCCGGGGAGCCGGCGAGCAGCGAGCGGCCGGCCTCGAGCAGCGCCGTGGCCGGGTTGACCTTCGCCACGCTGGCCACCCATCCGGTCAGCAGGTCGAGCGGCACGAAGACCGGCGCGACGAAGAGCACGATGAAGACCGGGATCTGGATGAGGAAGCCGGCCGCCTCGGTCCGCAGCCGCATCGCTACGCCGCACGCCCACAGCGTCGCCACGAGGTTCACCAGGGCGCCGATCATGATGATCGTCACGACCTCCCCGGCGCTCGCGGCGATCGTCATCCCGCCGACGAACCCGGCGATCGTCACGATCGTCCCGGTGATGAGCCAGCGCCCGAGCGCCGCCATCGCGTAGCCGGCGACGATGCCGCCGCGGCGCGGTGCGGCAAGCAGCAGGCGCCGGGCGAAGCCCGACTCGAAGTCCCGCGCGATCGCGAACCCGGTGAAGACCCCGCCGAAGGCCGCCGACTGGAAGAACACGAACACGAACTGCCAGGTCGTGTACCCCGGGGGATAGTCGAAGCCGGGCACGTTCCCCACCGCCGAGAGGCCGCCGGCGAAGGCCACGAGGAAGAACAGGGGGAAGACGACCGAGGGGACGAGGATCGCGGGGTTGACGATCGCGTTGTGGAGCGAGCGCCACGCGACGGCGAGGGCGACCGAGCGAAAGCGCGGGCTCATGTCCGCGTCAGCCTCGTGCGCAGGGCGCCCGTGCAGAGCGCGAGGCCGATGGCCAGGACGCCGCCGGCGCAGCCGAAGCCGAGCGCCAGTGCCTCGCCGTCCCAGCCGGTGATGACGAGGCTGCGGATCCCCTCGACCATGTAGGAGACCGGGTTCCACGTCGCGATCGTGCGGAACCAGTCCTGGGCGATGAGGTCGCGCGGGAGGAAGGCCGACGAGAGGAAGAGCGCGACGAAGAGCAGCGGGAAGAACCCCTGCACCGCCTCGCCGGTCCCGAAGCGCAGCGCGATGAGCGCGCCGAGGCTGGCGAAGGCGAAGGAGATCGTGGTCGAGAGCAGGACGAGCACGACCGCGCCACCCGGGCCGCTCTCGATCGGCACGCCGATGAGGATCCCGACGGAGAGGTAGACGACCGCCAGCGTGACGCCGAGCACGAGCGCGCCGCCGAGCTGGCCCGTGAGCAGTGCTGCGCCCTTGAGCGGCGTGAGCGAGAGCCGGTTCAGGAAGCCGGTCTCGATGTCGCGCGCCAGGTTCGTGCCGGCCTGGATCGCCACGAACAGACCGCCCTGCACGAACGGGACGGCGATCGCGAAGTCCTGGTAGTTGGCGGCCGGGAACCCGGGGATCCTCGCCGCCGCGCCGAGCCCGCTCGCGTTGATCGCGAAGAGCAGCAGCGGGAAGACGAAGGGGAAGACGAGCAGCGCCGGCTGCCGGAAGATCTGGCGGATCGAGCGTTGGCCGAGCACGACGATCTGCTCGCCGAGCCCCGCGCCGGCGACGGCGACCTCAGCGGCCACGCCGGCCCTCCCGGCCGCGGCCGGAGCCCTCGGGCGGCAGGCCGTCCGCGGGCTCCTCGCCGGCGCCCTCGAGCTTGTGTCCCGTCTCGGCGAGGAACACGTCGTCGAGCGAAGGCGCGTGGAGTTGGAGGGTGGCGACCGGGACCGAGGCGGCATCGAGGCGCCGCACGACCTCGGCGAGCTCGGCCTCGCCGCCGGCGAGCTGGACCGACGCCCCGCCGGCGCCGTTGCGGGTCGGCGTCCCGAAGGCGGAGAGCGCCTCGACCAGCGCGTCGGCCTGCTCCGGGTTGGCGGGAACGATCTCGACGCTCGGGCGCCCGACGTCGGCCTTCAGCTCCGCCGGCGTGCCCTCGGCCACGAGGCGGCCGTGGTCGATGATCCCGACCCGGTCGGCGAGGACGTCGGCCTCCTCGAGGTACTGGGTGGTGAGGAACACGGTCATGCCGTCGTCGTGGGCGAGGCGGGCGACCTCCTCCCACAGGGCGGTGCGGCTCTGGATGTCGAGGCCCGTGGTGGGCTCGTCGAGGAAGAGGATCGCGGGGCGGTGGACCAACGCGAGGGCGAGATCGAGGCGGCGCTTCATCCCGCCCGAATACCCGCCGATGCGGCGGTCGGCGGCCTCGGTGAGGCCGACCCGCTCGAGCAGCGTCTGGGTGCGGGCGTCGCGGTCGCGCCTGGCCAGCCCCTGGAGCGCACCCTGCAGGCGCAGGTGCTCGCGTCCGGTCAGGATCGGGTCGAGCGCGGCCTCCTGGAGCGCGGCGCCGATCACCGAGCGCACCTGCGCGCCCTGCCGCGCGACGTCGAAGCCGCCGACCTCCGCGCGCCCGGCCGAGGGAGGCAGCAGCGTGGTGAGCATCAGCACCGTCGTCGACTTCCCCGCGCCGTTGGGGCCGAGGAAGCCGTAGATCTCGCCCGGCTCGACGCGCAGGTCGATGCCGGCGACCGCCGTGACCTCCTTGAACTCGCGGACGAGCCCTTCCACCTCGATGCCGTTGCTCCCGCTCATGCGGCCGAGCACGGTAGCGGGTGCCCGTCGGGGCCGGACGGGCGGCGACCCTCCCGTACCGGACCGCGGTCCCTCAGTGCGCGTCGTCGCCGCCGGCCGCGGGGGGCCGGGACTCCTCGGCGAGCGAGGTGATCGCGAGCAGCCCGCGCGAGGCGCCCTCGAGCACCTCCATCGCCTCCTCCGGGGAGCGGGCGTAGAGCTCGACGAGCAGGTGGACGACGATACGGTCGTCGTCGTGCTTGTGGAAGCGCACGTGGGTGAAGAACTCGCGCGTCCCGTGGTCCCCGAACGCGGCGTAGGAGAGCGCGTCCCCGGCCTCCGGGCCCGAGCAGGTCTCTACGTCGTCGGCCTCGACGCTCACGGTGCACGACGCGACCCACGGCGTGCCGGCGACCATCCGCTCCCAGCGGTCCTGGATCGGCTGGACGCGCCCGTCGGCGAAGCCGAGGTGCGGCTGGTCGTGCATGCAGTCCAGGCACTGGACGACGGCCTCCTGCATCTCGTCCACGACCTCGGTCCGCTCGCCCGTCTCCGGGTCCAAGCGGTGGATCCCCTCGTAGTGAACCTGCACCTCGAGGTTCGTGGACCAGCAGCGGTAGCAGCGCAGCCAGCTGCGGACGGTCTCGGTCGAGCCCTCCATGAGCCACCGACTATATGACCCCCGGCGCGGCTAGCGTGAGCGCCGACCACCACGGCGAGCGGAGGCGGCATGGAGCGGGCGACGACGATGACCTACGAGCGCGACGGCCGGGTCGGCCGGATCACGCTCGATCGCCCCGAGCGCGGGAACGCGATCACCTCGCACACCGCGGACGAGCTCGCGGCCTTCGTGGAGCGCGCGGACCTCGACCCCGAGGTCCATGTCATCGCCCTGACCGGTAACGGCAAGGGCTTCTGCGGCGGCTATGACCTGCACGAGTGGGCCGAGCACCTGGGCGAGGCCCGGACCGCCGACCCCGCCCGGGCGGGGACGGCGCTCGACCCGGCCGTCCAGGCCCGCAACCACGACCCCGACGGTGTCTGGGACCCGATCGTCGACTGGCAGATGATGCGGCGCAACGTCCGCGGGTTCATGGCGCTCTTCCATGCCGACAAGCCGGTGGTCTGCAAGGTGCAGGGCTTCTGCGTGGCCGGCGGGACCGACATGGCGCTCTGCTCCGACCTGCTGGTCATCGCGCGGGACGCGAAGCTCGGGTACCCGCCCGCCCGCGTCTGGGGCTCGCCGACGACCGCGCTGTGGGCCCACCGCCTCGGGCCGGCGCGGGCCAAGCGCCTGCTTTTCACCGGGGACTCGATCAGCGGGGCCGAGGCCGAGGCGTGGGGGCTGGCCGCCGAGGCGCCGGCTCCGGAGGCGCTGGACGAGCGCTTCGCGACGCTCGTGGCCCGCATCGCCCGACTGCCGGTGAGCCAGCTCGTGATGATGAAGCTGCTGCTCAACGGGACGGTGGCTGCGCAGGGCCTGCACCAGACCCAGGTGCTCGGCACGGTATTCGACGGGATCACCCGGCACACGCCCGAGGGGTTCGCCTTCCAGCAGCGAGCCGCGGACGCCGGCTTCCGCGCGGCCGTGCGCGAGCGCGACGAGCCGTTCGGCGACGCAGGGCCTTCGACCTTCAAGGGCTGATCGCCCCATCGCGCCCGACCAGCGTGCTTCATGGGCCGTTGAGGAACAATGCGCACACTTCCTGCGATGTCCGTCGTCCGTCCCCGACCTCGTCTGCTCGCGCCCGCGCTCGCCGCGGGCGTCGTCGTGCTGGGCGCGGCCGGCTGCGGCGGGGGCGGCAGCTCGTCCTCGGCCGCGACCGCGGCGCCGGTCCCGCCCGATGTGAAGGCGGCGGAGACCGTGTCGCTCGGGAGCTTCCCCAAGCCCGCCGGCCGCTCGCTCCAGGAGATCGCCAACACGCTGCAGCCGGGTCCGCAGGTCGGCCTGGCCTCGTCGGTCTTCACGCCCGGGGTCAACCGCCTCGCCTTCGGGATGATCGGGTCCGACGGCGGCTTCCTCTACGCGCCATCGGCGGTGTACATCGCGCGGACGCCGACCGACCCGGCCGAGGGCCCCTACCCCGCGCCGGCCGACCCGATGACCGTCCGCTCCCCCTACCAGTCGCGGACCGCGGCCAGCGGGAGCGGCGAGATCAAGGCGATCTACTCGGCCAAGGTCCCCTTCCGCTCCGTCGGGCGCCACGCGGTGCTCGTCGCCTCCCGCTCGGGCGGCAAGCTGCTGGGCGGCACGACGACCGTCGACGTCGCGCGGCGCACCTCGATCCCGGGCGTGGGCGAGCGCCCGCCCGCGGTCGACACCCCGACGGTCGCGTCGGTCGGCGGCGACGTGAAGAAGCTCGACACGCGCGTCCCGCCGAGCGACATGCACGACGTCTCGTTCAAGGACGTCCTCGGCAAGCGCCCGACCGTGCTGCTCTTCGCCACCCCCCAGTTCTGCCAGTCGCGGGTCTGCGGCCCGGTGACCGATATCGCGGTGCAGCTCAAGGCGGCCTACGGCGACCGCGTGGCCTTCATCCACAACGAGGTCTACCGCGACAACAACCCCAAGCTCGGGCTGCGGCCCCAGCTCACGGCGTTCGGCCTGAAGACCGAGCCCTGGCTCTTCGCGGTGAATCGCCAGGGGAGGATCGTCGCCCGCCTCGAGGGCGCCTTCGGCGTCAGCGCGTTCCGGGCGGCGGTCGAGAAGGCGCTGAACGGCTGAGCCGGCCCGGTCGGCCGGCGCTCAGCCGCCGATCGCGGACATGGTCCGCGGCGGTTGGACGAAGCCCGGCTCGCCGACGTGGTGCTTGAGCTCCTTGCGCCAGACGGCGTCGCGGACGACCTGCTCGAGGTCGTCGTCGCTCCCCCCGGCGCGCAGCGGGCCGCGCAGATCGGTCTCGTTGAGGGAGAAGAGGCAGGTGCGCAGCCGCCCGTCGGCGGTGATCCGGATGCGGTTGCAGTCGCCGCAGAACGGCTCGGAGACCGGGTTGATGAACCCCAGGCGCCCGCGGCCGTCGGCGAAGCGGTAGACCCGCGCGGTCGCGCTCGGCTCGCGCGGCTCGGGCTCGAGCGGATGGCGGGCGTGGACGATCGCGCGGACCTCGTCGCCGGTGAGCACCTGGTCGGCCGACCACGCGCGATCGGCGTCGAGCGGCATGAACTCGATGAAGCGGACCTCGTAGGGGTGCGAGCGGGCGAACTCCGCGAAGGGGAGGACCTCGTCCTCGGTGAAGCCGCGCATCGCCACCGCATTGACCTTGATCGGGTGGGCCTCGGGATGGGCGCCCAGCGCCTCCAGCCCAGCGAGGACACGGGGCAGGGCGTCGCGCCGGGTCATCGCGAAGAAGCGGTCGCGCTGGAGCGAGTCGATCGAGACGTTGAACCGGTCGATCCCCGCGGCGACGAGGGCCGCCGCGTCGCGCTCGAGCAGAAACCCGTTCGTGGTCAGACTCAGGTCCTCGACCCCGTCGACGGCGGCGAGCATCGCGGCGAGGCGCGGGAACTCGCGCCGGACGAGCGGCTCCCCGCCCGTCAGCCGGACGTCGTGGACGCCCATCGCCGCGAGCAGCGCGACGATCCGCTCGATCTCCTCGAAGCGCAGCACGTCGTCGCGCTCGAGCCACGGCAGCCCGTCGGCCGGCATGCAGTACTGGCAGCGGAAGTTGCAGCGGTCGGTGACCGACACCCGGACGTCGGCGATGCGCCGGCCATGGCCGTCGAGCAGCGGTTCGCGGGTCACACCGGCAAGGGTAGAGCTCTGCGCCAGCGCGGTCTCAGCGGGTCAGCAGGATCCACGTCAGGGCGCCGGCGAAGGCGATCTGCCCGAAGGTCAGCGCGGTGCCGAAGTTCGTCGCGCCGAAGAGGGCCGCGAGGCCCGTCCCGACCGCGAAGGCGCCGAGCATGATCGCGAGGTCGGTCCGCACCGCGGCCCATTGTGCCTGACGGCGGCGAGAGGGGCCCGCGTATGGGTTCGGGATGCCTCGCGCGGGTCGCCCGCAACCCGACGGTCGGGCCGGGGTTCTTCTCTACGATGGCACGGATGCGCAGGCTGCTCCCACGGATGGGCGTCGCGGCCCTCGTCGGCGTGACGACGGCGGCGATCGTCGTCGTCGCCGCGCTCGCGATCCGCCCCGACGCGTCGGCCGGGGGCTCGCCGGTCCCGCTCCTGCCCGACCTCAAGGAGCTTCCGCCCGCGGACATCTCGGTGTGCCAGAACCCGCCCGATGCGAGCGCGTCGGTGCCGGGCAAGTGCCCGGGCGACTCGCTCTCCGACCACCAGGCGCGCTGGCAGCTCAACTTCTCCTCGGCCGTGGACAACGTCGGCCGGGGCCCGGTGATCGTCGACGGCTCCAAGTCGAACCCCGATTCCTCGGTCGCCATGGCGGCGAGCCAGGCGGTCCGCCTCTCCAACGGACGCATCGTCACGGGCTACCGGCGCAACGTGGGATCGATCTACTTCGACCGGCCGCACTCCCACTGGCACCTGCGGGACTTCGAGCTCTACGAGCTCCACCGCATGGCGGACTACGCGCCGGTCGGCCCGTCGCAGAAGAGCGGCTTCTGCCTCGGCGACCGCTACAACAGCGACTACGCGCTCCGCCTCCCCGGCGAGCCGCTCGCGAGCGACCCGGCCCACCGCATGCTCGACGGCGACTGCGGGCTCATGGACCTCGCGAACAAGGAGCGCTACACCTCGATCCGCGAGGGCATCAACCCGGGGTGGGGCGACAACTACGACGCCTACGTCGAGGGGCAGTTCATCGCCATCGACCCGGCGACCGTGCCGAGTGGGGACTATGTGATCACCCACCGCGTGAACTCCACGCGGGCCAACGCGTCGACGCATCCGCTGGTGGAGTCCGACTACACCAACGACGCGGCCTCGACCGCGGTCCACATCAAGTGGCCCAGCGACCCGACCGGCGTGCCGCGCATCACCGGGACCGGCGGCCACGCCGACCCGCAGACGTGCCCCGACACCGAGCGCTGCGACCCCTCGCGCTGGCCCTCGGACGGGAATCCGCCCACGGTGAAGGGCGGCGCCGGGGTGGGGCAGACCCTCACCTGCGAGAACGGGACCTGGAGCGGCCGGCCGACCCGCTTCCGGTACCAGTGGTCGATCGACCTCGGGAACGACTCCAACCCGATCCCCGGCGCGACGGGTCGGACCCTCACCCTCACCAAGGGTCTGCTGCGGCGCAAGGTCTTCTGCTACGCCCTGGCCATCAACCGCTACGGCACCGGCCTGAGCTCCAGCGACAGCCGCGCGGTGCGCCGGGTGCGCCTCAAGGTGAGCTCGGCCGGCGTGCGGCCCGGAACGCTGAGCGGGCGGCGGACGGTCGCGCTGCGCTTCCGCACGACGGTCGGCGGCCCGGCCCGCATCCGGATCCAGCGGGAGGGCGGCCCGACCGTGGCCACCCTGCGGCGCAGCGTCCGCGACGGCTTCAACACGGTGCTGCTCTCGCGGCGCGTGTCCTCGCGCGGGCTCGCGGCCGGGCGCTACCGGGCCGTGGTCACCGTGACCGACGCCTACGGGGCGCGGGCCTCGGCGGCGGCGCGCTTCTCCGTCGCCCGCTGATCCGGCCGGCGCGCCCGCGGGCGGCGCTACCGTTCGCCGGCCATGCCCGCGCGCCGCCTCGCGATCCCACCGCTCGTCGCGCTCGTCCTGCTCGTCGCGGCCGGTTGCGGCGGGGGAGGGGACAAGCCGGCCGGCGGAGGAGGGTCCACCGGCGCGGGCACCGGCACGACCGCGAAGCCGCCGGCGCCCCGCCAGGTCGCGCGCCTCGTGCCGCCGGCCGGTGCGCCGGTGCGGACCGTGCGGGTGCCGGTGCTCACCTATCACCGCGTCGCGCCGCTGCGACCCGGAGCCAACGCGATCGAGACCGACCTCACGGTCGAGCCGGCCACGTTCGTGGCCTCGATCCAGGCTCTGCGTGTCGCCGGCTTCCACACCGTGAGCCAGGGGCAGGTCTTCGACGCGCTGTGGCGCGGCCACCGGCTGCCGGCCAAGCCGGTCCTGCTCACCGTCGACGACGGCTACGTCGACGACGTGACCCGCATCCTGCCGGTGCTCCGCCGGGAGCGGATGGTGGCGACCTTCTTCGTCATCACCGGGCGCTTCCACGAGCCCGGCTTCCTGACCGCGGGCCAGGTCCGCGCGCTCGATCGCGCCGGCATGGACGTGGGCGACCACACCCGCTCCCACGTTGATCTCACGCTCATCCCCGCGGCCCAGGTGACCGAGCAGACGGCCGGGTCGCGGCGTGCGCTCGAGCGCACGCTCGGCCACCCGGTGTACACGTTCGCCTACCCGTACGGGCGCCACGACGCGGCCGTGGAGGCCGCCGTCCGTCGGGCGGGCTTCACGATGGCCTACACGACCGCGTACGGGACCTCGCTCTCCACCGCCGCGCCGCTGACCATGCCGCGACTCCACGTCGGGCGTGCGGTCTCGCCGGAGGGCGTGGTCGGCCTCGCCGGCTCGTAGGTTCGGCGCGTCGCTCAGTCCCGGCAGGCGCGGCACGCGCCGCGCAGCACGACCTCGTGGTCGTCTACGTCGAAGGCGAGGCGCCCGGCGAGGCGCGTGATCGCGCGCTCCAACGCGCGGTCCTCGAAGGGCGCGATCGCGCCGCAGCGCTCGCAGACGAGGTGATGGTGATGGTCGCCGCTGGGATGGGCCGGTTCGTAGCGCGCGACGCCCTGGCCGACCTCCAGGCGGGTGACGAGACCGAGCTCGTCGAGCTGCTCGAGGGCCCGGTAGACGCTGGCGCGGCCCACCGAGCGGCCGGCGGCGCGCAGCGCGTCGTCGATGTCGCGGGCGGTGACGGCGCAGCTCT
>JBBSBL010000031.1:0-30576 GCA_038251325.1 Solirubrobacterales bacterium | reverse complement strand
GCAGCGCGATCACGGCGTCGATCTCGACCTGCGCGCCCTTCGGCAGCGCCGCGACGCCGATCGCCACCCGGGCGGGCGGGTCGGCCGGGAAGGCCGTCGCATAGACCTCGTTCACCTCGGCGAACGCGGCCATGTCGGTGAGGTAGACGGTCACGCGCGCGGCGTCGGCGAGCGAGACACCGGCGGCCTCGCACACGGCCGTGAGGTTCACCAGGCAGCGGCGGGCCTGGTCGGCCGGGGTCGCGCCGACGATCTCGCCAGTGGCGGGATCGAGCGGGATCTGGCCGGAGCAGAAGAGCAAGCCCCCGGCCCGGACCGCGTGGACGTAGGGGCCGATCGCCTCCGGCGCCCCCGGCGCCGTGACGGTCTCGCGGGACGACGCCACCTCGATCCTCCTTTGGTCGGTCGGGCAGACCTTATCGGGGGCAATAGCCTGCGTCGAGATGCCGAACGAACTCGCGGCGGAGACGTCGCCCTACCTCCTCCAGCACCAGCACAACCCGGTCGATTGGCGACCGTGGGGCGAGGCGGCGCGCGCGGAGGCGGCCGAACGGGACGTGCCGCTCCTGGTTTCGATCGGCTACTCCGCCTGCCACTGGTGCCACGTGATGGAGCGCGAGTCCTTCGAGGACCCGGCGATCGCCGCGGTGATGAACGAGCGCTTCGTTCCGATCAAGGTCGATCGCGAGGAGCGCCCCGACGTCGACGCGCTCTACATGGAGGCCTGCCAGGCGATGACCGGACGCGGCGGATGGCCGCTCAACGCATTCGCCACGCCGGAGGGCGCCCCATTCTGGGCCGGCACGTACTTCCCGCCCGAGCCGCGCCAGGGCATGCCGTCCTGGCGGCAGGTGCTCGACGCGATCCACGAGGCCTGGGCCGAGCGGCGCGTGGCCGTCCGCGACCAGGGAGCGCAGATCGCCGAGCGCCTCGTCGGCGGGGCCGGCCTGCGTCCCGTCGACCATCCGCTGCACGCGGGGCTGCTGGCCGAGGCGGTGCAGGGTATCGCGGGCACCTACGACCCCGGCAACGGCGGGTTCGGCGGCGCGCCGAAGTTCCCGCCCGCCTCGACGGTCGAGCTCCTGCTCGCGCTCGGCGAGCGCGAGATGGCGCTCGGCACGCTGCGCGCGATGGCTGCCGGGGGGCTCTACGACCAGGTCGGCGGCGGGTTCGCGCGCTACAGCGTCGACGCCCGCTGGGTCGTCCCCCACTTCGAGAAGATGCTCTACGACAACGCCCTGCTCGCGCGGGCCTACCTCCACGGCGGGGTCGCGGCCGACGATCCCGACCTCCTGGCGGTCTGTGTCGAGACGCTCGACTGGGCGCTGTCGGAGATGCGCGGCGCGGAGGGCGGCTTCTTCAGCGCGCTCGACGCCGACTCCGAGGGCGAGGAGGGCCGCTACTACGTGTGGACGCCGGCGGAGATCCGCGCGGCGCTGGAGGACGACGCGCTCGCGGACGAGGCCATCGCCCACTTCGGCGTGACCGAGCGCGGCAACTTCGATGGGCGCAACGTGCTCGTGCGCGCTGCCGGCCCGGCGCCCGGGCGCCTGCCGGAGATCCGCGAGCGCCTCTACGCCGCCCGCGAGCGCCGCGAGCGCCCAGGCCTCGACGACAAGCGGCTGGCCGGCTGGAACGCGCTCATGATCACCGCGCTCGCCGACGCCGGCGCGGCGCTCGGGCGCCCGGACTACCTCGAGGCCGCGACCGCGTGCGCCGACTTCGTGTCGCGCTCACTGCGTGACGCCGAGGGCCGCCTCCTGCGGACCTACAACCGCGGCGAGGCGAAGATCCCCGCCTTCCTCGACGACCATGCGTTCCTGGTGGAGGCGCTGCTCGCGCTCTACGAGGCAACGTGGGAGCCGCGCTGGTTCACCGCCGCGCGGGAGCTGGCCGACACGATGATGGCGCGCTTCGCGGACCCCGAGCACGGTGGGTTCTTCACCACCGCGGACGACGCGGAGACCCTGGCCGCCCCGCGGCGCAAGGATCTCGAGGACTCGCCGGTGCCGTCGGGCAACGCGGCCGCGGCCTACGCGTTGCTGCGCCTGGCGGCGCTGAGCGGGGAGGCGGCCTACGAGGCGTCCGCGGTGGGTGTGCTGCGGCTGCTGGCCCCGGTGGCCGTGCGCCATCCGACGGCGTTCGGGCACCTGCTCCTGGCGCTGGACTTCCATCTCGCACCCGTCCGCGAGGTCGCGATCGTCGGGCCGGCGCCCGGGCCGCTTGTCGCGGTGGTGCGCGGCGCGTTCCGGCCTCACGTCGTGCTTGCGGGCGCCGAGGCGGGGGCGGCCGGCGGCGTCGCGCCGGCGGTCCCGCTGCTCGAGGGCCGCGGCCCGGTGGACGGCCGGGCCGCGGCCTACGTCTGCGAGCGCTTCACATGCCAGGCGCCGGTGACGGACGCGGCGGCGCTGGCGGCGGCGCTGGCGTAGGGCGGGCTCGGGCCGCGCGCCCGTCGCATCCCGGCCTGGGCACGCAGGACGTGCACCAGCCGGGACGCGACGCGGGGGGGGCGCGCCCCCTACGCCCGCGCCAGCTCGGCCGCCGCATCCTCAGACGGCGGCGCCTCGGCGCCCTCGCGCTCCACCTGGCCGCTGCCGCGCGGCACGAGCAGCAGCGCGAGCACGATCCCGAGCGCAGCGAAGCCCGCTCCCACGGCGAACGCCGCCTGGAAGCCCTCCGTCAATGCCCCGGGCAACGCGCCCCGGGCCCCCCGGGCCGCGCTCAACGCGTCGTCGGTCCGCGAGGTCGCGACCGTCGAGAGGATCGCCAGCCCGAGCGCACCGCCGACCTGCTGGGAGGTGTTGATCAGGCCCGAGGCGAGCCCGGCCTCGGAGCCCTTCACGCCGGACACCGCGGTGATCGTCAGCGGCACGAAGGAGAACCCGAGGCCGACGGCGACGATCACCGACGGCGCGAGCACGTCGCCGGAGAACGACCCGTTCACGCTCACCCCGCTGAACAGCAGCAGGCCGAGCACGATCAGGGCGAGCCCGCCCACCAGCACCGGCTTGGTCCCGACGCGCTGCACCAGCGCCGACGCGATCCCGGCGGCGAGGATGATCGACACGGCGAGCGGCAGGTAGGCGACGCCGGCCGACAGCGCGGAGAAGCCGAGAACCTGCTGGAGGTAGAGCGAGATGAAGTAGAACATCGAGAAGAGCGAGGCGCCGACGAGCAGGCCGATCACGTTCGCGCTCGACACCGCGCGGTTGCGGAAGATCCCGAGCGGCGCCAATGGCGCCCGCGACCGTCGCTCGATCGCCACGAATCCGGCGATCAGCGCCGCCGAGATGGCGAGCAGGCCGACGGTCTGCGTCGATCCCCAGCCCGCGCTGCCGGCGTCGACCAGCGCGTAGACGAGGATCACGAGCGCGGAGGTGATCGTCAGCGCTCCGGCGACGTCGTAGCTGCGCACGTGCTGGTCCGCGCGGCTCTCCGCGATGAGTCGCGGCGAGAGGAGCATCGCGGCGACGCCGATCGGCGCGTTGACGAACAGCACCCACTCCCAGCCCAGCCCCGAGGTCAGGATCCCACCGAGGAGCACACCCGCCGCCCCGCCGGCGCCGGCCAGCGCGCCCCAGATGCCCAGCGCCTTGTTGCGCTCGGTGCCCTCGCGGAAGGTGACGGTGACGATCGAGAGCGCCGCCGGGGAGAGCAGCGCCGCGCCGAGGCCCTGCACGGCGCGGGCGACGATGAGCCACCCCTCCGAGGCGGCGAACCCGCCGGCGAGCGAGGCGAGCGAGAAGACTCCGAGACCGACGATGAACATCCGCCGGCGGCCGAGCAGGTCGGCGAGGCGGCCGCCGAGCAGCAGGAAGCCGCCGAAGGCGAGGACGTAGGCGTTGACGACCCACTGGAGGTTCCCCTGCGAGAAGGCCAGCGCATCCTTGATCGAGGGCAGCGCGACATTGACGATCGACGCATCGAGCACGACCATGAACTGTGCCGCGCAGAGCAGGACGAGCGCCTTCCAGCGGCGCGGGTCGGGAGTGTCGAATGCCACCGTGGTAGCGGCGGCCGGGGCGGATATTGCGCTCATCGCAGACCTTTCGGGTACAATAGGAGGCTGAGTTCCGGTTCCATTTTGCGGCAGTGTAGCGGAATCTAGGTTCCGTTTGTTCCCCGGCCCCGCCACCACGAATCCGCCCCGCTCCCCGCGCGCCGACGCGGTCCGCAATCACGTGCGGGTGCTGGAGGCCGGCGCAGCGGCCTTCGCGGAGTACGGGCTCGACGCCCAGATGGACGACGTCGCCGGGCGCGCGGGCGTGGGCGTCGGCACCGTCTACCGGCACTTCCCCACCAAGGAGGCCCTGCTCGAGGCGCTGCTCCTCGACCGGATCGGGGAGGCGGTCGCCGCCGGACGGAAGGCCGCGCTGATCGAGGATCCGTGGGAGGGCTTCACCACGATCCTGCGTCGCGCCGCCGAGATGCAGGCCGCCGACCGCGGCTTCGCCGAGCTCCTGGCGGCCGGCCTCGCCCGCACCGACGCGGTCCAGGCGGCGATGGCGGAGTTGCACGAGACGACCGCGACGGTGATGCGTCGCGCCCAGGCCGCCGGCTCGCTGCGCGCCGACGTCGCGCTCGAGGACGTCCCGAACCTCATGTGCGGACTCTCCCGGGTCGTGGGCTCCTCGGACCGCCCGGCGTGGGAGCGCTACCTCGCCATCGTGCTCGATGGTCTGCGCGCCGACCGCGCGACGGCCCTCCCGCCCGCAGCGTGACGGGCGTCACTCCGCCGCGGGCGCGACGGCTGCTAAAGATGCCGCTCATCTCCGCGACCCGGGGCAGCCGTACGTGACGACGAGACGTCGCGACGCCCACGGGTCGCGCCCCACTCCATGTCCCGCCTGAGTCGCTTCCTCCAGTTCCCCTCCGGCCGCAAGGCGCGCTTCGCGACCCTCGGGGCATGGCTGCTCGTGATCGTCGTCGTCGGCCCGTTCTCAGGCAAGCTGGAGGACGTCCAGAAGAACGAGCAGTCGAGCTTCCTCCCCGGGAACGCCGAGTCGGTGAAGGCGCTCGACGCGGTCAAGGCCGCCCGCCAGGGCGACACGGTCACGGCGATCTCGGTCTACCGGCGCCCGGCGGGCCTGACCGCCGCGGACCGGCGCTTCGTCGCCGCTCAGATCAAGCTGACCCGCGCGCGTACGGTCCGGCCGCCGGCCAAGGGTGTGCGCGGCGCCGGCGGGCCGCAGATCTCCCGCGACGGCACCACCGCCCTCTCGTTCACCGAGATCTTCGCCGGCGGCAAGTCCGAGTTCATAACCACGGCCGTCGACGACCTGCGCAATGCGGAGAAGCGCGCCCCGCCCGGGCTCGAGGTGAGGGTCACCGGGCCGGCCGGCTTCTCCGCCGACGCGATCGACGTCTTCAAGCAGATCAACGGGACGCTGCTGCTCGCCACTCTGGCGATCGTCTTCATCCTGCTGATCATCATCTACCGCAGCCCGATCTTCTGGACGATCCCGCTCCTCTCGGTGATCTTCGCGGAGGTCGCGGCCCGCGGGCTGGCCTACGGGCTGGGCAAGGCCGGCGTGACGATCAACGGCCAGTCGGCGGGCATCCTGCCCGTGCTCGTGTTCGGGGCAGGCACCGACTATGCGCTGCTGCTCGTCGCGCGCTACCGCGAGGAGTTGCGCCGCCACGAGTCCAAGACCGAGGC
This sequence comes from Solirubrobacterales bacterium, assembly GCA_038251325.1. Classification (GTDB taxonomy): domain Bacteria; phylum Actinomycetota; class Thermoleophilia; order Solirubrobacterales; family Solirubrobacteraceae; genus JBBSBL01. Next base: position 24,917 of record JBBSBL010000031.1, on the reverse strand, counting down.
CATGCAGCTCGCGCTGCGCCGCGCCGGGCCGCCGATCGTCGCCTCCGCGCTGACCGTCATCGCCAGCCTCCTCTGCCTCACGCTCGCCGACGTCAACGGCACAGCGGGGCTCGGGCCGATCGGGGCGATGGGCATCGCCGTGGCCATGATCTCCAGCCTCACGCTCCTCCCTGCACTGCTCGTCATCGCCGGCCGGCGCTGGTTCTGGCCGCGGGTCCCGCACTTCGGCGACCCCGGCACCGACGAGACCCACGGCACCTTCCGCCGCCTCGGCGAGCGCATCCAGCGGCGCCCGCGGACGGTTTGGATCGGCACGTCGGTGGCGCTGCTCGTCATGTGCCTCGGCCTCACACAGTTCGGCACGGGCCTGACGCAGGGCAACTCGTTCCGCGGCGAGGTCGAGGCGGTCAAGGGTCAGAAGCTGCTCCAGAAGGCGTTCCCCGCCGGCGCCAACGCTCCGGTTGACGTCGTGGTCGCGAACCGGGCTCGCGTGCCGGCCGTGCAGAGCGCCTTGCGCGGCAACCCCGCGATCGCCTCGGTCCCCCCCACGGTCGCGACGAGCCCGAAGGGCTCGGTCTTCACGGCCGTGCTGCGCGACGACCCCTACAGCGAGGCCGCCTTCAACCAGATCCCGGCGTTGCGGTCGGTGGCCCGCGAGGCGGGCGGCCCCGGGACGCTGATCGGCGGGCCGACCGCGCAGGAGCGCGACCTGCGGGTGTCCGCGACGCGCGACAACCGGGTGATCATCCCGATCGTGCTCGTCGTCGTCTTCCTCATCCTGGTGGTGCTGCTGCGCGCCATCGCCGCCCCGCTCCTGCTCGTCGGCACGGTGATCCTCTCGTTCTTCGCGGCGCTCGGGGTGGGCTCGCTCGCCTTCGAGTACCTGTTCGACTTCCCCGGCTCCGACCCGTCGCTGCTGCTGCTCAGCTTCATCTTCCTCGTGGCGCTCGGCGTGGACTACAACATCTTTCTCATGGCCCGGGTACGCGAGGAGACGATCGCCCGCGGCACCCGCAAGGGCATGCTCCGCGCCCTCGCGGTGACCGGCGCGGTGATCACCTCGGCCGGGATCGTGCTGGCCGGCACGTTCAGCGCGCTGGCCGTCCTGCCGCTCGTCTTCCTCACCCAGATCGGCTTCGTCGTCGCCTTCGGGGTGCTGCTCGACACGCTGGTCGTCCGGTCCGTTCTCGTCCCGGCGCTCGTGTTCGACATCGGGCAGCGCATCTGGTGGCCCTCGCGCCTGGCCAAGCGCGACGAGCCCGAGGAGCCCGAGGGGGGCAACGGCGCCCGGCGCCCCGAGCCGGATCCCGAGCCCGAGCCGGCCGGCGCACGCAGCGGGTGACCGCGCCGCCCCCGGGTTCCCGCCGCGCCCGACCGTAGGGTCCGCCGCGGCTCATGCTCAACGTCCTCGGCACGATCGCAGCCGTGCTGCTGGCGCTGGTCGCCGGGCGCGCCATCCACCGGCGGATTGTCGCCCAGGAGCGCTCCGGCGGACCGGTCGCCGCCACGGTCTCGCTCGGCATCGTCGCCGAGGCGTTCGCGACGCTGACGGTGCTGCTGCTCGCCTTCGTCCTGGTCCAGACCTTCGACTCCTTCGCCCGGGCGCGCTCGCACGCGACCGACGAGGCGAGCGCGGTGCTCAACGTGTTCGACGGAGCGCTCGTCGCGGGGCCGGCGGGGCGCCCGCTGGCGCGGAGCCTCGCCTGCTACGGCCGCGCGGTCGCCACCGACGAGTGGGACCGCCTCGAGGCGGGCGACGGCGCCTCCCCGCTCGTCGAGCGCTGGGTGGCGGGCTTCCGTCCCGGCCTCGCCCTGCTCGCGGCCCGCGGCCCGCAGGCGGCGGCCCAGTCGGTGCTCACCGCCGATCGCGACCGCACTTCCGCGCGACGTCAGCGCATCTCCCAGGCGTCGCCGAGCGTCCCGTGGGCGCTGCGCTGGCTGCTGATCCTCAGCGTCACGGCGACGCTGGTCCTCTTCTCGGCCTACGTCGACCGGCGGCTGCGCCCGCGCGGGCGCGGGTTGGTGATCGGCAGCCTCGCCGTGCTGCTCACGCTGACCATCCTTCTCATCCAGGACGTCGACCAGCCGTTCGCCGAGCCCTCCTTCGTGGGGCCGAACGCGATGACCGCGGCGAACGGCCAGATGCAGACCCGGCTGCGCGAGCTCGGGCCGGCGTGGACGGCGCCGTGCGACGCGAGCGGCCGGCCCGGGCCGGCCTGACCCGGCGCACCCGCCCGCCTACAGCACCGGCAGGTAGCGCTCGAGCTCCCACGGCGTGACCTGCACGCGGTAGTCGTCCCACTCCTGGCGCTTGATCTCGACGTAGCGGTTGAACATGTGTTCGCCGAGCGCGCGAAGCACGAGCTCCGACTCCGCCGTGACCTCGATCGCCTCGCCGAGCGTCTCGGGCAGCTGCTCGATGCCGAGGCGACGGCGCTCGTCGGGCGAGAGGTGGTAGAGGTTCTTCTCCATCGGCTCGGGCAGCTCGTAGCCGTGCTCGATGCCCTCCAGCCCGGCGTGGAGGAGCACCGCGAAGGTCAGGTAGGGGTTGCACGCCGGATCGGGGCAGCGCAGCTCCATGCGCGTGGCCTTCTCCTTGCCGGGGTGGTAGAGCGGCACGCGGACGAGCGCCGAGCGGTTGCGGCGCGACCAGGCGACGTACACGGGCGCCTCGTACCCGGGCACCAGGCGCTTGTAGGAGTTCACCCACTGGGCGAAGACCGAGCAGATCTCGCGCGCGTGGCGGAGCTGCCCGGCGATGAACGCCTTCCCCACGTCGGAGAGGAAGTACGGATCGTCGGCGTCGTAGAACGCGTTGCTCCCGTCGGCGAAGAGCGACTGGTGGGTGTGCATCCCCGACCCGTTCTCGCCGTAGAGGGGCTTGGGCATGAAGGTCGCGTGGAGCCCGTACTTGAGCGCGTACTCCTTCACCGTGATCCGGTAGGTCATGCAGTCGTCGGCCATCTTCATGGCGTCCGCGTAGCGCATGTCGATCTCGTGCTGAGAGGGCCCGACCTCGTGGTGGGTGTACTCGACGTGGATCCCGAGCTGCTCGAGCGCGAGCACGGTCTCGCGCCGGAGGTCCGAGCCCGCGTCGAGCGCGGTGAGGTCGAAGTAGCCGCCCTCGTCGAGGACCTCGGTGGACTTGCTGTCGCGGAAGTAGAAGTACTCGAGCTCCGGGCCGACGTAGAAGTGATCGAAGCCCATGGCCCGCGCGCGCTCGCAGGCCCGGCGCAGCACGTGGCGGGGATCGCCCTCGTACGGCGTCCGCTCGGGCGTGAGCACGTCGCAGAACATCCGCGCGACCCCGCTCTCCGACGGGCGCCAGGGCAGCGCGGCGAAGGTCGTGGGGTCCGGCATGGCGATCATGTCGGACTCCTCGATCGCGTTGAAGCCGGTGATCGAGGAGCCGTCGAAGCCCATGCCGCCCTCGAAGGCGTCGGGCAGCTCGTCGCGGCCGACCGAGAACGACTTGAGCTGGCCGAGGATGTCGGTGAACCAGAAGCGGATGAAGCGGATGTCCCGCTCCTCGACGAGGGCCTGGACGTCGTCGGCGGTCAGCGGAGCGTCGGCCATGCGGCGATCCCTTCTCGGCGGGGCTGGGCCTGCGGGCGCGGCGCCGGGGCGCCGCGCGGAACCCTACCGGCCGACGCCGGCCCGGGGACGGGTCTCGACAACGAGCCACCGTCGAGCCCAGACCTGCAGCTCGTCGAGCGCGGGACCGAGGTCGCGGCCCATGTCGGAGAGCGCGTACTGCACGCGGACGGGCGGCCCCGAGATCACCGTGCGACGCACGACACCACGGGCCTCGAGCTCCTTCATGCGCTCGGAGAGCAGACGGTCGGACAGCTCGGGCACGGAGCCCGAGATCTCGGAGAAGCGCATCGGACGCTCCATGAGGACCCGCACGATGGCGCCGGTCCACCGCTTGCCGATGAGCTCGACCGCCTCGTGGTAGAGGGGGCAGCAGCGGGTGGGCCGATGGTCCCGCGGTCCGGAGCGGTGAGCGTCAGGCTCGGACCGCGGGCTCATCTACATCAGGCCGCCCGGAGCGAGCGGGGCTCCTCGCCGGACCCGTCCACCGGCACCTCGCCGGCGACGTTGACCAGCGCGATGAAGGCCTCGAGCGAAAGCCAGGCGATGGCCTCGAGGATCTCCTCGTCCTCCCAGCCGGCCTCCCGCGCCTCCTCGTGGAGGTGGACCGGGGCGCCGCCGCGATGCTCGAGCACGACCTTCAGGTAGCGCAGCAGCGCGGCCTCGCGCGGGTCGCGGGAGTCGAACTCGCGGGCGAGGGCCACCTCGTCGAGGCCGAGCCCGGCCGCGCGCGCGGAGCGCGAGTGGCTCGCGATCCCCGGCGCGGAGCCGTGATGCTCGGCCACCGCGAGCGAGATCCGCTCCTGCGTGGAGACGGTCAGGCGCCCGCGGCGCAACTCCGAGCGGAAGCGCGCGTAGGCCCGCAGCGTGGCCGGCGACCCGGCGAGCACGCCGAGGATGTTCGGGAGCTGGCCACCTCCGCTGAGCGCGCCCTTGAGCACGGGCACCGAGCCTTCCGGGGCGGTGAGGTCGTCGTGGATCTGGAACCTGCTCATCGTGTTCTTCATGCCGATCACCCGGGGCGGGAGAGGTGGCGCACGTGCGTCACCTTACGGTTGGTAAGTCTAGACGCCGGCCGGGGCGCTCACAAGCGACGTGGCGACCACGACACCAGGTCCAGGTGTGTCTACCCGGTATACGCCCACGCGTAAATCCCGGCTCAGGGCGAGGCGCGGGCGCGCTCGGCGAAGCCGCCTCCGCAGCCCCGGCGAGGGTCGGCCCCGCGCGCTAGCTCTGGCCGCTGGTCGCCGCGACGACGACGAGCAGGACGCCCAGGAGGACGGCCCAGAGGGCGAGCCGGTCGGGCCGCGGCCCGAAGCGCTCCATCGCGGTCGGGCGCGGGCGCCGACGATCGAGCGCGACGACGCGCGGGCTCGGCGGCGGCGCGGCCTGGCCGGTGATGGTCACGGTCCGGCGACCGGGCTGCGGGCCGGCGGGCGGCCGGACGCGGCGCGGGCGCGGCGGCTGCCAGAGATCGGGCCCCGGCTCGTCCCAGGTCCGTGCGGCATTGGCGGATGGCATGGGTCGTCCCCTCTTTCGTGGGCTTACGGGGTTAGCTGACGGGCTCGCGCCGAAAGAGCGGCGCTACGCAGAAGGCGATTCGCCCCAGATGACTGGGTCCCCCGCTTCCCCTCGCCGGCGTGCCGACGGGAGGAATTCAGCGGTATCACGGCGTGCGGGAGGCTAGCAGGGGCGCCCGAACGGCGATCCCGCTGGACCGGCTCCTCCCTGGAGGCCGGGGGCACGACGGCAATGGTTCCGCCCCGGGCGGACGGAACGAGGGTGGCGGCGCGGGCGCCGGCCGAGCGGCCTACCCGCCGCCGTGCTCGAAGCGCTCCTGCTCGGCGATCGTGCGCTCGGCCCAGGGCACGGCCTCGAGGCGGTCGTCGGGGATCGGCTCCCCACTCTCCACCGAGCGGCCGTAGGTGCCGCCGGCCAGCCGCTGCTCCGCGTGGCCGATGGCGTCGAGCTCCGCGCGCAGGCCCTCGGCCATCCCGGCGTCCTTCTCGCGCTCGAAGAGATCGCTGCCCGAGTCGGCGGGATGCTGGCCCGGGGGGTTCTCCTCCTGGCCGACGAGCTCGGACTCGAGCTCGGCGAGCGAGTGCTCGACCCGCGCCCGCTCTCGCGCCAGGAGCTCGCGGGCGTGATCGGGGTCCACGGTCGGCTACTTCCCCGCGACGGCCGCGACGTAGGCGGCGACTTTCGGCGCCTGCTCGGGCGTCACGACGAGCGCGGGCATCGTCCCGTTCCCGCGCTGGCGGCCGTTGACCACCGCGTCGAGGACGAAGCTCTTCGTCGCCACGTACTGGCGCGCGGCGGCGACGGGGGTGGCGGCCGGCGGCTTGCCCAGGAGGGCGTCGAGGTTGGGGCCCGCGCGGCCCTCGGTCTCCGAGGCCTTGAGCTGGTGGCAGCTCCAGCACACCTGGCCGAAGAGCTGGCGTCCCTCGCGCTGCTCCGGAGTGAGGCTCACGCTCTGCCCCTTGACCTGCTTCTCATCGCGGTGGCTGCTGGTGATGGCCAGGGCCGGGATCGCGACGCCGAGGCCGAGGAAGACGACCGTGAAGAGCACGGTGGCGCCGCGACGGGCGCCGCGGGACTGCGACTGGAGCGCCTGGCGCGCGCCGCGGGGGCCGCCGCGGAGCGCCACGAACAGCAGCCCCAGACCCAGCACGACCCACGCGGCGATGAAGAGGTAGACGCCGATCATCAGCGCGCGAACCCTACCGCGCCGCGCCGCGCGTCATCTGCGGCGCCCGCGGCCGAAGCTCATAACCTCCGGCGCGACCGCCCGGAAGTCCCCGCCGCCGGCCGCGGCGGGGACCTCCTCGGTCCCCGCGGCGCTCTCGCCCTCGGCCTCGCGACGGCGTCGCTCGCGCTCATCGAGGGAGTGGAAGTCCCGGATCTCGGCCAGCGGCCGATCGGGGGCGGCGAGCGGCGCCACGCGGCGGACGAGGACGTTGATCGAGCCGCCCGCGGCGGGATGGCGCTCCAGGCGACCTTCGGCGACGAGCAGCGGCTCGGTGCGGATCGCGAGGCGGTGGCGCTCGTAGACGGCGGGCGGGACGACGAGGTTGAGCGTCCCGTGCTCGTCCTCCAGCAGCATGAAGACGATCCCGTTCGCGGTGCCCGGCCGCTGGCGGGCCACGACGAGCCCGGCCACCCGCACCGGGGCCTCGTGGGGGAGCGTGGCGAGCTCGGCGCTGGAGGCCGTGCCGGCCGGCAGGGCCGGCCGCAGGAGGGCGAGCGGGTGGTCACGGACCGTCACCGAGGTCGTCGCGTAGTCGGCGATCATCCGCTCCCAGTCGGTGAGCTCGGCCACCCGCGGCGGCGCCGGGACCTCCAGCGGCAGCGCGAGCTGGACCCCGCCGCGGACCGGGCGACCGGGGCCGGCCACCCCGAGCTGCCACAGCACCGCCCGCCGGCCGCCCGGGGCGAGCCCGTCGCAGGCGCCCGACCAGCCGAGCAGCTCGAGCGCCGGTCGCCCCGCCCCCGCCCGGGCGGCGAGGTCGCCGACCGCGCGGAACGGACCGGAGGCCTCGCGCGCGGCGACGAGCGCCGCGACGTCCTCGCCCCGCACCCCGCGGACGTAGGAGAGCCCGATCCGGATCCCGCCGTCGGCCTCGACCGTGCACTCCGCGTCGCTCGCGTTCACCTCCGGCGGGCGGACCTCCAGTCCGCGCCGCTGCGCCTCGTGGACGAGCGCGTCGGGCGGGTAGAAGCCCATCGGCTGCTCGTTGAGCAGCGCGCAGAGGAACGCGGCGGGGTGATGGACGCGCAGCCACGTGGACTGGTAGGCGAGCAGGCCGAAGGCCGCCCCGTGCGCCTTGGGGAAGCCGAACCCGGAGAAGCCGCGCACCATCTCGAAGACGCCCTCGGCGGTGGCCGCGTCAACCCCGTGGCGCTCCTGCGCCCCGGCGACGAAGCGCCGGTGATGGGCCTCGATCGCGGCGCTCGAGCGCTTGCGGCTCATCGCCCGGCGCAGGCTCTCGGCCTCCCCCGGCGAGAAGCCGGCGAAGGCCATCGCGACCTCGATCACCTGGTCCTGGAAGATGATCGTCCCGAGCGTGTCGCGGAGCGGGGGCTCGAGCGAGGGGTGCGCGTAGGGGATGGCGTACCCCGGGTCCTCCCGCAGCCGCTGGCGGCGCGCGATGTAGGGGTTCACCGCCCCGCCCTGGATCGGCCCGGGGCGCACGATGGCGACCTGGATCGTGATGTCGTCGAGCGTCTCGGGCCGGGTGCGCCGCAGCGAGGCCATCTGCGCCCGGCTCTCGATCTGGAAGACGCCCATCGTGTCCCCCTCCTGGATCGTCGCGTAGACCTCGCGGTCGTCGTAGGGGATCCGCGAGAGGTCGATCCGCTCGCCCTTGGTCTGCGCGATCAGCTCGACGGCCCGCTCGACGCAGGAGAGCATTCCGAGGCCGAGCAGGTCGATCTTCAGGAAGCCGGCGTCGGCGCAGGAGTCCTTGTCCCACTGGGCGATCTGGCGGCCCTCCATCGCGGCCGGGACGACGGGGACGCAGTCGATCAGCGGGCGGGTGGCGACGATCATCCCGCCGGAGTGCTGGGAGAGGTGGCGCGGGAGGCCGTGGGCCTCGGCGGCGAGGCGGGCGAGCCACGCCCAGCGCCCGCCGGCCGCGCGGCGGGGGCCGAGCGCGCCCGCCACGTCGTGCTCGACCTCGCGCCCCGACCAGCCCTCCGACCCGCGCGCCACCCGCTCGATCTCCCCCGGCGGGAGCCCGAGCGCCTTGCCGATCTCGCGGATCGCGCCGCGCGCGCGGAAGGTCGGGAAGGCGGCGACGAGCGCCGAGCGGTCGCGCCCGTAGCGCTCGTGGATTCGGGGGATGAGGACCTCGCGGACGTCACGCGGGAAGTCGAGGTCGATGTCGGGCAGCGCCGTGAGCTCGGAGTTGAGGAAGCGCCCGAGGTGGAGCTCGTTGGCGATCGGGTCGACGTGCGAGAGGCCGGTGAGGTAGCAGACGATCGAGGAGACGGAGGACCCCCGCCCCCGGCCGGGCGGGAGCAGCGCGCGGGCGGTGTCGGGGCCGCGGACCTCGACCGCGACCTCGCGCGCGAGCTCGAGCATGTCGCGGTGCAGCAGGAAGAAGCCGGAGAGGCCGAGCGTGCGGATGACGCCGAGCTCCTCCTCCAGGCGCCGCGTCGCCGCGCTCGCGAGCGCGGCGGGAGCGTCCGCGTAGCGGCCGGCGAGGGCGGCGCGGGCGACCTCGGCCAGCGTGCGGTCGGCCGTGGCGTCCTCCGCGCCGGGGTAGCGGTAGCCGAGGTCGCCGGCGAGGTCGAAGCGCAGCCGCTCCGCGAGACGGAGGGTCTCGGCGACCGCGTCGGGGTGGTCGGTGAAGCGAGCGGCCATCGCGCGCGGGCTGGTGAGCACGTGGGCGGCGTTGCCGCGGCGCAGCGGCTCGGAGGCCTCCAGGGTGGTGCGGTGGCGGATGGCGACGAACGCGTCCTGCAACGGCGCCCGCTCGCGCGCGTGGGCGTGGACATTGCCCGTGGCCACGCACGGCACCTCCAGCCGGGTGGCGAGCGCGGCCAGGTGGCGGTTGCGGGCGCGGTCGCCGGGCAGGAAGGGGCGCTGGAGCTCGACCCGCAGGCGCTCGGGGCCGAACGCGTCGCGCAGCCGCCGGGCGGTCGGCTCGTCGTGGACGCCACGGGTCGCGCAGCCGGTGAGGCAGACGAGGCCGTCGGCGTGGTCACAAACGGTCCCGAGAGGGACCGACGGTGACTGCGCCGGCACGCGAGAACGGCGCTTCGCGCCTCCCGGCTCCTGCACGCTCCGCTCCTGGAATCCGGAGACCGCTTCGCGCGCAGGAGCAGCTACACGCGTATGCGCGTGCGCCCGGGTGAGGATCCGGCAGAGGTTCCGCCAGCCGCGCTCGCGCTCGACCAGGAGCGTGAGGTGGCGCCCGTCCTCGAGGGTGACCTCGGCGCCGTGGATGGCGCGCAGGCCGAGCGGGGCGGCGGCCTGGGCGAGCTCCATCGAGCCGCCGACGCCGTCGTGGTCGGTCAGCGCGAGGGCGGCATGGCCGTGCTCGGCCGCGGCGGCCGCGAGCTCATCCGGCAGCGAGGCGCCGTCGAGAAAGGAGAAGGCCGAGTGGGCGTGGAGCTCGACGTAGGGCGGGGTTCCGCCGGACACGAACACATGTTCGCATATCAGACCAGCCCGTCGGCCTCCGCGGTCTCCCACAGCCGCAGCCAGACCTCGCTGCGCGTCGGGAAGCTCGGGATCGCGTGGCGCAGGCGGGCGAGCGGCACCCGGCCGACGACGGCGATCGTGGCGCCGTGGACCATCTCCGCGACGTCCGGGCCGGTGAACGTGGCGCCGGCGATCGTGCCGTCCGCCCGATCGACGACGAGCCGCGAACGCCCCTCCGCCCCCTTGCCGTGGAAGCTGCCGCCGGCCACGCCCTCGGTGGGGTGGTCGACCACGACGGCGTCGATCCCGGCCTCGCGCGCGGAGCTCAGCGTGTGCCCGACCGCCGCGACCTGGGGATCGGTGAAGACCACGCGCGGGGAGCGCGGGCCGTCGGCCTCGGCGCGCACGTCGTGGCCCGCGACGACGTCGGCGGCGATCGCGGCCTGGTACTTCCCGGCGTGGGTGAGCAGCGCGCGCCCGTTCACGTCGCCGACCGCGAAGAGCCAGTCGTGGGCCGTCGAGCGGAGCCGGTCGTCGACCTCGACCGACTCGCCCGGCTCCAGGCCGACGGTCTCGAGCCCGAGGTCGTCGGTGTGGGGGCGCCGGCCGGCGGCCACGAGCAGCTCGTCGCCGCGTAGCTCCTCGCCGCCCTCCAGGACGAGCACCGCGGTACCGTCGTCCTCCCGGCGCGCGCTCGTCACCGTGACGCCGACGCGCACGTCGACCCCCGCGCCGCGCAGCCCGCCGGCGACGTGCTCGGCGGCGAAGTCCTCCTCGCGCCCGAGCAGGCGGGGCGCGACCTCGACCAGCGTGACGTCGCTGCCCAGGGTCGACCACGCCTGCGCCATCTCGACGCCGACGACGCCGCCGCCGAGGACGAGCAGCCGCTCGGGGACCTCGTGCGCGGTGGTGATCTCGCGATTGGTCCACGGGCGGGCGTCGGCCAGGCCGTCGACGGGCGGCAGGGAGGCGCCGGTCCCCGTCGCCAGCACGATGGCCCGCTCGGCCCGCAGCGCCCGGTCGCCGACGAGGACCCGCCGCTCGCCGTCGAGGCGGGCCTCGCCGCGGATCAGCGCCACCTTCCGCTCCTCGAGCCACGGGAGCTGGGCGCTGTCGTCGAGGTCGTGGGTGACCTCGTCGCGACGGGCGAGCGCGGCGGCGGCGTCGAGCCGGCCGGTGACCGCCTCGCGCGCCCCGGGCACCCGGGCGACCTCGGCGAGCAGGTCGCCCGGACGCAGCAGCGCCTTGGAGGGCATGCACGCCCAGTAGCTGCACTCGCCACCGACGAGCTCGCGCTCGACGAGCGCGGTGCGCAGGCCGTGATCGGCGAGCCGGCCGGCGGCGACCTCGCCGGCGGGGCCGGCGCCGATCACGATCGCGTCGAAGGTGTCGTCGTCGGACATCGATGGGGCTCCTCGGTGGTGGGCGGGACAGAGGAGAGTCTCCCCGGTGCGCGAGTCGTCACACCTGGGCCGTGAACGCGCCATGAACGCGGCCGCCGGGCGGATGGCGGGAGGTCCGGGTGCGATCGACGGTCAATATGACCGTCGATGGCGACCGCATCGCTCGAGGACGACCCGATGGGCGGGCGGCCGCCGCCCCGCACCGAGGGTGAGCGGTGGGCGCGGGAGGAGCTCGAGCGGCTGCTGGCCCGGCGCTTCTCGCCGCCCGCGATCGCGGCCTTCCTCGCGGCCTCGCAGCGCCGCGCGAACGCCGTGCGCGCCGCCCGGCCGGCGCTCGGCCGCCAGGCGAGGACGTGGTCGGCGACCGGCGGCGCGCTGTGGCTCGGGCTCGCCGCCGCGGGCGCCCAGCCGTTCCGCTCGCGCCTGGGCACCGGGCTGGGCTGGTGGGCAGCGTGCGCGGTGATGCTCGACTGGCATCTCGGGATGGTCGAGACACCGGACGGGGAGTCCCGGCCCCTCGGCGCCGCGGACGCGCTCACGCTCGCCCGGGCGTGGCTCGTCCCGGTGGCGTGGGCCGAGCCGCGCGCGGTCGTCGTCGTCGCGGTGGCGGCGAGCGACGCGCTCGACGGGCCGCTCGCCCGGCGCGGCGAACCGACCCGGATCGGCCGCGACCTCGAGGGACTGGTCGACGCGTGCGTGGCGATCGCGGCCTTGCGCGGGGCCACGCGGACCGGCCGGCTCGGCCGCCGCGCCGCGGCCTGCGAGGGAGTCCGGCTGGCCGCCGGCCTCGGCTACGCGGTTGCGGTGTGGTTCGGTCGCGCCCGACCACCGGACCGCCGGGTGCTGTGGCCCGCGCGCGCGACCAGCCCGGTGCGCGCGGCGGGCCTCCTGGCGGCCGGGCTGGGGCGCCGGCGCGCCGCGGACGCGCTCGTGGCCGGCGGCGCGCTGGCCAGCGTCGGCATCACGGTGTGGGCGCTCGCGGCTCGGTGAACCCGAGCTTCGTCCCGCGCCCGAGGCGGGACCCCGGAATCCGGTAGTAACGCCGGCCGGTGGCGGCCTCGTCGCGGGCGACCTCGCGCTCGAGCAGGAGGGCCTGGGCCGCGCCGACGAGCACGCAGCCGCCGGTGATGCGCAGGCTCGCGTCCCACCCGGCGCGGTCGGCGACGGAGAGCGGCAGCAGCGAGAGCGCCTTGAACGAGAGCGCGAGCCCGGCGACGATCAGCGCGATGTGCCAGAGCGGCGTCGGCTCGCCGCTGCCCTCGGCCCCGGCGGCGACGGCGACGCTGCCGGCGATCGCCTTGCGGACCGAGCGCGGCCCGAAGACGGCGAGGAGCACCGCGACGGCGGCGAGCTGCGCGAGCGTGTTGAGCGGCCAGCGTCGTGACTGCGGCGCCAGCAGGAGCAGCAGGAGCGACCCGAGCAGCCCGCAGCCGGCGAGTGTCGCGCCCTCGATCCGCAGGCGCTCGCGGTAGGTCGGGACGGGCTCGGCGGCGGACGACACGTGCGGCGATCCTACGGCGGAGCGTCAGTCGGCGCATCCCGCCGCGGGTCAGCGCTGGAGGTACCAGCGGGCGCCGACGAGGTCGTGGAAGACGACGAGGTCGCGGCCGTCCTCGGTGACGATCTCCCAGTAGCGGCGGCGCAGCGGGGTCTCGGTCCACCAGCGGTCCTCCACGAGCCACGACTCCCGGACCGCCGCGACCGGGTGGCCGGCCACTGCGACCGGCCGGCCGCTCCGCCCGGTCCGGACCGCGGTCGGCCGTGGGACGGCGAGGCGGCGGGGACCGGTCACGACGCCCACCCGGTCGCCTACTCGAACGGCGCGAGCACGGAGCGGCGCTCGGGCACGCGGGAGTCCGGGTCGACCGTGAGCACGCGCAGCGCCGCGTCCGGGCCGGCGGCGGCCCGGGCCTGGCGCACTCCCTCGTGCAGGCGCCCGGCCCGCGCCGCCGCCGGCTCGGTGACGAGCGCGCCCTGGTCGGCCGCGGGCGGGCCGAAGCGCGCCACGGCGAGCCGCAGGCGCTCGGCCGGGGCGGGGAGCAGACCGAGGCGCGGGCCGAGGGCGAGCCGCATGCGGCGCGGGTCGGCGAGCGCCTCGCGGAAAGGCACCTCCACCCGCCACGTCCCGCCCTCGACGAGCGCGGCTCCCAGGACGACAGCCCGCAGCGTCCGCCCCCGGCGTTCGCGGCGGGCGAGCAGCCGGTCGACGAGCAGGCCGAGCGCGCGCTCGAGCTGGGCGCCCGAGCCGGCCTCCGGCAGGTCGAGCGCCTCCTCCAGCCGCTCGGCGGGCGCCCGCGGGAGCGGCGGCGCGTCGCGGCCGCGGGCGAGGTCGAGCGCGAGCAGCCCGGCCGCGCCGAAGCGGTCGGCGACGGCGGCGCGGGGCAGCGCGGCGAGCTCGCCGAGCGTGCGGATCCCCAGGCGGGCGAGGGGATCGGGCAGCTCGCGCGTCTCCGCGCGGCCGCGCAGCAGGGCGACCGGCCGGCGGGCGAGGTAGGCGCGGGTGCCCTCCTCTCCACCCCCCACGGTCTCCGGCCGCCGCACCCGGGCGCTCACGGCGGCGGCGAGCGCGCAGAACCGCGTCGGCGCCGCGCCGATCCGGGCGGGCCCGCGGACGGCGCGCCGCGCGGCGGCGAGCACCGCGTCGTAGCTCCCCCCGTGGAGCCGGCGCAGGCCGCGCGCGTCGAAGCAGGCCCGGCCGGCGTCCGGCGACTCCACCCCCGCGCCGATCCCCTCCAGGCGCATGAGGACCCGCTCCCACCCGTCGGCCACCCCGGCGGGGTCGGGCGGGACGAGCGCGAGCCGCGGGCAGCGGGCCAGCGCCTCCCCGAGCCGCATCCCCGCGTGGATCCCGTACGCCTCGGCGGCGAGCGACACCTCCCCCACCGCCTGCACCCCGCCCGGCTCCGGGGCGAGCGCCGCCGGTTCCCGCAGCAGCCCCTGGCGACCGCCGGCGGCGACGGTGAGCGCGAAGCGGGGGACGAGGACGCAGACGATCACGAATACGAACGCATGTTCGCACACGTGGCAAGGGGTCGGGCACCGGGCGGCCGGCGTCGGCGGGCGCGATACTGCGCCTGATGTCCCAAGACGACGTGGCGGCCGTGCGCCGCGCCTACGCCCGGCTCGCCGCCGGCGAGCTGGAGGCCGCGGCGGCCGAGGTCGATCCCGCGTTCGAGCTCCGGCCGCCGGACATCTACCCGGAGGGGCCGCGGATCTACCACGGACTCGACGGGTTCGCGCGCTGGCTCGAGGAGACCCGCGAGGCCTGGGCGGAGTGGGACTACGACCCCTGGCGCTACGTCGACGCGCCGCCGCACGTCCTCGTGCTCGTGCGGGTCGCCGGCGAGGGTCGCGGGAGCGGCGTCCGCCTCGACCGCGAGGTCGCGCACGTCTGGTCACTGCGCGACGGGCGGCCCGCGGCGGTCGACGTCCACCTCGACGTCGACGCCGGGTGGGCCGCGGTCGGGTTGGAGCCCGGCGCGACCGGCGACCGCGCCGCCGTCGACTCCGCCCGCCGGGCCTGGGAGGCCGCCTCGACGTCGTCGTTGCGCGAGCACGCCGAGCGCTGGTGGGATCCGGAGATCGTCTACCACGAGGATCCGCGGTTCCCCGGCGCGGCGACCCACCGCGGCCGCGAGGCGGTGCTGGCGCGCTGGGAGGAGTACCTCGAAGTCCTCGAGTCGACCGGCCCGCCTCGCGTCGAGCGGGCGGAGGCGCGCGACGACCACGTCGTGCTGCGGGTGGCCTTCCCGACCCGCGCGATCGGCTCGGGCGTGGCGATGGAGCACGTGTGGGGCTACCGGCAGTGGATGCGCGACGGCCGGATCGTCGAGCTGAGTGCCTTCCACGATCCGGAGGCGGCGGGGTGAGCGACGACCCCGTGGCGCCTGACGCTTACCCGCGCCGCGCCGCGGCCAGCGCCTGCTCGCGCGTGTCGAACCCGTCCTGGCGCAGCAGACGGCCGTCGCGGATGGTGAAGACGTAGGCGAACCGGCGCTCGACGTCGATCGCGCTGCGCAGGCCGCGGAGCGCGAGGGTGGCCATGACCAGGATGCGACCCTCGCCGAGGTCCGTGGTCTCCTCCGCGCGCCAGTCGGCCTCCGACCAGTTGCGCTCCCACCCGCGCACGTAGCGGCGCAGCCCATCCGCGCCGGACACGACGACTGCGCCCGGCAGGCTCGCCGCTTCGCTCATCTCGAAGTCCGGAGCGATGAGGGCGAGCATCGCGTCGAGGTCGCCGGCGTTGGACGCGTCCATCCAGGCGCGCACGACCGCCGCGTCCCCCAGCACGTCCTCGCGCGTCATCCCGGCGACCGTTCGGCACTCGGCGCATCCGCGGCCCGCGCCGCCTCGGCGAGATGCGCGACGCCCAGCCGCTCGAGTTCCTCCGCCGCCCGCGCCCGGATCTCCCCCGCGGCGTCCTGATCCGAGCCGGCCAGCGCCTCGGCCCGCAGGAGCTCGCAGCGCGCCGCGTCGAGCGGGCGCTGGAGCCCGCGCCACCCCTCAACGGCCTCGTGGAGGCGCGTCGCGTCGACCGCCACGACGGCGCTCGCCTCCAAGGCGACGATCCGGGCCACGGGATCCGCCACGCGCGCTGCCTCCTCGACCGCGGTGGCGGCGTCCGCGTCCGCGTCCCCCGTCCGGCCCGTCCGGGCGAGCACCTCGGCGCGCAGCGCGCGGAGCTGGACGGCCCGGCCCGTCATCCCCGCGCGCTCGCAGGCCTCGAGCGCCTCGCCGAGCACCTCCACCGCGCCCGCCGGATCGTCGCGATCCCGCCGCAACACGGCGAGCCGGTGGAGGAGCGTCGCGCGGATCTCGGTCCAGCCCCCCTCCGCGGCCAGGTCGAGCGCCTCGGCGTAGCGCGTCTCGGACTCCTCCAAACGACCCAGGCGCCACGCCTCGACGGCCTCGAGGCCGAGCGTGAGCGCCCGCCGGCGCGAGCGCGCCTCGGTGCCGCCCATCCGCTCGCCGGCCTCGCGGCGACGCGCGGCCTCGGCCCAGTCGGCGCGCACGACGGCGAGCTGGGCCAGACCGAGCAGGATCTCGACCTGGTCGGGCACCCCGCCCAGCCGCTCGGCGATGGCGAGCGCCTCGGCGTAGGCCGCCCCGGCCGCCGCGTAGTCCGCCTCCACGCTCTCGTGGTGGCGGGCCAGGGCCACGAGCGCGGCGAGCGTCCCGGCGTCGTCGCCGTGCACGAGCTCGACGGAGCGCTCGAGGCTCTCGCGCGCGCGATCGGCATCGCCCATGCGGCCGAGCACGCGCCCGAAGACCGCGTGGGCGCGACTCGCGGCGCGCGGCTCGCCGAGGCGCTCGGTCAGCCGCAGCGCCTTCTCGGCCGCGTACACGGCGAGCATGTTGTCGCCCGTGTCGAGGTAGAGCAGCGCCGCCTCCTCGTAGAGCAAGACGAGGCCCAGCGACGGGGGCGCATCCTTCACCGCGGCGATCCCGCGCTGGAGGTGATCGACGGCCTCCGCGCGCCGTCCCTCCCGGCCGAGCCCGGCGCCGAGCTTGCGCAGCAGCCGAGCGGAGTGCTCGGGCGCACCGTCGCGCTCTGCGGCCTCGAGCGCCGTCTGCCAGCCGGCGATCGCCGGCTCCAGGCTGCCGACCCGCGCCTCGACGTCGGCGCGCTTCTCGATCAGCCGCGCGCGGGTCGGCGCGTCGGCGGCGAGCCGGTCGTCGAGCGCGGCCCGGTAGCGCTCGAGCGCTTCGCGATTGGCGTAGATCTCGGCGGCGGCGTCGCCGGCGGCCTCGTGGAACCGGAGCGCCCGCGCCGAGAGCCGGTCCACCTCCCCGGCGGGCAGGCCCGCCTCGTGGCCGAGCGACGCGGCGCGCCCGTAGTGCTCGGCCAGCAGCGCGACGACCTCGTCCTCCCGGTCGCCGGCGCGGCGGGCCAGCAGCTCGCCGACCTCGAAGTGCTTGCGGGCCCGGACCCCCATCGGCAGCGTCGCGTACGCGACGTCCCGGATCAGCACATGGCGGAAGGCGAGGCCCGCCGCCGCCGGGCC
Organism: Solirubrobacterales bacterium; assembly: GCA_038251325.1. GTDB lineage: Bacteria > Actinomycetota > Thermoleophilia > Solirubrobacterales > Solirubrobacteraceae > JBBSBL01. Next base: position 7,767 of record JBBSBL010000031.1, on the reverse strand, counting down.
GCCGCGCCCGTCCGGCACGACGAGGTCCTTCTCGCGGAGGGAGGCGAGCGTGGCCGGCACGTCGACGCCCTCGGCGGCGAGCGGTGCGAGCTCGTCCTCGGAGAACGTGCGGCCGATCACCGCCGCGTGCTGGAGGAAGCGGCGCTCGACCGGCGGGAGCGAGTCGAGGCGGGCGGCGAGCACGCCCTGCACGGTGTCGGGCAGCTCGTCGACGCCGCCCTCGCCGTGGTCGCGCACCCGCCGCGCCATCTCCTCCGCGAAGAGCGCGTTGCCGCCGGCCCGCTCGACGAGCGCCGCCGCCGAGCCGCCGTCGTGCTCGGGCAGGAGGCTGGCGAGCAGCGTCCGCGTCTCCTCGGCGGAGAGCGGGTCGAGGAAGGCGAGCGTGCCGTGGCGGCGCCCGGCCCCCCAGCCGGAGCGCCGCTCGAGCAGCTCGTCGCGGGAGAGGCAGACGACGAGCAGCGGCGCGCGGACGAAGCGCGCGAGGTGCTCGACGAGGTCGAGCAGTCCGTCGTCGGCCCAATGGACGTCCTCGAAGGCGACGACCAGCGGCCGCCGCGACGCCATCGCCTCCAGGCAGGCCGCCACCGCCGCGAACGCCGCGTCGCGCGCACGCTCGGCGTCGGCCTCGAGGGGCTCTCCGGAGTCCGGGACGTCCATGCCGAGCAGGCGCCCGACGAGCGCGGCCCGGCGGTCGGCGAGCGCCGGATCGCCCCCGAGCAGGTCCTCGAGCCGGCGGCAGAGCTTGTCCCAGGCGACGTCCGAGGGATCGTCGTCGCGGATCTCGGCGTCGGCACGGAACACCTCGCCCAGCGCCCAGTACACGACCCCGGAGCCGTAGGCGGGGCAGCGCCCCTCCAGCAGCCGCGGGCCCCCCGGCGCCGCGGCCAGCAGCGCGGCGGCCTCGCGCAGCAGCCGGGACTTGCCCACGCCCGCTCCGCCGACGACGGTGAGCAGGTGGGCGCCGCCTTCGCGCACGGTCCGCACCTGGAGGTCCGCGACGAGCTCGAGCTCCGCCTCGCGCCCGACCAGAGGCGTCTCCGCGCGCATCGTGCGGCGACCGGGCAGCACGCCGACCGCCGCCGTCGTCTCCCAGGCCTCCACCGGCTCGGACTTGCCCTTGAGCGTCAGCGGCTCGAGTGCGCGGTAGTCGAACGCGTCGGCGGTCGCGCGCCGGGTCCGGGCCCCCACCGTGACCGCTCCCGGGCGGCACGCGCTCTCGAGCCGCGCCGCGGTGTTCACCGCGTCGCCGGTGACCGTGTAGCGCTCCCCCACCGCACCGGCGAGCACCCCGCCGGTGTTCACGCCCACGCGCAGGGCGAAGCTCACGTCATGCGCCGACGTGAGGTCGTCGTTGATCTCGCGCATCGCGGCCTGCATCGCCAGGCCGGCGCGCACCGCGCGCTCCGCGTCGTCCTCGTGCGCCACCGGCGCGCCGAACAGCGCCATGAGGCCGTCGCCGGCGAACTTGTCGACGGTCCCGCCGTGGCGGTCGACCTCCTCTCCCAGCCGGAGCAGCGTCGTCTCGCTCACCCGCTTGGCGACCTCGGGATCGAGGCGCTCGGAGACCGCGGTCCAGCCGGAGAGGTCGGCGAAGAGCACCGAGACCAACCGGCGCTCCTCGGCCGGGGCGGGCCGCGGCGTCGCCGGCGCGCTCGCCGCGGTCTCCGCCATCCCACCCTCGGCGAGCGCGGTCCCGCACGCGCCGCAGAACCGCGCGCCGGCCTCGACCTCCGCGCCACACGACGGACAGGTCGCGGCGAGCGCGGCCCCGCAGGCGGAGCAGAAGCGGGCGCCGTCGGGCGCGGGCTCCCCGCAACGCCCGCAGCTCACCGGGCTCAGATCGCAGCCTCCTGCCCGAACATCTCGCCCAGGCGCATGGCCACCTCCATGTCGCCGCGAAGGTCGATCCGGCCCTCCAGCAGCGCACGTCCCGGGTCGAGGTCCTCGCCGGCCAGGCGGACGAAGTCGGCGAGGGCCATCCCGACGGTCAGCGCCGGCTCCCGCGCCCGGCCGGGTCGCGCCCGGGCGCGACCGCCGTTCACCGCGACGACCCACGGCTTCGCCTCGCCGGCGGCGTCGCGCAGGTCGTACTGGATCTCGCCGCTGAAGCCCGCCGACTTCTCCGGGACGTAGCGGCGGGCCATGCCGGCGAACATCACCCGCAAGCCGGCCGACGAGCCCGCCGTGCGCTCGAGCCGCGCGTCGTCGGCGCCCCGCACCCAGTCGCGGAACGCCCGCTCTCCGCGGGCTCGCATCCGCGCGCCCGTGCTGACAGCGGCCTGGCGGACGGCCGCGGCGGGCGCCACGCGCGGCCTCGGCGCGCCGCCGTTGCGCCGCCCCTCGCCGTCCAGCGGTCCCGCGGCCCGACGGGCGGCCGGCGGCCCGGAGTCCAGCGGGCCGATCACGTAGTCGGGGTCCGCGACACCCGGCGCGGGGCGGCGGGCCAGCGCGGCGGCGACCGGCGCCGCGAACCGCGAGCGCTTCGCCGCCTCCTCCGCGTCCCGGCCCTCGGCGAAGGCCGGCGCCACCTCCGCGGCGAACAGCTCCAGCGCCTCGCAGATGTGCTCGTGGCGGTTGCGGCCGGCCTGGAGGCAGAAGATGACCTGGTCCACGCCGGCGTCGCGGTAGCGCTCCATCAGGCCGCGGATCTGCTCCGGCGTGCCGATCGCACCGCGCAGGGAGCCGAGGCCCTGCTGCAGGAGCTTCACGCCGAGCGGCGCGGCGTCCGCGGTGACGATGTCCCGGGCGAAGCCGACCGCGTCGCGACGCTCCTGGAACTCATCCCAGATGCTCGTGCGGCCGGGCCGGTGGTCGCCGAGCGCGTAGTAGTGGGCCAGCGAGTAGCCGAAGAAGTGCGCGCCGTCGATCCCGCGCTCGATCGCGGTGGCCTCGTCGGCGTGGCACATCATCGGCAGGACCACGGCGACGTTCGGGTTCACCGCGAAGCCCGCCGGCCGGCAACGCTCGGAGGCAATGATCTCGTAGTACTCGTCGACCCAGCCCTTCGCCTCCTCCGGCTCGACGAAGGAGAACGACAGCGCCCCGATCCCCCGCTCGGCGGCCATCGCGATCGTCTCGCGCCGGGAGCAGGCGACCCACAGGGGCGGATGGGGCTTCTGGACCGGCTTGGGCACGACGTTGCGGATCGGGACCTCGAGGAACCGGCCGTCGTGGCCCGCGAACGGCTCCTCGACCATCATCCGCGCGACGACGTCGATCGCCTCCTCCCACTGCTCGCGCTTCGTCGCCCGCTCGACGCCGAACCCGCCGAGCTCCGCGCCGGACGACGTCTCGCCCGTGCCGAGCTCGCAGCGCCCGCCCGAGACGAGGTCGAGCATCGCCGCGGTCTCCGCGACTCGCGCGGGATGCTGGTAGCCCGGCGGCAGCGGCAGGATCCCGAAGCCCAGGCGGATGCGCTCGGTCCGCTGGCTCGCGGCGGCGAGGAAGACGTCGGAGGCGGAGGAGTGGGAGTACTCCTCGAGGAAGTGGTGCTCGACCTCCCACACGTAGTCGAAGCCGAGGCGGTCGGCGAGCTCGACCTGGTCGAGCGCGTCGGCGATCAGCTGCTGCTCGGCGCCCTCCGCCCACGGGCGCGGGAGCTGGTGCTCGTAGAAGATCCCGAAGCGCATGGAGCTCGGGGCGATGCTACCGGCGCGGCGCGCCGCCCGGAACGCAGAAGGCCCCCGCCGAGGCGGAGGACTTCTGGAGCCGGCCGGCAAGCCGGAGAGCCGGTCTCAGACGGCCTGAACGACCGTCCCATCGTGCAGCGTCACGATCGTGGCCTTGGCGAACCACGCCGGGGCGGCTGAGGACATCTCGCTCCAGTTCTCCACGGTGTCCTGCCAATGCCTGGTGATGCCGGCCGGTGACTCGTAGTACTCGTCGACGACGAAGGTCGTATTGCCGGTCGGCTCCGAGCTCGCGTCCATCGGGTTCGACAGCTCCGGCCCCTTGGAGACGGTGTAATCCAGGAGCGCCGTATCGCCCTCGCGGGAATGCCCCTTCATGAACTCGCCGTGGCTCGCGAAGAGGCGATCTCCCTCGGCCAGGTCATCGGGTCCCACCGTGAACATGATGACGAGGTGCGACTTTCCCATATGCGACATGGGAACTCCCTTTCATAAGGCGCCGCGTGAGCGCAACGCGTGGCGATGATAGTGCCCCCTCGGGAGACGAACGCGGCGGACGAGTCTCTTGCGAATGGGCGCATAGAAAAGCCCCGCCGGAGCGGGGCTTTTCCGTAGCTGGCCGGTAAGCCGGATTCTGTCGTGGGCAGCCATCCATCTGTGCGACCGACCTGGACCTCGGCGGGCAGCCTGCAAGCGGTCCTGCTTGGCCTTGCACCGGGTGGGGTTTGCCTGGCCGCCGCGTCGCCGCGACGCCGGTGCGCTCTTACCGCACCATTTCACCCTTGCCGGCCGAGGACCCACGTGGCGCCCTCGGCTTGGGCGGTGTATTTCTGTGGCACTTTCCCGCGGGTCTCCCCGGGTCGCCGTTAGCGACCACCCTGCCCTGTGGTGTCCGGACTTTCCTCGAAGGGTTCACCTCCGCGACTGCCTGGCCTGCTGGTTCCTAGGGTAGCGGTCCTTGGCGCTCACGGCCAGGCGTTTGTGGACCGGGGTCGATCGCCCGGTGGTCGCGCCTCCGGAGCACGCGATTCGGGGTGGCGGGATCATGGCCGTGACGGGTGTGAATGCTCCGTTGGGCAACCACCCGGCGCTCGACCCCGCCTCGGCGCTGGTGTTGCGCGCCCTCGACGTCGAAGGTGGCGCGGCCGGCCGCCCTCCGGTTCCGGCGGGCGGGCCGGGCGCGGTAGGTTCCCGCGCGTGGGCGATTGGGGAGTCCAGCAGGCACCAGCGTCCTACGCGGCCTTCGTTGCCGGTGACGCTGATGCGTTGGTCGCGCTCTACCACCGGGAGTGCGTCTGGGACTTCGGCCCGATGGCGGCGGCGTTCCCCCGCCGCGAATGGCGAGGCCACGAAGGGGTTCGCGATCTCGTCGGGGAGTTCGGCGCCACCCTGGCCGACTTCGAGCCGAGCATCGCGGAATTGCGCCGGGACGGTGATCGGATGCTCGTCCGGGGAGCCGCCCGCCTCGACCTCGAGCGCGCGTCCCCGCTTGTCGTGCAGGGCGGATTCGGTCAGGTCGTCGAGTTCCGCGACGAACGGATCCTTCGGGTCACAGTGACCGACGACCCGCCACCTGGCTGGGACGACGCCACGCCCGTAGCGTAGGAGCAGGGACGCGCAAGGCTGTCGCAGGTCCGCCGAGGCCCCATCGCCCCCGCCCCTGACGGGGTCGAGTGGCGGCGGGCGCCCAACGGAGCATTTACACCCGGCACGGCGTCGGTCCTTCGACCCCGAATCGCGTGCTCCGGAGGCGCGACTGCCGCCGGTTGACCCCGGCCCACCCACACTCCGGAGGCGCGACTGCCGCCGGTCGGCCCCGGCCCGCCACGGCCGGCGCTTGGTCCCGGCGCGCCCCTGCTCAGCCCGCGCCCGGCGGAGGCTGGCTCGGCGGTGGCTGGCTGGGCGGATGCTGGCCGGGCGGCGCCGGCGGTGCAGGCTGGGTCGGGGCCGGCGCGGCCGGCGCCTCGGGCGCGGCCGGAGGCGGTGCTGTGGGGGGCGCGGGCGCGGTGGGCGCAGCCTGGGCCGGAGGAGCGGCCGGGGCCGGAGGCGCCGGCGGTGCCGCGGCCCCGGCGGCCGGCGGGGTCCAGTCTCCCGCGGCGACCTGAGGCGTCTCGCCGTGGGCGGCGAGCAGGTCGAAGTAGACCTGCGACTGCACGAGCGCCGACAACGGGGTCACCAGCACCGCGATGAGGATGATCGCGATCACTCCCACGATCGGCGCGATCGCAGTGAAGACCGCGGCGATGATGAACACGGCGAGGAGTACGAGCAGGATCACGAGCAGGACGAGCACGACCCGCCAGAAGTTGCCGCTCACGAGCTTGATGCTGCGCCCGAAGGATTCGAACGCCGGCCGCTGGCTCTCGACCACCACGATCGGGGCGAGCGCGATCCAGAAGGTCGCCAGGACCAGCCCCGGGATGAGCAGGAAGATCGAGGCGATGCCGATGCCGATCGCGGCGATGATCGAGACCCCGATGAGGGGGAGCAGGCGCGGCCCGACGCGGTCGAACAGATCGGAGAGCGAGGGCTCGCCCTCGCCGGCGCGGTCGGCTTCGACGATCTTGATGATGAGTCCCGCGAAGAGGAACGTCGCGACGAACTGCAGGAGGTTCGCGATGAGGCGCAGGAAGACGCTGTCGCTGGACGCGATGAGGCCGAAGACGATGCCGATTGGCACCCACACAACGATCGCGACGAGGAGCAGCTTCGCGAGGTGGGTGCGGTAGAGCTCGAAGACGCGCCCGAGGGTCGCGCCGACATCAAGGTGGGTGTTCATGGCGCGGACCGTAGAGGAGCGCCCGGACGGGCGCGCGGAGCGCTCAGCTCAGGCTCGCGCCACAGTCGGCGCAGCGACCTTCGACGGGCGTCGCCGCGGCGCCGTACACCGCCACGATCCGCCCGCCACAGGCGGGGCACGCCGCCTCGCCGCGGATGGCGAGGCGGCGCCAGCCGCGAGAGACCACCGCGTCCAGCGTCGGCTCGTGCCCGGGCGTCCCGAACAGCGCCTCGCGCGCGCGAGAGACGACTGGAGGCGCGGTGAGGACCGTGCTCATCCGAAGGTCCTCAACAGCCCGACGACCCGGCCGAGCACGCGCACGTCCTTCGAGCGGATCGGCTGCATGGCGACGTTCTCCGGCTGGAGGCGGACGTGGTCGTCCTCCTGGAAGAACCGCTTCACGGTCGCCTCCTCCCCCACCAGCGCCACGACGATCTCGCCGTCCCGCGCCGTCTCCTGCGGACGCACGACCACGAGGTCGCCCTCGAGGATCCCGACGCCGGTCATCGACTCGCCGCGGATTCGCAGCACGTACTCCCCGTCCGCGCCACCCGCCGCACCGGGGACCTCGACGTACTCCTCGATGTTCTCCTCGGCCAGGATCGGCGAGCCGGCCGCGACCTGGCCCACGAGCGGGAGGCCGCCCGGGCGGACGATGCTCTTCACGCTGCCGACCGCCTTGTCGAGCATCTCGATCGCCCGCGGCTTGGACGGGTCGCGCCGCAGCAACCCCGCCTTCTCGAGGTTCGCGAGGTGCGCGTGGACCGTCGAGGACGACGCGAGGCCGACCGCCTTGCCGATGTCGCGCACCGTCGGTGGGTAGCCGTAGCGGGCGGAGTAGCGCTTGATGAAGTCGAAGATCTCCTGCTGGCGCTTCGTGAGGCTCAACTCGACCACGCGGTGCTCCTGACGTCGATCCGAAGGGCTGGAACGAACATGTGTTCGATAAGGTAGCGGCCCGGTCAGACGGACTCAAGGCGGAAGGCCGGGCGGAGCGCTGCGGCGAGGCCGTTCTATACTCGGCCGTCCTGCGCCTGTGGCGGAATTGGTAGACGCGCAAGGTTGAGGGCCTTGTGGGCCTTACGGCCCGTGGAGGTTCGAGTCCTCTCGGGCGCATGGATCCAGCGGCGCAGGTCACCGACCCGGAGCGGTCGGGCGCCTGCTCGCCCGGCGCCCGGGCTTCGCTAACGTTGCGCGCCGTGCATGGACGCCACTTCAGCGCACCCCGCGATCACGCCCTGATCGCGGCCGGTGTGGCGCTCCTGGCGACCGGCGCCGCCGTGCTCGCAGCGGGCGCGCCGATCGCGTGGCTGCTGCTCGCGGTCACCACGATCCTCGCGGTCGCCGTGTTCGTCCCGG
>JBBSBL010000030.1:0-30585 GCA_038251325.1 Solirubrobacterales bacterium | reverse complement strand
GAAGGCCTCGACGGACACCCATGCGACCCGGTTCATCCGCCGCTCGAAGCTCAGCTCGACGTCGTGAGGCGCGAAGAGCTCGCGCACGTGGTCCTCCATGCCCCAGGCGATCGGCGGGACGAAGCCCTCCGGTGGCGGCGGCAGGTGCGGGGCCATGACGCCGAACATGCGGCCGTTGAGCCCCTCGGGCGTCCACGCGGTCACGCCGACGCGGCCGCCCGGACGGCACGCGCGGATGAGCTCGGCGGCCGCCACCTCCTGGCGCGGGGCGAACATCGCGCCGAAGCAGGAGAGCACCGCGTCGAAGGAGCCGTCGTCCACCGAGAGCGCCTCGGCGTCGCCCTCGAGCCACTCGATCGTGAAGCCGGCCGCGCCGGCCCGCGTCTGTGCCTCGGCGAGCAGCTTCGGCGTGAGGTCGAGGCCGACGACCTCGGCGCCGGCCCGCGCGGCGGCGAGCGCCACGTTGCCGCTGCCGCAGGCGACGTCCAGGACGCGGTCGGAGCCGCCGAAGCCGGTCACCTCGACGAGCGCCACGGCGCAGCCCTCGACCGTCTGCGCGATGTCGGGGTAGTCCCCCGCGTCCCACATCGCGCGCTGGCCGGCCTTCATCGTCTCGGCCGCCTCGACGGACATCGCACCGCTGCTCATGGGCCACGCCTCACCTCGGGGTTCTGGCGCCCGAACGCTACTGCGGGACGGCGCGCATGCAAGCCGCGATCGGCGGGAGCGTTCCGTCGGCGGGGAGCGCGAGCACGGTGGCGGCGAGCCGGTCGGCTGTCGCGGCGTCGATCGCGAGGACGGCGTTGGCGCCGAACTTCTCGCGCAGCGCCGCGTCGCCGAGCGGGTGCTCGGGGCCGCCCGGGGCGTGGGCGACGAGCACGCGCCGCGGCTCGGCGTCTCCGGCGCATCGGAGGTCGACCTCACCGGCGAACGGCGACGGCGCGGCGCCCGGCGCCCACGCCTCGCCCGTCACGCGCGCGGCGAGGGCCAGGACGCGCTCGTCCGCGATCGCCTCGGCCGTGAAGTCGGTCAGGCCCAGTCGCCCGCGGACCAGGAGCGCGGCCACGCCGTAGGGCAGGCTGAACTTCGCGTCGTACGGCGTCCGTGGCCGGGCCTTGGCCGCCGGCGGATCGAGCACGAGCGCGAAGCCCTCGGCAGAGACTCGGACGGCGACCGCCTCGACCGCGTCGGGGTCGACCGGCAACGTGCCCGCGGCCTGCCCGATCGCGTCGAGCGCGGCGTGGGAGTAGTGGCAGACGGGGTAGGGCTTGACCACCGAGCGCAGGCACTCCCACCGCTCGCCGAGGCCGGCGAGCGCGGCGTCGAGGTCGGGCGGCTCGTCGACGTGGGTGGCGTAGAGGCCGAAGCGGCCCTCGAGCGCACGCGCCGGCCCCTCCGCGCCGGCGGCGGCGAGCTGCGCGGCGAGCACGCCGCCGTGCGCCGCCCACCCGGCGTGGAGGGGCTTGGTCGCCGAGCCGTCCTCGAGGTAGGCGAAGTGGCCCGCGCCGAAGCTCGCGGCGATGCCGAGCGCCGCGGTGGCGCGCGGGGGGTCCAGGCCGAGGAGGCGCGCGGTCGCCGCCGCCGCGCCGAGCGCGCCGCAGACGCCGGTGGGGTGGAAGCCGCGGCGGTGGAAGCCGCCCGGCGCGGCGAGGCCGACCCGCGCGGTCACCTCGCTGCCGGTGGTGACGGCGTCGAGCAGGGCCGCGCCCCCGGCGCCGCGCGACTCGGCCACGGCGAGGGCCGCGGGCACGACGACGGCGCTGACGTGGCAGACCGACGCCTCGTGGGTGTCGTCGAAGTCGAGCGCGTGGGCCAGCGCGGCGTTGCCGAGCGCCGCCTGGGCGGCGGGGATCGCGTCGCGCTCGCCGATCAACGTCGCCTCGGGCGCGCCGCCGGCGGCGGCGACGACGCCGGTCGCGGCGGTTCCCTCCCCGAGCCCGCGGGCGGCGAGCGCGCTGCCGAGCGTATCGAGCACCCGGCGCGCGGCGTCTTCGCGCACCTCGTCCGGCGGCGCGGCGGTCACGGCGAAGGCGGCGAGCCGCGTGGCGAGCGGCGTGCTCACGGTCGCAGGGCGCGGGTGAGCCCCGCGGCGCTCACGGCGCGAGGCGCGTGACGGTCCACCCGTCCCCCTCGCGTGCGCAGACGAACCGGTCGTGGAGGCGATCATCCCCGGACTGCCAGAACTCGATCGCGTCGAGCCCGATCCGGTAGCCGCCCCAGGACGGCGGCCGCGGCACGTCCTCGCCGGGGAAGCGCGCCTCGGCGGCGGCGAAGCCGGCCTCGAGCGCCGCGCGATCGGGGAGGGCGGCGCCCTGATCCGACGCCCAGGCGCTGATTCGGTGCCCGCGCCGACGGCCGGCGAAGTACGCGTCGGACTCCGCGTCCTCCACCACCTCGACCGGGCCGGTGACGATCACCTGGCGGTCGAGCTCGCGCCAGTAGAGGACCGCGCACGCCCGCGGGTTGGCGGCGAGGTCTCGTCCCTTGCGGCTCCCGCGGTTCGTGTAGAAGGCGAGCCCGCGGGCGTCGAGGCCCCGCAGCAAGACGGTCCGCGCGCTCGGGCCGCCGTCGCCGCCGGCGGTGGCGAGCGTCATCGCCGCCGGGTTGACCATGCCGGTCGCCTTCGCCTCGTCGAGCCACGCGCGGAGGAGATCGAGCGGGTCGGCGGGGAGATCGTCGCGGTCGAGGCGGGACAACCTTGGCATCCCTCAGCGTCGCGCCGGCGAGCGCGCGGGCGCGGGGTGCGCCGGCGCCGTGCGGGTGCGGCGACCGCGGCGGCGCACCGCCAGCCGCTCAGGTGCGCGCAGCCGCTCGGGCCACGGCTGCGCCGCGCCGCCGGGACCGCGCGGCGGGCGCCGCGGGCAAGGGCCGGCGTCCTCGGAGCGCAGGAAGCGGAACCAGCCGCCGCCCCCGTCGTCGGCGTCGCCGCCCTCGCCGCCGTCGGCCATCGCGAGCCAGAGCAGGAAGACCACCCCGAACAGGTGGGGGATCAGGACGAAGGTGGTGAGGGCGAGGTCGCCGTTCACGTCGTCAGGAGTACGGTCCGGCGCCGTTCCCGGATCCGGCTACGGACCGGCTCCCTCGGCCAGCGCGATGACGCCGAAGACCGCGCCCTGCGGGTCGACGACGACGGCGAAGCGGCCGGCCGGGATGTCGACCGGCTCCATCACCACGCTCGCGCCGAGCTCCTTCGCCTTGGCCACGGCCGCGTCGGTGTCCTCGACCGCGAAGTAGACGAGCCAGAACGGCGGCACCTCGGCCGGCACCCCCTCCGGCATCGGCAGCGCCCCGCCGACCGCCTTCCCGCCGACCTGCCACCCCGTGTAGTCCACCGGGCCGTTCGGGCCGGGCATCGGCGAGGTCTCCGCGCCCCAGCCGAACACCTCGCCGTAGAAGCGCTCCGCGCCGTCCACGTCCCGGGTCGAGAGCTCGTTCCACGCGAGCGTGCCCGGCTCGTTGACGATGCCGGCGCCGATGCTCTCGCCTGGCTGCCAGATGCTGAAGGCGGCGCCCTCCGGATCCATGAACACGGCCATCCGGCCCGCGGCCATGACGTCCATCGGCTCCACCAGCACGCGGCCGCCGGCCGCGCGCACCTTGTCCGCGGTGGCGCTCGCGTCCTCCACCGTCACGTAGGTCGACCAGGCCGGTGGCTGGCCCTCGTTCATGATCGGCCCGAGACCGGCGACGGTCTGGTCGCGTAGGCCGAACATCCGGTAGCCGCCGGTCTCCTCGACGGTGCCGGTCTCCCACGCCTCCCAGCCGAACAGCGCGCCGTAGAAGGCGATCGAGGCGCCGAGGTCGGGCGAGGAGAGGTCGATCCAGGACGGCGTGCCCGGGGCGTGGGCGGTGATCTCGGGCATGTGGCGGCTCCCCGGTCGGCGGCGGGCGGACGGTCGCCCCGAATCATCGCGCAGGCGTCAACCGGGTCCGGGACGGGAGGTCTCGGCTCAGACGACGGGCGGTGCGAGCGGCCCCGGCGCCGGCGCCGCCTCGCGCGCCGCGCTCTCGGCGAGCCGGGCGGCGGCGTCGCGCAGCCAGGTGTAGCGGCCCGCGTCATCGAGGTGGCCGGGGCAGAAGACGACGAGCGTGCCGGCCCGCAGCTCGAAGCCGGGGCGCAGCGGGTGCTCGGCGAGCCAGACGACGAGCGAGGGCGCGAGCAGCTGGCGGGCCGCGACCTCGTCCTGGTCGTCGCTCACGCGCAGGTCGTAGGCGTCGGTGAACGCGGCGCTCTCCAGCTCGAGCTGATGGACGCGCTCGCCCGCGAGCCAGTCGTCCCCGTTCGCCCACTCGGCGACCCCCTGGTGCCGGCGCACGTAGACGCCCGGGAAGCGGGAGGTCGTGTGCGGCAGGTCGATGGCGCAGAGCGTGAAACGATGCTCCCCGACCGGGTCGGTGAGGCTCCGATGCGGGTCGTTCTCTGCGGTCTCGAAGGTGTAGTGGGCGAGCAGGCACTGCCGACCGTGCTCGTCGCTGCCCACCACCGGGCCGGCGAGCAGGTGCTCGAGGCGGCGCTCGGTGCCGGCGGCGAGCAACGGCGTGGTCGGGAAGAGGCTGTCGCCGTCGGGCATCTCGCGCATCCCCATCCCCTCGGCGAGCGCGGCGTAGAAGTCGACCTCGGCCTCGCGGTCGGCCGCCAGCCAGGAGGCGGCGAAGACGAGCGCGATGACGCCGAGGCCGCCCCCGAGGATGATCGCCGGACTGTGCCGCGCGGAGCCGTAGAGCACCGCGGCGGCCACGCCGAAGACGAGCGAGTACGCCGCGAGGCGCGTGTTGAGCGCCTCGCGGAAGTGCCCGGCGCGCGTCGAGTCGGCGTTCGCGCGGAAGTCGGACGCGGTGGAGGAGAGAGGAGGCGCGGTGCTCATGGCGGGGAGCGGTCGCGGGCGCGGGTCGCCGGGGAGGCGAGCCCGGCTCAGGCCGGCGAGGGCTGCGGGAAGGCGACCTCGGGCGTGGCCCGGTCGGCGGGATCGGCGATCTCGAAGTACTGCCGGGCGGCGAAGCGCCCGCCCGCCACCAGCGAGGCGGGGAAGACCTGGATGCGGCTGTTGTAGGCCTGCGCGTTGGCGTTGTAGATGCGGCGCGAGGCCTGGATCTCGTCCTCGATCTGGGCCAGCTCGGCCTGGAGGCGCTGGAAGCTCTCGGTCGCGCGCAGCGCCGGGTAGGACTCGGCCAGCGCGACGACGCCACCGAGCGCCCGGCCGAGGCCGGACTCCGCGCGGGCGATCTCGCGGGGGCCGTTGGCCGAGATCGCGGCGCTGCGGGCCTCGGTGACGCGCGACAGGACGCCGGACTCGTGGTCCGCGTAGCCCTTGACCGTCGCGACGAGATTCGGCACGAGGTCGTGGCGGCGCCCCAGCTGGACGTCGACCCCGCTCCACGCCTCGTCGCACTTGTTGCGCGCGCGGACGAACGCGTTGCGGGTCAGCACCCACCAGAGGCCGGCCAGCAGGACGAGCGCGACGATGACGATCACGACCGTGGTCATGGCTGAGAGCACATATCGGCACGCCGGCGCTCGGTGTTGAGGGCTGGGCGGGTGGGGCAGTCGGCGGGCGGCTCGCCGGTCACCGCTTGACGCGGGGCGCGGCGCCCCGGTTGGATGTGCCCCTCGTGCCGCGCCGCCCTCCCTCCGTCGTCGTCGCGGTCGCCGTCCTCGCCGCGGCGATCGCGGCGCCGGCCACCGCCCACCCGACCGGCGGCGTGGTCCGCGCCGGGCGCCTTGCGGCCGAGATCGGGGCGAGCCCGTTCCGCCTGACCGTGAGCGATCGCCGCGCCGGACTCGTCCTGCGCCAGGCCAACGGCGCGGGCGCCACCGGTCCGCTCGGCTTCCAGGCCGGCGGGCGGTGGTTCCGCGCCACCCGCGTGCTCGGCGCCGGCCGCGACGGCAGCGCCTACGCCGCGGAGCTCGCCACCGACGATCCGGCGGGCCGGCGGATCGCGCTGCGGGTGGCGCCCGGCGGCGCCGGGGTCCTGCGGATCACCGGCCGGGTTACGGGCGAGGGCCCGGACGCCGTGCAGCGCACCGGGATCGCCTTCGACGCGCCGCCCGGCGAGCGCCACCTCGGCTTCGGTGAACGCTCCAACGCCGTCGACCAGCGCGGCGGGACCGTCGAGGACTACGTCGCCGAGGGTCCCTACCTCCCCGCTGAGCGCCCGGTCCTTGCCAACATCATCCCGGCGGCAGGTTGGCTGCCGCGCGACGACGCGACCTACTACCCGGTCCCGTGGCTGCTCTCCACGCGCGGCTACGGCGTCCTGGTCGATGACGACGAGCAGAGCCGCTTCCGCCTGGGCAGCGACCGCGCCGACGCGTGGAGCGCCGAGGTCGACGCGCCGCGGATCGACCTGCGCGTGTTCGCCGGCCCGCGCCCCGCCGACGTCCTGCGCCGCTTCACCGCCGCGACCGGTCGCCAGCCTCCCGCCGCCGCCCCGTTCTACTTCGGCCCGTGGTTCCAGCCCAAGGGCGGCGAGCAGGAGAGCATCGATCGCCTCCGCGCGGCCGACGCCCCGGCCTCGGTGGGGCAGACCTACACCCACTACCTGCCGTGCGGCGGCCAGCAGGGCAACGAAGACGGCGAGCGGGCGCGGACGGCGCGGTTCCATGCCGCGGGCCTCGCGGTGACGACGTACTTCAACCCGATGGTCTGCCGGAGCTACACCGCCGCCTTCGACCCGGCGGCGGCCGCCGGCGCGCTCACCCGCCGGGCGGACGGCTCGCCCTACGTCTACCGCTACCTCACCTCGAGCTTCTTCGAGGTCGGGCAGTACGACTTGCTCGCGCCGGCGGGGGAGGCGGCGTTCGCGACCCGCCTGGCCGAGGCGGTGGGGAACGGCTACGACGGCTGGATGGAGGACTTCGGCGAGTACACGCCGACCGACGCGGCGCCCTCCGGCGGGCATGCCGGCACCGCCCTGCACAACGCCTACGCCACCGGCTACCATCGCGCCGCCCATCGCTTCGCGCAGCGGGTCCCGCGGCCGCTGGCCCGCTTCAACCGCTCGGGCTGGACGGGGACGGCGCGGCACGCGCAGATCGTCTGGGGCGGCGACCCGAGCACCTCGTGGGGCTACGACGGGCTGGCTTCCGCGGTGCGGAACGGGCTGACCATGGGCCTGTCCGGCGTGAGCCTGTGGGGCTCGGACGTCGGGGGCTTCTTCACGCTGTTCGCGCCGAAGCTCACGCCGGAGCTCCTGCGACGCTGGATCGAGTTCGGGTTCGCCTCCGGCGTCATGCGCACCGAGGCCGACGGGATCGGCGGTGCCGGACGCCCACAGATCTTCGACGCGGACGTGCTGCCGGTCTGGCGCCGCTACGCGAAGCTCCGCACGCAGCTCCTGCCCTACCTCGCCGCGGCCGAGCGCGCCTACGACCGCACCGGGCTGCCGATCATGCGCCACCTCGCGCTCGTCGCGCCCGACGACCCGCGCGCCGTCGCGCGCGAGGACGAGTACCTCTTCGGCCCTGACCTGCTCGTCGCGCCGGTGCTCGAGCCGGGCGCCGTCGCGCGGGAGGCCTACCTGCCCGCCGGGCAGTGGGTCGACCTCTGGCGCTCGGTGGACTGGCGCGAGGCCGAGGGGACGATCGCGCTCGCCCGGCCCGCGCTGTTGACCGGCGGCCGGGACGCGACGCTGCCTGCGCCGGACGCCGAGCTGCCGTTGCTCGTGCGCGCGGGCGCCGTGCTGCCGCTGCTTCCAGCCGACGTCGACACGCTCGCGCCGTACCCGGCGCAGGGGGTGACCGGGCTCGCCTCGCGGCAGGGCGAGCGGCGGTTGCTCGTCTTCCCGCGAGGGCGCTCGCGCTCGGCGTTGGGGCCCGGGGAGTGGGCGCGGTCGCTCGAGGGCCGCGGGCGCTGGACGCTGCGGATCGCCGGCCGCCGGCCGCGCGCCTACGCGGTCGAGGCGGCGCTCGGCACGCTCGAGCGGCCGTTCCGGCCGTGCGCGGTGACGGTGGACGGCCGGCGTCTGCCGGCGAGCGGTTGGTCCTACGACCCGGCCACGACGGTGCTGCGCATCACCGCGACGCTGCGGCGCGGGGTGGTGAGCGTGAGGGGGTGTCGGGGATAGAGGGCGGGCGGCGTGGCCGGGGCGGCCGGCGGGTCCGGCGACGGCCGTGGCCCGGGCGGGGCGGCGGGTCCGGCGCACGGCGGCATCGAAGGGCGGGTTCGAAGCGCGTCCGAGGTCGCGCGTGGCGGCTTTGCTGCGGACGATTCCTGCCTAAGGGGCGTCCTGCGCCCCCTAGGCCGGACGCTTGCCGCAAACGGGCTCGGCGCCGAGGCGGCTAACCCGTCTGAGCCCGATGCTCCCGTCACCCCCCTTCCTGGCGCCGTTCGCGGGGATCGGTCACGGCGGCCAGGGCGGCGCTCCCCTAGATCGGCCGACCGGCCCCCGGCCGCCCGCCCGCGATCCGCCCGCCTTCGAGCACGAGCACCTCGTCGAAGGCGTCGAGACCGTGGCGGACGTGGCTGATGACGAGGACGCCCTGGCCGGTGCGGCGCGCGGTCCCGGCGAGCTCGCGGAGCAGGGCGCCCGCGCCCGCCGCATCGAGGTGCGCAGCCGGCTCGTCGAAGATCAGAAAGCGGCCGTCGGCGAGCAGGAGCCGGGCCGCGGCGATCCGCTGACGCTGGCCGCCGGAGACCCGCGCGCCGAGCTCGCCGACCTCGGTCTCGAGCCCGTCGGGCAGGCCCGCCGCCCACGCCCCGAGCCCGGCACGGCCGAGCGCCGCGGAGATCGCCTCCGGCTCGGCCTCCGGCCGCGCGAGCCCGACGTTCGCCCGAAGCGTCGTGGCGAAGAGGTGGGAGTCCTGGCCGTCGAGTCGGACCGCGGCGCGCACCTCCTCCTGGGCGGCGTCGCGCAGGTCGACGCCGCCGAGGGCGATGCGCCCGCCGTCGGGGTCGCGGAAGCGCACGAGCGCCTCGGCCAGCGTCGTCTTCCCGGCGCCGCTCGGGCCGACGAGCGCAACCGAGCGACCGGGCTCGAGGCGGAGGTCGACGCCGTCGAGGACCCACGGGCCAGCGGGAGTGAACCGGACCCGCAGGCCCTCGACTCTCAGCGCGCCGCCCGGCGGCAGCGGGACGGGATCGACCCGGTCGACGACCGGCGCCGGCCGGTCGGCGATCGCCTCCAGGCGCTCGGCCGCGTCGGCGCAGGCGTCGAGCGACTGGGCGGCAGCGCCGAGCGGCTGGACGCCCTCGAACGACGCCATCGCCAGCAGGACGAGCGTGGCGAGCAGCGTCCCGTCGAGCGTGCCCGCGTGGACGGCGGGGATCGTGGCCCAGGCCACCGCGGCCGCGGTCGCGCCGGCCAGGAAGGTGCCGAGCCCGGCCGCCACGGCGCCGGCCAGCGCGTCGCGGACCTGGAGGCGGGCGAGGTCCGCGCCGTGGCCGTCCGCCCGCGCGATCCAGTCGCCCTCGCGGCCGGCGACCGCGAGCTCCGGCGCGCCGGCGACGATCTCGACGAGGTCGATGGTGAGCGCCGCACGCGCCGGCGCCTGACGACGGCCCGCGGCCCGCGCCGCGCTCCGCGTGGCCAGCGGCACGAGCACCGCGGCGGCGAGCAGCATGACGAGCAGCGGGAGCGCGGCGGGCAGGTGGATGATCGCGGCGGCGGCCGTCGCCAGGACGATGGTGGCGAGCGCGACGAGCGGCGGTCCGAGCGCCCGGAGGTAGAGATCCTGGAGGCGGTCGACGTCGGCCACGAAGCGGCTCAGCACCTCGCCGCGGCGCAGGCCGGGCAGCCCGCCCGGGACGAGCGGGACGAGCGCCCGGAACCAGCGCACCCGCAGGTCGGCCAGCGTGCGGAAGGCGAGGTCGTGGGAGACGAGGCGCTCGAGGTAGCGCAGGAGGGCCCGCGCGATGCCGAAGAAGCGCACGCCGACGATGGCGACGCCGAGGGTGAGGATCGGCGGCCGCTCGGCGGCGCGCGAGATGAGCCAGCCGGAGAGCGCCAGCAGCGCGACCGCCGCGACGATCGCGCCGGTGCCGAGCAGCACCGACAGCGCGACCCGCGGTCGCCGGTCGCCGGTCGCCGCGACCGCGCGCCGCAACGCGCCGGCCCGGCCCTCGCCGCCGTCCGGTGCGTTGTCGCCCGTGAGCGCGCTCACCGCTCTGCCTCCTCGCGCGCATCCGCCCGGACCCGCCCGTGCGCGCCGCCGTGGATCTCGCGCAGGCGCCCGTGCTCCAGCGTCACGACACGGTCGGCGCGGGCGGCGAGCGCCGGCCGGTGGGCGATCCACAGCGCGGTGCGCCCCCGGGCGAGCCGGGCGATCGCCGTTTCGACAACCTCGGCCGTCCCGGGGTCGAGGTTCGCGGTCGGCTCGTCGAGCACGACGAGCGGCGCATCGCGGGCGAAGGCGCGGGCGAGCGCCACCCGCTGCGCCTGACCGGCCGACAGCCGCCGCCCGCCGTCGCCGACCCGCGTCGCGAGCCCGTCCGGCAGCTCGGCGACGACGTCCCACGCCTCGGCCGCCCGCAGCGCGGCCTCGACCGCCGCGTCGCTCGCGCCCGGGGCGGCGAGTCGCACGTTCTCGGCCACGGTCCCCGCGAACAGCGTCGGGCGCTGGGGCACCCAGGCGACCCGCCGCCGCCAGGCGGCCGGATCGACCGCGGCGAGATCGACGCCCCCGCAGCTCACCCGCCCGCGCTCGGGGTCGGCGAGCCGCAGCAGGAGCGCGGCGAGCGTCGTCTTCCCGGCACCGCTGGGCCCGACGAGCGCGACGGTCTCCCCGGGCCGCAGCGCGAGTGCGACGCCGTCGAGCACCGCCTCGCCGCGACCCGGATGGGCGAAGCTCACGTCCTCGAGGCGCACGACCGCGTCCGCCGGGTCCGGGGCCGGCACCGGGCGCGCCGGCGCGCGCACCGTGGCCGGCTCGTCGAGGACCGCGAAGATCCGCTCCGCCGCGGCGAGGCCGTCGGCGCTCGCGTGGAACTGCGCGCCGAGGTTGCGCAGTGGCAGGTAGAGCTCCGGCGCGAGGATGAGCACGGTGAGCCCCGCCTCGAGCCCGATCGCCCCGTCGATGAGCTGCACGCCGATCGTCGCGGCCACGAGCGCGACGCCGAGCATGGCCAGCAGCTCGAGCACGAGCGAGGAGAGGAACGCGACGCGCAGCGTCGCCATGGTCTCGCGCCGGTAGGCGTCGCTCGCGTCGGCGATCGTCTCGGCCTGCCGTTCCGCGCGGCCGAACGCGCGCAGGGTGGCGAGGCCCTCGACGACGTCGAGCAGGTGGGCGCTCAGCCGCGCCAGCGACTCCCACCGCGCGCGGGTCGAGCGCTCCGCGAGGCGCCCGATCAGCACCATGAAGATCGGGATCAGCGGGACGGTCACGAGCAGGATCGCCGCCGCCGGCCAGTCGATCGGGACCACCCAGGCCAGGATCGCCGCCGGCACGAGGACCGCCAGAACGGCCTGCGGCAGATAGCGCGCGAAGTAGCTCTCGAGCGCGTCGACGCCCTGCACCGCTGCCGCGGCGAGCTCGCCCCGGCGCTCCCCCGCCAGCCCGCCCGGCCGGGCGACGAGCAGGTGCCGGACCAGCCGGCCGCGCAGCTCGCCCATGACCCGTGCGGCGCCGACCCGCCCCGCCGCCTCGAAGCCGAAGGCCACGAGCCCGCGCCCGAGCGACACGGCGACGAGCGCGATCAGCGACCCCTCGACGGCGCCGAGCGGCGCGCCGCCGAGGAAGACCCGCGTGACGATCGAGGCGAGCAGGACCGCCTGCGCGATGACGAGCGCGGCCGCGGCCAGGCCGAGCCCGACGCTCGCGACGAGATGCGCCCGCGCCGCGCGGCTCGCACCGACCAGGCGGCGCTGCGCCGGGCTACGCCGCGGCGGGGGCGAGGTCCCGCTCCGCCGCGATGCCCCAGCGCCTGCCTGCCGCGGCGAGCTCCTCGCTCACCGCCCAGCGGTCCGCGGTCTCAGGCCCGTCGAAGCCGGGCGCCGCGCCCTTCAGCGCCATCGAGCCGGTGTTGTCCCCGATGGCCCGGAGCTCGGCGACCTCCTCCATGCTCAGGCGCACCCGAGGCAGCGCGGCGAGCTCCGCGCGCTTCTCCTCCACCGGCCGCGCGTCCGGGCCGACCTCCTGGATCAGCGTCGGCACGACGCACTCCACGGCCGGGTGGGAGAGGTTCCACGCGCAGGCGAGCTGCAGCAGGGTGAGTCCGTGGCGCTCGCCGACCGCGGCCATGCGCTCGAGCTTCGCCGCGCTCGCCTCGACCCAGCCCTCGGGCCGGAAGGCGCGGTGGTCGCGCTCGCCGAAGCGGTGGCCCGGCCGCACGTCGCCGTGGAAGACGCCGCCGTAGTCGACCACGCGCGTGATCACCCGTACGTCGTGCGCCTGGGCGACCGGCAGGACGAGCTCCCCGGGCCACGGCTCGAGCGGGTTGAGGATGATCATCGCCCAATCGATCAGCGCGCCGAAGCGCTCGAGGCAGGCCACGAGGTCGAGCGTGAAGCCGTTCGCCGGGCCGGGCGCGACGCCGAGGCTCCGCGTGAGCCCGGCGTCCCGGACCGCGGCCATCGCCGCCCACACTGCGGGCGAGGTGTAGCCGGTGCGGTCGGGGTTGTGGAGCAGCAGCAGGTCGAAGCGGTCCACCCCGCAGCGGGCGAGGCTGCGCTCCGTCGCCGTCCGGACGTAGTCCGCGTAGCCGTCGGGGCCGCGCAGCTCCGGGTCGGTGAAGCGCGGGAAGCCCTTCGCGCCCTGGCGCTCGCCGTCGTAGAAGTCGTGGCCGATCGCGCCGACGAGGCAGTAGGCGTCGCGGTCGAGGCCGGCGAGCGCGCGGCCGCCGAGCCGGTCGGCCTCGCCGCCTCCGTAGACGTCGGCGGTCAGGACCGTCGGGATCGCGGCGTCGGGACGCAGCAGCGCCTCCAGCCGCGCGTCGTCGAGCGGCGCGCCGAAGTGCATGAACCGCCCGCCGCTCCAGGCGCCGAGCGCGGTGCGCGTGGGGTCGAGGGCCATCAGTTCACCGACGGGTCGACGGGCATCGTGGCGATCATCGCGTAGGCCCCGCCGAGGCGGCGCAGGACGAGTGGCCACAGGTCCTCGGCGTCGTCGGCGAACACCGTGTCGGGGTCGGCGGGCGCGACGATCCAGTCCTCGCGCTCGAGCTCCTCGTCGAGCTGACCCGGCCCCCAGCCGGCGTGGCCGGCGAAGACGCGCGTGCGCTCGGTGACCTCGGGCAGCGCCTCGAGGTCGACGCGGGCGGACGGCACGCCGACGTTGCCGAAGGCGAGCAGCGCCGCGTCCTCGGGGTCCTCGAACTCCGCCACGACGACGACGCCCTCCGGCGTCACGGGACCACCGAGGTAGAGCAGGCCGTCGTCGCCAGCGAGGTCGGCGAGCGGCGGCGCCGCCTCGGCGACCCGCGCCTCGGACGGGCGGTTGAGTACCAGCCCGAGCGCGCCCTGCTCGTCGTGGTGGCCGATGAGCAGGACGGTTCGGAAGAAGCTCGGGTCGGCGATGCCCGGGGAGGCGACGAGCAGACGTCCGTGCTGGGAGTCCATCACCCGGGATTGTGACCGACCGGCGCGGCAAGCGGCCGGCGGGGGCTAGGCTGCGCGCCATGGCGACGGTGACGCGGAGGGAGCTGGTCGGCGGCGCGGCCGGGAGGCGCCGGCGCGGAGTGGACGTCTGCGTCGTCGGCGCCGGGCTCGCCGGGCTCACCGCCGCGCGCGAGCTGACCCGCCGCGGTCGCTCGGTCGTCGTCTTCGAGGCGCGCGACCGGGTCGGCGGACGCACGCTCAACCATCCGATCGGCGGCGGGAAGATCGCCGAGGCCGGCGGCCAGTTCGTCGGGCCGACGCAGGACCGCGTGCTCGCCCTCTCCAAGGCGCTGAAGGTCCCGACCTTCCCGACCTGGAACTCCGGCAAGAACGTCTACTTCCGCAACGGGAAGCGCACCCTGTTCGACGCCGACGGGCCGCTCGGCGCGATCCCGCCGGACCCGGACGCCGTCGGTGATCTCCTCCAGGCGGTGACGAAGCTCGACGGCATCGCAAAGACGATCCCGGTCGACGCCCCGTGGAAGGCGCCCGACGCCGCGGCACTCGACGGCCAGACCTTCGAGACGTGGCTGCGGGCGAACATGACGACGGAGGGCGGGCGCTTCCTCAACGACTCCGCTGCGGAGTCGATCTGGGGGTTTGATCCCCACGAGGCCTCGCTGCTCTTCGTCTGCTGGTACATCCGCGTGGCCGGCAACGAGCAGACGCTCGGGTCGCTGCTGCGGATCGTCAACGTGAAGGACGGCGCGCAGGAGCGGCGCTTCGTCGGCGGCTCGCAGACGCTGTCGCTGAAGATGGCGCGCGCGCTCGGCGGCCGGGTCGTGCTCGACACGCCGGTGCGCGAGATCGTCCAGCGCGGGCGCGGGGTCTTCGTCCGCTCCGACACGACCGCGATCAACGCGAAGCGCGTCATCGTCGCGATCCCGCCCGCCCTCGCCGGGCGCATCGACTACGAGCCGGGGATGCCGCCGGCGCGCGACCAACTCACCCAACGGATGCCGATGGGCGCGCTGCTCAAGTGCGAGGCGGTCTACCCCGCACCGTTCTGGCGCGCGGCCGGCCTCAGCGGCCAGGCCGTGAGCGACCGCTCGCCGATGAAGGTCACCTACGACAACTCGCCGCCCGACGCCAAGCCGGGCGTGCTCTTCGGATTCATCGGCGGCGACGACGCGCGCACCTGGGCCGCGAAGTCCGCGGCCACGCGCAAGGCGGCGGTGCTCGCCGGCTTCGCGACGTACTTCGGCGAGGCCGCCCGGCGCCCGCGCGCCTACTTCGAGCAGAACTGGACGAAGGAGGAGTGGAGCCGCGGCTGCCCGGTCGGCTTCACGCCGCCCGGCGTGCTCACCGAGTACGGGCCGGCGATTCGCACCCGGGTCGGCCGCATCCACTGGGCCGGCACCGAGACCTCGACCTACTGGAACGGGTACATGGACGGCGCCGTGCGCAGCGGCGAACGCGCGGCGGCCGAGGTGGTGCGGGCGGGCCTGTAGGCGGCGGCCCCCGCGCGGGTCTCAGCCCTCGCGCAGCGCCCGCGCGATGAGCCGGTCGAGGACGCGGTCGGGCAGGACCCGGGCGGCGATCGAACGGCCGCGGGCGTCGCGGCCCACGGGGTAGCGGGCGCGCGGGCGCTCCGCGGTCAGCGCCTCGGCCACGACCTCCGCGACGGCGCGCGGCGGCAGGCCCTCGACCGCGATCCGCTCGGACTCCGCGCGGATCGCCCGCATGAGTCCGCCGTAGAGCCGCTCGGCCTCCGGCGGGAGGTCGCCCTCGAGCCGGTCGGCGTCCGCCTGGGCCTTGCCCCAGATCGGCGTGCGCACGCCGCCGGGCTCGATGATCGAGACCTTGATCCCCTGGGCCGCGACCTCGCGGCGCAGGGCGTCGGTGATCGCCTCGAGCGCGAACTTCGACGCGGCGTAGGGGCCGAGGAGCGGCACCGCGACGCGCCCGCCGATCGACCCGACGTTCACCACCCGCCCACGCGCGGCGCGCAGCATCGGAAGCATCGCCTGAGTCACCGCGACCTGGCCGACGACGTTGACCTCGAGCACGCGGCGCAGCTCGTCGATGGGGATGAGCTCGAGCGGCCCGGCGTTCGCGATCCCGGCGTTGTTCACCAGGCCGGCGAGGCGGCCACCGGTCATGGTCGCCACGGCCTCCGCCGCGGCGGCGATGGACTGGGCGTCGGTCACCTCGAGCGTGACCGGGCGCACTGCGCCGCCGCCGTCTGCGGCCAGCCGCTCGCCGTCGGCCGCCTGGCGCACCCCGGCCAGCACCTGGAAGCCCAGCGCCGCGAGGTGCAGCGCGCACGCCTCCCCGATGCCGGTGGAGGCGCCGGTGACGAGGACGGCGCCGCTGGCCTGGCCGCTGCTCACGGCCGGACGGTAGCTCAGCGCACCCGCGCGCTCGGCCCGAGCGCCCCGCGGTTGCCCGCGGCGTCGATTGCGACGATCGCCGCCCACCACGGCCCGCCGCCCGGCGGCGCGACGCGCAGCGACTGCCGCGTCCCCGCCGGACCCGGCGCCGGCGCGCCGGCGGCCACTCGCGCCCGGCGCCAGGCACCGATGCCGGTGATCGGGGCCCGCGCCAGCCGCACCTCGTAGCGCGCCGCCCGGCCGGCCGACCCGTCGCCGCCCGGCGCGCGCCAGAACAGCCCGCCGCCGCGCGCACGCAGCGGCGAGACCACGCCCGGGCGGCGCGTGTCGAGGCCCTGATCGCCGGTGTTGCGCTCGTCGTGGCGGTAGTGCCACCACTGGTCGTTGCGGGCGGCGCTCCCGCGCGTGCGCCACACGAAGAGGTCGCCCTCGCGGCTGCCGGTGGCGTAGTCGAGCCGGCCGTTCATGCGCGGGTCGGCGACCACGCCGCTGAAGCTCGGCCACTGCCCGGTGTACTTCGGGAAGCCCGGCGCCTCGCCACCGCCGGGCAGGAAGGCGTGGATCCAGTAGGAGTCGTTGGACTCGACGACGGCCCTCTTCCCCGGACCGCCGCCGAGGTCGGCGCTGACCGGGGCGGTGTAGAAGGGGAAGCCGTCCTGGCGCGCGGGGAAGCCGGCGAGCAGCGAGCCGTCGACGCCGTCCCAGGCCTTGGTGAACACCTGGGGCAGCGCGGCCTGCCCCTCCGTCCCCAGCGCGCCGGAGATCGAGACCGCGCCCACCTGGCTCTGGGCGATCTGCGGCCGCCCCGCTCCGGTCAGGTCCGAGAGCGCCGGCTGCCCGGTGAGGGTGACGGTCAACGGGTCGGCCGGGCGGTAGGGCGGGTTCGCGGCGCAGGCCGCGCCCGGGCACAGCGGGGAGAGCTGGCGCACGATGCTCCCGTCGCCGTCGATCACGTTGGTCGGGCCGGTCGGCGCGGCCGAGATCACCCGGGTGCGCCCGGAGGCGTCGACCTTGCCGAACACCGGCGGGGTCGCTCCCTCGCTGACGAAGTCGATCGAGTTGTCGTAACACATGGACAGCGAGGGCAGGGCGACCGGCCAGTGGGGAAGGAATGCCCCGCCGGCGTGGCGGGTGCCGTCGGGCCAGACCCCGTAGAGCCAGGCCGTGCGGTCCGCGCCGCACTCGGAGCTCGACACGAAGACCTGCGGCTTCCCGGTGCCCAGCACGTCCGCCACGCCGACCGAGGAGGTCAGCTTCGCGTCGCGGATGTAGTCGGCGGGGGCGATGCCGTCGCGGGCCAGGACGCCGCCGGGGAGCTCGATCTTCACCGGCCAGCCCGGCACCGGCTGCCCGTTGGGCCGCCACGCGTAGACCTGCCCGTCATAGGCGGTCATGAGGATGTCCAGGCGCCCGTTGCCCTCGAGGTCGGCCAGCGTCGGCGGCGACCAGTTCCCGCGCGCGGGGAGGCGGCCGTGCCGCGTCGGCGCGTCGGGGGTCGGCACCGGCAGCGACCAGAAGCGCCGGTCGCTCGTGCGCGGGAATCCGCGCAGGCGCCGGCCGTGCGCGTCCCACGCGTAGACCACGGCGTTCGCGCTCGTCGCCACCACGGCGAGGCGCCCATCTCCGAAGAGGTCGCCCACGGCCACCCCGGTGAGGGGATCGCGGACGTCGCGCAGCACCGGGTCGCGGTAGGCGCGGGCGCGGGAGTTCTGCGGGCTGCGCGGGTCGATCGCCCGGAGCGCGTCGCTGCCGACGGGGAAGCCGGGCACCTCGGCACCGTTGGGCCGCAGCGCGTGGACGACGCCGTCGTAGGTGGCGAACACGAGGTCGTTCTCGTGGCGCCCCTCGAGGTCGACGTAGGACGGCGCGGCCGCGATCTCCCCGCCGGCGCGGCGCGGATACCCCGCCAGCAGCGACGGGTCGTGCCGCGCGCCGAAGGTGCGTCGGTCCTCGGCCTTCAGCCCGTCCCCGTCGCTGACCCGCAGGCGTAGGGTCACCGTGTAGCGCTCGGGGCCGTCGGGCGGCAGCGTGTCGCCGGGGGCCTGGCGCGAGAGGCGGCGGAAGCGGCGCAGGTCGAGGACGCCGAGGTTGCCGTCCCGGTCGCCGCGGCCGGAGGAGACGGTGCGGAAGTCCGCGTCGGCGGGGTCGGCGCCGGGCGCGGCCTCGAGCGTCCAGCGCACCCCGCGCGAGCGCCAGCGACTCGCGGCGAGCCGGCCCGTGACCACGAGGTTCCGCTGGCGGACCGGGTCGACGTAGCTGAACCAGCGCGGGGAGGTGAGCTCGGCGGTCGGGGGCACGCGGCCGCCGAGCAGCAGGCGCGTCGCGGCGCCGAGGTCCGGGCGTCCGTACCCGTACTGCGTCGACCAGTTCGTGTGCGTCGCGTCGGTCGCGCTGCGCGGGTTGCCCGGCCACTGGTGCGGGACGTCCGGGGTCTGGGTCTGCGGGATGACCGGGCTCGCGGTGTTCATCAGGACCTGCTTGATCTCGTCCGGCGTCAGGCGCGAGGGGATCGTGTGCCGGTCGCGCGCGTTCAGCGCAGCGGCCTGCACCATCGCCAGCGTCGCGGCCATGAACGGGGTCGCGCCCGAGGTCGTCACCTCGCCGCCGGAGAAGAGGTTGTGCGTCCCGTAGGAGGTGACGTTCGAACGCGCGCGGAACGTCCGCGCCGCCGCGCCCGGCCGGTCGAGCGCGAGCGAGTTCCCCGGGATCGCGTGGTCGAACAGCATCCCGTCGCTGTGGTCCATCGAGTCGAAGTCGTTGGAGTCGAGCGCGAGCGCGACGCCGCGGCGGTAGGCGTAGTCCACGGCCGCCTGCGAGAAGCTCGAGTAGTTGTACTCCACGACCACGGAGCTGATCGCGGTCACGCCGAGGTCGGCGGCGTAGAGGACGGCCTCGGCCCAGCGGTCGGTGCGGCCGACGGCCTCCGCGCCCTGCTTGATCGGCACCACGCGGCAGGTCCGGCACGCGCCGACCCCGGCGTAGGCGTTGTTCGGCTGTCCGCCGAGCAGCGAGATGAGGCCCGACGCGTGGGAGTAGCCGAGGTTCTCGGTCTGCGGGTCGTTCGTGTTGCGCTCGAAGTTCCAGCCGCTGACGTCGTTCGGGTAGCCGTTGCCGTCGTTGTCGAAGCGGCCGCCGGGCGGGCACCCGCGCGTCGCGCCGCGGACGATCCGGCAGTGCCCGAAGACCACGATGAGATCCTCGGGCGAGAGGTAGGGAGTGTTGGTCCCGGCCACCGGCACGGCGTTGATGTAAGCGTGCTGCCCCCCGGGCACGCACCCGTGCGTGGTGCCCTCGGCCTCGGTCACGAACGGCGTGACGCCCGGCGCGCACGCCGGGTTCACACGCGGGTCGCGCGCGTAGTCGCGCAGGTCGAGGCGGCCGTTGCCGTCCGCGTCGTAGCGACCGTAGGAGCTGCCGTCCTCGCGCTCGGGCCACGGCAGCTCGCGCCGATTGAGCCAGATCGCGTTGAGCCCGTCCTTGATCGACGGGACGCGGTAGTTCACGCCGCCCTCGATGTACGCGATCGTCACGTCGCCGCGCCCGACGTTCCCCTGCTGCCAGGCGCCGGTGAAGTTCAGGCCCGCTGCGTGTTGCGGGTCGGTCGCGTTGCGCGCCCAGCACGGAAGCCCGCCGTCCGGATGGGGCCGGTCGGCGACCGTGCCGGCGGGGTCGAGGCAGGTGTCGCCGGTCAGCCGGCCGTAGAGATCCCACTGCTCGTTGTCGGTGCAGCCGCTGACGGGGTCCTGGCTCTCGCAGCCGGCGAAGCCCGGGTCGTTCGGAAACGCCGTGGCCGGGAGGGGCAGGCCGCGGGGGCGGGCGCGGGCGGTGGCGGCCCCGAGGCCGACGTGGGCACCGGCGGTGGCGGCGCGCAGGGCGGGGCGGACGTCCGCCGGGCCGCGCGCGGCGGCGGCGGTGGCGGCGAGCGCGAGCGCCACCGCGAGCGCGACGCAGGTGACCATCCGCCTGCCGGCACGCCCGTCCTGTCCCGTCCTCCCCATCGCGCGCATTCTTCCACGCGGGGCACGAGCGTGCTGCGGGGCGTGCTACTCCCCGCCTGCCTCCTCCTCCGCGTGCACGATCAGCAGCGGGCGGCGGATGCGGTGGAGCACACCGTCGGAGGTGCTGCCGATCAGGACGGAGCGCAGGTGCGAGAGCCCGCGCGATCCGACGACCACGGCCTGGGCGTCGCGCTCGTCGGCGACCTGCACGATCGTGTCGGCGACGTTGGCCTCGTCACGCACGGCGAGCGCTTCGGAGGCGAGCCCCAGCGAGCGGGCGAGCTCCGCGCCGTCCTCGGCGATCGCGCGGGCGTGGTCCTCCTCGGAGCGATCGACCTGGCGGACCACCTCGGGATCGGGCGGGGGCACCGCCGCGCCGATGCCGCCCGGCGCCGGCGCGATCGCGACGTTCATCAGCCCCGGCTCCCAGACCGTGAGCACGAGCACCGGCCGGACCCCGCCGCCGAACAGGTGGGCGGTCTCGCGCACCGCCGCCTGCGACTGCGGCGTGCCGTCGTAGGCGATGACGATCGGCCGCGGGTCGGGCGTGTCGGGCACGGCAGGCGCTCGCGGTCGCGGTCGGCGGCTACTTCAGCGCGCGCCGGGCGGGCGGGACGATCCGCTTGGCGAGGTCGCGGAGGAACTCGGCCTGGCCGTTGGCCACTCGCGCGAGCCAGTCCTGATCGCTCTTCCCGGGCCCGGTCTCGAGCGTCTTGGCGATGGCCGACAGCGCCGCCTCGTAGGCGTCGAGCGCCGCGCTGCCCAGCTCCTTGCCGCCGTCGATGATGCGCTCGTTGAGCTCGCGGATCCGCTCCTCGGTGCGGTCTTCAGCGGCGCGGGCGCGCGTCCCGGCGGCCGAGGCGCGGGAGCCGGCGGCCGCGCGGGAGCGCGACGCCCCGGATGCGGGCTTGCGCCGCGCCGCGGGCTTCTTCGCGCCCGTCGTCCGCTTGGACGCGGCGCTCTTGCGGGCCGTGGTCGAGCGCTTGGCCGGCGTCTTGCGTGCGCCGCTCTTCGGGGTGGACCGCTTCGGCTGTGTCATGACCCGCCTTCTCAAGTTCGTTGTACGAGGACCGCGCGACCCTACTGCCGCTCGCGAGGAACGGCAAGACGCCGGACCGGCGCGCTCGCGGGGCCCGACCGTTAGCGTTCGGCGCCGGGACGGGATGTCGCGCTCCGCACAGCCCGCGCCGATGTTTTCGCAGCCGGTGTGCATTTTCCGCTAGCCTTCGGCGTTCCGTCGCGCCGTTCCCGGGAGGAACCCCTTGCTCCGCGCCGTCCGCCTCGCCGCCCCCGTCGTGCCCGTCGCCGCCCTCGGGCTGCTCCTCGCCGCGCCGGCCGGGGCGCGCAGCCCCGTCCCGGCCGCCGCCGCGTCCGCCTCCGGCATCCAGGTGTCCTACGCGCCGCCGAAGCAGCCCAAGCTGCCGCCCGGCCAGCAGCGCCTGAAGTTCCGCTACGGCCCGATCACGGTCCACGCGGGCACGAACTTCATCGACCTCAACGACAGGGCCGTGCCCAAGCCGAAGGTCGACGGGTTCGTCACCCGCATTGCGCCGAACATGACGTTCCGCAACGGCCGCGTGCCCCGCACCGACATCATGCACCTCCACCACGCCGTGTGGATCAACCTCGGCGCGCGCGGCGGCGGCAACCTCTACGGCACCGGCGCCGCGGCGACGTTCTTTGCCTCGGGCGAGGAGAAGACGATCTTCCAGATGCCCAAGGGGACGGGCTACGCCGTCCGCGGCAGCGACAAGTGGCTCCTGAACTACATGATCCACAACTACACCGCGCAGACCTTCAAGGTGTACATCGACTACACGATGGACTTCATCCCCAAGGCGTCCCGGCTGGGGGCCCGCACCAAGGCGCTCTTCCCGATCTGGATGGACGTCGAGGGCGGCCGCGCCTACCCCGTCTACGACGTGCTGCGCGGCTCGGGCGGCGCCCGCAAGCGGACCACCTTCCCCGACGGCTACACGAACCCCTATCCGAACAGCCGCCGGCCTCGCAACGAGTACACGGTCCCGCAGGACATGACCCTGATGACCACCGCGGGGCACATGCACCCGGGCGGCCTGTGGGACGACCTCGAGGCGGTGCGCCCCGGGACCGGGATCGCCCGGCACAAGGGCGGCCCCATCCCCGGCGCGGTGCCGAGCTCGGTGCGGCTGTTCCGCTCGAAGGCGGTTTACTTCGACCCCAACGGCCCGGTGTCGTGGGACATGGCGATGACCGGGACGCCGTCGAACTGGCGGGTGCGACTGCGCAAGGGCGACAAGCTGCGGGTCAGCGCGACCTACGACACCAGCCGCGCGAGCTGGTACGAGTCGATGGGGATCATGGTCGTCTTCGCCTCGCTCGACGCCAAGGGCGCGGATCCGTTCACCCACGCGCTGCCGGAGAACGGACGCCCCACCCACGGCCAGCTCCCGGAGAACCGCAACTACGGCGGCCGCAAGCTCCGCGGCGTCCCGGACTTCCGCACGCTTCCCAACGGCCACGCGCCGGGCAACGAGGTCGACATCAAGGGCTACCGCTACCGCTACGGCGGCTGGAGCGAGACCGGCAAGCGCCTCGACCCGCCGACGGTGAAGGTCGGCCAGTCGCTGCAGTTCCGCAACCTCGACGCGCTGTCCGATCGGAGCTCCCCGCTGACCGTCCCGCACACGATCACCGGCTGCCGCCAGCCGTGCAACGGCGCGACCGGGATCAGCTACCCGCTGGCCAACGGCGGGCCGATCGACTCGGCGCAGCTCGCGCTCGGCCCCTACGGCTTGACCGCGGCGTCGAACCAGCTGACGTGGAGCACGCCGAAGACGCTGGGGCCGGGCACCTACACCTACTACTGCCGGATGCACCCGTTCATGCGCGGCGCGTTCCGGGTCACGTCGTAGGGGGCTAGGTCAGCCGTCCCGCCTCGCGCGCCGCCGCCTCGGCGGCGTCGAGGCGCTCGGCGACCAGCGCGAGCCCGGCGTCCCAGAAGCCCGGGTCGGCGAGGTCCACGCCGACGATCCGCCCGAGCTCCTCCGGCGAGCGCGAGCCGCCGGCCGCCAGCAGCTCGAGGTAGCGGGGCACGAACGCCTCGCGGGCCTCGCGGTATCGGGCGTAGACGCTGAGCGCGAGCAGGAGCCCGTAGGCGTAGGCGTAGACATAGCCGGGCGTGGCGATGAAGTGCGGCACATACGACCACCACAGCCGGTAGCCGTCGGTCACCTCGACGCTGTCGCCGAAGAGCTCGGCCTGGCTCTCGGCCCACAGCTCGCCGAAGCGGTCGGGCGCCAGCTCGCCGCGCTCGCGCCGCTCGCCGTGGACGAGCGCCTCGAAGCGGCTCATCGCGACCTGGCGGAACACCGTGGCCACCGCGTCGTCGATCGCGCCGGCGAGCAGCGAGAAGCGCGAGTCGGCGCTGTCGGCCGCGGCGAGCAGGCGCTCGAAGACGATCGTCTCGCCGAACACCGACGCGGTCTCGGCGACGGTGAGCGGCGTGGACTGCTCGAGGATGCCGCGCGGCGCCGCGAGGTCGAAGTGCACGCCGTGGCCGAGCTCGTGCGCGAGCGTGAGGACGTCGCGGCGCCGGCCGGCGTAGTTGAGCATCAGGTAGGTCGGGGTTCGCGGCGTGGTCGAGGCGCAGAACGCGCCGCCGCGCTTGCCCGGCGCCGGAGGCGCGTCGACGCGGTCCCCGGTGAAGAAGCGCTCGGCCACCGCGCCGAGCTCGGGGGAGAAGGCGCGGTAGGCGTCGAGCACGAGCTCGCACGCGCTCGCCCACGGGACCTCGTCGTCCTCGCCGGTGACCGCGGCCGCCCGGTCGTAGTCGGCCAGGCGCTCGAGGCCGAGCACCCGCGCCTTGATCCCGTACCAGCGCTGCGGGAGGTCGTAGCGAGCGCGGACCGCGGCGACGAGCGCGGCGACCGACTCGTCGCTCGCCTCGTTGGAGAGGTTGCGCGAGGAGAGCCAGGTGGGGTAGGCGCGCAGCCGGTCCTCTGTCGCCTTGTCGGCGAGCAGCGTGTTGTAGACGTAGGCGCGGGTGCGCAGCCCGGGCTCGAGCGCCGCGGTCACGCCCTCGGCCACCCGGCGGCGCTCGTCGCGGTCCGCCGAGGAGAGGCGCGAGAGGGCGGAGTCGAGCGGCGCCGCCGTGGCCTCCTCGCCGGGCACGGTGACCTCGATCGCCGCGGTCAGCTCGCTGAACAGGCGGCTCCACGCATTGCGCCCGCTCACCGCCTTCTCGGCGACGATCCGCTCCTCCGGCTCGGAGAGCAGGTGGGGGCGATAGCGGCGCGCGGTGCGCAGGTAGTGGCGGCAGCGATCGAGCCCGTCGGCGCCGAGCAGCGCCTCGACGCGCTCGTCGTCGAGCGCGGCCCACTCCAGCTCGAAGAAGAGCAGCCGGGTCTCGATCGCGGTTCCCCGCTCCTGCACGCTCGCCATCAGCGCGCCGCGGGCCGGGTCGGCGGTGTCGGTTGCGAAGCGCAGGCTCGCGTAGGTGCCGGCGCGGTGGACGAGCGCGATGATCCCCGCCAGCTCCTCCATCGCCGCGGCGAGGCGCGGGCCGTCGATCCGCTCGAGGAGGCCCTGGTGGGCCTCCGCGAAGGCGTCGGCGCGGGTCTGGGCCTGGTCGAGCAGCCGGGTCACGCCCTCCTCGCCCGCGCCGTCGAGGAGCGGGGCGAGGTTCCAGCGCACGGCGGCGAGCTCGGGGTCGGGGGCGGGCACCGGCGAGGGAGGGTAGCCGCCGCGGCTGCGGGGGATCCGGGCCGGAGTAGGATCGGCGCCGATGCCCGTCGAGCTCCTCGCCCTGGTCAAGCACGACTGCGAGGTCTGCGACCAGGTCCTCCCGGCGCTCGACGCCGCCAGGGCGGCCGGGGCGCCGCTGCGGATCCTCTCCCAGTCGCCGGCCGCGGAGACGGCGGCGCAGGCCTCGCGCCTCGGGCTCGGCGCGGTGCCGGAGCTCGACGAGGGCCTCGAGCTCTCCGAGCGCTTCGACCCCGACGCAGTCCCCGCGGTCATCCTGCTCGACGCCGGGACCGAGCGCGATCGCGTCGAGGGCCTCCAGCGCGACCGGCTGGCCGGGCTCGCCGTCGCGGCCGGCGCCTCCCTGGCCCTCGACGGCCTGCCCGAGCGCCGGCCCGGGTGCGCCAGCGCGACCCGCGACCCCGCTGTCGCCTCGCGTCTCGCCGCCCGCCGCGCCCGCCGGGAGGGCCGGTTGGCCGCGCGCGAGCTCGAGGTCGGCGGGCTGGAGGACGAGTTCGAGGCGTTTCACGCGCGCGGGGTGACCGACGGCCTGCCGGTGGTGCCGCCCACCCCGGAGCGCGTCGTGGCCATGCTCGAGCACACCGCCCGTCATCCGCAGGATCTCGTCGCCCTCGTCCCGCCCTACGGCGGCGAGGCGACGGTCGAGAAGGTCGCGATCAACGCGGTGATGGCCGGCTGCCCGCCCGAGGTCCTGCCGGTCGTGCTCGCGGCGGTCGAGGCCGCCTGCGAGGAGAGCTTCGCGCTCCACGGCCTTGTCGCGACGACGCATCCGGCGGGCCCGACGATCGTGGTCAGCGGGCCCGACGTCGAGGCGCTCGGCTACGAGTTCCGCGGCAACGCGCTCGGCCAGGGCAACCGGGCCAACCTCACCACCGGCCGCGCGCTCCAGCTCACCGTGCGCAACGTCGGCGGCGGACGCCCCCGGGAGGAGGACCGGGCCGCGCACGGGCAGATGGGCAAGCTCGCGTCGTGCGTCGCGGAGCGCGCGGAGGGCTCGCCGTTCGAGCCGCTCCACGTCGCCCGCGGGCTGCCGGCCGGGGACACCGGCGTCACGCTGCTCGCCACCGAGGCGCCGCGCCTCCTCGTCGACCAGCTCGCGCGCGAGCCGGAGGGCCTGTGCGCGAGCCTCGCGCTGGCGCTCGAGTCGATCAACCATCCGAAGCTCCGCCTCGGCTTCGACGGCATGGTCGTGCTCGGGCCCGAGCACGGGCGGGTGCTGCGCGAGGCCGGCTGGGACCGCGCCCGCACGCAGGCCCGGCTCCACGAGCTCACCCACGCGCCGGCCGGCACGCTGGCGCAGGGGGCGGGCGGTTCCCCGGAGGGGATCGACCCGAAGTGGGTCTCGGACCCGGCGATGCCGGTCGCGAAGTTCGCCGGCCCGGAGCGCATCACGCTCGTCCACGCCGGCGGCGACGCCGGGCTCTTCAGCATGGTCTACGGGTCCTGGCTCGCCGGTGACGTCGGCTCCGCCCCGGTGAGCAGGAGCGTCGAGCCATGGCGGTGACGATCCTCGACCCCACGCGCGAGAGCGCCCCGGAGGGGCGGCCGCTCGCCCAGGCGCTGCCCGCCGGGCGGCCGGCGCGCATCGCGCTGCTCGACATCCGCAAGCCCCGAGGCGACGTCTTCCTCGACGAGCTCGAGCGGATCCTCTCGGCGCGCGGCCACACCGTCGAACGGACGATGAAGCCGACCTTCACCAAGCCCGCGCCGGCCGACCTGCGACGGGAGATCGCCGCTCGCTGCGACGCCGTGATCGAGGCGCTCGCCGACTGAGGCTCGTGTGTGTCGTGCGGTCTGCACGACGTGCTCGATCTCGAGGGGCGCGGGACGCCGGCGGTGCTCGTCGCCTCGTCGGTCTTCGCCCAGGCGGCCGACACGCAGGCCCGGGCGCTCGGTCAGCCCGAGGCTCGTCGCGTGCTCGTCCCCCATCCGGTGCAGGACCGCACCGACGAGGAGATGGTCGCGCTCGCCCGCGGGGCGGCGGACGAGCTGCTGGCCGCGCTCGAAGCCTGAGTCGCGGCTCGCGCTACGCGGCGTCTTGCGGGTCCGACGCCGCGTCGTCGCCGGCCGGCTCGAACTCGAGCGCGCAGGAGTTGATGCAGTAGCGCTGGCCGGTCGGGTTCGGGCCGTCGTCGAAGACGTGGCCGAGGTGCCCGCCGCAGCCCGAGCACATGACCTCGGTGCGCGTCATGAACAGGCTGCGGTCGGTCTCCGTGTCCACGGCCGCCTCGTCGGCGGGGGCGTAGAAGCTCGGCCAGCCGGAGCCGGACTCGAACTTCGTGTCGGCCGCGAAGACCTCCTGGCCGCACCCGGCGCAGCGGAACACGCCGGGGCCCTTGGTCTCGTTGTGCTCGCCGGTCCAGGGCCGCTCGGTGCCCTTGCGCCGCAGGATCTCGTACTGCTCGGGGGTGAGCTCCGCGCGCCACTCCTCGTCGGTCTTCTTCACTCTCATGCTCATGACGTCGAGGCTAGCGCGCGGTTCGTTACGTTCCGCGAAACCCGGCGCTCCGCGGCCCGCTACAACCCCTGCGGGTGGCGCACGACGTAGCCCGAGCCCGTGCGCGCCCGGCGGTCCCACCGGGTGCCGTCGTCCATGCCGCTGGTGTCGTAGCGCCGGCCGGCGATCGTCATGTAGACGTGCCCGCCGTTCGCGTAGATCGTGACCCAGCGCCCGGGGCCGGAGCGCCCGTAGTCCTCGAACCCGCCGGAGGCGCGCGGGACGCTCAGGCGCCCGCCGCCGTGCAGGACGTAGGAGACCGAGCCGGAGCAGTCGTAGCCGGAGGACGCGAACGAGCCGTGCCCGCCGCCCCACACGTAGGGCGTGTGCGCGATGCGGTTCGCCGCCGCGACCATGCGCTGGACCGCGAACGGCAGGCCGCCGTGGGTCGAGTGACCGCCGCCGCCCCCGCCGCCGTGCGCCTTCAGCGGGCGCCCCGGGAAGCGGCCGAGGCCGAGCGCGCGCCAGGTGCCGGGACCGACGATTCCGTCGACCGCCATGCCGTGGTGGCGTTGGAAGCGCCGGACGGCGCGCTTGGTCTGCGGGCCGAAGACTCCGTCGGCGGAGAGCCCGAGCGCGCGCTGCATCCGCGTGACCCGTCCGCCGCGCGCGACGGTCCCGCCGTGGTGGCGTGCGCGGCGGTGAGATCGGCGGCCGGCCGCGTGCGGCCAGCTGCCGAGCCCGAGGGCCGACCACGTGCCGGGGCCGACGACGCCGTCGACGGTGAGCCCATGACGCCGCTGGAAGCGCTTGACGGCGCGGAGCGTCTTCCGCCCGAAGACGCCGTCGTCGGCGAGGCCGAGCGCGTGCTGCAGGCGCGCGACGGCGGCGCCGCGGCTGCGGTGCTTGAGCGCCTTCATCCGGTGGGTGGCCGCTGCGGCCGGGGCGGCGCCGGCCAGCGCGCCGGCCGCCGGGACGGCGGTGGTGGCGAGCAGGGCCGCGACCGAGAGCCCCTTGGGGGAGGGCAGGTCGAGCGACCAGCGGTGCCGCGCCGCCGCGCGCCGGCGCAGCGAGCGGTTGAGCGAGCGCGTCCAGCTCTCGGGCGCCGAGAGGTCGCGCCGCCCGCCCCCGTTCAGGTAGACGAGCTCGGCGCGGCGCAGGCTGCCGCGCCGCACGAGCGAGCGCTCGAGCGAACGGGCCCAGAGATCTTCGGTTGCCAGGTCACGACGGACGTCGGCCATGGTGCGTACCACCTCGGTTGTCGATCCTGAGCCTGCGAGGTGAGCTGACGGGCTCGCGCTGATCGCGCTACGCCGGAACTTCCGGCGATTCGCCCCCGTGGCCGCGTGGCCACATTGGTTCCCCCGCTCGCCGCACCCGGAGGCGCGGCGACTCGGCTCTCGATGTCGTCGGCGACCGTACCACGGTCCGGCGGCAAGCGCTCCGGAAACCGGCCCGTTTGCAAGGGATCTTGCGAAACGGCGAGTTGCATGAGGTCGTGCGGCAGGGTGGCGGGCGCCCGGGCAGGGCTGCGGCCCCGGCCAACGGCCGCATCGAAGGGTGGCCTCGGCGATGGCGACTGGCTTCGGCGGCCGCCGGGGCGCGCCCGCGAGCGTCGAGATCGATCCTGATCCCGCCCTGCGGGACTGAGATCGAACTCGACGTCCCACGCGCTCCCCCGGCCGATCCACCCTTCGATGATGCCGCTCGTTCGCGCCACCGCTCCTGCGGGCCGCGAGCGGCGAGCCGCGAACCGCCCGTCAGCCCACCTCCGACACCACCACGGCCCCGTCCGCCCCGATCGCCAGCGAGCGGCGGCCGTTCAGCAGCTCGAGGAGATCGTCGCCCACGAGGTCGCGGCGCCAGCCCTGGAGCGTGCGCACGTCGGGCTCCGGGTCGCCGTGGCGGACGGCGGCGACGATCCGCGTGAGGTCGGCGCGCGTGGCCACGAGCTCCGAGGCGACGCTGGACTCCATCGCCCGCGAGCGCACGAAGGCGTCGGCGAGCGAGGCGAGCGGGGCGTCGCGGGCGTCGACGCGGCTGCGCGCGCCCTCGCCCGGGATCGGCTCGGCGTCCCGGCCGCGCCCGACCGCCGCGACGATCTCCGGGCCGCGCCGCTTGACGATCCCCTGGTGGATCCCGCGGATGTCGGTCAGCGCGCGGGGCTCGCGCGGCTGGCGTCGCGCGATCTCGATCAGCGCCGCGTCCTGCACGATCGAGCCGACCGGCTTGTCCTCCTGCTCGGCCGTCTGCTCCCGCCAGGCCGCGAGCTCGCGGGCCACGGCCTTGTGCGCGCCCGAGAGCGAGGTGACCTTCGGCAGCCGCCGCCACGTCTCCCACGGATCGCGCACGTCGGTGCTCTCCGCCACCGCCCGGCACTCCTCGCGCGCCCACTCCAGGCGACCGCGGCCGTCGAGGCGCTCGACGAGGGCGTCGCGCAGCTGGAGGAGGTGCTCCACGTCCCCCCGCGCGTACGCGAGCTGCTCGGCGGAGAGCGGCCGCGCGTCCCAGCGGGTGTAGCTCGCGGTCTTCGGCACCGAGACGTGCAGCGCGCCGGCGAGCAGGTTCCCGTAGCCCGACTGGGCCGCGAAGCCGGCGAACCCGGCGGCGACCTGGGTGTCGAACAGCGTCGTGACCTCGGTCGCCCACTCGCGCCGGAGGATCGCCACGTCCTGGCGGCCGGCGTGCACGACGACCTCGACGGCCGGGTCGGCCAGCGCCCGCGCGAGCGGGGCGACGTCCGGCGCGTCGCTCGCCAGCGGGTCGGCCATCGCGATGTCGAGGCCCTCGCCGTCGGGCGCCACGACCTGGACGAGGCAGAGCAACGGGCGGTAGCGCCCCTCGCTCATGAACTCGGTGTCGATGCCCAGGCGCCCGGCCCGGCCGGCGTGCTCGGCGAGCGCGGCGATGTCGGCCGACGTCGCGAGCGAGCTCACGCGCGGGGCGCGATCACGGCGTGAAGTACATCGGGTTCGGGTACTTGTAGGCGCGGTCCGCGAACCCGCCCGCGAGGTCGCTGCGCTGGTCGCCCACGTTCGCGACCACGTCGAGGCCGGCGCGCCGCAGCGCCTTCCGCGCGCCCGACTTGTAGGGGACGAGGCTCGGCTTGGCGTAGCCCGCCGGCCGGAGCACGAGGCGGTCGCGCCCGGAGTACCCGGCCCGCTTGAGGTTGCCCACGGTCAGCGTCTTGAGCCCCTCCGGCCGCCCGGTGATGAACACGACCGTCACGCCCTTCGAGCGCGCGTAGCGGTAGAGGGCGAGCGTCGGGCGGATCGCCGGGAGCTTCCCGCCGACCACGCAGCCCGCGAGCCGCCCGACCGTGAACTGCGGCTTCTGGCAGGCGTAGGTGGAGAGCGAGGTGTCGTCGATGTCGAGCACCAGCGCGAGCTTCGCGGGGCGCTTCCCGGTCTTGAGGCGAGCGGCGAGGTAGCTCCGCGCGCGCGCGGCCTGGCGCGCCACTTCGCGGCCCCACTTCCCGGAGTCGTGGTCGGCGATGACCTTCCGATCGTGAAACGGGTCATTCGTCGAGTGGCCGCTGCTGACG
>JBBSBL010000029.1:0-30673 GCA_038251325.1 Solirubrobacterales bacterium | reverse complement strand
CGGTGACGACGGCGATCAGCGCGATCAGCCATGCGACTCGGCGGACTTGGTGCTCCAGCGGGCTCTCCTCCTGCTCGACCCGATCGGAGAGCGCCGCGATCCGCCCCAGCTCGGTGTGCATGCCCGTTGCGAAGACGACCGCCCGCGCCCCCCCCTCGATGCAGGTGGTGCCGCTGAAGACGAGGTCTCGCGCGTGGATCAGCGGCACGCTGCTGTCGAGCGAATCGGCGGAGCGAAAGGCCGGCATGGACTCGCCTGTCAGGGTCGACAGATCGACGTCGACGGCGCCCTCCAGCAGTCGCGCGTCGGCGCACACGCGGTCACCCTCCTCCACCACCAGCAGGTCCCCGCGCACCACCCCGCGAGCTTCGATGGCCTGCCTCCGGCCGTCGCGGATGACCGTCGCTCGCGGCGGCAGGTACTGGGCGAGGGCTTCCACGGCGCGCTCGGCCTGAACCTCCTGGACGAAGGCGAACGCCGCGTTGATGGCGATCACGACGACGATCGCGATCGCCACCGGCGTGATCCCGACGAGCCCGGCCAGGCCGGCGGCGGCCCAGAGCAGCAGCGCGAGGGGATGGGTGAGCTGGCGAGCCAGCTCACGGGGCCAGCGCCGTCCGCCTCGGCGTCGCAGCTCGTTGGGTCCGAACTGGATCAGGCGCCGCTCAGCCTCGCGGCCGGAGAGGCCACCCCTGGCGCTGCCCAGGTCGCGCAGCAACAGCTCGACCCGCTCGGTCGGGTCGACTTCGAGGGCATCCGGGGCCTCGGGCCCGCGCGCCTGATCGGCGTCGATCATCCTCTCCGGTGCATCAGCCGGGGGCCAGCCGGCGCGTCAGCCGACCGAGCAACGAGCTGTGCCGCTCCACGGTGACGTGGTGGCGTAGATCCTCGATCTCGCTGCGGGTCCCGGTCCCGAGCCCGCGCCGTGTGGCGTTCAGCGCCCCGGCGGCGACGGCAAGACGGAGCGCCTCGATCGGCGCCATGCCGCCCGCCAGCCCGACGGCCAGGGCAGCGGACATCGAATCGCCCGTCCCGCGCGCGTCGAGGGACTCGAAGCGCGGCCCGTGCAGCTCCATCACGTCGGTGGAGCGACCGTCGCCGGCGAGCACGATGGCCGGATCCGCCGCCCTGGAGAGCAGCACGTGCTCGGCCCCGGCTTCCCTGAGCCGCCTCAGGCCGCTCAGGAGCTCATCGAAGCTGTCGTTCGCGGCGTAGCCGTCCGCGATCAGCTCCCGATGGCTGATCTTGAGCACGTCGAGGCCTCCGGCCAGCGCAGCGGTGAGGGCCGGGCCGCAGAGGTCGGCGATCACCGTGCGTCCGTTCGCGCGGAGGTCCCCGGCGAGTCGGCGGTAGACGTCCTCGTCGAGGAGGTCGGGCGGCTGCGGGCCGGTGAGGATGGTGACCTCGGCGTCCAGCCCGGCCGTCAGGGCGATGCCGTACAGCCCGTCGACGGCGTGACGATCGAGCGGGCGGGCCGCCGCCGCCGCGAGCTCCACGCGCGTACCTCCGCGGCGATCGTGCACGTAGACCCCGTTGGACGCGCGGGGGTCGAGACTGCGGACGGAGACCGCCTCGGCCTCGATCAGCGGTCGCAGCACGCGTCCCGACTCGCCGCCCAGCGCACAGCAGAGCGTGACCTCGGCCCCGAGCAGCGCCGCCATCCGGGCGACCCAGAAGCCCTGGCCGCCGGCGTGCAGATGGATCTCGGGTTGCTCCGCGCCGGTTTCGGCGGTGATCGTCAGCACCGGTGAGGGTGCGAAGACGGCGACCCTCCCGGTCGCCGCATCGAGGTCACGGGCGCCCGCGTCAGAGGGCATCTGCCACGACCTGGCGGAGGCTGCTGGACAGGCCCGGCGCCGAGGCGATCGTGAACCGCGACCTCGTGCTGTGATCGGTCCCGTCGATGTCGTAGACCAGGCCCCCGGCCTCGCGCACCAGCAGCGCGCCCGCGCTCACGTCCCACGGCAGGTTGGAGAGCATCACCGTGGCGTTCAGGTGGCCGGCGGCCAGCCACGCGAGATCCAGGGCCGCGGAGCCGTGGACTCGGATCCGCATGGCATCGACGGCCAGGCGCCTGATCAGCGCCAGATGGATGCCGTTCTCGTCCGCGGCTCGCGGTCCGACGGCGAAGTCGGCCAGCCCGACCATCGCGTCGTGGAGCCGGTCGACGTCGGCGATGCGCAGCCGCTCGCCGTTGAGGTAGGCGCCGCCGCCCTGCCGGGCGATGTAGCGCTCGCCCAGCAGGGGGAGGTCGACGATGCCGAACACGGGCCGTCCGCCCTCGAGCAGGGCAAGCGAGAGCCCGCACAGGGGACTGCCCTTGATGAAGTTGAGCGTCCCGTCTATCGGGTCGAGCGTCCAGAGCGTCTGGGCGTGGACGTCACCGCCCTCCTCCTCGCCGAGGAACGGGATCTGCGGCGTTGCCTCGGCCAGGATCTGCTTGACCGCTCGCTCGATCCTCAGGTCGATGCTGGTGGCGTAGTCGCGGTCACCCTTGGGGATCAGGGAGCCGACGTGGGCCTGCCCCTGACGCAGCAGGCGGGATCCGCGCTCGACCGCGTGCTCCGCTGCGAGCAGCAGCGCGGTCGGCGTGAGGCTCGGATCGAAGGCCTCGAGCCTCAGCGGGCTTCGGGCTCTCTGGGTTCGTCGGCCGCGGGCGCGCCGTGCGATGCAGCGCGCCGGGGCACCACCAGCAGCGGGCAGCGGGCGCCGTGCATCAGCCTGGTCGAGACGCTGCCGAGGAGCACGCGACGCACCGGGCCGAAGCCCCGCGAGCCGACCACCAGGAGGTCGAGCTCGTCCTCGGTGGTCGCGCGCTCCAGCTCCTGGCCGGGGTCCCCTTCGAGCAGCGATCTGTCGATTTCGACGTCCTCGGGTATCGAGTGGCCTGCGTGCTCGAGCGCATCCCGCGCTGAGGCTCTCAACGACTCGTTGATCTCCCGCAGGTCGATCACGTACGGGCCGACCAGCGAGGCCACGACCGGCTCTACGACGGCGATCAGGAGCAGCCGAGCGCCGGCGGCTCGGGCGATCGTGACGGCGGCGGACAGGGCACCCTCGGATTCCCGGTGGCCGTCGAAGCCCACGCCGATCCGGCGCAGCTCGGTCTTCTCTCGGTGTCGCAGCCCGGCCGGGGCGATTGCGACCGCGCACGGCGCGCCGTCGACCACCTGGGAGGCAACACGGCCGGCCAGCACCCGGCCCTCGCCCGCCGAGCCGGAGGAGCCGACGACGATCAGGTCGGCCTCCCGCTCCTCGGCACACTCATAGAGCGACCGCGCCGGCGAGCGACCGGCGATCACCCGGCTGTCCGCCCAGATGCTCGACGGAACGCTCCTCGCCGCCTCCCGCGCGGTCCGCTCGGCCCCGGCGCGGAGCTGATCGCGCAGCGGGTCGGCAGGCAGGGCGGCAGGCACGTCGTAGAAGGCGTTGACGAACAGCATCCGCGCACCGTCGCGGCCGGCCAGCGCCAGCGCGAGGGTCGCCGCGTCGCGCGCGTGCTCGGTGCCGTCGTATCCGATGATGATCTGGCGGTACAGCGGGTCTCCTTCGTCGGTGGCCCGACACGCTGCCAGTCCTGCGCGCGCGGGGCATCGGGGAAGGCGGGCTGCTCGGGCCGCGGCGAACTACGGATCTCTCCAGCTCGACGGGCGGACCACGCTCGAGGTCCAGAAATGCACACGGTCACATCCCACGACGGCACGACGATCGCCTCGGCGACGGTCCCGCGGTAATCCTCGTCGGCGGCGCGCTGAGCTACCGCAAGTGCGGCAGGATGCGAGAGCTCGCCGACCTGCTCTCCGGGCGCTTCACGGTCATCAACCCCGACCGGCGCGCGCGGCGACAGCCGCGACACCCCGCCGTTCGCGCCCGAGCGCGAGATCGAGGACTCCCCGCGCTGATCGACGCGGCCGGCGGCCGCCCTCGCCATGGGGCTGGTCCTCCGGCGGCGACCTCGCGCTGGGGGCCGCAAAGCGCCGGCTTCGGCGTCGAGCGCCCTGCGCTCTACGAGGTTGCCGTTCATGGTCGACCCCGACGACAAGCTCCCGGCGGCCGACTACGGCGAGCGGCTCGACGAGCTCGACCGTGGCGGCCACTTTCCCGCCCTCGAAGTTCCCGACCTGCTGCTCGAAGACCTCCTTGCGACCCTCAGCTGACCCGCGCCCCCGTCCGCGAGCCGATCCGCCTGCGAGCGAGCCGCCGGCTGTTCAGCTCGCCGGTGCGGCGGCGGGCGCAGCAAACGGTGGCGGGCCGAGCAGCTGCATGCCGCCCGAGCGCTCCGCCGACGCACGCACCCGGTCGAAGTCGACGGGTCCCTCGGCGCCGGTGTCGTGCTCGCCTGCCGGCTCGCTGGCGCCTCGGTAGAACGCCTCCGCGCTGCCTGGCGTCTGCAGCGTGAGGATGCGCGCGGTCGGCGACGTGACGAGGAAGGCGTGCGGAACGCCGCGCGGCGCGACGGCGACGCCGCCCGGGCCCAGCGGGTGATCGACGCCGTCGATGTGTACCAGCAGCTCGCCCGCGAGGACGTAGAGCAGCTCGTCCTCGCCGGCGTGGGTGTGCAGCGGCGTCGTCTTGCCGTGCGGCACGAGGTCCTCGAAGAGGAGGAATGCGCCGTTGGTCTCCTCCGCGGTCGCCTTCATCGTGATGAGCCCGCCGCCGAGGAAGCGCAGCCGCTCGCCCTCGCCCTCGGCCCGGACGATCGATACGGCAGCGGTCATGGCGTTCGCTCCTCGGTACGTGTCGCGGTGATGGTACGGTCTGTACCATCGCGAGAGTGACCGTACCATATGAGCGGACGGGCCGGGTCAACCAGAAGGCTCGAACGCGCGAGGCCCTGATCACGGCGACGCGGGAAATGCTGGCCGAGGGTGCCAGTCCGACGATGGAGGGCGCGGCGACGCGGGCGTCGATCTCGCGCACGACGTCGTACCGCTACTTCCCCAGCCTGCGGTCCCTGCTGATCGCGGCCTATCCGCACATCGATCGACCGTCGCTGCTGGGCGCCGACCCACCGGCCGAGCCGGAGGCGCGCTTGGCCGTTGTGGTCGACGACCACATGCGTCGCATCCTCACCTACGAGGCCGAACAGCGCACCGTCCTGCGGCTCTCGCTGGAGACCCACGAAGGCAACCCGCTCGGGCTTCCGATGCATCGCGGGATGCGGATCGGCTGGATCGCCGACGCCCTCGCCCCGCTGCGCGGCCAGCTGCCGGACGACGAGCTCGAGCGGCTCGTTCACGGCATCGGTGCGACCATCGGCATCGAGGCGTTCGTCTGGCTGACGGACATCGCGAAGCGCTCACGCGAAGACGCGGTCGGGATCATGCGATCAAACGCGCTGGCCCTCCTACGGGTGGCGCTCTCCAGCCACACCGACTGACGACCAAACCTGCCGACACCTGCAGGCCATGGACGCCAACCGATCAACAGGCGCGAACGCCCCTTCCCGCGAGCCGAGCCGGTTGCGGGCGCACGGCCTGCCATGGGAGCGGCTTCCCGACGCCATGCGCATGCTGGGCGTCCCGCAAGACCTGTCCGATGAAATGCCCGATGAGCGCGGGACCTCCTCGGAATGGCGAGACCCGGACTCGAACCGGGACGCGCCGACGCAGATGCGTCACGGGGCGTCCCCAGCGTCCCCGCCACCGGACGTCTCGGACGGATCGGACGCAGCGGTTGGTACCACCGTGGTACCACGCCGGGTACTACGGCGACGCGTCGGGCGTACGACCGGAATGCGACCACCGCGGGCGGCGGACGTAGACGTGGGTCAACTCGGAACCTAACGCCGCCCGGCGAGACGCCGGGGGACCGTGGGGGACGCGTTCGTTGCAACCGCGACACCCGCACCGCTTACTATCGCGCACGCTAGGTCGACGACTGGAGGAGGTCGGGGTGAGGCTGCACTACGGAGCGCCGCAGACGGCGATCGCGTTCGTGTTCGCCGTGATCGTCGTCGCGCTCGTCGTGCTGTTCGTCACGGTCGCGCTGCGCTCGCGGCGGGCGGTGGCGTTTGAGGGAGTGCGCGACACCGGGTACCGGATCCGGCGTTGGTGGTTCGCGACGCTCCTCGTGCTGCTCGTCGCGGTCGTCGGGACGTCGCTCACGCTGCTCCCGTTCCCGAGTGCCGCGCCTGGCCGGACGCTCGTGCGGGTGAGCGGCGGCCAGTTCTACTGGTCGACGTCCCCCGCCCGCGTGCCGGCCGGTACGCACGTCGTCTTCGACGTGACCTCCGCGGACGTGAACCACGCGATGGGCCTCTACGATCCGGCGGGCCACCTCATCGGCTCGGTCCAGGCGATGCCGGGCTACCACAACCGGCTCGATGTGACGCTCGATCGGGCCGGCCGCTACACGTTCGCGTGCCTCGAGTACTGCGGCCTGCGCCACCACCTCAT
The DNA here is from genome assembly GCA_038251325.1 of Solirubrobacterales bacterium. Taxonomy (GTDB): domain Bacteria; phylum Actinomycetota; class Thermoleophilia; order Solirubrobacterales; family Solirubrobacteraceae; genus JBBSBL01. The sequence goes on along the minus strand of JBBSBL010000029.1, from coordinate 24,275 downwards.
GGCGCGCACGTTCACGGTCGGGGGAGGCGGAGCGTGACCGCCGTCACCGCGCCGCCCGTCCACGCGAGCGCGCCCGAGGTCGCGGCGCCGGGCCGAGCCGCGACGCGCGCCGGCTGGACGCTGGTGCTCACCGGCCTGGCCGTGTTCGGCCTCATGGGGCTCGCCGGGATCGCGATGCGGCTCACGCAGGCGGGCGAGGTCGGGATCTCGCCGCGTTGGTTCTACCGCCTTATGACCGTCCACGGCGCCGGCATGCTCGTTGGCGGGCTGCTCGCGATGATGGGCGCGCTCGTGTTCGTCCTGCGCCCGACGCTCGCGCTGTCGGGACGGCGGCTTGCCTGGGCCTACGGGACGATTGTCGCCGGCACGCTCGCCGTGCTCGTCGCCGTCGTCGTCGGCGGCTTCGCGACGGGCTGGACGTTCCTCGCACCGCTGCCGTTCCACTCCGCCGGCGAGTGGTCGCCGTGGGCGACGGCGACGTTCCTCGCCGGCATGCTGCTCGTCGGCGTTGGCTTCTTCCTCTTCTGCCTCGACCTGCTGCAGTCGGCGGTCGACCGCTACGGTCGTCTGTCGCGGGCGCTCGGGCTCGCGTTCCTGCGCGACCGCGATGACGAGCCGCCGCCGCCGCAGGTGATCGGCGCGACGGTCGTGGCGCTCGAGGGACTGCTCGCGAGCGCCGTCGGTACGACGATGATCGTCGCGCTGATCGGGCGCACGATCGACTCCGGCGTGACGATCGACGCCCTGTGGGCGAAGAACCTCACCTACTTCTTCGGCCACACGCTCGCGAACCTCATCATCTACATCGCCGCCGGCGCGATCTACGTGCTGGTCCCGCTCTACGCCGGGCGCCCGTGGAAGACGACGAAGCCGATCGTCGTCGCCTGGATGGCGACGCTCGTGCTCGTCGCGACGGCGTACTCCCACCACCTCTACATGGATTTCGTCCAGCCCCGCTGGGCGTCGTACGTGTCCACGACGGCGTCGTTCAGCGCCGCGATCCCGGTCGCGGTCGTAACGATCTACACGGGCATGATGCTGGTCTGGGGCTCGCGCTACCGCTGGACGCTCGCCTCGACGCTGCTCTACCTCGGCTTCGCCGGGTGGGCGATCGGCGGCGTCGGCGCGGTGATCGACTCGCTGATCCCGGCGAACTACCGCCTCCACAACACGCTCTGGGTCCCGGCGCACTTCCACACCTACCTGCTGCTCGGCGTGATGTTGTGGGCGATGTCGTTCCTCGTCCACCTCGCCGAGGGAATGGCGGGACGAACGGCGCCGCGCTGGGTCACCGTCGCGGCGCCCGGGCTGATGGTCGTCGGCGGCTACCTGCTCGTCGGCTCGTGGTACGCGGCCGGGGCTCTCGGCGTGCCGCGCCGCTACGCGGTCCAGCCGCTCGGAAGCCACGACACCGCACTGGCCGGATCGATCGGCGCGATCGTGTTCGCCGCCGGCTTCCTCCTGCTCCTTGTGGCCGTCGGCGCGCTCGTGCGCACGGGGCTCGCGCGCCGCCGCGCGGCCGCGCCGGCGGGTGCGCCGGCGGCTGCCACCGTTGGCGACGAGCCGGCGCCCCCGCGCCGCGAGGCGCCGCCGCTCAGCCCGCAGTTCGGCATCGCGGCCGGCGCGATGTTCGCGACGATCGCCGCCGCCGCGTTTCTGCCCTCGATCGTCGAGGCCTCAGAGGACACGGCGCAGCTCCACCACCTCGACCACGCCGTGCAGTTCCTCTTCGGAGCGGCGCTCGGCTTCACGATCGCCGCGACGCTGGCGATCCGCGCCGGGTCCGTGCGGCGCGGCGGGACCTTTGCGCTCGCCTTCGTCGTCGCGGCCCCGGTGGCGATGCTGCTCGTGATGCTGCCGGCGATCTACGGCGACATCGAGCCGCACAAGGTCCTCCACGCCCTCTACCACGTCGGGATCGGGCTGCTCGGGCTCGTGACCGGGCTCGCGGCGGCGCGCTTCGGGCGCGCCGCCGGACCCGTGGTCCTCGTCACGGCGGTCGGGATGGGCTTCCTCTACGCCGGCGGCGTTGGGAGCTAGGCCGTGGGTGAGCCCACCTCGGCCGGGGACAACGGCCCGCAGCGCGCGGGCTGCGGGCCGTGGCTCGCCGGGATCGTTGTCGGGCTCATCGTCGTGATCCCGGCGATCGCCCTGTTCACGGAGAACCACCGCGGCGGCGGGACGAGAGCTGAGGGGAAGGCCACGACCGGCGCCACCGCCCCGGCGCCGGCCCCGTCCGGCCCCGGCAAGGCGCTCTTCACGGCCAAGTGCGGCTCCTGCCACACGCTCTCCGCGGCCGGGACGAGCGGCACGGTCGGTCCGAGCCTCGACGCGCTGAAGCCCGAGGCCGCGCTCGTGCTCGCGGCGCTCCACAACGGCGGGACGGGCTCGGGGACGATGCCGCGCGACCTCTCCGCGGGGGCCCAGGCCAAGCAGGTCGCCGAGTACGTCGCGCAGGTCGCAGGCCGGTAGGCCGCGCCGGCTCCGGCGCGCGGGCACGCGCGACGCGGGCGCCTGCCCCGATCGTCTAGATTCGACGCTCCGTCGAGTCGAGCCGAGAGGTTCCGTGGTGAGCGACAGCGCCGAGCGTGCTCCAAGGGTGTTGGCGATCGACGCGGGCGGGACGATGACCGACACGTTCGTCGTCGACGACACCGGCGCGTTCGTGGTCGGCAAGGCGCAGACCACGCCGGAGGACGAGTCCGAGGGGTTCCTGCGATCGGCCGGCGACGCGCTCGCGCAGTGGGAGACGACCGTCGACGCCACGTTCCCGCGGATCGTGAGCGGGATCTTCTCGGGCACCGCGATGCTCAACCGGCTGCTCTCCCGCCAGGGGCTGCCCGTCGGCGCGATCGTCACCGCGGGGCACGAGGACGCGCTGCGGATCGAGCGCGCGGTCCAGACCTACCTCGGGTACCCCTACGGGGACCGTCTGCACGTCGCGACGCATCACCACAACGAGTCGCTCGTGCCGCGCAGCCTCATTCACGGCGTGCGCGGACGGCTCGACCTGTTCGGCGAGGAGGTCCTGCCGCTGCGCGAGCAGGACGTCCGGGACGCGGCGCGTGCGCTGCTCGACGCGGGCGTCGAGGGGATCGTGATCGGCCTGCTCTCGAGCTACCGCAGCGGCGCGCACGAGCAGCGCGCCGCCGCGATCGTGCGCGAGGAGATCGCCGCACGCGGACACGACGGCGATGGACCGCCGCTGTTCGTGAGCTCGGAGCTCTACCCCTCGCGCCGCGACCTGCCGCGGCTGAACTCGACCGTCGTCGAGGCCTACGCGGCCGAGCCCTCGCGCGGCACGCTGCGCACGGTGAACGACCGCACACGCGCGCACGGCGCGACGTTCGAGCTGCGCGTCATGGCCGGGCACGGCGGCACGATCTCGATCGAGGCGCGCGAGCTCGCGCGCACGCTCGTGTCCGGTCCGATCGGCGGCGTCGTCGGCGGCCGCACGCTCGCCGGGCGCCTCGGCATGCCGAACGTCCTGTGCACCGACATCGGCGGCACGTCGTTCGACATCGCGCTGATCATCGACGGCGACTACGAGGTTGCCGCGACCCCCGACATCGCGCGCTTCGTGCTCAACACGCCGCTGGTGAAGATCGACTCGATCGGCGCGGGCACCGGCTCGTTCGTGCGCGTGAACCCGAACTCGAACCGCCCGGAGCTCGGCCCGGGCTCTGCGGGCGCGCGCGTCGGCGTGTGCTGGCCCGAGGGCGGCCTCGAGACGATCAGCGTGACCGACCTCGACCTCGTGCTCGGGCGGCTGAACCCCGACTACTTCCTCGGCGGCGAGCTCGACCTCGACGTCGAGCGCGCCGAGCGCGCCGTCGCCGCGCAGCTCGCCGACCCGCTCGGTCTCAGCGTCCCGGACGCGGCGGCCGGTGTGATCGACCTCTTCGAGCAGACGCTGCGCCACGAGGCGGTCGGGCGGATCCTCGCCAAGGGCTACTCGCCGGTCGACTACGCGCTGCTCTGCTACGGCGGCGGCGGGCCGCTGCACGTCGCTGGCTACACCGCCGCGGTCCCCTACCGCGACGTGCTCGTCCCGGCGTGGGCCGCGGGCTTCAGCGCCTACGGCTGCGCCTGCGCGGACTTCGAGTACCGCTTCGAACAGACCGTCGACATGCCGATCGTGCCCGGCGCCGACGACGCCGCGAAGGCCGGCGCCGGCCAGTGGCTCACGAGCGTCTGGATGGGGCTGCGCGAGCGCGTCGCTGCCGAGTTCGCGAAGTCGGCCGTCGCCGCGTCCGACATCCGCTTCACGCATCTCGTGCGCATGCAGTACCGCGGCCAGCTCAACGATCTCGAGATCGTCTCACCGCACCCCGAGCTCACCCACGGGTCGCAGCTCGACGACCTCGTCGCCGCGTTCGAGCGCGCCTACGCGAAGCTCTACGCGCGTAGCGCCCGCTCACCGGAGCTCGGCTACGTCGTTACCCAGGCGATCGTCCTCGGCCGGACGCCGGTCGAGAAGCCCGTGCTCCCGGACCTCGCCGGCGACGGCCCCGCGCCGCGCGCCGAGGCCTCGAAGGGCGCGCGCGAGGTGCGCTGGTCCGACGGGGTCGCGACGACCGAGATCCTCGAGCTCGAAGCGCTCGCGCCCGGCAACGCGATCCCGGGCCCGGCGATCGTCGAGCACTCGGCCACCACGTTCGCGATCCCTCCGGGACGCACCGCGACGCTGGACCGTCACCTGATCTTCCATCTGAGCGCCGAGGAGGCCTGAGGCCATGAACCCGCCCCCGATCGTCGACGCGACGCGCGAGCTCGAGCCGAAGCCCACGCCGATCGGGTGGGACGGCGCGAGCGTCAAGGCGATGCTCGAGGGCGCCGAGGCGCGCTTTCGCGAGACCGGCCACTACCAGGGCCTCGACCGGCTGGAGCTGATGGAGTCGGACCCGATCGGCTACGAGAAGCTCTTCAGCCGGCTGCGCGGCGGGCTCGTCTCGGCGCGCGAGACGGCGATGAACATCTCCGCCTCGCCGATCGTCCGCGAGCTCGGCGAGCTGTGCTTCGCGCTGTACACGCCCGAGGGCGACTCGGTCGCGCTCTCGACCGGGATCATCGTCCACGTCCACACGATGTCCGACGCCATCAAGTGGATGGTCCGCAACGATTACGAGGACAACCCCGGGATCCGGCCCGGCGACATCTTCGCCAACAACGATCCGCGCATCGGCGACGTCCACAACGCCGACGTGCAGACGTTCGTCCCGATCTTCGACCCGGCCGGCAGCGGCGAGCTGATCGGCTGGACGGGCGGTGTCACGCACGTGCTCGACATCGGCGCGACGACCCCCGGCGGCGTTCCCGTCGGGCCCGTAACCCGCCTCGAGGACGGCCTCGACCTCCCGTGCATGAAGATCGGTGAGCGCGACGAGCTCGCGACGTGGCACATGAAGCGCATCCAGCAGGCCACGCGCGCGCCGATGTACTACCTCCTCGACGAGAAGACCCGCCTGTCCGGGTGCCACCTCGTCCGCGAGGCCGTCGAGCGCGTGGTCCTCGACGAGGGTCTCGATCGCTACAAGCGGTTCGTCCACGAGGTCGTCGAGGAGGGGCGCCGGTCCTTCAAGGCGCGCATCCGCGAGATGACGGTCCCCGGCCGCTACCGCTCGCCGGCGTTCATGGACGTGACGTTCGCGGACAAGCAGCGCCTGCCCGCCTACGCGCGCCGCGACTTCCTCATGCACTCCCCGTTCGAGGTGCGGATCACCCGCGACGGGACGTTCGAGCTCGACTACGACGGCTGCTCGGCGTGGGGATACCACTCGATGAACTGCACGCCGAGCGGCATGCAGGGCGCGATCTGGGTCCAGTTCACCCAGACGCTGATCTGCAACGACAAGGTCAACGATGGCGCCTACTACGGGATCAGGACCAACTTCCCCGAGGGCACGATCTCGAACGTCGGCGACGCGCCCGGCTCGACCGGCATCGCCTGGGCGTTCCTGCAGCCCTCGTTCACCGGCTTCCCGCGCACGATCTCGCGCGCGGTCCAGGCGCGCGGGTTCATCGAGGAGATCATCGGCGCGTACTCGGTGTCCGGCAACGTGCTGCAGGGCGGAGGCATCGACCAGTACGGGGAGCCCAGCGCGATCATGAACTTCGAGATCGCCGCGCAGGGGCTCGGCGCGAAGTCCGTGCTCGACGGCACCGACTTCGCCGCGGCGATGTTCAACCCCGAAGGCGATGCCGGCGACGTCGAGATGTGGGAGCTGATCTCGCCGTTCGTGTACCTCTCGCGCAAGGTCAAGGCATCGTCCGCCGGATGTGGCCGCCACCGCGGCGGCTCCTCGTTCGAGTCGCTGTTCCTCGTGCACAAGACGCCGTCCTGGGAGATCCAGAACCTGGGCAACGGCCTCGTCTTCTCCTCGCCGGGGATCTTCGGCGGCTACCCCGGATCGATCGGCTACATCCACAACATCCGCGCCAACGACCTGCGCGAGCGGGCGCTGCGCGGCGACGCGTACCCGGTCGCCGACGGCGACTACGAGCACCCGGCGCTGATGGAGATCCAGGGGGAGCGCCAGTACGGACACGACAACTTCACGACGCTCGAGCCGATCGCGCACGGAGATCTCTACCTCTCCGTGATGAAGGGCGGCTCGGGGCTCGGCGACCCGCTGCGGCGCGTCCCGACCGCGGTTGCCGAGGACGTCCGCGAGGAGCACCTGCTGCCGCGGTTCGCCGCGAGCGTCTACGGCGTCGGACTCGACCCGGCCGGCCGCGTCGAGGAGCCCGCGACCGAGACGCTGCGCGCGGCGCTGCGCGCCCGGCGCCGGGAGGAGAGCCGGCCGGTGGCCGAGTGGTTGGCGGCCGAGCGCGAGCGCGTGCTCGCCCGGCGCCTGCCGCCGCACGCGCAGGTGATGTACGCCGAGTCGATGAAGCTCTCACCCCGGTGGGCGGCCGAGTACCGCGGGTTCTGGGACCTGCCCGCGGACTTCGAGTTCGACGTGCCGACGCCGACCGTGCCGGCCGCGCACGCGGCCCCCGGGCGCGTGACGCCCGCCGAGTCCGCCGACGCGTTCCTCGCCGCAGCGGCGCGGCACGCCGAGCACGACACGACGCCGCCGCTGGACACGCGCGCCGTCGCGGGCCGCTCCCTCGAGCCGGCCACGCTCGAGGCGCTCTACGACGAGCGTCTCCCGCGGGCCGAGGTCCGCGAGATCCAGTCGGGGTACAAGAACCCCGATCGCTTCGACCAGTGGGTCGCGCTGCTGCAGTCGCGCGCCGCGTGGAACGAGCCGATCGTGCTGCCGTTCGGCGAGCGCCTGAACATCGTCGCGACCGGCGCCGGGCACGTCGTGCGGTGCGACTGCGGGCACGACTTCTGCTCCTGGCGGGAGAACTGGAAGATGAGCGCCGCGATCCACGTGCGCGACAGCGCCGAGGCGCTGCGGGAGATCTACCCCGAGATGGCCCACTGCGACCCCGACTGGCAGGAGCTGCGCGAATACCACTGCCCGTCGTGCGCGAGCCAGCTCGAGGTCGAGGCGGTGGCGCCCGGCTATCCCGTCGTCCACGAGTTCCTGCCCGACCTCGACGGCTTCTACCGAGCGTGGATCGGGCGCGAGCCGCCGGGCGGGGCGCCCCGGTCCGCCTGAGCGGCCGGGCCGGAATGGACCCGCGATCGGTACTCCCCGCCGCCGGCGCGCGCGTGCCCGCGGCGCCCCCGGCGCCGTCCCGTCGCTGCCGGCCGCGCACGCCACCCGCGAGCGGACTGCGCCCGAGCGAGATGCTCGCCGCGTTCTTCGTGCTCGGGATCGCCTATCTCGTGGCGGGGGCGTGCGTCGCGATGGTGCACGCCGCGACGGGGTGGGCGCCCGGGCACTGGCTCGCGCTGCATCTGGTCTTTGTCGGCGGCGTCTCCCAGCTCGTGCTCGGGGCCGGGCAGTTCTTCGCCGGGGCGTTCCTCGCGACCGATCCTCCGCGCCGGAGCCTCTTCCGACTTCAGCTCGCGGCGTGGAACGCGGGGACGCTGCTCGTCGCCGTCGGCGTTCCCGACCACCGCGAGGTCGCCGCGATCGCGGGCGGCGCGCTGCTGGCCGTCGGGCTCGTCGCCTTCGTCGGAGGGTTGCGGGCGATGCGCCGGCGCTCGTTGCAGCGCATGCCGTGGGCGGTGCGCTGGTACGAGGCGTGCGCCGTGTTCCTCGGTGTCGGGGTGCTGATTGGCGTCATGCTCGCCACGGGCGTCCGCTGGACCGCCGGCAGCCTGCTCGGCGCGCACATGGCCCTCAACCTCGCGGGCTGGTTCGGTACCGCGGTCGTCGGCACCCTCCACACCTTCTTCCCGTCGTTGACGCAGACGCTCCTGCGCTTCCCGGCCCTCCAGCGCCCGACGTTCGCCTGCTGGACGCTCGGCGTCTGGGCGCTGGCTGCGGGGTACGCCTTCGACTCCGGTTCGCTCGTCATCGTGGGCTGGACGGCCCTCGTCCTCGCTGCGGCGCTGCTGTGCGTGAACCTCGTCGCGTCGCTCCGGGCCTCGCCCGCCGAGCTGTCGCTGCCCGCCCGCCTGATCGTGGCGGCGCAGGCGTCTCTCGTGCTCGCGCTCGTCCTGGCGCTCGTGACCGCGCTGAGCGGCCAGGCGACTTCGCCGCCGCTGGAGTCGGAGCGTGCCGCCATCGCCATCCTCCTGCTCCCCGGCTGGCTCGGGCTCACCGTCGCGGGCTCGCTGCTGCACCTCCTGTCGGTGCTCGCGCGCGTCCGCAGCCTCGGTCGCCCCCTGCCCGCGCCGCGCCCCGCGCGCGACCGGACGCTGGTCGGGGTCGCCATGTTCGGCGTCCTCGCCCTCGCGGCGGCGTCGAGCGGCCCGGCTCCGGTGCTCGACGTCGCGGCGACGGGCGCCCTGGTCGCCGCCTACCTCGTCCTCGGTGCCCTCGTCCTATCGCGGACCGCACGAGCCCTGCGTGCCGGCCCGTTGAAGGTCTGAGCGCGACATCACCTTCGCTGCGCGGTCGTGCTCGCGGCGCTCCAGAACGGCCGGGACGGGCGAACGCGGGCATCCTCCGGAGGCTTTGCACAGCGGGACGTTGATAACTACGTGTTTTCCCGAGACGTGCCACGAGGGGTCCTACCGATGGCGGCGCACCGCCATGGCCCCTAGCCTCGCCGTCACGTCATGTCTCGCACGCGACGTCATGGAGCGCCGCTCGTCCTTGCCGGGCTGGTTCTGGCGGCGCTCGCTTCAGCCGGCCCCGCGGTGGCTCGTGACGTCCGGGTGACGCTGACCGCGCGGACCGCGACCGTGCGTCTCGCCGATGGGGTGCGGATGCGGGCCTGGACGTTCTCCGGGCGCGTGCCCGGGCCGACGATCCGCGTCGGCGAGGGCGACCGGGTCACGATCACGCTGCGCAACGCGGACCGGATGCATGTGCACTCGCTCGACTTCCACGCGGCCGAGGTCGCGCCCGACGTCGAGTTCGGCGACGTGCTGCCGGGCCGCTCGCGCGTCGTGCGATTCGTCGCGCGCCGCCCGGGCGTGTTCATGTACCACTGCGGCAGCGGCCCGGTGCTCGAGCACATCGGCATGGGCATGTACGGCGCGATCGTCGTCGAGCCCGCCGTCGTCCGCTCGCCGGCGCGCGAGGTCGTGCTCGTCCAGAGCGAGTTCACCGGCCCGGTCCGGCGCGGCTGGCTGCGTCCGAGCTACGCCGCGTTCCAGACGCAGGCGCCGCGGATCGTCGCCTTCAACGGGCGCACCGCGCGGTACGTGCCCCATCCCATCCGGGTGCCGGTCGGGCGGCCGGTGCGCATCTACCTGGTCGACGCCGGCCCGACGCTCGACAGCGCATTCCACGTCGTCGGCGAGGTGTTCGACTCCGTCCAGCCCGACGGGAACCAGGCATTCGCGCTGCACTCCGTCTCGACCCAGCTCGTGCCCGCGGGCGGCGGCGCCGTGTTCGAGCTCACATTCGACCACGCCGGCCGCTACCCGTTCGTGAGCCACCAGTTCCGCTGGGCCGACGCCGGCGCCGTCGGCATCTTCCAAGCCGGATAGCCGCCGAGAGCGCGCTCGTGGCGTCGACGACCGATCCGTGACGGCGCACGGGCAGCTCCGCGACCGCCCGCCGCGCCTGGACGTCGGCCGCGACCCTCGCTGCGGTCCATCCGCGGGGAGTCGTCCCGCGGTTCCAGGGGCCTCGGGACCGGGAGGCAACCGGTGGCGGGCTGAGTGGAGTCGTGCGGTCGTGCGCGCACGCCGCGGGGAGGGGTGGGTTCAGCGGCGCTTGCGGGCGGGAGCGCGCTGACCAACTCAAGGCGCCAGCCAGTCCGAGCTTGCACCTACGGTCCTCCATGCCCGGCCTCCCTCGGTGATGCCGTCGTGGTGACCGCACCTTCCGACGGGGGCCGGACAACCGCTCACCCGTTCACCAAGTCCGCAGGCAGCTCAGCTAGTAGTCCCCCGCGCCGATCGCCTCGACCGGCCGTGAGCGCAGCGCTCGCCGCGTCGGCAGCGCCAGGGCCAGCAGTGCCAGGAGCGCGGAGAAACCGAGGATCGCCGCGAGCGGGGCGGCCGGCACGTATGGACGGAGGCCGCCCGTCAGAGCGTGGCTGAGCGGCAGCAGCGCGGCGGCCGCGATCGCCAGACCGAGCCCAAGGCCTATCGCGACGGTCAGCCCGGTCTCCCAGCGAGCCATCGACCGCACCTGGCGCCGCGTGGCGCCGACGAGCCGCAGGAGCGCCAGCTCGCGCGTCAGCGCCACCGCCGAGCGCACTCCGGGAGTGGCGCGCGCGTCGGCCAGCGCCGCGGACGGCAATCCCGGACCGCTGCTCGTGACGGCGAGCTGAGCGGACAGCCCTGCCTGCCGCTGCCGGCGTATGGCGTGCTCCGTGGTCGCGGGGCTGAACAACAGGGCGCAGCTCATGGCGAGCGCCGCGGCCTCGCGCTCGGCCTCAACGAGTCCGCCGGCTACGGCGGCGTCGCGCTCGCCGCCGGCCTCAGCGGCTGGCTCGCCGGCTCGTTCGCCGCCCGCGACGTACTCGTCGTCGCCGGAGCAGCGATCGCGATCATCGCCCTCGCGCTGTCGCTGCTGTTCATCCGCGACACCGCCGACCACGTGGCGCTCGAACAGGCCCGCGACCACGCCGACCAGGACTGCGTAGCCCCGTCGCTGCGCCACGCCTTCGCGCGGGCCACCTACGGCGAACCGGCGCTGCGCTCGTGCTCGCAGGCCGGCCTCGTCAACAACCTCAACGACGGCCTCGCCTGGGGACTCATCCCGCTGTTCCTCGCCGCCCACGGCGCCAGCGTCGGTCAGATCGGCCTCGTGGCAGCGCTCTACCCGGGCGTCTGGAGCGTTGCTCAGATCGCCACCGGCCACTGGTCAGACCGCATCGGGCGAAAGCCATTGATCGCCGGCGGCATGCTCGTCCAAGCCGGTGCCCTGATCGTGCTGGCGCTCAGCCGCGGGACTCTCGAACTCGCCGCCACCGCAGCCGTGCTGCTCGGCCTCGGGACCGCTCTGGTCTATCCGACCCTCATTGCCGCGATGTCCGACGCCGTCACACCCGTCGCGCGCGCCCCCGTCGTCGGCGTCTACCGCTTCTGGCGCGACAGCGGCTACATCTTCGGCGCCCTGATCGCCGGCGGCGTCGCCGACGCCCTCGGATACAGCGGCGCGATCGCGATCGTCGCCGGACTCACCGCCGCCTCCGGCCTCTGGGTCCTGCACGACATGCCGACCCGCCGCGCCGCTAGAACGCCCGATCAGCAGGTCGACCCGGCTCGACAGGGAGGCCGTCTGCACGCCAGGCCTGAAAGCCCCCGATGACATCGGTGGCGTCCAGGCCGAAGCGCCGCACCGCGGCGGCCGCAAGACTCGACTGAAACCCCTCGTCGCACAACAGGATCACGCGGGCGTCGGGGCGGGCGACGGCCGGATCGCGATGCTCGCAGGCGGGATCAAGGCGCCACTCGAGCACATTGCGCGGGTAGCGCCTTGCGCCGGGAACCTCCCCATCGCAGGAACGCTGTAGCTCCGAGCGGATGTCGATCAGCACCGCCCCCGATACCTGCGCGGCTCGGGCCTCGGCCGGTGTCACCCGCGCCAGCAGTTGCCGCGCGTCATCGACCATCTGATCGACGGTCGCCCACGGCGCCCGTCGACGACCACCGGCCCGCCGGTCGAGCACGCGGACCAGTGCGTTCTTGAGCCTCATCCCACGACCATCATCCTGCAGTAGGGGTCGTAGGTGGCGCCGCCGGGCAGGGAAAGCAGCAGGACGGACGCAACAGATCGGACGTAGCCTTACGCGCTGTGTCTCACCCCGACCACTCGGCGGTCGACCTGTACTGGCTGCCGCTCGGCGCCGGCGGGCAATTCGTTCGCTTCAACGGTCGCGCGTACGAGGCGGTCGCCGCCCGTATGGCCCGGCGGCCGGCGCGCGACCTCTACCACTCGGCGCTCGAGGTTCGACTGGATTCCGAGCGCTTCGTGATTGAGATGGCGCCGATCTTCGACGCGCCCCCCGAGCAGCGCGGCGTGGTCGCCCAAGGCCCGGTCGGCGCACGCTGGGCCGGACGCTCCAGGCTGTTTCGCTACGGCATCCGACGGTGGCGTGACGGACGCATCCCCGACATCGACGAGGCGGTCGACGGCCCTCACCGACTCAGCGACGAACCAGCAATCGCACGACGTGTGCTTGAGCTCGTCCCGCAGGTGCCGACGCCGGTGTGGGGCCGGGACGAACTACAGACCGGCGACATGTGGAACTCGAACTCCGTGATCGCCTGGCTCGTCGTGCGCAGCAGAATCGACTCCGGCTCGATCCGCCCGCCTGCCGGCGGACGCGCCCCGGGGTGGCAGGCCGGAATCGTCGCCGCGAGCGGATGACCTTGGTTCCAGGCCGGCTCAGGTGAGCGCGGGTGAGGGTCGCTCGGTGTCGGTAGAGACGAGCCGCTCAGCGCGCTCCTTGATGCCCAGAAGCATCTTGCGCTCCATCACGAGCGAGCCAGGCTCCATCGGCACCATGCCGATGTGCGCGACGAGGGTGGGGAGGCGGAAGCGGTTGCGGCTGATCAGCCTGGTGCGGCCGTCGTGCTCTGAGAGCACGAAAGTCCAGACCCAGTCTCCGGCTTCAGAGCGCCAAGCCAGCAAGCGCTCGGGCTCGACCCGCTCGACGCGCATACGGTTGGAGCCCAAGCTCATCGTTTCGCCGACCTCGGGATGCTGGAACTCCGGCAGGACTCGGTCGACGCTGTGCATGTTCAGGCGCAGCAGATTCTCGATCCAGTCATACGTGTACGCGCCCCCGCGCGGCGACGGGCCCATCTGGGCGAGCCACGGCCATACGGCAGCCGCGGGCGCATCAATGTCGATCGCGCGGGTCGACATGCCGCTGGGGTCCTCCAGCAGCTCGTCTCCCGGGAGCCGGGACGTAGCCTCGCTCTCGGTCGCTCCCCAGGTCAGGACCGGCCGACGGAAGATCGCGTAGTACATCGCGCCACAACCTGCCGCCAGTACACCCGCGACGCGAAACGCCTTCATTGAGTCGAGCCTACTGAGCCTCTAGAGGTCACATCGGAGCGAGCCTGCCCTTCGCGCAGTCCGAGGATTCGGCGTCCGGGACTATCGAGTTGGACGAGACGCGGCGGTGTCGGCAGCGCCGGACCTCCGGCTGGCCTCCTGGCCGGTCGGCCGGGAACCGCAGCGCCCAGACGATGCCGTCGTTGAAGCCGGTGCGGACCTTGATCTTGTCCGCACGGGCCTGGCGCTTGATCTCTGCGCGCCAGGCCTCGACGTCGTAGACGTCCTCGAGGCGGTAGATCACCTGGCCGCTCGCAAGCAGCTGCCCGTAGTCGTCGCGGCGGTCGACCCGCGCAACGAGGCGGTCGATGCGTCGCCGGATGTCGACGGGATCGTGCATGACTTGCCCGTGATGATGATGCCGCATCACCGCCGCGGCGCCCGGGTTTGGCCGCGAAATAGGCGCTGAAAAGGCAGGAAAAGGCGGACGGGAGCGTTTTGCCCTGTTAGGCGCTCCGAGGCCCGTGCCGCAAAAGGTGCAGCTTTGCAGGCCTTTCGTGGATGGCGAGACCCGGACTCGAACCGGGGACACCACGATTTTCAGTCGTGTGCTCTACCAGCTGAGCTATCTCGCCAGGCGGCCGTCGATGCTAGCGACTTGACGTGGCGCAGCGGGCCGGCGCGCGACGACTAGAGTGCCCCGCCATGAGCGGACGAGACGTGCTTCGCGGCCTGGCGGCCGGACGGGTGGCCGTCGGCGCCGGCCTGATCGCTGTGCCGGCGTTCGTGGGGGGCCGCTGGGTCGGTCCGGACGCCTCCTCGCCGGGCACGCAGGTGCTCGGGAGGGCGCTCGGCGTTCGCGATCTCGTGCTCGGCCTCGGGACGCTCGAGGCGGACCGGCGGGGAGAGTCGCTGCGCACGTGGCTGGCCGCGGGCGTCATCGCCGACAGCGTCGACCTCGTCGCCACCGCCGCGGCCGGGGAGAGCATCCCGGCCCAGGGGCGATGGGCGACGGTGGCGGTCGCGGGCGCCGCGGCGATCACGGGTCTCGTGCTGCTGCAGGGCGCCGAGTAGGCCGCGCGGCGGGCCCCGACGGCCGGGGCCTCAGCCGCCCCAGGCTTTCAGGCTGGGCAGCGGGTCGATCGCCCGGCCGCCCTTCGCCTGCCAGCCGCCGACCCAGATCTCGAAGTGGAGGTGTGGGCCCTCCGCGTGGCCGGTCTGGCCGACTTCGGCGAGCTGGCGGCCGGCGCCGACACGGTCGCCGACGGCGACTTCGATCGAGCCCTTGCGCAGGTGCATGAAGACGTAGTCGCGGCCGTCGGCGGCGGCGTGGAGGACGAGGTAGTAGCCGGCGCCGCCGCGCTGGTAGGAGCGCCAGGCGATCGTGCCGCTCACCGGCGCGACGACCGGGGTGCCCTCGTCCGCGGCGATGTCCTGGCCTTGGTGGATGTGGTCGACGCGGTCGGCGCCGAAGCGGCCGCCGCCGCCGAGGATCGTGTACGGGCCGGCGACCGGGAAGCGGCCGGACCGCGGCGGGGCGACGGGAAGGGCGAGGCGGCGCGGCGTCCGGCGGCGCGCCTGCGCCCGCTTGCGAGCCAGGGCGCGGCGGCGGATGCGCGGGTCCGGCGGCGGCTTCACGCCCACGCGCGCTCCGCCCGAGGGACGGGCGCGGTCCCGGGCCTTGCGCGGCGCGGGCGCGCGGTCGGGCGCGGCGCCCCCGGCGCCCGCCGGCTGCGAACCTCCGGCCGCCGCGCCTCCGCCGTCGCCGGAGGCGCCCGCCGGCAACGCGGCGGCGAGCGCCAGCGCGATCAGCAGGGAGCAAGCAAGGCCGCGAACACCCATCGCGGCAGTGTGTCGGCGCGCGGAGCCCGCTGCGCGACCGAAGCAAGGCCCTGTGCGAGCGTTGCGGAGCGATTGGGAGCGTTGGGTGTGGTGCGCGAGGGGCCCCATCTCCCGCGACGCCGCCGCGGCCCTACGCCGTCGCTCGCGCCGTCCTACCCGAGCATCCGCTCCAGCACCTCGCGGGCGGCCGCCTTCGCCAGCGGCTCGTTGAGGTTCCCGCACTTGGGCGACTGGATGCACGAGGGGCAGCCGTCGCGGCACGGGCAGTCGGCGATCAGGCGCAGCGCGTCGGCGGCCAGCGTCTCGAAGGCCTCGTAGCCGCGGCCGGTGATCCCCACGCCGCCGGGGTGCGCGTCGTGGATGAAGATCGTCGGGCCGCCGGTCTGCGGATGGGCGTTGGTCGAGAGCCCGCCGATGTCCCAGCGGTCGCACATCGCGATCAGCGGGAGCACCGCGATCTGCGCGTGCTCCACGGCGTGCAGCGCGCCGAGCAGCGCCTCGGCGGGGAAGTCGCGGCGCAGCAGGTCGCCGGGCTCGAACCACAGCGAGCGCGTGGCGAACTCGCTCGGCGGGAGGGTGAGCGCGGTGAAGTCGATGACCTCGTGGTCCCGCAGGCCCTTGCGCTGGTAGCCGGTCACGGTCTCGGTGACGACGACACGGCCGTAGGACAGCGGCACCCCGAGCGTCTCGCGCTGCTCGATCAGCGACTCGATCCAGGTGTCGGTCTCGCGCTTAACCTGGGTGAACCAGTCGCCGCCGAAGGGCTCGAGCACGGCCCGGCGCGCGTCGACGTCGAGGTCGCGGACCTCGTAGGCGCGGCCGAGGTGGAGATAGACGGCGCCGGGGTGGACGGTGGAGAACGCCCGGGCCGTCTCGATCGTCCCGATCATCTCGCCGGAGGAGCCCTCGACGAGCACCACCGCATCGGGTGAGGCCGAGCGGAGCGAGACACTCGCCGCCGGATAGTCGTCGGCGCGGCGCGGGCTGAACGCCCCCCGCCGCTCGCGCAGCCGCCCCTCGCTGACCAGCCTCTCGGCGTGCGGTCGCCAGCTCGCGCCGAGGATGGCCGCGTCGTCGTCGGTCAGCGGCGCCTCGTGCGCGGCGCACACCAGGTGCTGCGCGTAGATCTCCTCGTTCTCGGGATCGAGGATCGCCGCCTCGACCGGCCGCCCGAGGAACTCCTCGGGGTGGCGGCAGAAGAACTGGTCCAGCGCGTCCTCCCCGGCGATGTAGAGCGCGAGGCCGCGCTCGCGGCGCCCGGCGCGCCCCCACATCTGGCGCAGGCTGGCCACCGTGCCCGGGAAGGTCACGCAGATCGCCGCGTCGAGCGATCCGATGTCGATGCCGAGCTCCAGCGCGTCGGTGGCGACGACGCCGAGCAGCTCGCCGGCGGCGAGGCGTCGCTCGAGCTCGCGCCGCTGTTGGGGGGTGTAGCCGGCGCGGTAGGGCGCGACCCGCTCCGCGAGATCCCCGTCGAGCCGGTCGGCGACCGAGCGGTGGATGATCTCCACCGCCTTGCGCGACTTCATGAAGCAGATCGTCCGCGCGCCGGAGCGGACGAGGTCGGCCATGAGCTCGGCCGCCTCGACCAGCGGCGACCCGCGAATGCCGAACTCCGCGTCGAGCAGCGGCGGGTTCCACATCGCGATCTCCCGGCCGGCGCTCGGCGCGCCGTCGCGCTCCACGAGCGTCACGTCCGGAAGGCCGGTCAGCCCCTCGGCCAGGGCGACCGGGTTGTCGATCGTCGCGCTGGCGAACAGGAACTGCGGGCGCATCCCGTAGCCCTCGGCGGCGCGGCGCAGGCGGCGCAGGACGTTGGCCACGTGGGAGCCGAACACGCCCCGGTAGGTGTGCGCCTCGTCGACGACGACGAAGGCGAGGTTCGAGAGCACGTCGCCCCAGCGGGCGTGGTGGGGCAGGATCCCGACGTGGAGCATGTCGGGGTTCGTCAGCACGAGGTTCGCGCTGCGGCGGATCGCCGCGCGCTCCTGGCGCGGGGTGTCGCCGTCGTAGATCGCCGGGCGCAGCGCCTTGCCGAGGCCGAGCGCGTGGAGCGCCCGGGCCTGGTCCTGGGCCAGCGCCTTGGTCGGGTAGAGGTAGAGCGCGCGGGCTTTGGGGTCGGAGAGCAGCACATTGAGCGCCGGCAGGTTGAAGCACAGCGACTTGCCCGACGCGGTGCCCGTCGTGACGATCGTCGGCCCGGCGAAGGCGGCCTCGTAGGCGGCGGCCTGGTGGGCGTAGAGGGCGTCGATGCCGACGCGGCCCAGGGCGTCGCGCAGCGCCGGGTGGAGGTCGTCGGGCAGCGGCGCGGTGCGGGCGGCGCGCGGCGGGTCTTCGGCCCGGTGGACGAGGCGCTTGTCCTCCTCGCCGCGGCCGAGCAGGGCGGCCCAGGGCTCGGTGGCGGGAGTCGCGGACACTCGGGTCCATGGTAGGGCCGCGGCCATGCGGCAGACTGCGCGGCCGATGCGCTGCCTCTACGTCGACCTCGACGGCACGCTGCTCGGCCGCGGCGCCTCGCTCCTGCACGACGGCGAGGGGCGCTTCACGCTGCTCGGCGTCCGGGCGCTCGAGGCCTGCGCGCGGGCGGAGGCCGAGGTCGTGCTCTTCTCCGGGCGCCGGCAGGCCCAGGTCCGCGAGGACGCCCGGCTGATCGGCGCGAGCTCCTACATCTTCGAGGCCGGGGCGGGGCTCGTGCTCGACGGCGAGCTCGAGTGGCTGACCGGCGACCTCCTCCCCGGCGAGCGCACGATCCACGCGCAGATCGCCGCCTCCGGGGCGCCGGACCTGCTGCTCGAGCGCTACGCCGGGCGGCTCGAGTACCACGCGCCATGGCACGCGAACCGCGAGGTCTCCCATCTCTTCCGCGGCCTCGTCGACGCCGGCGAGGCGGATGACCTGCTCCGCGAGGCGGGCCACGGCGGGCTGCGCCTCGTCGACAACGGGACCGTGCGCTCGCCCTCGGCGGCGCTCTCGGACCTCGGCCCGTTGCGCGCCTACCACCTCGTGCCAGCTGCGGCGTCGAAGGCGGGCGCGGTCGCGCGCCACATGCGCGCCCGCGGGTACGAGGCCTCGGACTGCCTGGCGGTCGGGGACTCCCGTGAGGATCTCGCCGCGGCCGATGTCGTCGGCAGCTTCTGGCTCGTGGCCAACGCGCTCGCCCACGACCCGTTGTTGGCGGAGGCGATCGCCGGCCGCCCGAACGTCCGAGTGGCCGAGGCCGGCCACGGCCCCGGCGTCTACGAGGCCGTGCTCACGACGCTCGCCGAGCGGGCCTGACCCGGGCCCACGCCCGGCGGAAGACGCCGCGCCGCCGCGCCCAGCGGGCCGGCGGGGGCGGCACGGTGGCGCGCACCAGCGCAACCCAGTCGTCGAGCGGGAGCTCCCCCGCGATGAGCCGCGCCAGCGCCGCGGTGACGGGGGCCTCGATGCCCGCCCGCTCCAGCGCCCGGCCGAGCAGCGGCACCGACTCGAGCGCCTCGACGGCCTGGCCGACGCGCTCGGGGATCTCGGCCGACGGCACCCCCTGGCCGAGCAGCTCGCCGGCCCGGCGGTTGCGGCTCATCGGCGCGAGCGCGGTGGCGACGAGGTCGCCGGTGCCGGCCAGCCCGATCATCGACTCCGGGCGCGCGCCCTGCGCCTCGGCCAGGCGCCAGACCTCGGCGAAGATGTGGCCCGCCGCGGCGCCGGCGGCGTTGAGGCCCTGCGCCTCGGTCGCGCCGGCGGCGAGGGCGGCCGCGTTCTTCGCCGCGCCGGCGAGCTCGACCCCGACGGGGTCGTTGGAGCGCTCGCAGACCACGCCGCCCCGGGTGAAGACCTCGGCCAGGGTGGCGGCCAGGGCCTCGTCGCTCGAGGCCGCGACCAGCCCGGCGCCCTCCGCGACCATCTCTCGGGCGTGGGCGGGCCCGCCGACACAGGCCGCGCGGGCGGCGCCGAGCCGCTCGCGCAACAGCGCGGTCGGCGCCGCGCCGTCGGGCGGGACGAGGCCCTTGGCCAGCGAGACCACGGCCGCGCGAGGCCCCAGGCCGGCCGATTCGAGCCCGCCGATGACAGTGTCTAGCCCCCGGGACGGAACGGCGAGGAAGACGTAGTCCGCCCGCCCGAGGCCCGCGCCGGCATCCTCGATCCGCAGCTCGCGCGGGAACTCGACGCCCGGCAGGTATTCCTCGTTCTGCCGCACGTCGCGGAGCCGTTCCGCCTGCTCGGCCGTCCGCGCCTGCAGGGTGGTCCGCAGCCCGCCGCGCGCGAGGAGCACCGCCACCGCGGTGCCGAACGACCCGGCGCCGACGACGATCGCGCGGCGCTGGCCCGGAGCGGGCAGGGGTAGGGAGGGTCGGCGGCGGGCCAAGGCGCTCAGGAGAGCTACGCGGGCCGGCGCGGCGCGGTTACAGCGACGCGCGCAGGCGGCGCGCGTCGCCCCGGACGTCCTCTACCCTGATCGGCATGTTGCGGACCCCGGCCCTCGCCGCACTCGCGCTGGCGATCGCCCTGCTCGCCGCGGCCGCCGCCCCGACGGGCGCGACGGCGCGGACGCAGGTCGCGCTGGGATCGCAGTCGCCCGAGATGTTCGGCGACCCGCTGTTCGCCCGCCTCGGCGTGCGCGCCGTCCGCTACACGGTGGCGTGGGACCTCATCCGCCGGCGCGGCCGGGCGCTGGCGACGGCCGACCTCTACCTGCGGCAGGCGCGGGCGGCCAAGGCCGAGGTCCTGCTCGTGTTCGGCAAGTCGGCCCGCGACCCGTGGCACCCGCCGTCGATCGCGCGCTACCGGGCCGCCGTCCGCGCCTTCCGCGCCCGCTACCCGTGGATCCGCGAGTACCTGCCGTGGAACGAGCCCAACCACTTCACCCAGCCGCTCTGGTTCCGCCCGGCGCTCGCCGCCGACTACTTCAACGTGCTGCGCCGCGAGTGCCGCGGCTGCACGGTCCTCGCCGGCGGCCTGGTCGACTCGGGCAAGGCGAAGCGCAGGCGCGGGCGCCAGCCGTGGCCGGCGACGAACATCCGCTCCTACCTCAAGATCTACCAGGCCGGACTCGCGAGCCGTCCCGTGGCGTGGGCCTACCAGAACTACTACGACGCCAACACGTTCGGCTCGACCCTCACCGGGCTCTTCCTCCAGCTGACCCGCGGGCCGGTGTGGCTCACCGAGACCGGCGGCAACCTGCGCCGCTCCGACGGCTGGCCGGCCTACAACCAGGCCCACCAGGCCCGGGCCGTCGACTGGGTCCTCCGCCTCGCCGACCGGACCCCGCGGATCCGCCGCACCTACATCTACGACTGGAGCCCCGGTCCCGTCGCCAACGGCTGGGACTCGGCGATCATCGGGGCCAACGGCAAGCCGCGCCCCGCCTACGACGTGCTTTCGCGGCGCGTCGGGCTCGGGAAGCTCCCCCCGGTCAAGCCGGGGCCGCTGCCCGGACTCGGCCGGTAGCGAGCCGGCGCCTACACCAGCTCGGCCAGCTCGCGCCCGGCGACCTCGAGCGCCTCGAGGGTCCCGGCGGCGAGCACCGCCTGGAGGTCGAGGATGCGCGCGTCGAAGGGGTCGAGGTCGCGCCGGCCGCAGACGGCGAAGCACGGGACGCCCGCCTGGCGCGCACGGACGGCGGCCTCGCCCGGTGCCTTGCCCTCCAGCGTCTGGCGGTCGAGCCGGCCCTCCCCGACGATGACCGCCCGCGCGGCGCGCATCCGCCCGTCGTAGCCGACGGCGTCGAGGACGAACGCCGCGCCGGGCGCCAGGACGGCACCGTGCGCGGCCCACAGCCCCCCCGCCAGTCCGCCGGCGGCGCCGGTTCCCGTCACGCCGCGCGGATCGCGGGGCAGGTCCGTCGCCTGGGCACGGAGCCGTCGGGTCAGGCGCCGGACGGCCGCCGGATCTGCGCCCTTCTGCGGCCCGAACACCTCGGCCGCCCGCTCGAACGGGGTGCGGACGTCGCACAGCACGATCAGGCGCGCCCCCCGCAGCCCGCCGCCGTCGGCGATCGCGTCCAGCGCGCCGGCGCCGCCGTCCGTCGTCGCGCTCCCCCCGACGGCGACCACGACCTCGCCGGCCCCGGCATCGACCGCCGCGAGGATGAGCTGGCCGGCGCCGTGGGAGCTCGCCGCCTCGGCGTCGCGGTCGGCCGGCGTCACGCGGGGCAGGCCGATCGCCTGCGCCGTCTCGACGATCGCCGTGGCGCCGTTCTCGACGAGCCCGAACCCGGCGGCCACCTCGCGGCCGAGCGGGTCGCGCACCGTCGCGGCCGCGGTCTCCCCGCCGAGCGCGAGCAGGAGCACCTCGAGCGTCCCGTCGCCGCCGTCGGCGAGCGGGCAGTGGTCGACCGGCCAGCCGCCGGCCTCGAGGCCGCGCCCGACCGCCGCCGCCACCTCGCTGGCCCGCAGCGTGCCCTTGAAGCCGTCCGGCGCGACGAGGACCGGGGCGCGCGGGACGGCCACGCCCGGAGCCCCTCAGCCGGCGAGCTGCGCGACCAGGCAGGAGCGCGGGTCGCGATCTTCGCGCCAGCGCACGACCTTCGCGCCGTGCCGGATCCGCCGCCCGCTCACGTGGTCGAAGGTCGCCTCGACGACGAGCTCGGGCCGGAGCGTCACCCACTCGAGATCACGCCCGGCCGACCAGCGGCTCGGCTCGCCGGTCCCGCGCTTGCCGGTCTCGTACGGCGCGAGGCGGTCGACGAGCTCGCGCTTCTCCTTCGCGCGGAAGCCCGAGGAGTGGCCGACCACCTGAAGGTCGCCGGCCTCGTCGTAGAGCCCGAGGATGAGGGAGCCGACCGTGCGCTCCTCCTTGCCTGGCCGCCAGCCGACGACGACGGCGTCGATGGTCCGCACCCGCTTGACCTTCACCATCCCGGCGCGCTCACCCGGGCGGTAGCGCGCGTCGCGCTCCTTCGCGATCACGCCTTCGGCGTCCGCCAGCCAGCCCTCGGCCTCCGCGGCCGTCTTCACGCAGGGCGTGAGTTGGATGCCGCCGAGCGCGGCGGCCAGCGCCTCGAGCCCGGCGCGACGCTCGGCGAACGGCTGCTCGAGCGTGACGTCGTCCTCGCGCGCGAGGAGATCGAACGCGACGTAGCGGGCGGGCGTCTCCTCGGCGAGCCGGTTGATCCGGCTCGCGGCAGGGTGGATGCGCTGGGAGAGCGCGTCGAAGTCCTCGCGGCCGTCGGCACCGTCGATCACGAGCTCGCCGTCGATGACGTAGCGGCCGGCCGGCGGCACCACCTCCGGGAAGTAGCGCGTGAGCGGGCGCCCGTTGCGGGACTGCAGCGTGATCTCCGCGCCGTCGACGAAGGCCAGCGCCCGAAAGCCGTCCCACTTGGGCTCGTAGCGCCAGCCCTCCGGCGGGTCCTCAGGTAGCGCCTTCGCCGAGCGGGCGAGCTGTGGGGCGAGGGGCGGGGCGAGCGGGAGCGCCATGCCGCCGGGAGGCTAGCGGCCGCAGCGCCCGACGCCGGCCCGGGAGGGTCAGGGCCACGGCCGCGAGTACGAGGGCCCCGCCGGCCAGCTGCCACGGCGCCAGGCGCTCGCCGAAGGCGACGAAGGCGAGCAGCACGGTGACGGGTGGCTCGAGGGTGGAGAGGATGCTGGCGCGGCCCGCGCCGACCCGCTTCATCCCGGCGAGGAAGGCCACGAGCGGGACGACGGTGGAGAGCAGCGCCATCGCCGCGATCCAGCCCCACGCCTCGGCGGAGAGCGCGAGGTCGAGCTGGCCGGTGCTCGCGCCGGCCAGGGTGAAGGTCACCGCGGCGCCGGCGCACACCAGCGCGGCCAGGCGCGCGGCGCCGAGCCGGCGGCCGAGCCCGTCGGCGAGGAGGATGTACCCGGTGTAGCCGGCCGCGGCGCCGAGGGCGAGTCCGGCGCCGAGCGGGTCGATCGCGACGCCCGTCCCGCCGACGAGCACCAGCGCCACGCCGAGGAGCGAGAGCGCGAGCGCGCCGGCGCGGCGGCGGGTCAGCCGCTCGCGGCGCAGCGCGACCGCCCCGGCGACGACGAGCGCCGGGTAGCAGTAGAGGAGCAGGGCGGCGACGGAGGCGTCGAGCCGGGTGAGCGAGGCGAAGAAGAGGCCGGCCTCGGTCGCGTAGAGGATGCCGCCGAGCGCGAGCCCGCCGGCGATCGCCCGCCGGTCCGGGCGAATCGGCGCGCCGCCCCGGGCCGCCAGCGGCCAGAGCAGCGCGCCGGCCAGCGCGAAGCGGACCGCGAGCAGCGTGAGCGGGCTCACGCCCGCGGCGTAGGCGAGCTTCGCCAGCACGGCCATCGCGCCGAAGCCGGCGGCGGCCAGCGCACAGAGGAGGAGCCCGTGACGGTCGGTCCGCGACATGCGCCTCACGGTAGGCCCGGAGCCGCTCTCGCGGTAGGCTGGATTTCCTTCATGATCCATAGGCGGCACCTATGACCATCCAGCAGCTCCGCTACTTCCTCGCCGCGGCGCGCCACGGGAGCTTCAGCGCGGCCGCCTCCGCCCTCCATCTCTCCCAGCCGACGCTCTCGGACCAGGTCAAGCGCCTGGAGGCCGAGCTCGGCTCCGCGCTCTTCGCCCGCCTCGGGCGCGGCGTCGCGCTGACCGAGGCCGGGCACGCATTGTGGCCTGAGGCCGAGGCGGCGGTCGCGGCGGTGGACCGGGCGGCGGCGTCGGTCGCCGAGGTCCGCGAGCTGGAGGGCGGCGTGGCCACCTTCGGGACCTTCGGCAGCGCGCCGGAGTACCTCATGCCGTCGCTTGCCGCGCAGTTCCGCCGCCGCCACCCGGGCGTCCGGCTCCGGGTCCTGGGGCTCAACTCCTCGGAGGTCGCCGACGCGGTGCGGGACGGCGAGATGGAGGTCGGGCTCATCGTGCTGCCCGTCGACGACCGCGGGCTGGATGTGCGGCCGGTCATGCGCGACGAGGTGCTCTACGCCAGCGCCGATCCCGCCCGGACCGCCCGCCCCGTGACGATCCGCCGCATGGCCGCCGCGGAGCTCGTCCTCTACGACGCCCGTTGGG
>JBBSBL010000028.1:0-31893 GCA_038251325.1 Solirubrobacterales bacterium | reverse complement strand
GCCGGCCCCGCCGGAGCGCGACGACGGGCCCAAGCCGATGACCAGCGGCGACCCGCTCGCCGGGTAGCGAGCGGTCGGTCCGCGGGCGGGCCGCGCCACGGCGTGCCGCCCGCGGCCCTGCGATACTCGGCGCGATGTCCGGGCTGGGCGCCGTCCTCACCGCGATGGTCACCCCGTTCGACGCGCAGGGGCGCGTCGACGAGGAGGCGGCTGTGCGGCTCATGGAGCACCTCGTGGCCCACGGGTCCGACGGGGTCGTCATCGCCGGGACCTCCGGTGAGGCCGCCACCCTCACCGACGCCGAGCACCTGGGGCTGATCGGCCTCGCCGCCCGCACGCTGCGGGGACGGGCCACCGTCGTCGCCGGCGCGGGCTCCAACGACACCCGCCACGCGGTCGAGCTCACCACCCGGGCCACCGAGCTCGGCGCCGACGCGATCCTCTCCGTCACGCCGTACTACAACCGCCCCAACCGGCGCGGGATCGTCGCGCACTTCGAGGCGGTCGCCGCGGCGACGGACCGGCCGGTGCTGCTCTACAACATCCCGTCGCGCACGACGATCGACATGCCCAACGAGCTGCTCGCCGAGCTCGCCCAGATCGACGGGATCGCCGGCGTCAAGCAGGCGAACTCCGACAACCTCGCCCTCGTCGACGGGCTCGAGCTCTACGCCGGCAACGACGACGCCTTCGCCGACGTGCTCGAGCTCGGCGGCGCCGGCGGCATCCTCGTCGCCAGCCACCTCGTCGGCGACGAGATGCGGGCGATGGTCGACGAGCCGGGGCGCCGGCGGGAGATCGACGCCGGGCTGGCGGACCTCTACGCCGTGCTCGGCGTGACCACGAACCCGATCCCCGTGAAGTGCGCGCTCAACCTCCTCGGCTTCGAGGTCGGCGGCCTGCGGCTGCCGCTGGTGCAGGCGAGCGAGGACGAGGCCGACGCGGTCCGCGCCGTGCTCGAGCGCCACGGCCTGCTGAACGCGGCGCGCGCGTGAGCGGCACGCTGCGCGTCCTCCCGCTCGGCGGGCTGGGGGAGATCGGCAAGAACATGACGCTCGTCGAGTACGAGGGGCGCATCGTCGTCGTCGACGTCGGCCTGCGCTTCCCCACGGCCGAGATGCTCGGCATCGACCTCGTCCTGCCCGACTTCTCCTACCTGCGCGACCGGGTGAAGGACATCGAGGCGATCGTCGTCACCCACGGCCACGAAGACCACCTCGGCGCGCTGCCCTGGGTTCTGCGCGAGCTGGGCCAGGAGAACATCCCGGTCGTCCACGGTGGCCCGCTGACGATGGCGATGGCGCGCTCCAAGCTCGACGAGCACCGCCTGCGCGACGTCCCGCTCGAGGATCTCGACACGGGGGAGAGCGTGAATCTCGGACCCTTCGAGGTCGAGCTCGTCCACATGACGCACTCGATCCCGGACTCGTGCGCGGTGGCGGTGACCACCGAGCTCGGGACCGTGCTCATCACCGGGGACTACAAGTTCGACCAGACGCCGGTGGACGGGCAGCCGGCGGACGTCTCGCGGCTCGCCGAGCTGGGGCGCGACGGCGTTCTGCTGCTCTGCGGCGACTCGACCAACGCCGACCGCCAGGGCTTCTCGCCCAGTGAGTCGGGCGTCGGCCCGCACCTCGAGGAGGTCTTCGCGCGCTGCGACGGGCGCATCGTGGTGACGAGCTTCGCCTCGAACATCCACCGCGTGCAGCAGGTCGTCGACGCGGCGGCCGCGCTGGATCGCAAGGTCGCGCTCGTCGGGCGCTCGATGCGCAAGAACGTGAACATCGGCCGCCAGCTCGGGCACATCGAGGTCCCCGAGGGGATGCTCGTCCAGCCGCGGGAGATCGACGACTTCGCCGACGAGCGCATCGTGGTGGTCTCCACCGGATCCCAGGGCGAGCCGCTCTCCGCCCTGCGGCGGATGGCCCACAACGACCACCCGCGCGTGCGCCTGCACGACGGCGACACGGTCGTCTTCTCCGCGACCCCGGTGCCGGGCAACGAGCGCGCGGTCAACGAGACCGTCGACCGCCTCTTCCACATCGGGTGCGACGTCATCACCGCGCGCGACGCGCCGGTGCACGCCTCGGGCCACGGGTACGCCGAGGAGCTGAAGCTCATGCTCAACCTCACGCGCCCCCGCTACGTGCTGCCCGTGCACGGCGACTACAAGCGGATCCGGCTGCACGCGCGCCTGGCCGAGGAGGTGGGAGTGGACCCCGGCGACATCTTCCGCGGCGAGAACGGGCTCCCGCTCGAGCTCGACGAGCGCGGCGCGCGCTTCGGCGACCATGAGCGCTCGGGGATGATCTTCGTCGACGGGGTGGACATCGGCGACCCGGCGGACGTCGCGCTGCGAGACCGGCGCATGCTCTCCGCCGACGGCATCTTCATCGTCGTGGCGACGGTGGGAGAGCAGGACGGCCGCTCGGTGGCCGAGCCGGAGATCATCTTCCGCGGCGTGCCGTTCCTCGACCAGGCCGACGGCCTCGTGGACGAGCTGCGCGCCTCGGCCGAGAAGTCGCTGGCCCGTTGCGCGCGCGACGGCATCCGCGAGATCGACGTCCTCCAGCAGGAGCTGCACGACGACCTCGCCGCCTTCGTCTACGACCGGCTGAAGCGACGCCCGATGGTCCTGCCGGTCGTCGTCGAGGTGTAGCGGCCTGGCCGACGGCCACCTGATCCTCGCCGTCGGGGCCCTGCTGGCGGTGGGCCTCGCCGCGTCGCTCGCCGCCGGGCGGCTGCGGATCCCGGGGCTGCTCCTCATCCTCGGCCTCGGCATGGCGCTCGGCTCCGACGGGCTGGACTCGATCGCCTTCGACGATTACCGCCTGGCGCGCACGGTCGGGATCGTCGCCCTCGGCCTGATCCTCTTCGAGGGCGGCCTCGCCGCCGGGCTCGACGAGGTGCGCCCGGTCATGCGACCCGCGCTCCTGCTCGCCCTGATCGGGACGGCGCTGACCGCGCTGATCGGGGGCCTGGCGGCCCAGTGGCTCTTCGACCTGCCGCTGCTCCAGGGCCTGCTCATCGGCTCGATTTTCGCCTCGACCGACGGCGCGGCGATCTTCGCGCTGCTGCGCCACTCGACGCTGCCGAACCGGCTGGCGCGGACGCTCGAGGCCGAGTCGGGCTTCAACGACCCGCTCGCGGTCCTCCTGGTGATCGGGCTGATCGCGGCGATCACCGAGCCGGGCTACGGCGTGGAGGACATGCTCTGGCTGCTCGCCCGCCAGCTCGCGATCGGCGCCGCGGTGGGCGCGGCGGGCGGGATGCTCGCGGTCCGGGCGTTCCGGCGAATGCCCCTGGCGGGCCCCGGCCTCTATCCCGTCGCCTCGATGGCGGCGGCCGCGCTGGCCTTCGGCATGGCCGACGTCCTCGGGGGGTCGGGGTTCCTCGCCGTGTACCTGGCCGGGCTGTGGCTCGGCGGCTCCGAGTTCCCCGCCAAGCAGGCGGTCTCGGCCTTCCACGACGGCCTCGCCTGGATCGCCCAGCTCACGATGTTCTTCACGCTGGGCCTGCTCGTCTTTCCGAGCCGCCTGTGGGACGTGGCCCCCGAGGGGATCGCGCTCGCGCTGGTCACGGTGCTGGTGGCGCGGCCGGTGGCCGTCGCCCTCGCCACGGCCTTCGAGCCCTTCAGCGCCCGCGAGCGCGTGGTGCTCGGCTGGGCGGGGTTGCTCGGGGCGGTTCCGATCGTGCTCGCGACCTTCCCCGTGCTCGACGGCGTGCCCGGGAGCGGGGAGCTCTTCGACATCGTCTTCTTCGCGGTGATCGTCTCGACGCTGCTCCAGGGCACGACCTTCGAGGCGCTGGCCCGCAGGCTCGGCCTCGTCGCGCCCGCGGTCTCGATCGAGGCGGCCAAGCCGATCGAGGCGCTCGGCGCCGAGGTGGTGGAGGTCCCGGTCGCGGCCGGCGACGCGGCGGCCGGCCGTCGCATCCGCGACCTCGGGCTGCCCCCGGACGCGAACGTGACCGTCGTCGTGCGCAAGGGCGAGGCGATCCCGGCACGCGGGCTCACCCGCGTGGCGGCCGGGGACGTCGTGCGCCTCGTGGCCCGTCGCGACGCCGTCGCCGGCCTCGCCGACCTGCGTCGGCGCTGGCGCGAGGGCCCGCTCGAGGCGAGCCCCGCGCGCCGGGGCCCGGCACGCTCCGCGCCGTCGATCTTCAGCGTGCGACCGTGGCGGCCCGACGACGGCGACCCCGCGCATCCCGACACGGTGGCCGGCGTCCCGGTGGTGGCCCGGCTGCGCCGCCGCTGGGACGAACCGGGCGTCCTCGTGAGCCTCGCCGACGGGCGCCACGCGGTGACGGGGCGGCGGCTGGCGATCGGGGGGCGGGGTGCGCTGCAGGACCACGCGCGGCGTCGCGCGGCGGCGGCGCGGGACGGCGAGGAGCGGGCGTGGTGGCGGGAGGTGGTGGCGGCGCTGGCGTGAGGTGGTGGCGGCGCTGGCGTGAGGTGGTGGCGCGGGCGGGCTGGCTGGCGGCGGGCGTGGGGAGCGGCGGCAGGGAAGGGATGCGGGCCTCCGGGTTCCGTGTGTTTCTCCGCGCCGTCCTGCCCTGATGTCGTCCTGCGACACCAATCCAGGACGGTGCCGCGATCCAGGGCGTCGTGTCCCGGCCTGTGCCCGTCCTGCGAGCACCAGCCGGGATGCGATGGCGATTCAGTCCGTGGCGGCCGCTTGGCCGGCGGGACGCGATGGCGATTCAGCCGGTCGCGGCGGGCTCGGCGGCGGGCGTCGGGGCCTGCACCGCCGGGATGCGCACGACGAATCGCGCGCCGCCGTCGGCCGGGCGCTCCAGCGCGACGGTTCCGCCGTGGGCCTCGGCGACCGCCTGGACGATCGCAAGCCCGAGGCCGGTCCCTCCGCCGCCGTCGCCGGCGCCGCGGACGAAGCGCTCGAAGATCCGCTCGTCCAGACCGTCCGGGATGCCTGGGCCGTCGTCCTCCACCCGCAGCACCGCCTCGCCGTTCTCGCGGCCGGCGCTGGCGCGGATGCGGGTTCCGCCCGGCGTGTGGCTCACCGCGTTCTCGAGCAGGTTTACCGCGGCGCGGACGAGCTCGTCGCGCGAGCCCTGGACGGTCGCCGGCTCGGCGGCCACGTCGAGGCGATGGCCGTCGGCCTGAGCCAGCGGTTCCACCTCGCCGGCCGCCTCGACGAGCGCCGAGCCGAGGTCGACCGGGCCCTGGGCGGTGTGGCGGCCGGTGTCCGCGCGGGCGAGCATGAGGAGGTCGGCCACGAGCCGCTTCATGCGGTGGGAGGAGCGCAGCGCGGCCCCGACGGTGTCGCGCGGCTCGCCCTCGAGCTCGTCGTGGAGCAGCTCGAGGTTCGCCAGCAGGCTGGTGAGCGGGGTGCGCAGCTCGTGGGAGGCGTCGGCCACGAACTCCCGCTGGCGGCCGAGGGCGTGCTCGGTCTCCATCTGCGCCTGGTCGAGCGCCTGGAGCATCCCGTCGAGCGTGCGCGCGAGCTCGGCGACCTCGTCGTCGGCCTCGGGCTGGGGGACCCGGAGGCTCGGGTCCCGGGTGCGCTGGATCTCGCGCGCCGTGGCGGTCAGCTCCGCGATCGGCGCCATGGCCCGGCGGGCGAGCGTGAGGCCGGCCAGGAGCGCGAGCAGCGCGCCGCCCAGCACGCCCGCGCCGAGCAGCAGCCGCACGCGCGCGAGCGTGTGCTGGAGGTCGGACAGCGGGCGGGCGTACTGCAGGATCGCCCTGCCCAAGCCCGGGAGGACCCGGATCTCGCGGCTCTCCACGCGGTAGCCCGAGGCGTCCGTGGAGCCGGCGAGGTTGGAGGGGAAGTCGAGCCGGTCGCTCGTCTCGGTGATCAGGTTGCCGGACAAGTCGAGGATGCGGACGTCGGCGTTCTGGGCCGCGGCGAAGTCGCGGAGGTCGGGGCGCCCGACGTAGCGGTAGGTGCCGCGCTCCGGGTCGGCCCGCACGAGCGCGCCGCCCGCCAGGGTGTCGGCCGCGTTCGCGGTGTCGCGATCGAAGTCGGAGCGGATCTGGCGCGAGGTGAGCACGCCAACGACCACCGCGAACGCGCAGAGGATGATCAGCGTCAGGACCGCGGAGCCGCCGGCGAGCCGCCAGCGGACCGGGACGGACCTATACGCGGAGGACGTAGCCCGCGCCGCGGATCGTATGGAGGAGCCGTGGCTCGCCATCCGCTTCGAGCTTCCTTCGCAGGTTGGAGACGAACACCTCGATCGTGTTCGTCATGGAGAACGGGTCATAGCCCCACACCTCGTCGAGCAGGCGCTGGCGGGAGACGACGATGCGCTCGTTGCGCATGAGGTACTCGAGCAGCTCGAACTCGCGCTGGGTGAGGTCGATCGAGCGCTCGCCACGCGCGACCTCGTGGGTGTCCGGGTTCAGCGAGAGGTCGCCGACGACGAGCGAGGCCGACCCGCGCGGCGGGCGACGGCGCAGCGCGGCCCGGATCCGCGCCATCAATTCCTGGCGGTCGAAGGGCTTGACGACGTAGTCGTCGGCGCCGACGTCGAGGCCCTCGACCCGGGCGTCGACCGCGTCCCGGGCGGTGAGCACGATGATCGGCACGTCGTCGCCGTCCCGCAGCTCCCGCGCCACGTCGATCCCGTCCAGGCCGCCCGGGAGCCCGAGGTCGAGCAGGACGAGGTCGGGGGAGAACGTCGGCGCCGCCTCCAGCGCGGTCGGCCCGTCGCCCGCGATGCGGACCTCGTAGCCGTCGATCCGCAGGAACCGCTGGATCACCTGGGCGATCTCGTCGTCGTCCTCGACGACGAGGACCCGGACCGGGCGGGCATACTCGCTCATCTCCCCGATGGTAGGGGGCCGGGCCGTCGCGGTCGGCAGGCTTTATGCCGGGCTTACCGGCCAGCGAGCGGCAGGGGTCCTCGCCCCTGCGTCGAAGAGCCGCGTGCGAGATGCCGAAGACCCGAAGCAGGACCGCGAAGCCGCGCGCGCCCCGCAAGCGCGCGCCAGCCGCGCGGCGGCCCGTGCCGCCGCCGCGCCGGCGGCTGCCCGAGATCCGGCTGGAGCCGCACCACGTCGACCTGATCGGCCTCGGCCTCGTCGCGCTCGGGGTCTTCCTCGCCGTGGTGCTCTACCTCGACGGCGCGGGAGGGAGCGTCGGCGCCGGCCTGGGCGACGGGCTGCGCTGGCTGCTCGGCCGGCTCGCCTACGCGGTGCCCGTGCTGCTCGTCGGCGGCGGCATCGCGCTCGTCGCCCGCGAGGCCATTCCGGCCCCGCGACCGCTGCGCACCGGCGCCCTCTGCCTCGCCGCCGCCGTGCTCCTCGCGCTGGCCGGCGGGACGCTGGGGCTCGGCCCGGGCGCGCCGCCCGATCACGAGATCTGGAGCCGTGCGGCCTTCGAGGCGCGATCGGGCGCGCTCGGCGCGAGCCTGTACTGGGCCGCCTCGCACCTCGTCTCGGCCCTCGGCGTCCACATCCTCGCCGTCTTCCTGCTGCTCGCCGGGCTCATCCTGCTGTCCGGCGCCACCGTCGCGGGGATCCTGCGCGCGACGCGCCACGGCGCCGCGGGCGCGGGCCGCCGTCTGCGCGACGGCACCGAGGATCTCGCGCGCACGGCGGTCCGCGGCGCGCCCGACCCGCCCCCCGAGCGCGTCCTGCCGGCCGAGCCGCTGCTGCCCCCGGAGCCCGACACGCAGGAGCTCGTGGTCCGCGCCACCCATGTCGAGGCCCCCTCGCTCGACGGCGCCTCGCGCTACCCCGACCTGTTCGGCGAGGAGACCGCGGACGCCGAGCCCGAGGATGCCGACGCCGAGCCTGACACGGAGATCGCCGCCAGGCGAGCGCCCGATGGGGACGATCCCACCGACGAGGCCGACGACCCCGACGCACCCACCGACGAGGCGGAGGACGAGCCCGACACCCCCGGCGGCCCGACCACGCGCGAGCGCCGCGCCGCGGCCGCCGACCCCGACTACCCGTGGCGGCTGCCCTCGGCTCGCGCCCTGCGCCGCTCGACCGCCGACCAGGCGAAGCCCGACACCCGCGGCCAGGAGCAGACGGCGACCTCGCTCGTCGAGGCGCTCGGGCACTTCGGGGTCGAGGCGAAGGTCGTCGGCACCGTCGCCGGGCCGCACATCACCCGCTACGAGCTGCGCCTCGCGCCCGGCATCAAGGTCGGCAAGGTCGCCCAGCTCAAGGACGACCTTGCCTACGCCCTGGCCGCCACCGACATCCGGATCCTCGCGCCGATCCCCGGCAAGCAGGCGGTCGGGGTCGAGGTGCCCAACGCGCTGCGCCGGATCGTCCATCTCGGCGACGTCTTCCAGGATCCGCCGCCCGACTGGTCCCCACTCACCGTGTGGCTCGGCAAGGACGTCGCCGGCCGGGCGATCGGCGCCGACCTGGCGAAGATGCCCCACCTCCTCGTGGCCGGCACCACCGGGGCGGGGAAGTCCGGCGCGATCAACGCGATGCTCGCCTCGGTCCTGCTGCGGGCCACCCCGCGCGAGGTGCGACTCGTGCTCGTCGACCCCAAGCAGGTCGAGCTCAACCACTACGAGCAGATCCCGCACCTGCTCACCCCGGTGATCACGAGCCCGCGCCGGGCGGCCAACGCGCTCCAGAACCTCGTGAAGGAGATGGAGGACCGCTACGGGCTCATGTCGCTCGCCCGCACCCGATCGCTCATTGAGCTCAACCGCTCCCGCGAGGCGCGCGAGGAGCCGCCGCTGCCCTACATCCTCTGCGTGATCGACGAGCTCGCCGACCTCATGATGGTCGCGCCGGCCGACGTCGAGGACTCGATCATCCGCCTCGCCCAGAAGGCCCGCGCGGTGGGCATCCACCTCGTGCTCGCCACCCAGAGCCCGCGGGTCGACGTGATCACGGGGATGATCAAGGCCAACGTCCCCTCGCGGATCGCCTTCGCCGTCTCCTCGCAGACCGACTCGCGCGTGATCCTCGACCAGAACGGGGCGGAGGCGCTGCTCGGCCAGGGCGACCTGCTCTTCTCGCCGATCGGGTCATCCAAGCTCCAGCGCATCCAGGGCGCCTACGTCGACGAGGAGCAGATCGCCGCGATCACCTCCGCGTGGCGCAAGCAGGGCGAGCCCGAGTTCCGCGAGGAGCTGCTCGAGGAAGTCTCCGACGAGGCCGCCGATGGCGGCGAGGACGACGGCTTCGACCCCAACGAGGATCCGCTCCTGGAGGACGCGATCGTGCTCGTCGCCTCGATGGGCACCGCCTCCACCAGCATGCTTCAGCGCCGGCTGCGCCTCGGCTACACCCGGGCGGGACGGCTGATCGACATGCTCGAGCGCCGCGGCATCATCTCCGGCTACGAGGGCTCCAAGCCCCGCTCGGTGCTCGTCGCCGAGGCCGACCTCCCGCGTGTGCTCGGCGCGCTGCGCGAGAGCACGGGCGCCCCCGCCGAGCGGGCGCCCGACCCCGTCGCGGCCGACGCCGAGGACTGAGGAACCGCGGCCGAGGGCCGCCGGTAGCCTTCCCGCGGCGATGGCGGAGATCGGCCCGACCCTACGCGAAGCGCGAATGCGCGCGCGCATCGACATCACCGAGGTCGAGGCCGCGACGAAGATCCGCGCGAAGTACCTGCGTGCGCTGGAGAACGAGGAGTGGGACCTGCTCCCGGGCCCGACCTTCGTCACCGCCTTCCTGCGCACCTACGCCGAGTACCTCGGACTCGACGCGCGGCTGCTCGTCGAGGAGTACCGCGGCCGCCAGGACCGCGGTGAGGAGCTCGACCTGCCGCCGATCGGGGCGCCCGCCGGCCGCCGCCCGCAGCGGGAGCGCTCGCTGGGCTCGGTCGTCTCGCCGCGCGTCGTCCTCGTGCTGGTGATCCTCGGGCTGATCGCCGCGCTCTACATCCTGGGCAGCACCGGGAGCGACAAGAGCGCCACCACGCCGGCGACGCCGACCACCACGACGACCACCAAGCGCAAGGCGTCGAAGGCCAACCCGCGGCCAGCGGCGAGGAACGCGAGCGTCCGCATCGAGCCGAGCGGCA
Source organism: Solirubrobacterales bacterium (assembly GCA_038251325.1). Taxonomy (GTDB): domain Bacteria; phylum Actinomycetota; class Thermoleophilia; order Solirubrobacterales; family Solirubrobacteraceae; genus JBBSBL01. The sequence continues at coordinate 21,925 of JBBSBL010000028.1, read as the reverse complement.
CGGTCTATGCCTGCCTCGTCGACGACCGCGGCCGCAAGCGCCTGAACGGCGCGACGCTCACCGCCGGCAACCCGACCGGCACGTACCGCGCCCGGTCCTTCCGCCTCACGCTCGGCAACGCCCAGGTGCGGCTCATCGTCAACGGGCGGCCGGCCGGGGTGCCCGCGTCCTCGTCGGCGATCAACTTCGCGATCTCGCCCTCCGGCGCGAAGCGCCTGCCCGCCGGACAGTCGGCGGGCTGCGCGTGAGCGTCCGCGCCGGGATCATCGTCACCGGCACCGAGGTCCTGAGCGGGATCATCTCCGACCGCAACGGCCCGTGGCTCTCGGAGCGCCTGCGCGAGCGCGGCATCGACCTCGCGCACATCGACGTGGTCGGCGACCGCACCGAGGACATGCTCGCGGCGCTCGGGTTCATGCGCGACGCGGGGCTCGGCCTCGTGGTGACGAGCGGCGGCCTCGGGCCGACCGCCGACGACCTCACCACCGAGGTCGTCGCGCGCTTCCAGGGTCGCGAGATGACCCTCGACCCGGCACTCGAGGGGCGGATCGCGGAGATCCTCAAGCCGCTGGCGGCGCGCTACCCGAACCTCGACCGCGCCGCGATCGCGGCCGGCAACCGCAAGCAGGCGATCGTCCCCGCGGGCGCCACGGTGCTCGAGCCCGTGGGCACCGCGCCGGGCGTCGTGGTGCCGCCCGCCGAGGGGCGCGAGGGGCCGACGGTCGTCGTGCTCCCCGGGCCGCCGCGCGAGCTCCAGCCGATGTGGGCGGCCGCGGTGGAGACCGAGGCGTTCCGCGCCGCCACGGGGGAGGCCACCGTCTACGAGCAGGCGATCCTGCGCCTGTTCGGGATCCCGGAGTCGGAGATCGCGCTGACCCTGCGCGAGCTCGAGGACGGCGGCATGGACCTCGCGCCGCTGGAGATCACCACGTGCCTGCGGCGGGGGGAGATCGAGATCGCCACGCGCTTCGAGCCGGGCGGGGAGGACGCCTACACGGCCTTCGCGGCGGCGGTCAAGGCGCGGCACGCGGACACGTTCTTCTCCGAGGACGGCTCGACGATCGACGAGCAGGTCGCGCGTCTCTTGCGCGAGCGCCGCTGGACGATCGCCACCGCGGAGTCGTGCACCGGCGGCCTGCTGGCGGGGCGGCTGACCGACCCGCCGGGCGCCTCGGCGTACGTGCGCGGCGGCGTCGTGGCCTACGCCGACGCGGCGAAGTCGGCTCTGGCCGGCGTGGATCCAGGGCTGATCGAGCGCGACGGGGCCGTGTCGGAGGGGGTGGCGCGGGCGCTGGCCGACGGCGCCCGGGAGCGCTTCGGCGCGGACGTGGGGGTGGGGGTGACGGGCGTGGCCGGCCCGGACGGCGGCACCGAGGAGAAGCCGGTCGGCCTCGTGTGGATCTCCGCGGCCGCCGGCGACGGGGCCCGGCTCACCCGCCGCATGTACCTCCCCGGCGGGCGGACCGACGTGCGCGATCGCTCGGTGACCGTGGCGCTCCACGCGGTGCGGCGGCTCGCGCTGGGGGAGTCGGACGGGGCCTGACGGCGCGCCGGCGCGCGGGAATCGTCACCGGCGCCCGTTGTCCCGCCACACGCCCCGATCTAGCGTGCCGTTCCGTCCGCGGGGCGGCCTACCTTGGTCCGTCCGAAAGAGCGAAGGAGCACCGATGATCGAGGACGAGAAGGCCGCCAAGGCCCGCGACGCCGCCCTGCAGGGGGCGCTGACCCAGATCGAGCGCCAGTTCGGCAAGGGCACCGTCATGCGGATGGGCGACGAGGGCGCGCAGGTCAAGGTCGACGCCATCCCCACGGGCGCGCTGTCCCTCGACCTCGCGCTCGGCATCGGCGGGGTTCCGCGCGGGCGCGTGATCGAGATCTTCGGCCCGGAGTCCTCCGGCAAGACGACGCTCGTCTACCACATCCTCGCCGAGGCCCAGAAGCTCGGCGGCGTCTGCGCGTTCATCGACGCCGAGCACGCGATGGACCCGCTCTACGCCCAGTGCATCGGCGTCGACATCGACGAGCTGCTCGTCTCCCAGCCCGACTACGGCGAGCAGGCCCTGGAGATCGCCGACATGCTCGTCCGCTCGGGCGCGGTCGACGTGGTGGCGGTCGACTCGGTCGCCGCGCTCACGCCGCGCGCCGAGCTCGAGGGGCAGATGGGCGACCAGACCGTCGGCGCGCAGGCGCGCATGATGTCCCAGGCCATGCGCAAGCTCACGGCGAACCTCAACCGCACGCAGACCCTTTGCGTGTTCGTCAACCAGATCCGCGAGAAGGTCGGCGTGATGTTCGGCTCGCCCGAGACCCAGCCCGGCGGCCGCGCGCTGAAGTTCTACTCGTCCCAGCGCCTGGACATCCGCCGCATCGAGACCCTCAAGGAGGGCACCGAGGCGGTCGGCAACCGGGTGCGCGTCAAGGTCGTGAAGAACAAGGTCGCGGCGCCGTTCCGCCAGGCCGAGTTCGACATCGAGTTCGGCCAGGGGATCTCGACCTCCGGCTGCCTGCTCGACCTCGGGATCGAGCACGACGTCGTCACCAAGTCGGGGTCGTTCTTCTCCTTCGGGGACGAGCGCCTCGGCCAGGGCCGCCACAACGCGAAGGCGTTCCTCGACGAGCACCCCGACGTGGCCGGCGAGATCAAGGACCGCGTCTACGCGGCGCTCGGCCTCGACGACAGCCTCGTGAAGCCGATCGAGCGCGACGAGGACGCCGATGCCGACGCCGATGCCGCGCCGGTGGCGGCCGTTCCGGAGGAGCAGGCCGCCTGAGCGCCGGGCCCGGGGCGAGCGGGTCTCGAGATGAGCGCGACGCCCGGCGCCGATCCGGAGGCCCGCCTGGACCATGCGGTCGGCCTCGCGCTGCGCCACCTCGGCCGGCGGGACCGCACGGTCGCCGAGGTCCGGGCCCACCTCGAGCGCCGCGGCATCGAGGAGCCCGTGCTTGGCGCGGCGCTGGACCGCCTGGCGGAGATGGGCTACCTCGACGACGCCGCCTTCGCCCGGCGCTTCGCCGAGGACCGTCGCGCCCTCGACGGCTGGGGCGGGGAGCGCATCGCCCGCCGGCTGCGTGATCTCGGCATCGACCGCGATCTGGCCGACGCCGCCGCCGCAGCGGAGGACGGACGGCCCGGGGAGCTCGCAACGGCGCTGGGTGTGCTCGAGCGCCGCTTCCCGTCGCCGCCGGAGGAGCCGGCCGCCCGCCGCCGCGCGCTCGGGGTGCTCGTCCGCAAGGGCTACGACCCGGAGCTCGCGGCCGACGCGATCCGCGCCCACCGGCGCGGCGGGCTCGACGCCTGACGCCGGGCGGGCGAACGTCCGCTCGATTGCGCCGGCCGGGGCGCGGTACTACGATGCCCCACAGCGAACGACGGGCCCGCGAGGGCACGAAACTCCAGCAAACCTACGCTTTTCGGATCGACTCGACGACAGCTTGACGGCCACCAGACCCCTTCCCACCGGGCCCGAGGACCCGCCCGCGCCCTAGCGCTCCCCGGTCGCGCTCGACCCTGAGCCGCGACCTCTCCGCCGCCTGCCGTCCCATCGACCCGGCCGTGCCGACGCACGGCCCGCTCGATCGCTCACGGACAACGCAGTCGACCCAGGCCGCGGGCCCGCATGGCCCGTGAGGAGAGGAACCCATGGAGATCGTGATCGCGGCGGCGCTGGTGGCGGTGGCGATCGTCACGGCCGCCGTGCTCTCGGGGCGCCGGTCGCGGAACGCGACGTCGCCCGGGCCCGGCGCGGGCGCCGGGGAGGCGACCGGGCGAAGCGGGGCGCTGGCGCGCGACGAGGAGCGGCTCGCGCGCCAGGAGGAGGACGCCGACGCCATGCGCCGCGACCTCGAGCGGCGCGAGGCCGCGCTCGAGGCCCGCGAGACGGAGCTCTCCACGGGCACCGCGGCGTTGGCGGCCCGGTCCCGCGCCTACGAGGGCGAGCTCGAGCGGATCGCCGGGCTGAGCGCCGGCCAGGCCAAGCAGCTGCTGCTGCGCCAGATCGAGGACCAGGCCCGCCACGACGGCGCGAAGCTCGTGCGCCAGATCGACGAGGAGACCCGTCGTGACGCCGAGCGCAAGGCGCGGAACATCCTCGCCGTCTGCACCCAGCGGCTGGCGGGGGGCCACGCGACCCAGACCACCGTGTCGGTGGTCCAGCTGCCCAGCGACGACATGAAGGGGCGGATCATCGGCCGCGAGGGGCGCAACATCCGCGCGCTGGAGAACCTCACCGGAGTCGACTTCATCATCGACGACACGCCCAACGCCGTCGTGCTCTCCGCCTTCGACGGCGTGCGCCGCGAGGTGGCGCGGCTCACCCTGGAGGCGCTGCTCGCCGACGGCCGGATCCATCCGGCGCGGATCGAGGAGACCTTCTACCAGGCGCGCTCCCAGCTCGACGACCACATCCGCCGGGCCGGGGAGGAGGCGGTGCTCGAGACCGGTGTCCAGGGGCTCCATCCCGAGCTGGTCAAGGTCCTCGGCCGGCTGCGCTTCCGCACGAGCTACGGCCAGAACGTGCTCGCCCACTCGGTCGAGTGCGCCAGCCTGGCGGCGATGATGGCGGCCGAGCTCGGCGCCGGCGCCGACACCGCGCGCCGCGCGGCGCTGCTGCACGACATCGGCAAGGCGGTGTCCCACGAGGTCGAGGGCCCGCACGCGCTCGTCGGCGGCGACCTGGCGCGCAAGTACGGCGAGCCCGAGGCGGTGGCCCACGCGATGGAAGCCCACCACAACGAGGTCGAGCCGCAGACGGTGGAGGCGGTCGTCGTCCAGGCCGCCGACGCCCTGTCCGGCGCACGGCCGGGGGCGCGCGGCGAGTCGCTCGAGCACTACGTCAAGCGCCTGCGCGACCTCGAGGAGATCGCCACCCGCCACGACGGGGTCGACCGCGTCTACGCGATGCAGGCGGGCCGCGAGATCCGCGTGATGGTCGCGCCGGGCAGCATCGACGACGCCGCCGCGATCCTGCTCTCGCACGAGATCGCGCGAGAGATCGAGCAGCGCCTCGAGTACCCGGGGCAGATCAAGGTGACGGTCATCCGCGAGTCGCGGGCCGTGGAGTACGCGAAGTAGCGCGGCTACGCTACGGCGCGATGGCGCGCTACCACCTGACCACCTTCGGGTGCCAGATGAACGAGCACGACTCCGAGCGGATGAAGGGGATGCTCGAGTCACTCGGCTACGACGAGGCGCCCGAGCGAGGCGACGCCGACCTCATCCTTTTCAACACCTGCTCGATCCGAGAGACCGCGGACTCGAAGTTCGTCGCGCACCTCGGCGAGGCGAAACGGGCGAAGCGCGAGCGTCCCGAGGTCGTGGTCGGCGTCGGCGGTTGCTGGGCGCAGTCGGTCAAGGAGGAGGTCTTCCGGCGCTTCCCATTCGTCGACGTGGCGTTCGGCCCCGGTCAGGTCCATCGGCTGGCCGAGTTCCTCACCAGCGACGCGCTGAGCGCCCAGGGCTACTTCGAGTTCGAGGGCTTCACCGGGCACCTCCCGGCCAAGCGCGCCCGCGCGGTCCAGGCGTGGGTGCAGATCAGCGTGGGATGCAACTGCCGCTGTGCGTACTGCATCGTGCCCTCCACCCGCGGACGCGAGGTCAGCCGACCCGCGCCCGAGCTCGTGGCCGAGATCGAGGCGCTGGCCGCCGACGGGGTGAGCGAGGTCACGCTGCTCGGCCAGAACGTCAACGCCTACGGTCGCGACCTGCGCGGCGGGGAGCGGGCGAGCTTCGCCGAGCTGCTCGCCGCCGTCGACGCCATCGACGGGATCGAGCGCATCCGCTACACGAGCCCGCATCCGAAGGACATGCGCGAGGACGTCGTCCGCGCCCACGCGGAGCTGCCCGCGCTGTGCGAGCACATCCACCTCCCGCTGCAGGCCGGCAGCTCCCGGGTCCTGAAGGCGATGCGGCGCACCTACTCACGCGAGCGCTACCTCGACCGCGTCGCGCTCATACGCGAGCACGTGCCCGACGTCGCGTTGACCACCGACGTCATCGTCGGGTTCCCGGGGGAGAGCGAGGCGGACTTCGCCCAGACGCTGGAGGTCGTCGATGCGGTCGGCTACGACGGCGCGTTCACGTTTCTCTACTCGCCGCGCCGCGGCACCGAGGCGGCGACGATCGCCGACGCCGTGCCGCACGAGGTCAAGGTCGAGCGGATGAGGCGCCTGGTCGAGGTCGTCCAGCGACGCGCGCGGGAGCGGGCACAGCGCTTCGTCGGGCGGACCGTCGAGGTGCTCGTCGAGGGCCCCTCGCGCACCGACCCGACACGCCTGCGCGGGCGCTCACGCCACAACAAGGTCGTGAACTTCGAGGGCGTGGCGTCGCCCGGCGAGTACGTGGAGGTGGATGTGGCCTCCGCGACGAGCCAGACCCTCCTGGGGTCGGAGTCGCTGGTGGCGCGCGCGGTGGGCTGAGGGCGGGGGCGAGCGCCGCGCCGTCCGGGTCGCGTGCGAACATACGTTCGTGCGTTGGGACGATCAGCGGGTCGAGGCCGAGGCGGCGCGAGCGCTGCCCGGCTACCGCGAGCCCGCGGCGATCCGGACCTTCGATGCGCCCGAGGCGCTCGACACGCACTTCTACGAAGTTCGTGCGCGCTCGGCGCTCAACAAGGTGCCGGCCGCCTCGCGCATGCCGTTCCGCTGGACGGTCAATCCGTATCGAGGTTGCACCCACGCGTGCTCCTACTGCCTCTCGGCTGAGACGCCGGTTCTGCTCGCGGACGACAGGACGCGCGCCATCGTCGACCTCGAGGTCGGGGACCGGATCTACGGAACGGAACGGCGGGGCGAGTATCGGCGGTACGTCGAGACCGAGGTGCTCGCCCACTGGGAGAGCGTGAAGCCGGCGTTCCGCGTGCGACTCGCGGATGGGACCGAGCTCGTAGCGAGCGGCGATCACCGCTTCCTCACCCGGCGCGGATGGAAACACGTGACCGGAGCGGAGCAGGGGCGCCATCGGCGCCCACACCTGACGGTCGGCTCGCGGTTGATGGGCGTTGGACGACTCGAGAGCGGCCCGAGCCAGAGCCGGGAATATCGCCGCGGGTATCTGTGCGGGATGGTCCGCGGCGACGGCACCATCGGGTCCTATGCCTACCAGCGCCCACATCGGCACCGCGACGTGCATCATCGCTTCCGGCTCGCGCTCGTCGACGACGAAGCTCTGGATCGCGCCCAGGCGTACCTGGCGGACGAGGACGTCGCAACGGATCGGTTCCAGTTTCAAACAGCGACGACGGAGCCTCGGGCCGCCCAGGCCATTCGTACCTCCGCGGGCGAGCGCGTCGAACGAATCCGCGAGTTGGTCCGCTGGCCCGAGATTCCGAGCGATGACTGGCGCCGAGGCTTCCTGGCCGGGATCTTCGACGCCGAAGGCTCCTGCTCGGGGAGCGTCTTGCGGATCTCGAACACCAACGACGAGACCATCGAGTGGATCGTGTCGTCGCTCGGCCGATTCGGTTTCGATGTGATCCTCGAGGACCGGGCGCTGCCCAACGGGCTGCGTGCGGCCCGAGTCCGGGGTGGGCTGGCAGAGCGCCTGCGCTTCTTCCACTTGGTCGATCCGGCGATCTCGCGGGAGAGGAGTCAGAGCGGATTGGCACTGAAAGGCACCGCGGATCTGCGTGTTGACTCCATCGAGCCACTCGGCCGCGGCCTCCCGATGTTCGACATCACCACCGGCACGGGGGACTTCATCGCCAACGGCGTGGTGAGCCACAACTGCTTCGCTCGCCCGACCCATCACTATCTCGACTTCGACGCCGGGCGCGACTTCGAGCGCGAGATCGTCGTGAAGGTCAACGTGCCGGAGGTCCTGCGCGCCGAGCTCGGGCGCCCGTCCTGGCAGCGGGAGCATGTCGCGCTGGGCACGAACACCGACCCCTACCAGTGGGTGGAGTCGCGCTACCGCCTCATGCCCGGCATCTGGGAGGCGCTGCGGGATGCCGCGAACCCGTGCTCGATCCTCACCAAGTCGCCGCTCCTGCTCCGCGACCTGCCGCTCCTGCGGGAGATCGCGGCGCACACCGAGGTCACGGCCGCGCTCTCGGTGCCGACCCTCGACGAGCGCGCCTGGCGCGCGACCGAGCCGCACACGCCTCATCCGCGCAAGCGCCTGGAGGCGGTGGCGGAGCTCAACCGCGCCGGCATCCCGACGAGCGTGCTGGTGGCGCCGCTCATGCCGGGGATCAACGACGCGCCGGAACAGGTCGAGCGGATCCTCACCCTCGCCGAGGAGGCTGGCGCCGTGTCGGTCGGAGGGATCGCGCTCCATCTGCGCGGCGAGGTGCGGGAGGTCTTCATGAGCTGGCTGCGCAGCGCGCGACCCGACCTCGTGCCGCGCTACGAGGCGCTGTACGCGCGCGGCGGGTATGCGCCGCCCGCCGAGCAGCGGCGCCTCGCCGCGCTGCTGCGCCGCGGGCGGGCGCCGAGGGACGACGGGAGCCGGTGGGGCGTTCGGCGTGATCCCGAGGCCGGCGCCGAACGTGGGCGGGACCGTGATAGCGGGCAGGCCCGGCTGTTCTAAGCGGCGCCCGGGGCCGAGGGTGCCGCGCGGGGCACGGGTGGAAGCGGCCGAGCGGCCGCCCCGGGTCGCCGTCCGTGCGCGATCGCACGCGCCCGCGGCCGGAACACGCCCCGCGATGCGGTGTAGTAGGGGAGATGCGCGCGCCCTTCCGCCACAGCTCCGACGCGGCCCGCGACCGCATGGATCGCATGTTCCAGACGCGCAGCCACGCGTGGGAGCAGGCCGGGCTGAGCCAGCCGGTGAGCGCCGAGTCGAAGGCCACGGCGCGCCGGGCACTGCGGCAGGCGCTGCTCCTGCTGCCCCTCATCGCCGGCGTCCTCTTCGTCTACGCCGAGCGCACGAAGATCTTCGGGCGCGGCCTCGAGTTCGCCGTGCAGATCGGCACGGCGGTCGCGCTGCTCGCCCTCGGCTGGGCGCTGGCGCGGGACATCGGCCGCGCGGTGGCGCCGCTGCTCTTCCGCCGGATGGACCCGGCCACGGCGGGGACCGTCGGGTTCCTGATCCGGCTGGCGACGATCGGGATCGCGCTGCTCGTCTCCCTGCGCATCGCCGGCATCCAGCCGCAGACCCTCGCCGTGGGCGGCGCGTTCACCGCCGTCGTGCTCGGCCTCGCCGCGCAGCAGACGCTCGGCAACGTCATCGCCGGCACCGTCCTGCTCAGCGCGCGGCCGTTCCGGGTCGGGGAGCGCATCCGGCTGCAGGCCGGGCCGCTCGCCGGGCAGGTGGAGGGTGTCGTCGCCTCGCTCGGCCTGCTCTACACGACGCTGGCCCGCGGGGCGGATCGGATCATGGTGCCCAACAGCGTCGTGCTGTCCGCCGCGGTGGTGCCGCTGCGCGAGCCCGATGCGGTCGACCTCCGCGCCCGGCTCCGCGCCGACGTGCTTCCCACCGAGGTCCAGACCCTGCTCGAGGAGGCCGTGACCGTTCCCACCCGCAAGCCGCCTCACATCGACCTCGAGGAGTTCGACGGCGACGAGGTTGTCGTTCGGATCTCGGCCAGGCCGCAGAACGGGCGCGACGGCCGGCGACTCGCCGACGAGATCCTGGGGGCGATCCAGGGGATCTCGCGCGAGACGGAGCCGATGGTCCACGAGCGCGAGTCGGCCCCGAGCGCGGCGTCGCGCGGCAACGGCGCGACCGAGGCGGACATCGCCGATGTTGGGCCCGGCCCAATCCCGGGCCGCTGAGCCCTAGGAGGGTCTGGCGAAACGGCTCGCGAAACTCGCCATGGCTACAAGTCCCGCAGCCCCATGGCTTCGAGAGCTTCGGCTCGGTCGAAGTACTCCTGGAGTCGCTTCAACCTGCCGCCCTCGTAGGTGCCGACGTGCGCCCGCTCCATCTCCACGGCTGCCCCGCTCTCCGCACCGTGTCCGGTGAACCGAACCCAGGCAAAGGCCTTGTCGGCGTTTGACCTGATCTCCAGCGGCTCCAGTCGCAGATCGGGATATGAGTCAGACCATCCTTGGTAGTGCTTTCTGATGGCGTCGATTCCGCGATAGGTCGCGTGATCGGGATCCTCCCGAGGGTTGATGAACTCGCCATCCGGGAGCCAGGTGGGCCCTGGCTCCCTCTCGCGGTTGAACCGCTCGTACTCCAGGCGCGCCAGCTCTTCGTTCTCCCGCGACATCGCCCGCCCAGTATCCCGCCGGAGGGCCGGCGGCGTCTACGCGGCGGGCGGCGCGGGTGGTGGACTCACTCATCTAGCGCTTGTCGCGCTGGCCCGCCGCGATGTCGCGCGCCACGCTCGCGGACCGGCGGCCGCTCAGGCGTTGCGCCACTGCAGGCGCGAGGCCGGCAACGGCGGCGCCGGCGCGCATCGCGACGGGCGCCACGATCACCTCGGCGCGGTCGCCCTCCACCGCCGCCACCACCGCGGAGGCCACCTCCTCGGGCGTGCGCGTGCCGACGCCGCGCGGGGGCTTCACGCCGGAGTCGTGGAACATGCCGGCGTCGCGGATGAGGCCCGGCAGGACGACGGACACCCCCACGCCGGTCCCCTCGAGGTCGGCGCGCAGGCCGTGTGCGAAGCCGCGCAGGCCGAACTTCGTCGCCGAGTAGACCGCCGACCCGGCGGTTGCCGCCTTGCCGTTCAACGAGGAGACGAGCACGACGTGCCCGCGGCCGCGCTCGACCATTCCCGGCACCAGGGCTCGCGCGAGCTGGATCGGCGCCCGGAGGTTGACGTCGAGCGCGCGGTCGATCTCCTCTACGGTGAAGGAGGTCGCGGGTCCGCTGGCCGGCAGGGCGGCGTTGGCGACGAGCAGGTCGATCCGGTCGGCGCGGGCGGCGAGGGCGAGCACCGCGTCGCGATCGGCGAGATCGACGACGTTGATCTCGCCGCCGATGTCGTCCGCGAGCGCCGCGAGCCGGTCGGCCCGGCGGCCGGTGAGAAGCACCGACGCCCCGCGCGCGGCCAGGGCGCGGCCGATCGCCTCGCCGATCCCGCCCGTGGCCCCGGTGAGCAGCGCCCGGCCCTGGAGCGGGGAGCTCATGCCGGGAAGATAGCGGCGGTCGCGGTGAAGCCGTGGAGGAAGCTCTCACCACCGACCGGCCCGATCTCGCCCGCGGCGAAGAAGCCGGCGTGCGGGCCGCCGAGCCGCGTGGACATCACGCCCGCATCGTGGTCCGCGGCCCCGAACATCGCCCGCCCGCGCCCGTTGCACGAGAAGAGCAGCGCCCCGGCCGGGTCCCGGCCGCCCAGCGCCTCGCGGCGGAGCCCGAGCGCCTCGCGCAGGTCGTGGTCGGCCGATCGCGCGTCGCGCGCGTGGAGGCGGACGACCTGACCGGGTCGCACGAGGGCGCCGACCCGGACCGACCCCGTCTCGGGGTCGGCGCCCGCCAGCCCCCGCACGAGGAAGTCCCCCGCGCCGTACTCCGGCTGCCCGGCGGCGCCCTCGACGAGCAGCCCGATGAGCAGCCCGCCGGAGACGAGCTCGCGCTCGGTGGCGGTGAGCTCCTCGATCGCCTCGCGCAGGCGGAGCAGCGCCGGGCGCCCGGCGAGCTCGTGGACGACGTCCCCCTCAGCCGCGGTGACCGTCATCTCCGGGCCGAGCGGCGCGGCGCCCTGCGAGACGCAGGGCAGGACCTCGACGCCGTCGAAGCGCACCCCCACCGCGCCCTCGGCGAGTACCGCCTCGTCGAGGAACAGCGCGCCGGCGCCGTCGCTCGTGCCGGCGCTGGCCAGCCCGCCGAGCACCGGCACCCCGGGCGCCCGCTCGCCGAGCGCGCGCAGGAGCGGGTCGGTCGGGAAGGAGAAGGGGTGGGGGAGGAGCACGACGGCATCCGCGCCGGCGACGTCCGGCATGCCGGCCACGGCGATGCCGTCGTCGCCGGTGTCGGCCTCCGCGTGAAACGGGGTCGCGGCGCCGTCGCCGAGGCCCGCGGCCCACACGGCGATCGCGCTCCCGTCCTCGACCTCGTGGCCCGCGCCGAGGACGCCACCCGCGCCGCAGCCCACCAGGCGGCGCGGCGCGAGCGCGTCGTGGATCGCCTCGAGCGTCACCTCCGGTGCCGCGAGATGACGGCCCGCGGCGAAGACGACCGCCAGGTCGGCCACCTCGCCACACAGCCCGGCCCGCGCCGCCGCGACCGCCGCCCGGGCCCCGGCACGCGGGTCCGGGTCGGTGGACAGGCCACAGCCGATGCGCAGAGACACCCGCCCGACGATACTGCGGGGCCGGTGCCGCGCCCCGAGGTCATCGCCCTGTTCGGCCCGACCGGCGTCGGCAAGACCGACGTCGCGCTCGCGCTGGCCGACCTCCTGCGCGCCCGCGGCGAGAATCCGGTCGCCGTCGGCGCGGACGCCCTGCAGGTCTACGCCGGGCTCGGCACCCTCACCGGCGCGGCCACACCGCAGCAACGAGAACGGCTCGAGCACCGCCTCGTCGGGGTGGTCCCGGTCAGCGAGTCCTTCAGCGCCGGCGCCTACGCGCCGCGCGCCCACACGGAGATCGACGGCCTGCTCGCCGCCGGGCGCCGGCCGATCGTCGTCGGGGGGACGGGGCTCTACCTCCGCGCGGCGCTCACCGACCTCGAGCTCCTTCCGCCGCCGGCCGACGGCGTCCGCGAGCGCTGGACCGACGCGGTCGCCGCCCGTGGGGCGCCGGCGGTCCACGCCGACCTCGCGCGACGGGCGGCGTGGGCGGCCGAGGGCATCGACCCCAACGACCGCAGCCGGATCATCCGCGCGCACGAGCTGCTCGACGCCGCGGCGCTGCGCCCGCGGCGGGGCGCCTCGCGGCTGTGGAGCGCGGACACCCGCCGACCCACCCTCCTCGCCGGGCTCGTGATGGACCGCGCCGCGCTCGTCGCCCGCATCGACGCGCGGATCGCGGAGATGGTCGCTGCCGGGGCGACGGCGGAGGTCCGGGCGGCCGACGCGGCGGGTGCCTCGCCGACCGCCCGCGCCGCGGTCGGCTTCAGCGAGCTGCTCGCCGGGGACGTGCCCGCGATGCGGACCCGGACCCGGCGCTACGCCAAGCGCCAGCTCACGTGGATGCGCAAGCTCGCCGGCGTGCGGGTGCTCGACGTGACCGGTCGGACGCCGGAGGAGGTCGCCGCGCGGATCGACGCCGCGTGGGCGAGCGAGGGCGCCATCTAGACTGCCGCGCCGTGCCAGCGCCGAGCGTCCCCTTCGAGAAGTGGCAGGCGCTCGGCAACGACTATGTGATCGTCGAGGCCAGCCATCTGCCCTTCGCGCTCACCCCGGGGCGCGTCGCGCGGCTCTGCGCCGCGCACACCGGCGTCGGGTCGGACGGGGTGCTCCTGCTCTCGCCGCCGAGCGGGGAGGACGCGGTCGCCGCGCTGCGCATCTTCAACCCCGACGGGTCGGAGGCCGAGCTCTCCGGCAACGGGGCGCGCGAGGCCATCCTCTACCTGCGCCGCGCCGGCTGGACCGACGCCGACGCCTTCACGCTGGAGACCGCCGCCGGGCCCGTCCGCCCGCGCATCACGAGCCCGACGACCTGCCGCGTCGAGCTCGGGCGGGCCGCCACCGCCTCGGCCGGCTATCCCGGTGGTCCTCCGGACGGGCGCGGGGAGATCGAGGCCGGCGGCGGGATCTGGAGCTTCCGCCACGTCGAGATCGGCAACCCGCAGTGCGCGATCCGCCTCGGCGACCCGGCGGCGCTCGACGCGCTCGACCTCCCCGCCCTCGGCCCGGAGATCGAGCGCGACCAACGCTTCCCCCGGCGGACGAACGTGTCGTGGTACGCGCTGCTGCCGGCGGATTCGGCAGACGCCGGCGACCGCATCCGGGCCCGGATCTTCGAGCGCGGGGTGGGGGAGACGATGTCCTCCGGCACCGGGGCGAGCGGTGCGGCCGTCGCCCACGTGCTGGACGGCGGTGCCTCGCCGGTCACCGTCGCGCTCGACGGCGGCGAGCTCGAGGTCGACGTCGCCGCGGACCTGACCGTGACCCTGACCGGCTGGGCGGTCCCCGTGTACCGGGGCGAGCTGGCCGCGGACTTCGTGGAGGCGCTGCATGCGACCGAGTGAGCGCCTGGAGCGCATCCCGCCCTATCTCTTCGCGGAGCTCGCGCGCAAGGTCGAAGCGAAGCGCGCGGCCGGCGTCGACGTCATCTCGCTCGGCATCGGCGATCCCGACCGCCCGACCTACCCGGCCGTCGTCGCGGCCGCGCAGGCCGCGCTCGCCGACCCGGCGACCCACCAGTACCCGTCCAACCGCGGCCGCCGGGACTTCCGCGAGGCCGTCGCCGCGTTCTACGCGCGGCGCTTCGGGGTGACGCTCGACCCGAAGACCGAGGTCATGCCGGCGATCGGCGCGAAGGAGTGCATCTTCAACCTCAACCTCGCCTTCCTCGACCCCGGCTCGGTCGCCCTCGCCGCCGACCCGGGCTACCCGGTGTACACCGGCGGCCCGCTGCTGGCCGGCGGGGAGGCGGTGCTGATGCCGCTCCTGCCCGAGCGCGGCTTCGCGCCCGACCTCGCCGCGATCGCCGCCGGCGACGCCGAGCGCGCCCGCCTGATGTTCCTCAACTACCCGAACAACCCCACCGGCGCCGTGGTCCCCGACGGGCTGTTCGACGCGGTCGTGGGCTGGGCCGGCGGGCGCGATGCGCTCGTCGTCCACGACAACGCCTACTCCGAGACGACCTACGACGGCTACGTCGCACCGTCGTTCCTCGCCACCCCGGGGGCGAAGGAGGTCGGCGTCGAGGTCTTCTCCCTCTCCAAGGGCTACAACATGACCGGCTGGCGCTGCGCCGCGATCGTCGGGAACGCTGAGGCGATCGCCCACTACTGGCGGCTGAAGTCGAACATCGACTCGGGGCTCTTCGAGGCGGTCCAGATCGCCGGGATCGCGGCGCTGCGGCCCGAGGTCGACGCGGAGGTCACGGCGATGAACGCCGTCTACGCCCGCCGCCGCGACCTCGTCTGCGACGCGCTGCGGGCGGCCGGGGTCGACGTGGCCCCGCCGAAGGGGACGATCTACGTGTGGGCGCCGATCCCCGACGGCTACGCCTCCGCCGCCGAGTACTGCGAGCACGTGCTCGAGGCCGCCGGCGTCGTGATCTCGCCGGGCGGCGCCTACGGCCCCAACGGCGAGGGGTTCTTCCGCATCTCGCTGACCACGCCGGACGACCGGCTGGCCGAGGCCGTCCAGCGCCTCCACACGCTGCGCGGCTGAGCCGCCGGAAGGCCCGACTAGACTCGAAGGTCGATGAAGCGCAGCAGGCACGGCCGAACCACGCCCACGCGCGCCGCCGCGGGCGCCGACGGCCGGCCCGCTGGCCGCGCCCGCCAGCGCGCCTACCTCATCGCGGCGCTGCCCGAGGGCGACGACCTCTCCGAGCTGCGCGAGCTGCTCCACACCGCCGGGGTCGCGGCCGTGGGCGAGATGGTCCAGCACCGCGACCTGCCCCATCCGAACACCTACCTCGGGCCCGGCAAGCTCGACGAGCTCAAGGTGGCGCTCAAGGCGGGCGACGCGAACCTCGTCGCCTGCGACGACGAGCTCAGCCCGCGCCAGGAGCGCAACCTCGAGGCCGCGCTCGGCATTCCGGTGGTCGATCGCACGACCGTGATCCTCGACATCTTCGCCGGGCACGCGAACAGCGCGGAGGGCAAGCTGCAGGTCGAGCTCGCCCAGCTCGAGTACAACCTCGCCCGCATGCGCGGCCTGTGGACCCACCTCGAGCGCCTCGGCGGCGGCATCGGCACCCGGGGCCCCGGCGAGACCCAGATCGAGACCGACCGCCGCCTCGCGCGCGACCGGATCGCCGCCCTCAAGCGCCGCCTCGTCCACGTCGGGCAGGGCCGCGCGGTGATGCGCGCCGAGCGCGAGCGGGCCCACCTGCCGAGCGTCGCGCTCGCCGGCTACACCAATGCCGGCAAGTCGACGCTGCTCGGCGGGCTCACCGGGGCCGACGTCGGCGTGGGCGACCGGCTCTTCCACACCCTCGACCCGGCGACGCGCACGATGCGGCACGAGGGCCGCGACTACCTCGTGACCGACACCGTCGGCTTCATCCGCAAGCTCCCCCACCAGCTCGTCGACGCCTTCGCCGCCACCCTGGAGGAGACCCGGCGCGCCGATCTGCTGCTGCACGTCGTCGACGCCTCTGCCCCCGAAGAGGAGCGGACGACGATGCTGCGGGCCGTCGACGACGTGCTCGAGGGCATCGGCGCCACCGAGGCCCCGCGGCTGCTGGTGCTGAACAAGGTCGACGTGCTCGACCCCGACGAGCGGGAGGATCTCGAGCATCGCCACCCGGCCGGCCTGCCCGTCTCGGCGGTGACAGGCGAGGGCATCGAGGCCCTGCGCGAGCGCATCGGCGCCGCCTTCGAGTCCGCCCGCCGGCCCGTGGAGCTGCTCGTGCCCTACCGGGACGGCGCCCGGCTCGCCGAGCTCCACGCGCTGGCCGGGGATCTGGAGCGCCGCGACACGGCCGACGGGGTGCGGGTGCTCGTCCGGCTCCCGCCCGCCATCGCCGCGCGCTACGACCGCTTCGCGGTGAACGGGCGGCCGGCGCCGGCATGAGGCTGCCGGTCCGGCGGCTGCGCGACGACGCCATCCTCCCCGCCCGCGCGCACGACGGGGACGCCGGCCTCGACCTCCACTGCGTGGAGGACGTGTGGCTCGCTCCGGGCGCGCGCGCCGCGGTGCCGACGGGCATCGCCGTCGAGCTCCCGGCGGGTCACGCCGGCCTGGTGCTGCCGCGCTCCGGGCTCGCCGCACGGGACGGGGTGGCGCTCGTCAACGCGCCCGGCCTGATCGACTCCGGCTACCGCGGCGAGATCCGCGTGCTGCTGCTGAACACCGATCGCGAGGCGACGTTCCGCTGCTCGGCGGGCGAGCGGATCGCCCAGCTGGTCGTCGTCGCCGTCCCGTCCGCCGAGCCCGTCGAGGTGGCGGAGCTGGCCGGGAGCGAGCGTGGCGCAGGCGGTCTCGGCTCCAGCGGATCGGCGCCGTTGGGGACGCGCCTGGACGACGGCGTGCACCGCTCAGGGGGACATTCCCCGGCGACGACGAAGGAGTAGTCTCGCCCCGCGAACGCGGCACGTCGCCGCTCGCAAATCAACTCAGAGCCGGAGGTCGGACGTGGCGCAGGAGATCATCCTCCCCAACACCCAGGACGAGCGGGCCAAGCTCCGCAACCCTTTCGGCGTGTTCGGGCTGACCCTCATCACGCTCGGCGTCTACAGCATCTTCTGGTGGTTCTACGTCAACCGCGAGATGCGCGACTACGGCAAGGCGACGGGCTACGACCTCGGTCAGAACCCGACGAACTCCGCGCTGGCGCTCTTCCCGGGCGGGCTCATCATCGTCCCGGCCCTCATCAGCCTCTGGAACGGCACCAAGCGCGTCCAGGCGACGCAGCGCGTCGCGAACGAGGAGCCGCTGAACGGCTGGATCGCGCTGGTCATCTACCTCGTGGTCGGCTTCGTCTTCGCCCCCTATCTCCAGAGCGAGCTGAACAAGGTCTGGCGCAAGGTCGGGACGCCGCTGCCCGGCGAGGAGCTGCCCGCCGCGCCGGAGACGATGCCTCAGCGCCTGTCCTCGGAGGAGGCCGGCGAGGCCCCCGTGCCGGTCGAGCCGACGACGCCTCCGCCGCCCCCGGCGGCCGAGCCGCCGCCTCCGCCGCCGCCCGCGGGCGCATGATCTGAGCGGTCGGGCCGCAGGCGCGCGCTAGGCGACGACCGCGAGGTCGCCGCAGTGCAGCAGGTCGTCGAGCAGACGCCGGGCCCCCGCCTCGGTCCAGCGGTCCGACTCGACGAGGGCCCGGGTGAGGGCGGTGACGTCGGCGACCGCGGTCGTCGCCCCCTGGTCGCCGCCCTCGGAGAAGAGGAGGGCGTCCGCGGCCTCCCGGATCCGCTCCACCTCGCCGGGCTGGAGCTTGCTGTCGCCGATGTCCTGAAGCGTGGCCATCACGCGACCGTAGGCCTGTGCGCGCTCGGAGGTCATATGCCCACTCTACGAGCTCGGACGGATGATCGGTTCAGTCCGTGACGGCACTCATACCCCGATCAGGCGCGCCGGCCATCACGCCGGAACGCCCGCGGCCAGTCGCGCCTCGGCGTGGGCGGCCGCCTCGAAGGCGTCGTCCAGCGGGTCGAGCGCGTCCAGTGGGAGACCCAGCGCCTCGGCGATGAGCCAGTCGGCGAACCACGCGTTCTTCGGCAGCAGGGGGCCGTGGAGGTAGGTGCCGATGATCCGGTCGCGCCGCACACCCTCGAGCCCGTCGGCGTCGTTGTTGCCGTGGCCGCGCAGCACCCGGCCGAGGGGACGCTCGCCGGCCCCGAGCCAGGTCCGCCCGCCGTGGTTCTCGAACCCGGCGAGCACCCGTGGACCCGACCCGTCGAGGTCGACCTCGATCGCGACGTTGCCGATCAGCCGCGGCCCGTCGGCGCGGACGGTGTGGAGGTCGACGAGGCCGAGGCCGGGCAGCGTTTCGGCGCCCATCTCGTAGGAGCGGCCGAGCAGCTGGTAGCCGCCGCAGACGGCGAGGACCACGGCGCCCTCGGCGACGCGCCGATGGACCGCGTCCCGCTTGCGCTCGGCCAGGTCGAGTGCGACGAGGCGCTGGTCCCGATCCTGGCCGCCCCCGATGTAGAGGAGATCGGCGGCGTCGAGGTCGAGGTCGTCGCCGAGGCCGACGCCGATCAGCTCGAACCCCAGGCCCCGCCAGCGGCAGCGACGCTCGAGGAGGAGCAGGTTCCCGCGGTCGGCGTAGATGTTCATCAGGTCCGGATAGAGCGCGGCGACCCGCAGGGTCCGCGACTCAGCCGGCATCGAGGACCACCACCTCGCTGCCGACGTGCTCGGCGGTCGGGTCCACCCGCCGGCGCCCGACCGCGCGCAGCCCGACGGCGCGCGCCTCGGCCTCCAGCCCGGCGGCGTCGACGCGATCGAGGCGCACCCGATCCTCCTCCACCGTCCGCGAGCCATCGCGCTCCCAGGTCTCCCGCAGGCGCTCGATGACCCAGGCGTTCGGTTCCTCCCGCACCGCGAGCGCGCGGCTCACCAGCGTCGCGTCGGGGGCGACCAGCACGTCGGGCCGCGGCGGGGCGCTCGGCTCGCCGGCCTCGTGCTCCAGGCCCTCGAGCGGATGGGCGAGGGCGCAGGCCAGCCGGCTGCCGGGGGCGAGGTGCGAGCGGGCGGCCCGCAGGAAGCGCCGCCGGCCGTCCGCCCCGCCGAGGAGCTGGACCGTCTGCATCGGGGCGAGGACGAGCGCGAAGCGCCGGTCGAGCGCGAGGCTGCGGGCGTCGGCGACGCTGGTCCGCACCGCCAGGCCGCGGTCCGCCGCGCGCGCCGCGAGTGCCGCGAGCAGCCGCGGCTCGAGATCGACGGCGTCGACCTCGTGGCCGGCCGCGGCGAGGTGGAGGCTCACGCGCCCGGTCCCGGCGCCGATGTCGAGCACCGGGCCCCCGGCCGCCGCAGCGAGCTCCGCCCACAGCGGGAGGTCGGCGGCGTAGCGGCCGCACTCCAGGTCGTGCCAGCGCACGATCGGATCGGGGGGCGGGGCGGTCGTGCTCACGGCGCCCAGTATCGCGAGGCCTGCCCGCGGTCGGCCAGGAGATCCTGCAGCGCAAGCAGCGCGGTGTAGGTCGGCAGGGCGTAGAGCCGGCCGGTCCCGTCGGCCAGAGCGGCGTCGAGCGCGGTCGGCAGGGCCGGGACCACCTTGATGCGCTCGGGCTCGATCCCGGCATAGCGCACGCGCAGGGCGAGCTCGGCGGCCCGGGTGCCGGCGCACGTCACACGCCGCACGCGGCCGTCCAGCAGCTCGAGGTCGGCGTCCCAGATCCAGGAGACGTCACGCCCGTCGGCCACCCCGTCGTTCAGGACGCCGAGCAGGTCGAGCGGCCCGTCCTCGAGCGCGAGCGTGCGGAGCACCTCGTTCGCGCCGGCCGGGTTCTTGATCAGCAGGATCGACAGCTCGCGCCCGTCGATCATGAGCGTCTGGGCGCGCCCGAAGGCGGCGGACACCACACCAACGCCGGCGACGGCCCGCTCGAGAGAGACACCGAGTGCGAGGCAGAGCGCGATCGCCCCGAGCGCGTTGTAGACGTTGTAGAGGCCGGGGAGCGGCAGCTCGAGGGTGGCGGGGCCGGCGGGAGTGCGCAGCTCGACGGTCGCGCTGCGCGTCCCGTGCAGCTCGACCCGCTCGGCGGCGACGGCGGGCACCGGCCGGGCCCGGCCGCAGTCCGGGCAGGTGTAGCGGCCGAGGTGGCCGAGGTAGACGGCCTCGTAGCGGTAGGGCGCGCCGCAGCGGCGGCAGTGGGTCGAGTCGGCGGCGTGCTGCATGGTGTCGAGCGCCATGCGGTCGTCCTCGACACCGAAGTACAGGGCGTCGGGCTGGTCGCGGCCGAGGTCGGCGACCAGCGGGTCATCGGCGTTGAGCACCAGGCGCGCCCGGCCCGCGTGCGCCGCCACCACCTCCGCCCAGCGGTCGGCGATCGTGTCGAGCTCGCCGTAGCGGTCGAGCTGATCGCGGAAGAGGTTGGCGAGCAGCAGCGCCCGTGGGCGCAGCTCGGCGCAGACCGGCCCGAGCCAGAACTCGTCGACCTCGAAGAGGCCGAGATCCCCGTCGACTCCGCGCCGCCGCGCCGCGCCGAGGAGCGTCGACGCGACCCCGCCGGCCATGTTCGCGCCCGCGCGGTTGTGGACCAGGCGATGGCCGCCGGACTCCAGGCCGGCGGCGGCCATCGCGGCGGTCGTGGTCTTCCCGTTGGTGGCGGAGATGACCGCGGCGCCGTTCGGCAGGCGGGCGGCGAGCTCGCCGATCGCGTGGGGATCGAGGCGCATCAGGACCTTCCCGGGCAGGCTCGTCCCGCCGCCGCGACCGGCCGCGCGGGCGAGCGTCCCGACGGCGCGCGCCGCCACGACCTTGGCGCCCAGCATCATCGGGGCAGGATGGCCCGCACGGCGCCCGGGAGCACGCGGATCTGCGCCGGGAGCTCTGCGATCGGGTCGCCGTCGGCGTAGAGCGTGAAGGGCCGGTCGGCGCCGATCGCCACCTCGCGCCCCCGGCGCACGTGGACCTCCGGGCGCCCGACGTGCGTCCCGCGGAAGACCCGGGGCAGGGATGCGAGAAAGCGCAGCCGGCTCACGCCACCGACCGTGACCACGTCCAGCAGGCCGTCGTCGAGCTCCGCGTCGGGGGCGACGAACATGCCGCCCCCGTAGGCCTTGGAGTTCGCCACGGCGACGCTGTACCCGGTGATGGTCTCGGCGACGCCGTCCACCGCGACCGTGAACGTCGCCGGGCGCCAGGCGGCGAGGGCGCGCAGCGCCGCGTAGAGGTAGACGAGGTTGCCGCGGATGAGGCGGGTCTCGTTCGCGATGCGGTTGGCGTCCGAGTCGAACCCGCACGAGGCGATGCAGCAGAAGGTCCGGCCGCCGGCCTCGGCGAGGTCGAGCGGGCGCTCGATCCCCTCGGCCAGCACCGCCACGGCGCCGGCCGGGTCGGAGGGGATGCCGAGGACCCGCGCGAGATCGTTGCCGCGGCCGCCGGGCAGGATCCCGAGGACGCCGGCGGTCTCGCGCAGCGCGCCGGCCACCGCGCCGATGAGCCCGTCCCCTCCGAGCGCGGCGGCGACTTCGCCGTTCTCGGCCGCGGCCCGCGTCAGCTCCTGGGCGTGCTCGAGGCCGCACGTCGCCTCGACCCGGGCGAGCAGCCCGCGGCTCTCCAGCGCCGCGGAGACCGCCGGGAGCATGCGCTCGGCGCGACCGCCACCGGCCGCGGGGTTGACGATGAGCGCCACACGCCGGTCCACGGGTGGAGAACGCTACCGGCGGGCGGCGCGGCGTCGCGCTCCCGGCCCGCTCAGTCGGCGAGGACGAGCGCCGCCAGGTCCGCCGCCACGGCGACCGGGGCGGGGTCCGTGGCCGCGGCGGCCTGGGCGGCATCGGTGGAGCCGGTCAGGACGATCGCCGCG
>JBBSBL010000027.1:0-33155 GCA_038251325.1 Solirubrobacterales bacterium | reverse complement strand
CGCGGTGGCCCGCGACCGCGCCGTGGCGCGCCGCCGCGCCGCCGCGGCCCGCCGCCGGGCCGCCGGGCGGCTCGCGAGCCGAGCCGACTCCGTCCCGGGTGGCCCCGGCCGCGCCACCCTCGAGCGGATCGCCGCCTGCGAGTCCGGCGGGGACCCGACCTCCATCGGCGGCGGGGGCGCCTTCCGCGGCAAGTACCAATTCGACACCGGCACCTGGGCCTCGGTCGGCGGCAGCGGCGATCCAGCCGCGGCGCCCGAGGGCGAGCAGGACTACCGCGCCGCCCTGCTCTACGCGCGCAGCGGATCCTCGCCGTGGCCCGTCTGCGGGCGGTAGC
The DNA here is from genome assembly GCA_038251325.1 of Solirubrobacterales bacterium. Classification (GTDB taxonomy): domain Bacteria; phylum Actinomycetota; class Thermoleophilia; order Solirubrobacterales; family Solirubrobacteraceae; genus JBBSBL01. The sequence continues at coordinate 32,820 of JBBSBL010000027.1, read as the reverse complement.
GGCGCGTGCCGGATGACCTACGTCCCGGGCGCCGTGTGGCGCTCGCAGGCCGCCCACAGGCGGTCGGCCTCACCGTCCGGCTCGTGCGTCATCGGGACGTAGTGGGTCGGGCGGCGCCGGCGGTCGTGCCAGAACGCGCCCGAGGTGCCCCCGGGCGCCTCGGCGGCGCCGAGCCACACGATCGTGTCGGCGCCCTCGGCCGGGGAGCGCAGCAGCGGGCCGAGCACGGTGTGGAAGCGCGGCAGCGAGTCCTTCACCCCGGGCGTGTCGGCCCAGCCGGGGTGCATCGCGTGGAAGGTCACCCCCGTCGCGGCGTGGCGTCGCGCCCACTCCTCGGTGAGCACGACCTCGGCCCGCTTGGTCTGGGCGTAGGCGGTCGGGCCGTCGTAGTCCCCGCTCGTCGCCTCGAGGCTCGCCACGTCGAGACGGCGCGAGTACATCCCGCCCGAGGAGACGGTGATGACCCGCGCGGGCGCGCCGGCCTCGAGCGCTGGGAGGAGCGCCTCGGTGAGCGCGAACGTGCCGAGCACGTTCGTCGCGAAAGTCGTCTCGATCCCGTCGGGGGTCAGCGTGCGCTCGCCGACCAGGACGCCGGCGTTGTTGACCAGGACGTTCAGCGCGGCGAGCTCGGCGACGAAGCGCTCGCCGAGCTCGCGCACCTCCGCCGGGCGGCTCATGTCGCACAGCCAGAGGCGCACGGGCGCCTCGTCGGCGTGCTCGGCGACCTGCGCCCGCGCCCGCTCCCCCCGCTCCTCGTTGCGCGCCACGAGGTGCAACGTGGCGCCCAGGCGCGCGAAGGCCTCGGCGGCGGCGAGCCCGAGGCCCGAGGTCGCGCCGGTGACGAGCACCGTGCGGCCATCCATCCGCGGCAGGGGCGCGAAGCCGTGGGAGCGGGCGCGGTAGCCGATCCGGGTGTAGCCCGGCACCACCGTGCGGTCCATGAGGGTGTCGAGGGCTGCGCCGAGCATGCGCTGACCGTAGCGTCGTCCGCCGCGAGCGGTCGGGTAGTACAGGCGTCCAGGCGCGGCGTCGCCGGCTTTGCAGCCGAGCACGCGCGTCGACAGTAGGCCCACCCCGCGACGTGCCGCCCCATCCTCACCGCACCCGAGCCGCGCGCGCCGCGGCCCTCGCCTCGGTCGCCCTCGTCGCGGTCCTCGGCCTCGGCTGCTCGGCCACCATCGTGGTCGAGGGCGAATCGATGACGCGCCCGGCGGGCGCGACGGTCGGCACCGAGTCCGGGGTGACCTACCTCACGCTGGGAGTCAACGGCGAGGCCACCGCCAGGGTGACCGCGCCGACGAGTGACGGCCTCGTGCTCCGCGCGCGCGGCACCGCGTGCGCCGGCGCGCCGCGGGCGGTCGTCAAGCTCGACGGCGCCACGGTGGCCGATGCGGAGGTCGGCACGGCGTGGAGCGACGTGCGGATCGCCACGCCCGTCACCGGAGGCGCTCACGACCTGAGGGTCGACTACACCAACGACTACGCGACGTCGACCTGCAACCGCAACCTCGACATCGACAAGATCGCCTTCTACACGCTCGACGGCCCGAAGCCGACCGGCACCGCCGAGGCGGCGCTGGCGGCAAGCGACCCGGCCGTCCAGCCCTACCGCTTCGGCGGCCCCTTCGCCGGCGCGCTCAACGAGCCGATCCCGGCCGGCGCGGCGCTCGACCCGCGCTCGGCGACCGTCACCGGGGACATGGTCGCGAGCATGCGGCGCGCGCGGGTCCGGCTCCAGCAGGAGGACGGCGTCCCGGGCGTCTGGGTCGCCGGCCCGCAGGATCCCTTCTTCACCATCCACGCGAACGGCCAGACCCTCCGCTGGCGCGTCCCGGCCGGCGTGACCGCCGGCGGCGTATCGGGTGCTGACGCGCCCGTGGTCATCCTCGACCCGAGCCATCCCGACTACGGCCCCGAGTCCGAGCTGCGGCTGTTCCGCGCCCAGATCGACCGGACCGCCCGGACGATCACCGCCGAGGGGCACGGGGTCTTTCACTACGGGCACACGAGCGACGGTCGCGCGGTGGAGGGCTGGGGCACCGGCTGGGGACTCTCCTGGGCCGGGCTGGTCCGCGGCAGCGAGGTGCGCACCGGCGAGGTCAACCACGCGCTGCGCATGACGGCTCCGGCGATCTCGGCCCGCTGGCGCGCGCCGGCGATCAAGAGCGACCAGTCCGGCGATCGGCCGCTGGAGATGGGGATGCGCCTCCAGCTCGACCCCGCGGTGGACTGCGACACCCGCACGGTGCCCGGACGCAGCGCGACCGGCCCCGAGACGCGTTTGTTGCGGATGCTCTGCCGCGCGCTGCAGCGCTACGGCGCCGTCGTCACCGACGGTAGCGGCATGGCCGATCTCTACTCGGTCCTCATGGAGCTCGACACGAAGGCCGGCGGAACGGCCGACTGGAGCTCGATCGCCGGCAGCCCGCCCAACGGGTTGTGGGGCAACGTGATCCGCGACCAGAACGCGAACGCCACCGGCGACGGCGTCGTGCGCTCGGCGACCGACGGCATCCCGTGGGCGCGGATGCGCGTGCTGGCCGCCGGCACCTTCTCGGGCTGAGCGGGGCCTCGCCGCCCGCCCCGACGGGCGTCTCGGGACCGGCGTCGTCCTCTAGGTTTCCGGCGTGCTCGACACGCTCACCCGGCGGCCGCGCGGGCGGCGAGCCCCCGGCCGGCGGACTACTCGGCGGTCGCCGGCTCGCGCGTGACGCAGTCGACGGGCGCCGCGCGGTCGCCGCCGGTCTCCGCCAGGAACTCGATCAGCTGCTCGTTGAAGACCGTCGGGCGCTCGAACATCGGGACGTGCCCGGTGTCCTCGAGCAGCAGCACGCGGGAGTCCGGGATCATCTCGTTGTACTTGTCCGCGTCCCCGGCGGGGATGAGCATGTCGTTCGCCCCCTGGACGACGAGCGTCGGGCAGGCGATCTCCGGCAGGCGGTCGCGGAAGTCGTAGTCGATGATCGCGTCGAGGGAGGCGAGGAACCCGGCCTCATGCGCGCGGCCGGCGACCTGCTCGGCCAGCAGGTCGCGGGCCAGGCGGGTGGGGTGCCGGGCGACCGTGCCGACGGCAGCGTGCAGCGCGGCGGGACGCGACGGAAGGTAGACCGGGCGCGAGTCGCCCGACGCGCCCCCAGTCCGGCTGCGCCGGGCCTGGGTGGTCATCGCGTAGCCGAGCAGCTTCGCCGCGGCGCGGGTCGGGCGGCGCATGAGCTCCGTGGTGGAGATCCCGGCCGCGTCGACGAGCACGAGGCGCTCGACGCGCGCGGGATGGCGAATCGCCGTCTCAGCCGCCACGAAGCCGCCCATCGAGTTGCCGGCCACCGCCACCGGCCCGAGCCCGAGGTGGTCGCACAGCGCCTCGAGCGTGTCGGCGAAGAGACTGATCGACAGCTCGCCCTCCGGCACCGCCGAGCCGCCGAAGCCGGGCAGGTCGAGAGCGATCGCGCGCCGTCGGGCGCCGACCGCCGGGAGGTTCTCGAGCCAGTTCTGCCAGCAGCCGCCCAGGCCGTGGACGAAGATCACCGGCGAGTCGCCGCTGGACTCGCCGAGGTCGACGTAGGCGAGGCGGGCGCCGCCCAGCTCGACCTCGTGGCGATGGGCGCGCCAGTCGACGCCGCGCCAGTCGGGCTCCGCGGTCGCCCCGTAGTCCGCGCTCGCCTTCGCCGCGTCGCGCCGCCGCGCGGGCCGCGCCGTGGAGATGATGAGCTTGGACATCGGGGCGGGACGATACCGGGATGGGCGCCCCCTCCCGGTCGGGCAACTCGCTCGGCCCGGGAGGGACGACGCATGAGCGTGCCGCCATCGCGATCAATCTGCAGGGGCGCCCGCGACCGACGCCGAACGGGGCGACTCGGAGCCGGCTGCGGTCCCCCCCGGCGTGAGCCACGGGTTTGCCTGCGCGGAACGCGGGTAAGCATTGCGCCGTCCGGCGAGTCCGCCGGCGCCAGCTCACCAAGGAGAGAACCCGTGGTCCAGACCCTCATCGGCATCCTCGTCGTCGTCGCGATCATCCTCGTCATCGCGAAGCTCGCCGCCGTCGGCGGCGTCATCGCCCTGATCGCGATCGTCCTGCTCGTCCTCCTGCTGCTCGGGCGGCTCTGAGGCGGCGCAGCGCCGGCTTGCGCTCGGTGGCTACGCGAGCACCCACATCTCCTTGAACGGCAGGGCCAGGTGCCACCGCGTCACCGCGCCCTTGGGCAGCGAGGCCATGTCGCCGGGCTTCAGCTCCAGCGTCGGCCCGCCTTCGATCTCGATCCGGGCCGCGCCCTCGAGCACCAGGATCACCTCCGTCTGCGGGAGCACCCATCGCGGCGGCTCGGGATCGGCGTCTGCCGAGAAGCGGGTGAGTCCGGCCCGCATGTCTCCGGTGTCGAAGAGCTCGTGCTCCTCGGCGCCGCCGCCGACCTCGGGGTCGGACCGCCAATCCTCGGTCGACGTGCTGGATACGAACACTCCGGGGTGAACTTCCATCATTGCCTCCTCAATCGCCGAGCCCCACGTTCTCGCCTGACATCGCCCGCCCAGTATCGCGAAGGCGCCTCGGCTGAAGGCCCCTCCCCTCCCGCGTCTCTCGGCGGCTCGCGCGACGACTCACTGCGGCGTAGCCCGCGAGTGGAGGAGGGCGGCCGACACGGCGACGCCGGAGGACATCGAGAGCATCCGCGAGGGCTACGCGGCGTACAACCGCGACGGCGCGGACGCCATGTATCGCTCGCTCGACCCGGACGTCGAGTGGTACAACCCGCCCGATTCCCCCGACGCCGGCGTCTGGCACGGCCACGCTGGCGTCGCGAACTGGGTCACCAAGCTCTCGCAGCGCTTCGAGTCCATGCGGTTCCTCCCCGAGGACAGAACCGCAATAGGCCGATGTAGGCCGGGCGGGGCCGGGGGCGCCCCTCTCCACAAAGTTCCCCAAAGTCCCGGGATCATCAGGGACTCGGCCACAGAAGCACCCCCCGGCATCTGCGGAGCTTCTCCAGTGGGCGATACTGGGCTCGAACCAGTGACCTCCGCCTTGTCGAGGCGGCGCTCTCCCAGCTGAGCTAATCGCCCGGGAGGGCCGGAAGGCTAGCGCAGCGGCCGAGGGCTCAGACCGCCTGGCCGACGAGCGCGCCGATCGCCGTCGTTGCGACCATCGCCAGCGCGCCCCAGGCCACCACGCGCACCGTCGCCCGGACCCGCCCGGCACCGCCGAGCCGGGCCGCCACCCCGCCCGTGAGCGCGAGCGCGACGAGCGTGACCGCGAAGGTCACCGCGATCCGCGCGCCCGACGAGGTCAGGGCCGCGGCGAGCAGCGGCAGCGCGGCTCCGAGCGAGAACGCGAGCGCCGAGGCGCCGGCGGCCTGCAGCGGACGAGCCCGGGTCTTCTCGCCGATGCCGAGCTCCTCGCGGGCGTGGGCCCCGAGCGCGTCGCTGGCGCTGAGCTCGGTCGCGACCTGGCGAGCCAGGTCCGGCCCCAGCCCCTGCCCCTCGTAGATCGCGGCGAGCTCGTCGAGCTCGGCCGCCGGATCGGCCAGGAGCTCCACCCGCTCGCGAGCGAGGTCGCCCTCCTCGACGTCGCGCTGGGAGCTGACCGACACGTACTCGCCCGCGGCCATCGACAGGGCGCCCGCGGTGAGCCCCGCCACGCCGGCGGTGACAACCTGGCCGGTCGAGGCGCTCGCGGCCGCGACGCCGACGACGATCCCGGCAGTGGAGAGGATCCCGTCGTTGGCCCCCAGGACCGCGGCGCGCAGCCAGCCGCCGCGGTGGGCGAGGTGCTGCTCGGGCTGGCGGGAGAGCGGTGCGGCGGTGACGGCCATGTCAACCAGTATGCGCTCACGCCGGCGCTTCCGGGACCGCCATCGGCTAGCGTCGCGCGGCGATGGCGGCCCGCGAGTGCACGGTCTTGCTGCCCGACGGCCGTACGGTCGCCGTTGCCGAGTACGGCGACCCGGCGGGGCGGCCGGTGGTCAACTGCCACGGCGGGATCGTCTCGCGCCACGACATCGCCTCCGCGGACACCGCGGCCGCCGCGCTCGGGATCCGGATCGTCTCGCCCGACCGCCCCGGGGTCGGGGGCTCCGATCCGCTGCCCGGCCGGTCGCTCCTGGACTGGCCCGCCGACCTCGAGGCAGTCGCCGACGAGCTCGGCCTCGAGCGCTTCACGGTCCACGGCTGGTCGATGGGCGGCCAGTACGCGCTTGCGCTCGCGCACGCGCTCCCCGACCGCGTATCGCGCCTGGCCGTCGTCGCGGGGGTGCTCCCGCTCGACGACCCCGGCGTGCGCGCCGGTCTGTCCCGGGTGGATCGGCGGCTCACCTTCCTCTCCTGCCGGCTGCCGACCATCGGCGCGCTCACCTTCGCCGGGATGCGGGAGGTCGCGCAGCGCACGCCGCACGGGTTCGCGCGGTCGAGCGCGCGCGCGACCGGGCCGGCCGACGCCGCAATCATCGACGGAGACCCCCTCGCCTACGCCGGCACGGTCGTGGAGGCGCTGCGCCGCCCGCGGGGCGCCGTCGAGGAGTACCGCGTGTTCGCCGCCCCGTGGGGCTTCGCACCCGAGGACGTGAGCACACCCGCGCGGGTCTGGTGGGGCGAGGAGGACCGCCTCGTCCCCCGCGGCGACGCCGAGACCCTGGGGCGGCGCCTCCCCCAGGCCGAGCTGACGGTCGTGCCCGGAGCGGGGCACTTCGTCGCGTTCCAGCGCTGGGCCGAGGTGCTCGGGGACCTCGCGCCGGCCGGCGTCGCCTGACGCCACGCCCGCCGAACGCCCAGACCGATCTTGATCCCGCTGGGCGGGACTCATATCGAACTCGACCGGAAAGCTCCGCTACCGTGCCGCGCCGCATGCCGATCGATCCCCGTACGCCGGTCATCGTGGGCGTCGCCCAGGCCACCTGGCACGACGGCGCGCCCGACCCGGGGACCATGCTCGCCGAGGTGGCGCGCGCGGCGGCCGAGGACGCCGGCGCGGACGCGGGCCCGGCACTGCTGCGCCGGCTCGACAGCCTTGCGGTGGTCGACCACGTCTCTGGTCGGCGCCCCGATCCCGCGGCCCCGGTGGCAGCGCAGCTCGGGCTCGACCCGGGCGAGCGCGTGCGCACCACCCTGGGCGGCGACTCGCCCCAGGCCCTCGTCAACGACCTCGCCGGGCGGATCGCCGACGGCCGCGCCGGCGTGGCGCTGATCTGCGGGTGCGAGGCGCTGGCCACCGTCGCGCGCGCAGCGAAGGCGGGGGTCGCCACCGGCTGGCCCGAGCCGGACCCCGACGAGGCGCCGGACCGCGTGCTCGGCACCGACCGGGCGGACACCACCGAGGCCGAGATCGCGGCGGGCCTGTTCGCCCCGATCATGGTCTACCCGCTGTTCGAGAACGCGCTGTGGGCGGCGAGCGGCCGGACGCTCGCCGAGCACCGCGCCGCACTCGGGCGGCTCTGGGCGCGCTTCTCCGCGGTCGCGGCCGAGAACCCCTACGCCTGGGACCGGACTCCGCACGACGCCGCCGAGATCGCGACGCCGAGCCCGGCGAACCGGATGGTCACGCTGCCCTACACGAAGCTCATGAACGCGAACATCCAGACCGACCAGGCGGCGGCGCTCGTCCTGTGCTCGGCCGAGGCGGCGAGCGCCGCCGGCGTCGGGCGCGATCGGTGGGTCTTCGTCCACGCCGGGTCGGCGGCCACCGACCACTGGCACGTCTCCACCCGCGCGGACCTGCGCTCCTCCCCCGCCGTGCGCCTCGCCGGCCGCGCGACGCTCGAGGCGGCCGGACTCGGCATCGACGACGTCGCGCTTCTCGACCTCTACTCTTGCTTCCCCTCCGCCGTGCAGATCGCCGCCGCGGAGCTCGGCGTGGACCTCGAGGATCCGGGTCGTCCGCCGACGGTGACCGGCGGGCTGAGCTTCGCCGGCGGGCCGGGCAACGACTACGTCACGCACGCGATCGCGACGATGGTGGAGCGGCTGCGGGGCGAGCCCGACGCCAGCGGGCTCGTCACGGCGGTCGGCTGGTACCTGACCAAGCACGCGGTCGGGATCTACGGCTCCGCGCCCCCGGCGGGGCCGTTCCGGGCCGTCGGGGTTCAGCCCGCGGTGGACGACCTCCCCTCGCGCGAGGTCGCGGAGCCCGGATACGCGGGGGGCGCCACCGCGGAGAGTGTCTCGGTCGTCTACGAGCGGGACGGCACGCCCTCGATCGGGATGCTCGCCGCGCTGCTGGCCGACGGGCGCCGCGCGCTGGCCCAGACCCGCGATCCGGCGACCCTCGAGCCCATGACGACGGCGCCTCTGACCGGCCGCCCGGTCCGCCTGGACGGCACCGGCGGCTTCGCGCTCGAGCCCTGAGCGGACGCTACGCTTCGCCCCCGCGGCGACGTGGCGGAGTGGTTACGCAGCGGCCTGCAAAGCCGTTTACACCGGTTCGATTCCGGTCGTCGCCTTGTGGCCGAGGGCCTATACTCGGCGACCCGCGCGGATGTAGCTCAGTTGGCTAGAGCGTCTGCTTGCCATGCAGAAGGTCGTGGGTTCGAGTCCCATCATCCGCTTGCCTGGGGCGCGGGCCGCCCCGGCGCGTCCCTCGCCCGTCGACGTCGCCAGCGCCCCCACCACGGGGCCGGCTCCGGCTCCTCCGCCCGCGCCGCCGCGAGGTCGAGGTAGAGGAGCGTCCGCCCGAGCGCGACGAACGGGATGAGCAGCGCGAAGACGAGCGAGCCGAACAGGTTCACGGCGCTCAGGGGCAGCGTCGTGAAGATCAGCGCGAAGCCGAGCACCGGCCCGGCCATCACGCTGAGCAGCCACAGGAAGCCGATCGCCCCCAGCGTGTGCCACCAGTGCCCGCGCACCAGGCGCGTGCTGCCGCGGAAGGCCTGACGCAGCGAGCGGCCCTCGAGCAGCACCTCCTGCTGGACGAACTGCCAGTCGACGATCTTGCGGATCGCGATCGGAATCCCGATGATCGTGATGGCGAGCAGCACCGCCCCGAGCGTGGCCAGCAGCGGGCCGAAGGCCGCGGCGCCGAAGCGGGAGAGCAGCGCGCGGTAGGAGGTCACGACGCCGGCCACGCGGCCCCGCTCGAGCTCGCGGACGAAGGCGACGACCGCGCCGGCGACCACCGCCTGGGCGATCGGCGCGCCGATCGAGGTCACCGTGCCCGACAGGTCGAGGTGCAGCCCGGAGGACCCGTGCGCGGCGTCGCGGCCGATCTGCTCGGCCACCCAGCGCAGGCCGTCGACCGCGGCGATGATCGGGACGGTCACGAGACCGATCGTCAACAGCGTGCGCCAGTTCCGGCGATAGAGCCGCAGCGCCGCGCGCAGGAGCTGGCCGACGGCGCGGCGGCGCCGCAGGGGGTCGAGCTCCACCGGGCGCCACCGGGTGAGCACGACCGGCACGACGATGAGCAGGATCAGGCCAACCGCCAGCAGCACCGCCCCGAGCGGCGTGCCGGCCGCGAGGTTGATGTAGCTGGAGACCGCGGCGGCCGTGCCGCAGAACGCGTTGGTCACCGTCGGCCCGAGCAGCGCTCCGCCCGGGAGCTTGGGGCTCGCCGAGCGCAGGCTGTCCTGCGTGTCGAACGGGCGCAGCCACTGCTGCTTGGTGTTCGGCCCGGTGGGGCCGTTGTTGTAGCTCGCCTCGCGCTGGCCCCAGCGACCCTGGAAGCGCAGCCACTGATAGCGGCTGCCCAGCGCCGGGCGGGTGGGCACGAGTACCGGGCGCACGCGCAGCTCGCGCGACGGACCCGTCGTGTTGTCGCACCCCAGGCCGGATCCGCCCTGGCCGTTGCCGACGTAGACCGCCGACTCGTAGAAGGTCGCGTGCGAGCCGACCGCCGCATAGGCCACGGAGTGGGTGCCGCGCTTGGAGAGCTTGTCGTCGGACCAGTCCGCGCGCTCGCCCCCGCCGTGCTGGAAGAGGCCGATCTCGGTCGGGCCCTCGGCGAGCGCCCGGGCGGGCGTGTTCGCATCGAAGACGATCTGCATCCCCTCCCAGTCGCCCTCGTGCACGTCGTTGAACTGGTTGAACCAGTAGTAGAACCAGTACTGGACCACGAGGCCCGTCTCGCCCGGCTGGCGGACGATGTGGGCGTAGGCGATCGCCGGCGCGCGGCCGGCGCGCTCGAGCGCGGCGAAGTCGCGCGCGTAGGTGCAGCCGGACTTCAGCGGGTCCCCCGGCAGGTCGATGTGGTAGCCCACGCTGAGCAGGCGGGCGAGGTCGGCCGCGGTCGGCGCGTACTTCGGCGGCGGGCGCGGGCCGGCGCGCCGTGGCGCGATGAGGCGCACCCGGGGGTTGCCGAGCGCGACGTCGACCGTCGTCGGGCGGTACTGCTCCTCCTGGTCGTCGCACGGCGGGTCGCGCTGCGCGCGGACGACGACGATCGGCGCGTAAGTGTCGACGAGGCGCTGCGCCGGGCTCGTGGCGGCGGCCGGGACCGCGGCCGGCGCCGCCAGAGACACGGCTGCGACCGCCGCGACGGCCGCGCCGACCGTCGCCCCCCAGCCCCCTCGCCGGCTCACGGCGCGAACCTAACAGACGGACCCGGCCCCTAAGATCGGGGCCACGCGATGATCTTCCGGCAGATCACCCACGACGACCTCGGCTGTGCCTCCTATCTCGTCGGTGATGCGGATGCGGGCGTGGCCGCGGTGGTCGATCCGCGCTTCGACGTCGACGAGTACCTGCGCCTCGCGCGCTACCTCGGCGTGGGGATCGCCCACGTGCTGGAGACCCACAACCACGCCGACCACGTCTCCGGCCACGGCCGCCTGGCCGCCGCGACCGGGGCGACCGTCCACATCCACCGCCTCGCCGAGCCGGACTACCCGTACGAGCCGTTCGACGACGGCTGGGAGCTCGCGCTCGGAGAGGTGCGGATCCGCGCCGTCCACACGCCCGGGCACCGGCCCGAGCACACCGCGTTCGCGCTCGTCGACACGGGTCGCGGGCCCGAGCCCTGGGCGCTGCTGACCGGCGACACGCTGTTCGTCGGCGACGTCGCGCGGCCGGACCTCGCGGTCGACAAGGTCGAGGGGGCGCAGCACATCTTCCACTCGCTACACGAGCGCCTGCTCGCGCTGCCGCCCGAGACCGAGGTGTGGCCCGGGCATCTCGGCGGATCCATGTGCGGCGGCCCGGGAATGAGCCTCAAGCCGTCCTCGACGATCGGCTACGAGCTGGCCCACAACGACCTGCTGCGCGAGCCCGACGAGGCGCGGTTCGTGGCGCGTGCCATCGCCGGGCTCGGGCCCCAGCCGCCGAACTTCCGCTCGATCGTCGCGCTCAACCGCGGCCCGTTCGTGACCGACGGCGCCTCCGCGCCCCCCCTCACGCCGCGCCAGGTCGAGCAGGCGATCGGTGACGGGGCGCTCGTCGTGGACGTCCGCACGGACGTGCAGTTCGACGACGCGCACGTCCCGGGCGCCCTCTGCGTCCCCGCGGTGAGGGCCGGATTCGGGACGCGCCTGGCCTGGCTCGCCGCCGAGCGCGAGGTCGTCCTCGTCGGGCGCGACGACGCCGATGCGGCCCGCGCCGCGCGGCTCGCCGGCGCGGTCGGGGTGCGCCGGATCTCCGGGCGCCTCGCGGGCGGGATGACGAGCTGGCGCGAGGAGAACCGGGCGGTGGCCCGGGTCGAGCGCCTGGCGCTCGAGGGACTGAGCGACCGCCTGACGGCGGACCCGGCGCTCCAGCTTCTCGACGTCCGCGAGGCGAGCGAGCACGCCGACGGGATCATCCCGGGCTCCCGCGCGGTCCCCTGGCACGACCTCGACCCGGTCCCGGCGGAGCTGGACGCCGATCGGCCCGTGGCCGTGGTCTGCGCCTCGGGGGAGCGGGCCGCGGTCGCCGCGTCGGTGCTCCAGCGCGCCGGCCGCGAGGGCGTGATCCACGTCGTCGAGGGCGGCGTGGCGACCTGGGCGCGGCTCGGCGGCGAGCTCGCGACGCCGGCCGCCGCCTAACCTCGGCCGTCGAGCGCCGCGTTGACCAGGGCGTCGGCGCGGGCGTTGCGGGCGCGCGGCACCGAGCGCACCGACCAGGTCGCCAGGCCGGCGAGCGCGTCGAGCGCCGCGGCGTGGAGCGGCCGCAGATGGGGCTGCTTGACCCGGTAGGCGCCGGTGATCTGCTTCGCGACGAGCTCGGAGTCGTTCACGATCTCGACCACGGCGGCGCCGAGCTCCGCCGCGCGCTCGACCCCGCGGATCAGCGCGCGGTACTCCGCGACGTTGTTCGTCGCCTCGCCGATCCGCTCGGCGACCTCGTCGAGCACCGTGCCGTCGGGGCCGCTGACGACGACGCCGACTGCCGCCGGGCCGGGATTGCCGCGGGCGCCCCCGTCGACGTGGACGACGACCTTCACGAACGCGGGACCCGCCGGGGCGGGATCACTCGCCGGCGAGCGGCGGGAACTCCCCGGGCACCCGCGCGCGCCGGCGGAACCGCGGCTGCCGCTCGCGGCCGGGCACCGCATCGCCCGGGCCGCCGCGGCGGCGGTCGCGGATGACCTCGACGTGGGGCTCGTCCGCGTAGTAGGCGGAGAGCTCGTCGAACAGCTCGGACTCCAGCTCGGGTGGGACGACGCAGTAGATCATCGCCATCCGATCCTAGACGGGGCGCCCGACGCGCCGCCATCGGACGGGGGTCCAGTTCGCAGCGCTCAGACGGCGGACAGACGTCCGTGCTCGTCCGCCGCGGCGTTGGCCCGGCGGTCCTCCGCGGCGAGCTCGTCGAGCTCGTAGCCCTTGGCGGCGACGCGCACGGTGGGCTCGTCGTCGCCGAGCAGGACCTCGTAGCGGTACCACGACAGCTCCCACGCCACGACGATCGCCACCTCGGCCGCGGGCCCGTCTAGCGCGCGGACGGACACCTCCGGCGGCCCGAGCGAGCGCGCGACGCCCGCGATCGTCCGCGGATGCTCGCCGGCGTTGAAGCACTCGATGGCGGCGGAGACGCGCTGCTGGGGGCCCATCGGCACGGCTCGCACGGCGCGGCCCGCTCGCGAGGGGGCCGTCGGCGTGGGCGGGGTCGGCGGCCGCGCCTCGGGGGCCTCGGGCGTCGGCTCGGCGGGCGACACCCCGCTCAGCGCCTCGGCCTCCGCGGCGGCGGCGCCCGGCGTCGCCGGGGGTCCGGTCTCCAAGCCGGGGGCTCCCTCCCACGCCGCGTCGTAGCCGTCGGCCGGTGGCAGGGCCCCCGCGCCCTCCTCGTCCTCGCGGCGGCCGCGCAGGCGGTCGAGCAGCCCGCGGCGGCGCTCGGAGCGCGCCTCCGGCGGCTCGGCCTCGAGCGCGTTGCCCTCGCGCACCCAGCCCTCGCGCAGCGCGCGAGGCGCGCACAGTTCGCAGACGGCGCGCCGCGTGCCTCCCTGCAGGAAGGTGTCGGCGCGCTCGCCGCGCAGCAACGTGCGCCCGCAGACGTCGCAGGCGACGTGGACGTGCGCGGTCCGGATGTCGCGGGTGGCCATCGGCCGGCCGAGCGTAGCAGCGGTCCCGCGCCCCGCTGCACCGCCGCGTGCTAGGCGGCGGCGGCCTCCCGCGCCGCGGCCACGACCTTGTCGGCGAGGTGGCCGGGGACCTCCTCGTAGCGCTCGAAGTCCATCGTGTACTCGCCCTGGCCGCCGGTCAGCGAGCGCAGGTCGGGCGCGTAGGTGAGCATCTCGGCCATCGGCACCTCGGCCTTGACCTCGGTCATGCCGCCGACCGGCTCCATCCCCAGCGGCCGGCCGCGGCGGCTGTTGAGATCGCCGATCACGTCGCCGACCGAGGACTCCGGCACCGACACGATGACGATCATGATCGGCTCGAGCAGCACGGGCCCGGCCTCGCCCAGCGCCTCGCGCATCGCGTGCGCCGCGGCGATCTTGAACGCCATCTCCGAGGAATCGACCGTGTGGTAGGAGCCGTCGTAGAGGCGGACCTTGACGTCCTTGACCGGGTAGCCGGCGACGACGCCCTCCTGCATCGCCTCGATCACGCCCTTCTCCACCGCCGGGATGAACCCGGTGGGGATGACGCCGCCCTTGATCGCGTTCTGGAACTCGAAGCCGGATCCCGGCGCCAGCGGCTCGATCTCGATGCGGCAGTCGCCGAACTGCCCCCGCCCGCCCGTCTGCTTCTTGTGGCGCCCGTGCGCCTTCGCCGAGCGGCGGATCGTCTCCTGGTAGGGGACGCGCGGCGGCTTGAGCGTGACCTCGGCGCCGAAGCGCGAGCGCAGCCGCTCGACGACGACCTCGACGTGGACCTGGGAGAGACCGGCGACGATCTGCTCCCCGGTCTGGTTGTCGCGGTGGAGGTCGATCGTCGGGTCCTCCTCCTGCAGTCGTCGTAGCGCGGTGAAGACCTTGTCCTCGTCGCCCTTGCTCTTGGGCTCCACCGCGAAGGCCATGACCGGCGCCGGCAGCGCGATCCGCGGCATCTCGATCGCCTCGTCGCGCATCGCGAGCCAGTCCCCGGCCCGCGTCTCCTTGAGCTTGGCCACCGCGCCGATGTCGCCCGGGCCGAACTCGTCGACGTGGACGGTCTCGCGGCCACCGAAGGCGAGCAACTGGCCGATGCGCTCCTTCGCGTGGGCGCGCGTGTTGAGCAGCTGGGTGTCGTGGGCCACGACACCCTGGTAGACGCGGAACAGGTTGATGCGCCCCGCGAACGGGTCGGCGCGGGTCTTGAAGACGTAGGCGTAGGCGTCGCGCTCCTCGTCGGCCTCCAGCGTCATGCCGCCGACCTCGAGCCCGCCGTGCTTCACCGGCGAGGGCAGGTCCTCGACGATCGCGTCGAGCAGCCGGTTGGTCGCCAGGTGCCGGGTGGCGACCCCGCAGGTGACCGGGAAGATCCCGCCGTGGTTCGTGCCGTCCTTGAGCGCATCGACGATCTCCTGGTGGGAGATCTCGTCGCCCTCGAGGTAGCGCTCCATGAGCGCGTCGGAGTTCTCGGCCACCTCGTCCATGAGCTTCTCGCGGTACTCCTGCGCCAGCTCGGCGAGCTCGTCGGGAATCGGGATCTCGCGGCAGTTCTCCCGCTCGGCGCCCTCGTAGGTGTACGCCGTCATGTCGACGAGGTCGATGACGCCGCGCATCTCGAGCTCGGCGCCGATCGGGATCTCGGTCGCGACGACGTGCGGGCCGAACGCGGCCTTCAGCGCCTCGAGGGTGCGGAAGAAGTCCGCACGCTCGCGGTCGAGCATGTTCACGAACACGAGCCGGGCCAGGTCGAGCTCGCCGGCGCGCTGCCACAGGCGCGTGGTGGAGACCTCGACGCCCATCACCGCGTTGATCACGAAGACCGCCGACTCGCAGACCCGCAGGGCGCCGAGCGCGTCGGCGACGAAGCTCGGGTCGCCGGGCGTGTCGAGGAGGTTGACCTTGCGCTCCTGCCACTCGAAGGTGGAGAGCGACGCGGAGATCGACATCTGGCGCGCCTGCTCGTCCTCGTCGGCGTCGGACACCGTCGTGCCCTCGACGACGCTCCCGAGGCGGTTGACGGCGCCGGCCTCGAAGAGGAGCGCCTCGTGGAGCGAGGTCTTGCCCGACCCGCGATGCCCGACCAGGGCGACGTTGCGGATCCGGTCGGCGGACTTGTGCATCGAGCAGCTCTCCTCTCCTCGGCGGAGAGCCGAGACTACCGCGACGCGGAGGGCCCGCGGAGGCGGCCTACAGCTCGTCGCTGTCGCCGGCGAGCTTGGAGCGCAGGCGCAGCACGGCCTTGGTGTGGAGCTGGGAGACGCGCGACTCGGTCACCCCGAGCACCTCGCCGATCTCACGCAGCGTGAGGTTCTCGTAGTAGTACAGGGCGATGACGAGCTTCTCCCGCTCCGGGAGCCGGGCGATGGCCTCGGCCACGCGGTCCTTGAGCTCGCTCGCGTCGACCAGCCGCTCGGGGTCCGGCGCGTCGTGGTCCTGGATCGTGTCGAGCAGCGAGACCTGGTCGCCGCTGGAGTCCGACATCGTCCAGAGCTCATCGAGCGCCGCGACCGTCGAGTTGGAGATCTGCAGCAGCGCGTCCTGGAACTCCTCGGCGCCCATCCCCAGCTCGCCGGCCATCTCCTCGTCGGTCGGCACCCGATGGAGCTTGTGCTCGAGCTTCGCGTTGACCCGCTCGATCTCCCGCGCGCGGGCGCGCACGGAGCGCGGCACCCAGTCGAGCGAGCGCAGCTCGTCGATGATCGCGCCGCGGATCCGGGGGATCGCGTAGGTCTCGAACTTGATCTCGCGCTCGGTGTCGAAGCGCTCGATCGCGGACATCAGGCCGATGAGGCCGTAGGAGATGAGGTCGGCCTCCTCGACGTGCGAGGGCAGGCCGGAGGCCATCCGCCCGGCGACGTACTTCACGAGAGGCGAATAGCACACCACCAGGCGCTCTCGCGCCCGGTCGTCCCCTGACTCGCGGTAGCGCCGCCAGAGGTCCTTGAGCTCGATCGCCTTGACGTTCGTTTCCAGCGGAATCCTCCCCCTGCTACGCCCGCGGATGGCTGCGGGCATACGCGGACCGAAGCCGCGCGGACTCTACCCGAGTGTAGACCTGAGTCGTGGAGATGCTGGCGTGACCGAGCAGCTCCTGGATCGCCCGCAGGTCCGCTCCGCCCTCCAGCAGATGCGTGGCGAAGGAGTGGCGCAGGGCGTGCGGATGCGCGCCGCCGCGGACGGGGGCAAGCCTGGCCCATTGGCGCAAACGCCGACGTACGTCGGACGTCGAGAGCCGCCGGCCCGAGCGGGAGAGGAAGAGCGCGGGCTCCTCGCGATGCTCGACCAGCGCCGGGCGGGCGGTGGACAGATAGCGGTGCAGCGCGGCCTGGCAGGGCTCGCCGACCGGCACGAGTCGCGTCCTCCCGCCCTTGCCCTCCACGCGGACGCGCTCGCCGTCGAAGTCCACCGAGTCGGCGTCGAGTGACACGAGCTCCTCGGCGCGCAGGCCGCTGGCGTAGGCGAGCTCGAACAGCGCGCGGTCGCGCACCTCGAGCGGAGTGGTCGCCGGGATGCGGTCGAGCAGCGCGGCGACCTCGTCGGGCCGCAGGACCCGCGGCAGGTGCTGCGGGCGCCGCGGCGCGCTGAGCAGGTCGGCCGGGTTCTGTTCCAGCGTCCCCTCCTCGACGAGCACGCGGAAGAACGCGCGCTGCGCGGCGAGCTTGCGCGCGACGGTGGCGGGGGCGAGGCCACGCTCGGAGAGCCAGGCCGCGTGGCGGCGCAGGGCGCGCGAGGTGACTGAGGCGGGCTCGAGGCCGGCGGCGGTGGCCCAGCGCGCGAGCTCGCGGAGGTCGACCGCGTAGGCCCTCCGCGTCTTCTCCGCCGCGCCGCGGCGCACGAGGTCGCGCGCGAAGGCCTCCAGGGCGCGCGACCAGGCCGCGCTAGGCTCGCCCGCCGTGGGCGCGTTCTTCATCGACACGGACACCGGAGCGGTCGCCACGGCTCGTCAGCTCGTCGCCGCGGGGGTGGCCGGCGAGGGCGACCCGCCGCCCCGGCCGTGGCTGCGGATCCAGGGCAGCGGCGACGCCTCGACGCTCTGGTACGCGGTGTTGCGGAGGCGGGAGCGCGGCGTGTACATCGGCGCCCTGACCATTCGACACGGAGGCCACCATGCCTCTTTGCGCGACGCCGGATGGGAGGACGTCGAGCCCGCCGACATCGGCGCCGGCCTTCCCGGCCACCAGGGCGAGGACGGGCTCAGCCCGTCCCCGTGGACCGCGGAGACGGGCGGGGGCTGAGGCTCGGGCCCGGCGCTGCGCGGCGCCCTACGCGATGTACACGGGCGTCCCGACGCTGACCCGGTTGAACAGGTCCTCGACGTCGGGGATCGCCATGCGGATGCAGCCGTGCGAGGCGGCGCTGCCCAGGGAGCCGACGTTGTCGGTCCCGTGGATGCCGGCGCCGCCGGCGATGCCCATCCAGCGCGCCTTGATCGGGTCGGCCGGCCCGGGCGGGATGACCTGCCCGGCGAGGCTGCCCGCCCACGCGCTGTTGGGGACGTGCCAGGACGGGTTCACCTGCTTGTCCTGGATGTTGTAGAGGCCGGCCGGCGTCTCGAGGCCGGCCTGCCCGACGGCGATCGGGTAGCTCTTCTGCAGCTTGAGGCCCTTCCAGAGCCGCAGCGTGAAGCCGCCGCGGCTGATCGTGACGACCGTCGGGTAGCGCTGCGCGAGCTGCTCGGTGGTCACCTTCGGCTGGACCGTGCCGACCGGCACGGTGAGCTTCGCGGCGCCCTGGCGGACGATCGCCGCGGTCACGGCCTCGCGCAGCCGCCGTTCGTGCACGGTGATCCCGGTTCGCCCGGGGACCGGCGAGAGCGACTCCGTGGCGAAGTTGATCGACGCGTCCTGCGGCGCGCGGCCGACCGAGCGGCCGACGTTGCGAACGAAGCGGCGCACGGCCCGGCCGGAGTACGAGATGTCGGGGCGCAGGACCGCGTCCACCTTCCCGCCCGTGGCCTCGCGCCAGATGCGGGTGAAGAGGTTGCCCTCCCGGGTGCGGGCGATGGCCTCGTCGACCGTCGCGTCGACGTCGACCCTGATGCGCGCCTGCCGCGGAGCGAGGGCGAAGCGCTTCCCGTCGTGCATGACGACGACCGGGCGGTCGAAGCGCGACGCGTACTCGCGGCGCACCGCGAGGCGGGCCTCGGCGCGGGTCATGCCGCCGACGTCGATGCCGGCCACGCTGATGCCGTCGGCGATCGTGTCCTTGCGGCTCTGGTCGAACGCGTACGCCGCCGCGCCGCCCACCAGGAGAACGGCGAGCACCACCGCGACGGCGATGAAGGAGCGGCTGCGCACCGTAAAAGAGGGTAGCGGTCGGGCAGGCGTCCTCGTCACACCTGCAACGCCTCGTGCGCGGCGCCGATCAGGGCGCCGCGGTGCGCCCGACCTGCGACGACCCCAGGCCCGGACGGGCCCGCGCCGCCGCGGCGAGGAGCGGCGCCAGCGCGGCGGCCAGCTCCGGCCAGTCGCGCCCGCACACCACGTCCTGCTCCGCGCTCAGCTCGCGGTTCCACGGGTGCACGATCGTCGCGGGGACGATCCCGGCGTCGCGAGCGCGGGCCAGGTTGACGGGACTGTCGTCGATCAGGACTTCGATCTCCAGCTCCCGGCAGCGGCTGATCTTGTCGTAGGAGCAGTGGAGGTCGTGGTGGGGCAGGTCGATCCGCTCCAGCCAGTCGGCCGTCGCCGCGTGGGCGCGGTCCGCCCGGTGGCTCGTGATGTGGATCCAGTGACCCTCCGCGTGCCAGCGGGCGATCGCCTCCACGGCGCCGGGATAGGGCTCGGCGGCCAGGATCGCCTCGTCGCGGTGGGTGTCCTCGATCACGGCCTGGAGCTGCTCGGGCTCGAGCTGGGGCACGCGCCAGGTCAACTGGCCCTCGTAGGGCAGCTCGACGCCGAACCGGCGCGCCGCGGCGCCCGAGAACTGGTCCCAGTAGGGATGCAGCGTGGAGTCGATGTCGATCGCGATGCGCACGTGGGCCGCTCGCCTCAGCGCGTCACGGCGCCCTCGGCGGCGCTCGAGACGAGCTTGGCGTACTTGCCCAGCACCACGCCCGGGTCCTCGCGCTCGGGCGGCGAGTAAGCGGCGATGCGCGCGGCGATCTCGTCGTCGGGGAGGTTCACGTCGAGCCGGCGCGCATCGACGTCGATCGTCACCTCGTCCCCGTCGCGCACGGCCGCGATCGGGCCGCCGCGCGCCGCCTCGGGCGCGACGTGGCCCGCCATGAAGCCGTGCGTCGCGCCGGAGAACCGGCCGTCGGTGATGAGCGCGACCGACTCGCCGAGCCCCTCGCCGACGAGCGCCGCGGTGACCGCGAGCATCTCGCGCATCCCGGGCCCCCCGGCCGGGCCCTCGTTGCGGATGACCACGACGTCGCCCGCGACGATCGCGCCGGCGGTCGCCGCCGCCATCGCGTCCTCCTCGGACTCGAAGACCCGGGCCGGGCCGGCGTGGTGGCGGCGCTCGTGCCCCGCGAGCTTGACCACGCAGCCCTCCGGCGCGAGGTTCCCGCGCAGGATGGCCAGGCCGCCGGTGGCCTTCAGCGGATCGGACAGCGGTCGCACGACTTCCTGGCCGTCGGTCTCGCTCGCCGCGGCGGCGTGCTCGCCGACCGTCCCGCCGGTCACGGTCGCGGCGTCCTCGTGCAGCAGGCCCGCCTCCCGCATCCGGCGCAGCACGAGCGGGACGCCGCCGGCGCGGTAGAGGTCGACGGCGACGAAGCGGCCGCCGGGCTTGAGGTCGCAGAGCAGCGGCGTGCGCTCGCTGATGCGGTCGAAGTCGTCGATCGAGAGCGGCACGCCGGCCTCGCGCGCGACGGCCAGGAGGTGCAGTACGCCGTTGGTCGAGCCGCCGCTCATCGCGACGGCGGCAATCGCGTTCTCCAGGCTCTCGCGCGTGATGAGCTCCCGCGGGCGCTGCCCGCGAGCCAGGACGTCCATGACCAGGCGCCCGGACTCGTAGGCGACCTGCGCCTTCTGCGGGTCCTGCGCCGGCACCATCGCCGAGGCGACCGGCGAGATCCCCATGACCTCGAAGGCCATCGCCATCGTGTTGGCGGTGAACTGGCCGCCGCAGGCCCCCGCGCCCGGAGAGGCCGCGCCCTCCAACTCCGCGAGGTCCTCGTCGCTCATCGAGCCCGCGGCGTGGGCGCCGACCGCCTCGAACACGTCCTGGATCGTCACGTCGTGGCCCCGGAAGGTGCCGGGCGGGATCGAGCCGCCGTAGAGCATGAGCGAGGGCACGTCGAGGCGTGCGAGCGCCATGACCGTGCCCGGGATGGTCTTGTCGCAGCCCGACAGCGCGACGACGGCGTCGAAAAGGTAGCCGATCCCGGTGAGCTCAATCGAGTCGGCGATGACCTCGCGGGAGACCAGCGACGCGCGCATGCCGGAGGTCCCCATCGTGATCCCGTCGGAGATCGCGATCGTGTTGAACTCCATCGGCGTGCCGCCGGCCTCGCGGATGCCCTCCTTGACCTTCGCCGCGAGCGCGCGGAGGTGGAAGTTGCACGGCATGCACTCGATCCAGGTCGAGGCGACGCCGACGATCGGCTTGGCCAGCGCCTCGTCGTCGAAGCCGATCCCCTTGAGGTAGGCGCGGGCCGGAGCCCGCTCCGGCCCCTCGGTCAGCGCGCGACTGCGCTGCTTGACGTCGTAGGAGGCGCTCACGGGGAGGAGAGCGTGCCGTCCGCCCGGACCGCGACGCGCCGCGCGCGGGCCCGCTCCCACTCCCCCAGCCGCCACAGGTCGCGCTTGACCGCGCGCGGGTCCACCTGGCGGCCGGGCAGGTGCATGTTGGCCTGCCCGATGAGGCTGCGCTCGTCGCCGGTGAGCGCCATCCACTTCGCCAGCACGTCGTCGGAGTCGGGAAGGCGGGCGCTGCCGTAGGGCCGGGTCTCGTCCGGGAACTCGACGCAGTACTCCGTCAGCAGGCGGTGCGTCTGGGGCAGGTAGGCGACGAGCGGGCGGTGCGGGTAGATGAGGTAGGCGTACGGCGCGCCGCCGGTGTGGCTGCCGTCCTCGGGCCCGTCGGCCTGGGCCCCCCAGACGCGGATGAAGCCCAGGTCGCGGTACATCTCCCACTCCTCGGCGTTGACACACGAGCAGAGCAGCTCGCGCGCGCGCTGTTCCGCCCGGCGCTCGCGGCCGGGGTCGTAGCCGTAGCCGGCCGGCCGCGCGCGCCGCGCCCGACGGCGATCGAGCGCCTCGCCGATCCGCGGCAGCATGACCTCGGCGAGGAGGGCGAGCACGACGATCGCCGCGGCGCCGAGGGCGATCAGCACCGTGCCCTACCGGCCGCCGGCGGCGCGCGGGAAGAAGATCACGCGCTCCGCGTCGCGCGGGACGTCCTGGAAGGAGCGGACCATCTGCGCCTCGCGACGCCCGGCGCCGCCGTCCGTCGGGACAGCGGCCCACAGGCCCTCGTCGAGCTGGCGGCGGAAGGCGTCGATCAGCGCCCGCTCGTCCTCGGGGACCTCGACATCGCCCTCCGCGACGAGGATCTCGCCGTGGCCGGGCTTCATGCGCAGCAACCTCACGCGGGCGATTATGACACGCGGCCCGGGGCCGGCGATGGCCGTGGCGCGCCCGCGCCCAGCGCGTTCACCGGGCCCGGGCCGGTGCCGATCCCGCGGAGCCCGTCGCGCACGGCGGCCGCGGCGAGATCCTTCGCCGCGCGGGCCGCGGCCAGCGGCGCCTCGCCGAGCGCCAGGTGCGCCGCGAGGGCTGCCGCGTGGGTGCAGCCCGAGCCGTGGGCGGCGCCGTCCGCGTGGCGCTCCCCGGGCAGCGGCACGATCGTCCCGCCGTCGAAGTAGAGGTCGGTGGCCTCTGCCCGGTGTCCGCCGGTGAGCACGACGATGCGGGGCCCGAGCGCGTGGACGGCGCGGGCCAGCGCCTCGGGCTCGGCGTCGCCCGGCGCGCCGGTCAGCGCCGCCGCCTCCGGCAGGTTCGGCGTGAGCACGGTCGCGCGAGGGAGGATCCGCGTCACGAGCGCGTCGCGCGCGTCGTCCGCCAGCAGCGTCGCGCCGGACTCGGCCACCATCACCGGATCGACGACGACCGGCGTGCCGCGCGAGAGCGCGTCGAGCGCGTCGGCGACCGCCTCGATCGTCGCGGCCGTGCCGAGCATGCCGACCTTGACGGCGTCCACGCCGATGTCCTGGGCGACCGCGTCGATCTGTGCGCGAATCATCGCCGGGGAGACGGGCTCGACGGCGGTGACCGCGACGGTGTTCTGCGCGGTGATCGCGGTGATCGCGGTGGTGCCGTGCACCCCGCACGCCGCGAAGGCCTTGAGGTCGGCCTGGATCCCGGCGCCCCCGCCCGAGTCCGACCCGGCGATCGAGAGCACCACCGGGACGCGGCGGTGACCGGAGGGCGGCTCGCTCATCGCGCCCGAGGGTACGCGACGGGCAGGTAGCGCCCGCCCGCCGCACGGGCGACCGTGCCGAGCAGCTCGAGCTCGGCGAGACCGGTGAGGACGTCGGTGAGCGGCCGGCCCCCGTCGACGAGCGCAGCGACGGTGTCTTGGCCCCGCACGAGATCCTCGTGCAGCTTGCGCAGCGCGGGCGGGAGCGTGCGGCGCACGGCCGCTTCAGCGTCCTCGACGGGCGGCCGGCCCCCCGGGCCGCAGGCGAGGTCGAGCACATCGCCGGCGTCGGTGACGAGCGCCGCGCCGTCGCGGATCAGGGCGTGGGTCCCGGCGGAGAGCGGGGAGCTGACCGGGCCGGGAACCGCGGCGACCGTCGCGCCGAGGTCGTGCGCGAAGTCGGCGGTGATGAGCGACCCGGACCGCTCCGTCGCCTCGACCACGACCGTCACCGCGGCCAGCGCGGCGATGATCCGGTTGCGCGCCGGGAAGCCCCACCGGCGCGCCGCCGTGCCGGGCGGCATCTCGGAGATCGCCGCGCCGTAGCGGCGGATCTGGCGGTAGAGGCGACCCTTGCTCGCCGGGTAGGGCCGCTCGGCGCCGCCGGCCAGCACCGCGACGGTCGTCCCGCCGCCCGCGAGCGCCCCCTCGTGGGCGGCGGAGTCGGCCCCGAGCGCCATCCCGCTGACCACCGGGAGCCCCGCGGCGGCGAGGCCGCGCCCCAGCGCGCGAGCGGTCTCCAGGCCGTAGGGGGAGGCGCGCCGCGCGCCGACGATCGCCACCGCGGGCGGCGCGCCCTCCGGATCGGGGCCGCCGTGCCCGCCGGCGTCGGCGGCCGCGTCGAGCAGCGCGAGGGCCTCTCCCCGCCCGGCGAGGTGAAGCACGGCGGGCGCGTCCGGCAGGCGGCGCAGACGCTCGGGATAGCGCACCTCGCCGCCGTGCACGCAGGCCGCCGTGAGGCCCGCCGCGCCGATCCTCCGGCGCGCCGCGTCGGCGTCGAAGCCCTCGTGGGCGCGGAGGAGCGCCTCGCGGCGAGGCCCGGCAAGCGCGTCGATCAGCGCATGGTCGGGCAGGGCGAGCAACCCGCGCAGGGGATCGCGTTCCACGTGGCGGCGCTCGATGTGGCCGCCGAGCGCGGCGAGCAGCCAGGCGCGGCGCAGGCAGCCGCGACACGGACCCGCGGCCGGGCGACCGTCGCTCATGCCGCCGACGCCGCGGCAGTGTGGCGCTCGCGCAGGTTCAGCGCCGTGAGGAGATCGTGCTTCGTGACCCGCTCGCGCGCGGCGAGGTCGGCGATCGTCCGCGCCACGCGCAGGACCCGGTGGCGGCCCCGGGCGCTGATCTTCCCGCTGGCGTAGGCCTCCGCGAGACGGTCGGCGCCCTCGGCCTCGAGCCGGACGTGGCGGCGCACCGACGAGGGGCCCATCTCGGCGTTGACCCGGAGTCCCTCCCCCGCGAGGCGGGTGGCCTGGCGCTCGCGCGCGGCCAGGACGCGGTCGCGGACCGTCGCCGTGCGCGGCGCGCTCTCCCCCGCCAGCGCCGTCGCGCTCGGGCGCGCGACGGTGGAGAGCACGTCGATGCGGTCGAGCAGCGGCCCGCTGAGCCGGCGGCGGTGGCGCGCGTGCTCGGCCTCGCCGCAGTGACAGCCCGGCTCACCCGCATGACCGCACGGGCACGGGTTGGTGGCGGCGACGAGCATGAACCGGGTCGGGAACAGCGTCGCCTGCTGGCCTCGCACGATGGCCACCCGCCCGTCCTCGAGCGGCTGGCGCAGCGACTCCAGCGCGGGGCGCGAGAACTCGGAGAGCTCGTCGAGGAAGAGGACGCCGTGATGGGCGAGCGTCGCCTCGCCGGCGCTCGGCGGTGTGGAGCCGCCGACGAGGCCCGCAGCCGAGACGGTGTGATGCGGGGCGCGGAACGGCCGCCGCGTGACCAGCCCCGGGCCGGCGTGCAGGCCGGCGACGCTGTGGATCCGGGTCACCGCGAGCGCCTCGGCGCGGTCGAGCGGCGGGAGGATTCCCGGCAGGCGCCGCGCGAGCATCGTCTTCCCCGTGCCGGGCGGGCCCTCGAGCAGCAGGTGATGGCCCCCGGCGGCGGCGATCTCCAGCGCGAGGAGCGGCTCCTCCTGGCCGCGCACGTCGCCCAGGTCCGCCGCGTCGTCGGTCGCCGGCGGCAGCGGCGGAGCGGGCACCGGCGGCGGCGGGAGCTCGCCCGTGCGCAGTGCCGCGGCGAGCTCGCGCAGGTCGCGGAAGCCGGCGACGCGCAACCCGTCGACGAGCGCGGCCTCGGCCGCGCGGTCCTCCGGGACGAGCAGCGCATCCAGGCCGGCCCGGGCGGCGCCCTCGGCCACCGCCAGGGTCCCCCGACAGCCCTTGAGCTCGCCCCGGAGGGAGAGCTCGCCGAAGACAGCGAAGCCGTCGAGCGCGAGCGGCGGGATCTGCCCGCTGGCCGCGAGGATCCCGGCGGCGATGGCGGCGTCGAAGCCCGGCCCGGTCTTGCGCAGGTGGGCGGGCGCGAGGTTCGCCGTGATGCGCCGCGCCGGGACCTCGAGCCCCGAGTTCGCGATCGCGGAGCGCACCCGCTCGCGCGCCTCCCGCACGGCCGCGTCGCCGAGCCCGACGATCGTGAAGGCCGGCAGACCGGAACGCAGGTCGACCTCGACGCTGACGGCGCGCGGCTCGACCCCGTCGAGGGTGAAGGTGGCGACGCGGGCGAACACGAGGGGCACGGTAGGCGGGGCGGCGTGCCGCATCACCGCGTGTCGGTGACGAGTTCGCGGCGCCGGTCGGGCGCCCCGGCGGCTCGCCGGTGCAACGGGGCGATTTCGTCACACGGCGCGCGCCCCGGGTGACGCGGACCCGCCTAGCGTCGTCGGTCGATGTCCCCTCTCGATCCCCGACAGCGTCTCGGCCGACTCGGCGAGGACCTCGCTCAGCGCCATTTCGAGCGGCTCGGGTTCACGCTGGTCGAGCGCAACGCCCGCTCCCGGCACGGCGAGCTCGACCTCGTGCTCTGCGACGGCGAGACGCTCGTCTTCTGCGAGGTCAAGACCCGCCGCGCCGGAGGCGGCGCCCCGTTCGAGTCGCTCGGACCGGCGAAGCGCCGCCAGGTCCGGCGGATGGCGCAGGCGTGGCTGGCGAGGAGCCGGGAGCGGCCGCGCGCGCCGACCATCCGCTTCGACGCGGTCGCGGTCACGCTCGATCGCGCTGACCGCCTCGTCGCGCTGGAGCATCTCGAGGCGGCGTTCTGAGCGCGGGCGAACGGCATCCAGGAAGGGTTTGAGCGTTCGGACAGGTCCGGGGGCGATCGACGTCGATTATCGAAGTCGATTGCACCCGCATCTCGCGACCACGGCCATCGAGCCCCTTCGATGCCGTCGTTCAGGCGCCGGGAGACCCCGCCGACCGTCCCGCCTAAGGCACGGCGGACCGCCTACCCGAGCGCCAGCTGCTGGTACGCGATCGACTGGAACGACATGCGATGCAGGGGCGAGACGCCCTGGCGCTCGATCGCCGCGCGGTGCTCCGGCGTCGCGTAGCCGACGTGGCGGGCGAACTCCCAGCCCGGGTGGACGGCGTCGGCCCGGCGCATGTAGCGATCGCGGGTGACCTTGGCCACGACCGAGGCGGCGGCGATCGCCGCGCTGCGCGCGTCGCCTCCCACCACGGCACGCTGCTCGTGGCCGGTCTCCCCCACCGGGAAGCCGTCGCTGAGACACAGGCAGCCGGGGCGCGCGACGCGGGCCAGGGCGTCGCGCAGCGCCTCGAGGTTCGTGACGTGGAGGCCGTGGCTGTCGATGCGCCGCGCGCTGCGCGAGATCACCGCCACGCGCGTCGCGACCCGCATGATCACCGGGAGGAGCGCCTCGCGCCCCGCCTCGGTCTGCTGCTTGGAGTCGTTCAGCGTCCCGAGCAGGCGGGCCTCGCCGCGGCCGAGGCGCTCGTAGTCGAGCAGCACCGCCGCGGCGACAAGCGGGCCGGCCAGGCAGCCGCGGCCGGCCTCGTCGGCCCCGGCGACGAAGCGCCGCTCCAGCGCGCGGTCGAACTCGAGCAGCCGCCGGCCCGGCCGCGCGCGGCGCGCCCGCGAGCTAGAGGGGCCCGATCCGGTCCGGCGGCCAGTAGGTCGCGAAGGCTCCGCCGACGACCCAGCCGGTCGGGACGGGACCCCAGAAGCGGCTGTCGTCGGACTGGCCACGGTTGTCCCCCATCATGAACCAGTGTCCGGGCGGAACGCGGATCGTCCCGAGGTTGCACTCGGCTCCACCGCCGCAGGGCCGGATGAACGACTCCTTCTGCAGGACCCCGTTGCGCACGACGTGTCCGTCCCTGACCGCGATCCGGTCGCCCGGGCCGCCCACGACCCGTTTGATGAAGTTCTGGTCGCTGCGGTCCTTCGTCGACTGCGAGCAGGGCCGGCGGCTGGCGGGGCCCTCGTAGAACGGGCCCTGGCCGGGGATCCCGCACTCGCTGCGCTCGGCGCCCTTCGGCGGGTGGAACACGGCCACCTCGCCCACCGACGGGTCGCTGAAGCGCTCGCCGATCCGGTTGACGAGGACCCGCTGGCCGATGTCCAGCGTGGGCTCCATCGAGCCGCTCGGGATGCGGTAGGGCTTGACGACGAAGGCCTGGATGAGCAGCGCGAGCCCGAGCGCGACGGCCACGA
Source organism: Solirubrobacterales bacterium (assembly GCA_038251325.1). Lineage (GTDB taxonomy): Bacteria > Actinomycetota > Thermoleophilia > Solirubrobacterales > Solirubrobacteraceae > JBBSBL01. The sequence goes on along the minus strand of JBBSBL010000027.1, from coordinate 5,366 downwards.
TCACGACGAGCTCGATCAGCGAGCCCGCCCGCGACTTGGGCTTGAGCCTCACCCGCTGGCGGCGTCGTCGCCGTCGGGCTCGGCGCCCTCGGCGTCGGCGCTCGCCGCGGCGACGGCCTCGCCGGCCTCGGGCGCGTCTGCGGCCTCGGGCGCGTCGACCGTCTCGACCGCGGCGGCGTCGGGCGCGTCGGCGGCCTCCGGAGCCTCGGCCCCGTCGGCGGGCCCGGCGTTCTCGGTGAACACGAGATCGCGCTCGAGGACCTGCTCGGGGCTCACGTCGCGCCGCTCGCGCACCCGCGCGCGCTTGCCGACGCGCTTGCGCAGGTAGTAGAGCTTGGCCCGGCGCACGTCGCCGCGCGCCGCGACCTCGATCCGCTCGATCTTCGGCGAGTGGAACGGGAAGGTGCGCTCGACGCCGACGCCGAAGGACTGCTTGCGGACGGTGAAGGTCTCGCGGACGCCGTGGCCCTGGCGCTTGATCACGACCCCCTCGAAGACCTGGGTCCGGCGCCGGCTGCCCTCGACCACCTGGAAGTGGACCCGGACCCGATCGCCGGAGGCGACGGGGGGCAGACGGCGCATCTGGGCGCGCTCGAGCTGGTCGATGATCGTGCTCATACGTGAAGAAGGCGCGGACGGTGCGGCCCGCGCTCGCGGCTATGGTAGCGGCTCGGCGTCGCCCTCCGCCCGGTGCCGGACCCGCTCGCCGCCGCCCTCCGCGGCCCGCCGGCGGCTCTCCTCGTGGCGCCATTCGCGGATGTGCTCGTGGTGGCCGGAGAGGAGGATCTCGGGCACCGCCCACCCCCGCCAGTCCGCCGGTCGCGTGTAGTGCGGGTACTCGGGGGCGCCGTCCAGCGCCGCGCTGAACGACTCCTCCAACGCGGAGTCCTCGTGGCCGAGCACGCCGGGCAGCTTCCGGATCACGGCGTCCGCCACGACCATGGCCGGCAGCTCGCCGCCGGCGAGCACGAAGCGGCCGATCGAGAGCTGGTCGGTGCAGAGATGCTCGAGGATCCGCTCGTCGAACCCCTCGTAGCGCCCGCAGAGCAGGACGAGCTCCGGCGTCCCCGCGAACTCGTCGACCAGCGGATCGTCGAGCACCCGCCCGCCCGGGGTCAGCGCTACGACCCGCCGCCCGGACGCCGGAACGGCCGGGTCGGCGCCGAACCGCGCCCGCAGGGCGGCCTCCACCACGTCGACGCGCAGCACCATGCCGGCACCACCGCCGAACGGCGTGTCGTCCACCTGCCCGGCGCGCAGCGGGGTGTGCTCGCGGTAGTCCACACAGCCGATCTCGTGCCCCTGCTCCCGCGCGCGGACGACATGGCGCTGGCCGCCGAACCAGTCGAAGGCCGCCGGGAACAGGGTGAAGACGTCGAGCCTCACGGCGCCGCCTCGCCGAGGAACGCGAGGCTCACGTCGATGCGGCGCGCCGCGACGTCGACCGAGCGGACGGCGTCGCGGACGAACGGCACGAGCAGCTCGCTGCCGTCGGGTCGGGTCACCTCGAGGACCTCGCAGGAGGGCAGCCCGCGCAGTCCGCCCACCACCCCGACCCCGACCTCCCCGTCGACGACCGTGCAGCCCTCGAGCTCGTGCGCCCACCACTCGTCCTCCCCGAGGCGCGGGACCGCGGCGGGCTCCACCATCAGCTCCGCCCCGCGCAGCGCCTCGACGGCGTCGCGATCCGCACAGCCGGCGAGCCGGAGGATCGGGCGCGCCTCGGTGCCCGCGAGGCGGACGATCTCCCGCTCCACTCCCGCCACCGAGACGATGCGGCCGGCGCACAGCAGGCCGGGCCCGGGCCGGGTCACGTGGAACGACCCGTCGAGGCCGTGGGCCCGCCCGACGCGACCGGCGACGATGCGCTCCCCGCCCGTCACGTGAGCCCCGGAGCCGGCGGGCGCGCCGGGCTAGTCGACGATGTCCACGAGCACGCGCTTGCGCTCGGGCACCGCCGCCGCCTTGAGGACGGTCCGCAGCGCGGCCGCCGTCCGGCCGCCGCGCCCGATGAGCTTCCCGTAGTCGTCCTCGTGGGCCGAGAGCTCGAGCACGACGGTGCCGTCGGGCTCCTCGGCGACCTCGACGCGGATGTCGTCGGGGCGATCGACGAGCTGGCGGGCCAGGTACTCGAGCAGCTCGCGCATCGGGGGCGGCGCACGACGGCGGGCGCCGGCGTCAGCTCCCGACGGTGGCGGCGGGCTCGATGCCCTTGATGCGCATGAGCCGGCGGACGGTGTTCGAGGGCTGGGCACCCCGGGCGATCCACGCGCGCACGCGCTCCTCGTCGAGCACGATCGTCGAAGGGTCCGTCTGGGCGTTGTAGTGCCCCAGGGTCTCGAGCACGCGACCGTCGCGCGGGCTGCGCTGGTCGGCGGCGACGACGCGCCAGACGGGATCGTTGCGCCCGCCGACGCGGGTGAGACGGAGTCGAACGGCCACAGGGTTCCTTCGCGTGAGTGGGCGCCGCGCTCCGGGCCGGAGCGGGCGGGCGGACCGCGAGAGGGTAGCGCGTCTACCGCGCCTGGCGCATCATCGCGCCGAGGTCCGGCATGCGTCCCGAGGACACCTGCTTCATGACCTTCCGCATCTGGCCAAACTGCTTGACGAGCTGTTTGACCGCCTGGACATTGGTGCCCGAGCCCCGCGCGATCCGGACCCGGCGCGAGCCCTTGATGATCTCCGGCCGGTGGCGCTCCTCCGGGGTCATCGCCAGGATGATCGCCTGGATGCGGTCGAACTCCCGCTCGTCGACCTTCAGCCCGCGGAGCTCGGCTCCGACCCCGGGGATCATCGACATGATGTTCTGCAGCGGGCCGAGCTTGCGCACCTGACGGAGCTGGTCGAGGAAGTCGTCGAGGTCGAACTCCTCGGAGCGGAGCTTGCGCTCGAGCTCCTTCGCCTGGGCCTCGTCGTGGATCGTCTCGGCCTTCTCGATGAGCGTCATGACGTCACCCATGCCGAGGATGCGCTGCGCCATGCGATCGGGGTGGAATCGCTCGAACTGATCGAGCTTCTCCCCGGTGGAGGCGAAGAGGATCGGCTTGCCGGTGACCGCCTTGACGCTCAGCGCCGCGCCGCCCCGTGCGTCGCCGTCGAGCTTGGTCATGACGACGCCGTCGAAGGCCACGACCTCGGCGAAGCGCTCGGCGACGTCGACCGCGTCCTGGCCGGTCATCGCGTCGACCACGAGCAGGACGTCGGTCGGCTTGGTCACCTTGCGGATCTCGGCCAGCTCGGCCATCAGGTCCTCGTCGACGTGCAGGCGCCCGCTCGTGTCGACGATCAGGACGTCCTTCCCCTCCGCCTCCGCGCGCTGGCGCGCCCAGCGGGCGATCTCCACCGCGCCGGCGTCGGTCCCGCGCTCGTAGACCTCGGCGCCGGCCTGGGCGCCGACCGTCACGAGCTGCTCGACCGCCGCGGGGCGCTGGACGTCGCACGCCGCGACCGCCACCGAGGAGCCTTTCTCCTCGCGCAGCCAGCGCGCGAGCTTCGCGGTCGCCGTCGTCTTGCCCGAGCCCTGGAGCCCGGCCATGAGGATGACCGTCGGCGGCCGCGGCGAGAAGGCGATCTCCGCCCCGGTGCCGCCCATGAGGCCGGTGAGCTCCTCCGCGAGGATCTTCACCACCTGCTGGCCGGGGTTGAGCTGGCCGACGACCTCGGCGCCGATCGCTCGTTCGCGCACATCGGCGGTGAAGGACTTCACGACCTTGAAGTTGACGTCCGCCTCGAGCAGCGCGAGGCGGATGTCGCGCATCGTCGCCTTGACGTCGTCCTCGCTCAGCGCCCCGCGGTTGCGGACGTCGGCCAGGGTGGCCTGGAGCTTCTCGGCGAGGGTGTCGAACACAGCGGTGGGGTCTCAGTCGGCGGCCGGCGGCTCGTCGCGGCGAGCCGGCGGGGACGGCGCCGGCGGAGCCGCCGGAGCGCCGCCGCCGGCCATGCGGCCCACCGCGCCGGCGACGCCGCCGAGCGCCTGGGAGAACTCCGAGGGGATGACGAAGACCTTGTTCGCGTCGCCCTGCGCGAGCTGCGGGAGCATCTGCAGGTACTGGTAGCTCAGCAGCTCCGGGTCGGGCCGGCCCTCGTGGATCGCCCCGAAGACCGTCTCGATCGCCTTGGCCTCGCCCTCGGAGCGCAGGATCGCGGCGGTCTTCGCGCCCTCGGCCCGCAGCACGGCGGACTGCTTCTCCCCCTCGGCGGTGAGGATCTGGGACTGCTTGACTCCCTCGGCGGTGAGGATCGCGGCGCGGCGGTCGCGCTCGGCGCGCATCTGCTTCTCCATCGCCTCCTGAATCGAGCCCGGCGGGTCGACGGCCTTGAGCTCGACGCGGTTGATCCGGATGCCCCAGCGCCCCGTCGCCTCGTCGAGCACGACGCGCAGCGCCGAGTTGATCTGGTCGCGGCTGGTCAGCGTGGCCTCGAGCGTCATGCCGCCGCACACGTTGCGCAGGGTCGTGACCGTGAGCTGCTCGATCGCCTGGAGCGGGTTGGCGACCTCGTAGGTCGCGGACTTCGCGTCGGTGACGGTGAAGTAGAGGACGCTGTCGATGTTCACCGTCAGGTTGTCCTCGGTGATCACCGGCTGGGGCGGGAAGCTCACGACCTGCTCGCGCAGGTCGATCAGGGGCTTGACCCGGTCGACGAACGGGATGACGAGCGCCAGGCCCGGGCTCAGCGTCCGCGTGTAGCGGCCGAGGCGCTCGACCACCCCGGCGCGCGCCTGGGGCACGATGCGGATCGACCGGGCCGCGACGACCACCACGAAGACGGCGAGGACGATGACGACGATGGCACCTGTCATGGATGGCTCCTAGATGATTGGTTCCGCGGGGCGGTCAGGGTGCTCATCTAGCTCTCGCTGACGAGCGCCGTGGCGCCCCGGATCTCGATGACGTGGACGCGCGTTCCCGGCTCGATGATCTCCTCGGCGTAGGCGCGCGCCGTCCACACCTCGCCGTCGATCTTCACGACGCCGACGGCCTCGTCGTTCGCGATCCGCTCGAGCACGATCGCGTCGCGGCCGACGAGCGCGGCGGTCCCGGTGCGCAGCGCCGGCGGGGTGCGCCGGTGGGCGCGCGCGATCGGGCGCAGGACCCAGAAGAGGAGAACCGAGACGACGAGGAACACGGCGCCGGAGCCCACGACCCCGGCCCCGAGGGCGGCGACCGGCGCAGCCAGGAGCGCCCCGCCCGCGAACGGGGCGAGGAACAGGCCGAGGGTCACCATCTCGCCGATCGCGAGGATGACGGCGAGGACGATCCACAGCACCCAGAGTTCCATGTCCCGTGAGCGTAGCGGCGGGGGGCGGCGCCTCAGCGCCCGGCCGGGGGTCGGCTAGACGCTCACCAGGGCGCGCGCGAAGCTCT
>JBBSBL010000026.1:0-33373 GCA_038251325.1 Solirubrobacterales bacterium | reverse complement strand
GGCGCCGTGGTCCACCGCGCTCAGCGTCGCCTCGAGCGTGGTCACCATCAGCGCGACCGCGCGCTCGCGCGACACCGGCCGGTGCTCGACCCACTCGAGTGCGACCGCTTCGCAGTAGCCCTGCCAACCGCGCACCGCGAGCCGCAGCGCCTTGGAGGGCCGCGGGCCGGACAGGGCCTCGACGATGCGCCGGGTGAGCTCGTCGCGCACGCGGTCGGCGATCGCCAGCACCTCGCCGTCGGCGCCGCCCAGGCCGCCGCGGACGATCGTCGCGTAGGCCGGGGCGTGACGCTCGACGTGGCCCAGGTAGGCCTCGAGGCTGTGGCGCAGGCCGGCGATCGGGTCGAGGTCGGCGGGCGGCTCGGTCGCGGCGAGGAGGTCCGCGGCGGTCACCTCCACCGTCGCGACGTAGAGATCCCGCTTGCTGGGGAAGTAGTGGTAGAGCAGGCCGCGGGAGACGCCGGCGGCGCGCGCCAGCTCCTCGATCGAGACCTCCTCGTAGGTCCGCGCGGCGAAGCGCTCCGCGGCGAGGCGCAGGAGCTGTTCGCGGCGGGTGTCGGGGGAGAGCCTTCGGCCCGAGGGCGCGGTGACGGAAGCGGGCACGCCGGCGATGCTACGTCGTTGACGTTGATTCAACAAGCCGCTAGGCTCGCGGCCATGTTGAACGAGGTTCAGTCGCCGGGAGCTGCGGACCACGCCGAGGATCACGCGCCCGGCGAGCACGTCCGTGTGGCGATCGTCGGCAGCGGGTTCTCCGGCCTGGCGATGGGCGCCGCGCTCCGCGACGCCGGGATCGAGGACTTCGCGATCCTCGAGCGCGCGGACGACCTCGGGGGGACGTGGCGGGACAACACCTACCCCGGGTGCGCCTGCGACGTCCCGTCGCTCCTCTACTCCTACTCCTTCGCGCAGAACCCCGGCTGGTCGCGCAGCTTCTCGCCCCAGCCGGAGATCTGGGCCTACCTGCGAGAGTTCGCCGAGCGGCGCGGGCTGGTCGCGCGCATCCGCTTCGGCCACGAGGTGCTTCGCTCGGCGTGGGACGAGGACGAGTCGCGCTGGCGCGTCGAGACCGCCGGCGGAACGCTGACCGCGGACGTCCTGGTCAGCGCCACCGGCGGCCTCAGCGAGCCCTCGGTCCCCGCGCTGGCCGGCCTGGAGAGCTTCACCGGCCCGACCTTCCACTCCGCGCGCTGGGACCACGACCACGACCTCGCCGGCGAACGCGTCGCGGTCATCGGGACTGGCGCCTCCGCCATCCAGTTCGTGCCACAGATCCAGCCGCGCGCCGCGCAGGTCCACCTCTTCCAGCGCACCGCCCCCTGGGTGGTCCCGCGCCGCGACCGCGCCCTGAGCGACCTCGAGCATCGCCTCTACGCGCGGGTCCCGTGGCTGCAGAGCGCGATGCGGGGCGCGATCTTCTGGGGCCGGGAGACCTTCGCGCTCGGCTTAATGCACCCGCGGATCATGCGGGCCCAGCAGCGGCTGGTCATCGGGCACCTGCACCGCCAGGTGCCCGACCCGGCCCTGCGGGCGAAGCTCACGCCCGACTACGTGATGGGTTGCAAGCGCATCCTGGTCTCCGACGACTACTACCCGTCGCTGCGCCGGGACAACGTGGAGGTGGTGACGGACGGGATCGCCGAGGTGCGCCCGCGCTCGATCCTCACCACCGACGGGACCGAGCGCGAGGTCGACGCGATCATCTTCGGCACCGGGTTCCAGGTCACCGAGATGCCCGCCGCCCGGCGCATCGTCGGGCGCGACGGGCGCTCCCTGGGCGAGGTATGGGACGGCAGCGCCCGGGCCTACAAGGGCAGCGCGGTGGCCGGCTTCCCCAACCTCTTCCTGCTCACGGGCCCGAACACGGGCTCCGGGCACAACTCGATCGTCTTCTTCATCGAGTCCCAGGTGCGCTACGTGATGGGCGCGTTGCGGGCGATGGACGAGCGCGGCGCCGGCGTGGTGGAGGTCCGTCCGGAGGCCCAGGCCGCCTACAACCGTGAGATCGACGCGCGTATGCCCGGCACGGTGTGGTCCGCCGGCGGCTGCCGCAGCTGGTACCTGGACCGGACCGGGCGCAACTCGACGCTCTGGCCCGGCTTCAGCTACCCCTTCCGCCGGAGAACCCGCCGCTTCGACCCCGAGCGCTACACCCTGAGGGCGCGGCGGCCGGCGGTGGCGCGGGAGGCGGTGGGCGCGTAGCCGCAGGCTGCGGTCGACGCCCGCGCGCTAGCGTTCCCGCGCGATGAGCGCCGAGGGCCTTCGCGCCAGCGAGGAGAAGATGCGCGCCGCGGGCGTGGCCGAGCCCGCGATCGCCGCGTTCGCGCAGTACTACCGCCGGCTCGAGGCGGGCGAGACGGGGATGCTGCCCGAGGCGGAGGTCGAGCCGGTCGCCGAGCTCCCCGACGCCGCCGACCTGCCCGAGCCCGGCGCCGAGGAGGCCGCCGCGGTCCTCGACCGCGCCGTGGTCATCCGGCTCAACGGTGGCCTGGGCACGAGCATGGGGATGACCCGGGCGAAGTCGCTGCTGCCGGTCAAGGACGGCCTGACCTTCCTCGAGGTCATCGTCCGCCAGCTCCTCGCGCTGCGCGCCCGGCACGCCGCGCGCCTCCCGCTGGTGCTGATGGACAGCTTCTCCACGCGCGAGGACACGCTCGCCGCACTGGACGCCCACCCCGAGCTCGCGGTCGACGGGCTGCCGCTCGACTTCCTCCAGAGCCGCGAGCCGAAACTCTCCGCGGACGACCTCGCCCCCGCGACCTGGCCGGCGGACCCGGCGCTGGAGTGGTGCCCGCCCGGCCACGGCGACCTCTACACCTCCCTGCTCACCTCCGGCCTGCTCGACGCGCTCCGCGAGCGCGGCTTCCGCTGGGCCTTCGTCGCGAACTCCGACAACCTCGGCGCCGAGCTCGACCCGCGCATCCTCGCCTGGATCGCGCGGGAGGCGGTGCCCTTCGTGATGGAGGCCGCCGACCGCACGGAGGCGGACCGCAAGGGCGGCCACCTGGCGCGCCGCGCGGACGGGCGCCTCGTGCTGCGCGAGTCGGCGCAGACCCCGGACGAGGACCAGGCCGCCTTCCAGGACGTGTCCCGCCACCGCTACTTCAACACCAACAACCTGTGGCTCGACCTCGACGCGCTCGCCTCGGCGCTCGCGGAGCGCGAGGGCGTGCTCGGCCTGCCGGTGATCGTCAACCGCAAGACCCTCGACCCGCGCGACGGCGACTCCCCGCCCGTGCTCCAGATCGAGACCGCGATGGGCGCGGCGATCTCGGTCTTCCCGGGCGCCCAGGCGATCCGGGTGTCGCGCTCGCGCCTGGTCCCGGTCAAGACGACGAGCGACCTCCTCGTCCTGCGCTCCGACCGCTACGCGCTCGACGACGAGGCGCGGATCGTCGCCGCCCCCGGGGCCACCCCCGAGGTGTTTGTCGACCTCGATCCCGCCCACTACCGCCTGCTCGGCGACTTCGAGGCGCGCTTTCCCGCCGGCGCCCCCTCGCTCGTGGCCTGCGAGCGCCTCGAGGTGTCCGGCGACGTGACCTTCGGCGCCGGGGTAGTGGCCCGGGGCCGCGTGAGGATCCGCGCGCCCGACGCCCCGGCGCGCGTCCCGGACGGCGCGGTGCTGGAGGGCGACGTCCCGCTGTGAGCCTGTCCTAGCCCTGCCCCGAGCGCGCCCGCCGCATCCGGTCGACCCCGTCGAGCGCGAGCTTGCGCAGCCGCACGGCGTCGGGCGTGACCTCGACGCACTCGTCGGTGCGGATGAACTCGAGTGCCTGATCGAGCGAGAGCCGGTGGTGGGGGACGAGGCGGACGGTGTCGTCGGAGCCCGCGGCGCGCATGTTCGTCTGCTTCTTCTCGCGCACCGCGTTCACGTCGAGGTCCTCGGGTCGGGCGTTCTCGCCGACCACCATGCCCTCGTAGACCTCCTCGCCGGGCCCGACGACGAGCTGCCCGCGCTCCTGCATCTTGAGCAGCGCGAACTGCCCGGTCTGCCCGGGCCGGTCGGCGACGAGCGACCCGGTCGGCCGGGTGCGGATGTCGCCGAGCCACGGCTCGTAGCGCTCGAAGACGGCGTGCATCACGCCGGAGCCGCGGGTCTCGGTGAGGAACTCGGTGCGGAAGCCGATCAGCCCGCGGGCGGGCACGAGGAACTCGATCCGCACCCAGCCGGTCCCGTGGTTGATCATCGACTCCATGCGCCCCTTGCGCAGGGCCAGCATCTGCGTGACCACGCCGAGGAAGTCCTCGGGCACGTCGATCGCCAGGCGCTCGACCGGCTCGTGGGTGGCCCCGTCGACCTCGCGCGTGACGACCTGCGGCTTGCCGACGGTGAGCTCGAAGCCCTCGCGGCGCATCCCCTCGACGAGCACGGCGAGCTGGAGCTCGCCGCGGCCCTGGACCTCCCAGGTGTCGGGGCGCTCGGTCTCCAGCACGCGGATCGCCACGTTGCCGACGAGCTCCGCGTCGAGGCGGTCGTGCACCATCCGCGCCGTGAGCCGCGTGCCGGACCGGCCGGCCAGCGGTGAGGTGTTGATCCCGATCGTCATGCCCAGCGCGGGCTCCTCGACGGCGATGAGCGGCAGCGCACGGGGGTCGGCGGGGTCGGCCAGCGTCTCGCCGATCGTGATCTCGGGGATCCCGGCGACGGCCACGATCTCGCCGGGCCCGGCGAGATCGGACTCGACGCGCTGAAGGCCCTCGGTGACGTAGAGCTCCGTGATCCGGGCCGATTCGACGCTCCCGTCGCGCCGGCACCACGCGACCTCGGCGCCGCGCGCGATCTCGCCCTGGTGCACGCGGCACAGGGCGAGCCGCCCGACGTAGGCGGAGGCGTCGAGGTTCGTGACCAGGGCCTGGAGCCCGCGGCCCTCGGTGTAGCTCGGCGGGGGGATCCGCTCGATCAGCAGGTCGAGCAGCGGGCGCAGATCGGTGCCGGTGGCGCCGTCCTGCAGCGTCGCCCAGCCGGCTTTGGCGTTCGTGTAGACGATCGGGAACTCGATCTGCTCCTCGTCGGCGTCGAGGTCCAGGAAGAGCTCGTAGATCTCGTCGACGACCTCGGCCGGACGGGCGTCGGGCCGGTCGACCTTGTTCACCACGAGGATCACCGGCAGGCGGCGCTCGAGCGCCTTGCGCAGGACGAAGCGGGTCTGCGGCAGCGGCCCCTCGGAGGCGTCGACGAGCAGGAGCACGCCGTCGACCATGGTCAGGCCGCGCTCCACCTCGCCGCCGAAGTCGGCATGGCCGGGCGTGTCGACGAGGTTGAGGGTGACCGGGTCGGCGTCGGGCCGCACGAGGCGGACGGCGGCGTTCTTGGCCAGGATCGTGATGCCGCGCTCGCGCTCCTGGTCCATCGAGTCGAGCACACGGTCCTCGAGCGTCTCGTGCGCGGCGAACACGCCGGACTGCCGGAGCATGGCGTCGACGAGCGTCGTCTTCCCGTGGTCGACGTGGGCGATGATCGCCACGTTGCGGATGTCGCTGCGCTCCGGCACGGCGGGAGACGATAGGCGGCGCTAGGCCGCGAGCCCGAACGGCGCGGCCAGCCGGGCCCGGAATCGGTCCTCGGCGTGGAGCTCGGCGAACGCGCGCAGCGGCTCGGCGTAGCGGGCCGGCGCCTCCTCGTCCTCGGTCAGGGAGAGGATCGCGCGGCGGAGGGCGAGCGGATCGTTCGCGTCGACCACGAGCCCGAGCTCGTGGCGGCGGACGAGATCGGCCAGCAGCCCGTAGTCGTGGGCGACCACCGGCGTCCCGACGGCGGCCGCCTCGACGAGCGTGCGCGAGGTCCCCGGCTGCCGCACGTAGGGCATGGCCAGCACCCGGACGACGGCGAGCCGGCACAGGACCTCGTCGATCGGGACGAATCCCGCCTCGAGCTCGACCCGCACGCCGGCCTCCGCCATCGCCGCGACCGACGCGTCGAGCCTCGCGGCGTAGTCGGCCTCCACCGGCCCGGCGAGGACGAGGCGGACGTCGGTGGGGGCCAGGGCGAGCGCGTCGGCCAGGAGGTGGACGCCCTTGGGCTCGCGCAGCGCGCCGTAGACCATGACGCCGTCGCGCTGCCCGCTCGGCAGGCCGCCCGGGGGGAGCGCGACGGGCGGCTCCGGGAGGGAGTAGGGGGTCGCGCCGCCGCGGCGCGCCCAGCGGTCGACCGCAGCCTCCTCCATCACGAGGATGGCGTGCGCGTCGGGCCGGCGGCGCCAGCGGAGCACGAGCTGCTCCTTGTAGAGCGCGTTGCCCCACTGCGCGGGGCTGAGCCGGGTGCCGTAGCGGGTGGGGTAGTGGAGCGCCGCGGCGTGGACCACCGTCAGCGTGCAGGGCACCGGGAAGGGCGGCCGGCGCAGCCATTCGCGAAGCGTCGCCTTGATCCCGTAGAGGTGGACCATGTGGTCGGGGCGGGTGCGCTCGATCATCTCCCCGAACAGGTCGAGCTCCCGGGCCGCTCCCGGCGCCTCGGGGATGTGGACGACGGGCCCTTCCAGGCCCCCGGCGGCCGCCTCGAGCGTCTCGGGAACGCACAATGTGACCTCGGCGGCCGGTCGCAGCGCGCGGGCGAGCGCCGGCACCCAGGTCGGATGGTGCCCGTGCCCGACGGTGTCGAACAGCGTGATCCGCATGCCGGCCGCGCTCACCCCGGCGGCCGCAGGCCGGCCAGCTTGAGGCCGAGCCCGGCGGCGCCGTGGCGCGTCGGGCCGGCGAGGCGGGGCAGCGCGAACCGCCGGCGCGGGAGATCGGCGCCCCATCCGAAGCCGAGGTCGTAGCCGGCGTCGCGCACGGCGGCGATCTCGCGCTCGCCGGCCGAGCCGAACGGATAGGCGAAGGTGCGGCAGGGCTCGCCGGTCAGCGCCTCGATCGCCGATTTGGCCTCCCGCGTCTCGCGCGCGAGCCCGGCCTCGTCGAGGGTCCGCAGGTCGGGGTGGGTCATCGAGTGGCCCCCGAGCTCGTGCCCGGTCGCGTGGAGGCGCCCGGCCTCCTCGGCGGTGAGGAAGGCGCCGCACTCCTCGTGCACGTACGGGCTGCGCTGCCCCCACAGCCCGGGGCAGACGAAGAACGTCGCGCGGACGCCGAGCTCGGCGAGCATGGGCGCGACGATCGTGTGCGCGTCGCGCCAGCCGTCGTCGAAGGTGAGCACCGCCGTGCGCCCGCCGTCGCCGTCTTGGTCGCCCCCGCCGTCGAGCAGCTCCGCCGCGGTCCGGAATCCGAAGCCGGCGCGTTGCAGCAGGCGGACGTGGGCGCGCAGATGCTCCGGGCGGACCACGAGCGCCTCGGGGTCGTCGGCGGGATCGGCGTCCCCGACGGCGTGGTAGGCGAGGACCAGCGGATGCCGCCAGGCGGCGCGCGCGCGCCGACGGTCGAGACGTAGTGCCGTGGCCGCACCCATGGGATGAGAAGTTAGCCCCCGGGGCGGCTCGCGCGCCGCCCCGGGTAGGGGATCGACCCTAGCGCCGGCACCGAGCCGCCCTCAAGCCGGCCGCGCGCCGTTCACACGCCGGACATACGAGGCGCGGGCCGCGGACCACCCTGGGCCGAGCCGTCGCGGGCTGGACCGGCGCAACAGGCGTGTCCGAGAGAACTCACGATCCGCGCCCCACGCGGCACAGATCCCCCAACCAGACTGCGCCGATGGACGACGCGGGTGCGATCGACGTCGATAATGGAAGTCGATCGCACCCGGACCACCCCGGCCGCGCCATTGCGGCGCTCGCGAACCGGCAGGGCGGCGTCGTCGCCCGCCGCCAGGTCCGGGCGATGGTCCTCTCTTCCAATGCGATCGATCGCCTCGTGCACAGCGGGCGCCTCATCCCGCTCCGTCCGGGCGTCTACGCGGTCGGACATCGCGCATTGCCGCGGGGCGCCACGCGCTGGGCGGCCGTCCTCGCGGCGGGCAACGACGCCTTCCTCAGCCATCGCGCTGCCGCCACGGCCTGGAGCTTTCCCGTCGCCGCGACGGACATCGACGTCACCTCGCCGCGACGGCTGCGCTCTCGTCCGGGCTTGCGGGTCCACCGCGCCCGGATCGCGCCCGACGAACGCACCACCCTCGACGGCCTGCCGACCACCACGCCGTCCCGCACGCTGCTCGACCTCGCCGCCGTCCTCGATCGCCGCGGCCTCGAACGCGCCCTCGAGCGCGCGGAGCTCGCCCGGCGCGTCGACCTGCGCGCGGTGAACGTCCTGCTCGACCGCTATCCGCGACGAGCAGGGGCGCCGGCCCTGGGAGCGCTCATCGCGGCCGGCGTCCGCGATGAGCGGCTCACGCGCAGCGAACGGGAGGAGGCGTTCCTGGCCTTCGTCGATGCTCGCCGGCTGCCACGGCCGCGACCGCCGCAAGGACCAGCGCCTCCTGCTCGCCGGGTGGCGGGTCGTCCGCGTCACGCCGCGGCGCCTGCGCGAAGAGCCCGACCGCGTCGCCGACCTGCTGAGCCGCCTCCTGGCGTCGTGACCCCGCGCCGCCCCCCTCAGCCCCCGTCCCGGATTCCCATCAGGCCGCCTATGCCGCCGAGGTAGGCCGAGCGGCCGTCCGGTCCCAGGGCGATGCCGGCGTAGTGATTGTTGTAGCCGCCGCCGGTGCCGGCCACCCGCTTCCAGACGAGCCTGCCGGTGCGGAAGTCCAGCGCGGTCCAGGACCACACGTCGGCGGTGGGGAGTGCGCGGTCGGGGTCCTTGGTGAAGGTGTAGACGAGGCCGGTCTGGAGCGACGCCTTGGGGACGACGCTCGGCGCGCGCTCGGTCCGGTTCGTCCACACCAGGCGGCAGCCGCGCCCGCCGGGGCGCACGTCGACGCGCGCGATCCCCGGCTCGGTGAGCTTGCCGTTCGCGGTCTCCCCGAGGACGTAGCCGTAGTTGTTCTCGACGATCAGGGAGCGACCCACCGTGATGAGCGAGTTCTCGGTCGCGCTCGCGCCCTTGCGGAAGACGGGCACCTGGCAGACGACGCGCCGCTCGCCGCGGCGGAGCTTCGCGGCGCGACGGTAGACCACGACTCCCATCGGGTCGGCGTTGTCGGTGATCGCGACGTACCCGCCGGCCATGACGGTCGGCGTCGTGCCGGTGCCGGCGTCGATCTGCCCGGGCTTCTTGACGCCGGAGTTCTCGTAGCGCGAGCGCCAGACGATGCGCGGGCGCCCGCCCCGGCCGACCTCCATGCGGTACATCCGCTTGTCGCTGGCGATGTAGACGCCCTCCCGACTCGTCGCGAAGGAGTTCTCGATCTCCTCGTTCAGCCGCATCGCGCGGGTCCGGCCGCTCGCCGGATCGATCACGCCGACGGTCCCGCTCTGGCGCCCGACGAACCACAGCCGGCCCCGCCAGTCCGGCAGGGTCGAGGGCAGCCGCTCGTCGCCCTTCAGGTAGCGGGCCACCGAGTACTCGCGTACCTTCTGGAACCCGGGATGCGCCGCCCCGCCGGTCTCCCGCACGACCCAGATGCGTTGGTCGGTGGTGGCGAGGACGGCCCGGTCGCGGCGGTCGAGGTAGAAGTACGCCCCGCCCGCGGTGTTCAGCGCCGGCGGGATGCCCCGGGCCGGCGGCTTGAACGGCAGCGGGAGCGAGGCCCGCGTGTCGAGCGTGCGGGGGTCGAGCATGTAGAGCCTGGGACCCGTGGCCACGGAGATGCACGAGGCGACGAGTCGCCCGCGGCGGTCGAAAGTGACCGTGATGCAGACCCGGCTGTCGAGCACGGCCGAGAGGACCGCGGGGGAGCGGCCGAGCGGGCCGCCCGTGCGGTAGGCGTCGGTCATCCACGCGTCGTTGTGCACGTTGCTCTTGCCGTTCGGCGCCATGAACGGGTTCTGCGGCGTGACCGGGATCCCGCCGATCGGCCGGGCCACGGCCGGGGCGCCGCTGAACGCGGGACGGGTCGTCGGCACGTCCGCCCCCGGGATCGGCGAGGCCGCGACGGAGGTGGGCGCGGCGAGCAGCAGCAGGGCGCCGGCCGCGCTCGCGGCGCGGCACGATCGGATGGTGATTCGGGACACGGAGCCTCTCCTCGAGTCGGCGGTGACGACCTCGGTCGCCGCCGTTCGGACGTGGCGCGTAGGCAACCAGAGGGTTGGCGTGCTGTCAAACAGCCCCGCTGGCGGTATCCTCGGGCGCATGACCAGCACATCCGCCCGACTTCGGCCCGGTACCCGACTGCCGCCCGCCGAGCGGCGCAGCCAGATCCTCGAGCACGCCCGGCGCCTCTTCGCCGAGCGCCCGTACCACGACGTCTCCTCGGCGGACATCGCCCGCGAGGCGGGCGTGACGCGCGCGCTCGTCCACCACTACTTCGGCGGCGTCCGCGACGTGTACCTCGTCGTGCTGGGCGAAATGGCCGCGGCCGGGTCGGACATCCCCGGTCCCCGACCGGGCGTCGGGCGCCGCCGGCGCGTGACCGAGAACGTCGCCGCGTGGCTGGACGTCGTCGAGGCCAACCGGGAGTCCTGGCTCGCCACCGCCGGCCACGGCGACGCGATCGCCGACCCGCAGATCCGCGGCCTGCTCGACGCGGCGCGCGAGGCGGCCGTCGACCGCATGATCGCCGCCAACGCCGACCTCGTCACCGACACGCCGGCCACCCGCTTCGCCCTGCGCGCCCTCATGGACCTCGGCCAGAGCGCGATCTGCCAGTGGCTCACCGGGGGCGCGACCCGCGCCCAGGTCGAGGCGCTCCTCGCCAACGTGTTCCTCGACACCGTCGAGCGCGTCGTGCCGCAGGTCGAGGCGGCGGGCGACGCGCGCTAGCCGTAGCGCCGCACCGCGTCCGCCGGGATCGCGTCGCCCCGGTAGATGCGGCGGACGAGACGTGCGCTCGGTCGCGGGGTGCGGCGCAGCGTGCGCGGGTCGAAGCGGTAGAGCCCGAACCGGGGGTAGAAGCCCGAGGACCACTCGAAGTTGTCGACCAGCGACCAGTGGAAGTAACCCTTCACCGGCACGCCGGCGCGGATCGCGCGCCGCACCTCGAGCAGGTGGCGGACGAGGTAGGCGGGTCGCTGGTCGTCCTCCGCGTCCGCGATCCCGTTCTCGGTCACGTAGACCGGCTTGCCGTAGCTCCCCGCGATCCGCAGCGTGTCGTAGATCCCGTGCGGGTAGATCTCCCAGCCGAAGTCGGTGCACGTCGTCGGGCACGGGGCGCCGGTCGGGTTCCCCTTCCAGCGGTAGCCGGTGGCGGGCAGGAAGTCGAGCACCGGGATGAGCGGCGTGAGCGGGGCGCCGAGCGCGGTGACCCGCCCGCGGAAGTAGTAGTTCAGCCCGACGAAGTCGGCCTTGCCGCGCCATTCCGGCCGCTTCTCCTCCGGCGTGATCACGCCGTCGGCGTTCGCGTCGTCCCAGCCGCGGATCGCGCCGTTGGGGAAGAGCCGGTTGAACAGGTAGTCCGCGTGCTTGGTCGCCGCCACGTCGGCCGGCTTCGCCGGGTCGGCGGGAGTGAAGGCGATCATGTTCTGCACGAGCCCGACCTGCGCGCGCGGGCCGCCGCGCACGCTCGAGCGCCGGTCCCAGATCTTCACCGCGTCGTAGGCGACGCGGTTGGCCTCGATCAGGTTGCGGATCACCCGGACGACCGCGGCGTAGTTGAAGGCGCCCGGCGGGAAGTAGCCGGCGAACGCGCCCGGCACATTGACGTACCCGTTGGTGGCCACGACGAGCGGCTCGTTGAGCGGCGTCCACCAGTCGACGAGGTCTCCGAGCTTCCACGCGAGGTAGGCGGCGTACTTGCGGAACTCGTTCACCGCGCCGGCGTCGAGCCAGCCGCCGCGACGGAAGGCCGGCGGCGGCGTGTTCGGTCCGGCGAGCGCAGCCAGCCCGTCGCGGACCTCGAGCGGATCGTGGACCCAGCTCGGCAGCGTGAAGTGGTTCAGCGTGAGGAAGGTGCGCATGCCGCGCGCGCGGATCCCGGCGAGCTCGGCGCGGTAGTGGCGCAGCACGCGGTGGTCGGCGAGGCGGTCGAGGCGGCGGAGGTCGGCGAGCGTGATCCGGGTGCCGGTGTGCACGCCCGCGGTCGAACGCGGGAAGATCCGGCTCCACTCGATCCCGGTCCGGTACGCGTTCGAGCCCAGGCCCTTGCGAGCGAGGTCGAGGTCGTGGCGCCACACGCGCCAGTGACCGGCGCTGCGTTCCACGCGGTCGGGCGTGACCCACTTCTTCGCGATGTTCGTGGCGTCGTGCGTCCACGTCCACCAGTCGGTCCCGCGATCCACGTTCGACGGCGACCCGCCGGCCTCGTACTGGAATCCGCTGTTCGCCGTGCCCCACAGGAAGCCGCGCGGGAAGCGGACGTCGCCGCGGGCGGCGAGCGCCGCGGGCGCGGCGGCGAGGAGGGCGAGCAGCGTGAGCAGGGGGAGCAGGCGGCGGGGCATGAGGCGGCGGAGCCTAGTCGAGGCGGCGGGCCGGGGGCGGCGGTTCGCCGGCGGCGCGGGGCGCCGAAACGGCATCAGGGAAGGGGGCCAGGTCTCCCAGCCGCATCCTCGCGCGGACGCTTCGACGAGACTTCGCCTCGTGGCCCGGAAGTTCTCCTTCATTGCCGCCGTCGCCGTCCTGCTCGCGGTGGCGGCCACACCGGAGGCGCTGAGCGCGGACACGCCCGCGCCCGCGCCGGCCGGGGCCACCGCACACGCCGCCTCCACCTTCGCCCGCACCGTCCTCCTCGGCCGCTCCGTCCAGGGCCGGCCGATAACCGCGACGCGCGTCGGCGACCCCGCGAGTCGGCGCAAGGCGCTCGTCGTCGGCGCGATCCACGGCGACGAGCCCGGCGGCCTGCGCGTGACCGCGGCGCTCCGACGGCTCCGCCGCCTGCGCGGCGTCGACCTGTGGATCGTCGCGCGCCCGAACCCGGACGGCCTCGCGCGCGGCACACGGCAGAACGCCCACGGCGTCGACCTCAACCGGAACTTCCCCTGGCGCTGGCGGCGGAGCAGCCGCTCGAGCTCCTACTACGGCGGCCCGCGGCCGCTGTCGGAGCCGGAGTCGCGCGCGCTGTCCCGCCTCGTCCTGCGCCTGCGGCCCCGCGTGAGCATCTGGTACCACCAGCCCTACGGCTTCGTCGTGCTGCCGCCGGCGCGGGTCGCGGTGCGCGCGGCGCGTCGCTACGCGCGCCTCGCCCGCTGGCCGGGGCGGCGCCTCGCGCGCCTACCCGGGACCGAGGTCGACTGGCAGAACCGCCGGGACCCGACGGGGGCCGCCTTCGTTGTCGAACTCGGCCCCGACCGCCCCGCGGCGGCGACGGCGCGGCGCCACACCCGCGCCGCGGCCCGCTTGGCGGCCGGGCGCTGACCGCCCAGGTCCGCCGCGACCCGACGGACCGCCTCCTACACAACGCCGGAGAAGGACGATGTCGTCACCGCGCGGTGACGTTCGCGCGGACGGGGCGGGCCTGCTGCGAACAGGCGATGGAGAACCTGGATCGCGACCGAGCCCTCGCCGACGGCCGACGCGACGCGCTTGACCGAGCCATGCCGGACGTCGCCGGCGGCGAACACCCCCGGCATCCCCGTCTCCAGCAGGAACGGGTCGCGCTCCAGCGGCCACGTGTCGTCGGCGGGGAGATCCGGGGCGGAGAGGACGAAGCCCTGCGGATCCTTGGCGATTTCCGGCGGCAGCCCGTCGGCGTGGGGGCGGGTGCCGATCATGAGGAAGAGCCCGCCGGCCGGGACCGTCTCCTCGGCGCCGTTGGCGCGATCGCGCAGCACGAGGTGATCGAGCCACCCGTCGCCGCCGCCTCCGGCGATCTCGGTTTGCAACCGGAAACGCAGTCCCGGCATCCCCTCCACCTGCCGGACGAGGTAGTCCGACATGCCCGCGCCGAGCGACCGCGCACGCACCAACAGCGTGACCTCGCGGGCGTAGCGCGCGAGGTGCAGCGCCGCCTGGCCGGCCGAGTTCCCACCGCCGAGCACGTAGACGTCCTCGCCGGCCATCGTCGGCGCCTCCGACGCCGTGCCGCCGTAGAAGACGCCTGCGCCGTTGAGCTCCTCGAGCGCCGGAACGCGGGGCCGGCGATCGCTGGCGCCGGTCGCGAGCACCACCGCGCGGGCACGGACGCGGCCGAGGTCCGAGAGGGTCACGACGAGCCGGTCGCCCTCGCGCCCGAGCCCCGTCGCCCGCGGCATGAGGGCAAAGCGCGTGCGGAACAGCCACGCGTGCTCGTAGGCCTGCCGGGCCAGCCGGCGGCCGCTGAGCCCGCGCGGGAAGCCGAGGTAGTTGCGGATCAGCGAGCTGGCGGTCGCCTGGCCCCCGATTGCCCCCTCGTCGATGACGAGCGTGGTGAACCCTTCCGAGGCGCCGTACACGGCGGGCCGACAGCCCGGGGGCCCGGCGCCGACGATCACGACGTCGAAGTCGATCCGCTCCAGGTTACCCGGCGCGCCCGAGGCCCGGGCGAGGTCGGCGTCGCTCGGGTCTCACAGGACCGTGCCGTTCGGGAACACCACCGCAGGAAGCCCTTCGTCTCCGCCCGTCTCCGCCAGCAGCGCGCGGCCATTGTTCGAGTCGGCGAGACAGAACGAGTGCGGAACTGCGCACCGCCCCAGGACCTCGCGCAGCTGGTACGCCCGGCCGGACCACGACTCTCCCACCACGTGGACCATGTACGGCGCCTCGAGCCGTGCCTCCGCCCACTCCAGCAGCAGGCTCGAAACGGCCTGGTGGAACAGCTCGTCGGGCGCCGCGGCCGGATCGCCCCAGGCTCCCCACCCGATCAGCAACCCGCGCTTGGCGTGCGGGTGCCCGTGCCGCACGCGGTCAGGAACTCGCTTCCGGTCGTTCCCGATAGCCGCTCGCCGGCCAGGACCAGGGCGACCTCGTCACCGGCCGCGGCGAGCGCCTCGAGCCGGCGGAGCGCCTCGTCCGCCGACCGCAGACACATCACCTGATAGTGGCGGGAGTAGCGATACGCCCAGCTCACGCTCGACGTCCTGCAGCGCCGCCCTGCTCCTCGTCGACGGCGACCAGCACGGGACGAGCCATGCGATGGACTCTATTGGCAGGCGCGAAGGACCCGGCGGGCACGGGTGGCCGGCGCGCGTGCCGTGTCTTGACCGCCTAGGTGATGTGCAGGCCCGAGATCGCCCGCGAGATCACGAGCCGCTGGATTTCCGAGGTGCCCTCGAAGATCGTGTAGATCTTCGCGTCGCGGTGCCAGCGCTCGACCGGGAACTCCCGGGCGTAGCCGTTGCCGCCGAGGATCTGGATCGCGCGCTCGGTCACCCACACCGCGACCTCGCCGGCCTTGAGCTTGCTCATCGAGCCCTCGGCGTTCTCGAAGCGCTGGCCGGTCCGGCCCATCCACGACGCGCGCCAGACGAGCAGCCGGGCCGCGTCGATCTCCATCTTCATGTCGGCCAGCGTGAAGGCGATCGCCTGGTTCTCGACGATCTTGCGGCCGAACTGCTCGCGCTCCTTCGCGTAGTCGAGCGCGTACTCGTACGCGGCGCGGGCGATGCCCAGTGCCTGGGAGCCGACCGCCGGGCGCGTGGTCTCGAAGGTCGCCATCGCGGCCTGCGACTTCGACCGCTTGCCCTCGCGGACGCGAGCGAGACGCTCGTCGAGCTTCTCCTTGCCGCCGAGCACGCAGGGGGCGGGGATGCGGCAGTCGTCGAGGTAGACGTCGGCGGTGTGCGAGGCGCGCAGCCCGTGCTTCTTGACCTTCGCGCCCTGCGTGAGACCAGCCGTGCCGGGCGGGACGACGAAGGCGGCGTGCCCGCGCGAGCCGAGCTCGGGGTCGACCGTGGCGACGACGACGTGGACGCCGGCGATGCCGCCGTTCGTCGCCCACGCCTTCTGGCCGTTGAGGATCCACTCCCCGGCGGCCTCGTCGAACTTCGCGCGGGTGCGGATGCCGGACACGTCGGAGCCGGCATTGGGCTCCGAGGCGCAGAACGCCGCGACCTTGAGATCGTCCGGCGTGCCATAGCACTGGGGGATCCACTCGCCGATCTGCTCCGGGGTGCCCTGGCCGAAGATCGCGGCGACGGCGAGCGTCGTGCCCATGATCGCCATGCCGATCCCGGCGTCGCCCCAGAAGAGCTCCTCGTTGACGATCGGCATGGTCAGGCCGCTGGGGTCGCCGAAGAACTGGGCCAGGGACTCGAACCCGTAGAGGCCGATCTTCGACGCCTCCTCGATGACGGGCCACGGCGTCTCCTCGCGCTCGTCCCACTCGTGGGCGGCGGGGCGGACGACGTTCTCGGAGAACCCATGGACCCAGTCGCGGATGTCCTTCTGGTCCTGGGTCAGCTCGAGGGAGAAGACGGGCGGCTCCTGATCGGAGGCGACGGTCTCGGGAGTGGGGGCGGTGGCGGCTTCCATGACGGGGGAACGCTCCTCTGTGGGACGACCGAAACACGGGTTGACTGACCAGTCAGTCCATAGTACCCCCTCGTTCGTCTGAGAACGGTGGTAGGGATCACACGGGCTCGGCGTTCCCGCGGCGTAATGCCCGGCTCCTACCGTGGGACGGGAAGGAATCGCCCCCTCCTACCCTGGAGTGACCATGCTCTTCTCCCGCGCCAAGACCACCCTGCCCTCCGCCGAGGACGCGCTTCCGGGCCACCCGGACCCCATGCCCGTCCCGAGCCGCCACGAGGTGCTCGGCAACCCGCTCACGCCGCCCTTCCCCGACGGCTTCGAGACCGCCGTCTTCGGGCTCGGCTGCTTCTGGGGCGCCGAGCGGCTGTTCTGGGAGCTGCCGGGCGTGTGGACCACCGCGGTCGGCTACGCGGGCGGCGCCAGCTCGAACCCGACCTACGAGGAGACCTGCTCGGGGCGCACCGGCCACACCGAGGCCGTGCTCGTCGTCTACGACCCGGCGCGGATCGCCTACGAGGACCTGCTGCGGACCTTCTGGGAGGGCCACGACCCGACCCAGGGGATGCGGCAGGGCAACGACGTCGGCTCCCAGTACCGCTCCGCCGCGTACTGGTCCGGCGACGCCCAGCGCGCCGCGATCGACGCCTCGCGCGATGCGTACCAGGCGAAGCTGCGCGACGCGGGCCACGGCGAGATCACCACCGAGGTCGCCGAGGCCGGCCCGTTCTACTACGCAGAGGACTACCACCAGCAGTACCTCGCGAAGAACCCGAACGGGTACTGCGGGCTGGGCGGGACCGGCGTGAGCTGCCCCGTCGGCCTCGCCGCCGGGTGAGGCCGACGAGCCGACGGGGGCTCGCCGCGGGGGGCTGAGCCGCCGCTACCTCGTCGTGATCTTGAGCTTCTCGCCGCTGCGCTTGGCGACCGAGATGACCTTCTTGGTCCCGTCGTCGAGCGTGGCGGTGCACTTCAACGTGAACTCCCCCTTGCCGAAGTCGATCCCCGGGTCGTCGCACTTCACGGACTTCACCTTGAGGTTGTCGGTCCCGAGCTGAGCCTTGACCTCGTTCTGGACGCCGGTGATCCCGGTGACGTCCTCGACCTTCTTCGCGACCTCGTTCTTGACGTCGTCGGTCGAGCAGCCGGCGAGGGCGAGCGCGGCGACGAGGGCGGCGGGCACGAGGAGGCGGTGGGAGCGCATGGCGCGGCAGGATGCCAGACGCCGCGGACCTCCGATAGGTTCGCGCCAGCGTGAAACGCTTGGCCGACGACCTCTGGCTGCTCGACGGCTTTCCCCCGAACGGGATCAACGTCTATGTGATGGGCGACGTGCTCGTCGACGCCGCGACGCGCCGCGCGACCCGCCGGATCCTGCGGCAGCTCCGGGGTCGGCCGATCACCGCCCATGCGCTGACCCACGCCCATCCCGACCACCAGGGCGCGAGCCACGCCGTCTGCGAGAAGCTCGGGATCCCGCTGTGGTGCGGCGCCGGCGACGCCGACGCGATGGAGCAGGGGACGATCGCCGAGCAGCAGCCCCGCTCGCCGATCAACGCGCTGGCGGACCGCGTGTGGACCGGGCCGCCGCACCCGGTCGCCCGCCGCCTGCGCGAGGGGGACGAGGTCGCGGGCTTCACCGTGCTCGAGGTTCCGGGCCACTCGGCCGGGCACGTCGCCTACTGGCGCGAGGCCGACCGCGTCCTCGTGCTCGGCGACGTGCTCAACGGCATGAACCTGCTGACAGCGCGGCGTGGCCTGCGCGAGCCGCCGCGGGTCTTCACCGCCGACCCGGCGCGCAACCGGGAGAGCGCCCGCCGGCTCGGCGGGCTCGAGCCTGCGCTCGTCTGCTTCGGGCACGGGCCGCCGTGGCGGGACCCGGCGGCGTTCGCGCGCTTCTGCGTCGCGCTGCCCGCGTAGCGTCAGGGGCGGTAGGTGACCGTCGCGCGGACCCGCGCCCGCGCCGCGGCGAAGTGGATCGCCTCGTACGCGACGAGCGCGACGCACACCGCGGCGACGGCCCCGAGCGCGACGAGCGCCGGCGCGCTCAGCGCGAGCGGGATGAGCGCCAGGCAGGCCCCGGCGGCGACAAGCCGCTGGCGGTTCAGCGAGCGGACGTTGCGCCAGCGGAACGCGATGTGGCTGAGGAGGTAGAGCGCGACGCCGCCGCAGAGCGCGACCGCCGGCACGGCCTTCAGCGGATCGTCGACGTGGGCGAGGGTCTTCTTCGCGCCGAGCGCGAACAGCACGATCCCCGCGATCATCGGCAGGTGCAGGTAGCTGTAGGCGTCGCGCGCGCGGCGATTGCGGTCGGTGCCGGTCGCGCGGCGGAGTGTGCGCTCGGCGACGACGGCGACGACGTCGAAGTAGGCCCACCACAGCGTCGCCGCGATCGCGATCCCGAGGACCGCCGCGGTCACGATCCCGGCGTCGACCCCGATCCCGCCCGAGCCCGCGCCGACCGCGACCACCGACTCGCCGAGGGCGATGATCACGATGAGCCCGTGGCGCTCGGCGAAGTGCCCGGGGGAGAGGCGCCAGCCCTCGACTCCGGCGAGGACCGGCCCCGCGTAGTCGACGCTCAGCGCCACGATCCAGACGAGGGCCTGAGCGGTGCCGCCCAGGACGCCGGCGAGCACGAGCAGCGCGGGCCCGAAGATCATCGCCGGGGTGAGGCGGAGGATCGCGCCCCGCTGATCGGCGTCGTCCCGGGTGCCCCGGATGTAGAGCACGACGTGCAGGGCGCGCACGACGAAGTAGGCCACGCCGAAGAGCAGGGCCTCGTTCCCGAATGCGCCCGGCACGGCGAGCGAGCAGACGAGGATCGCGGCCATCGCAGCGAAGACCGCCAGGCGATTCAGCCCCTCGTCGGGATCGACGCTGTTCGTCAGCCACGAGTAGCCGACCCACGCCCACCAGATCGCGGCGAGGACGAGCAGGCCCTGGCCGAGGCCCTCCCAGGTCGGGTGACGGGACATGAGGCCCGTGACCTGGGTGATCGCGAACACGAACACGAGGTCGAAGAACAGCTCGAGCGGCGTGACCCGCGACTCCGGCTCGCTCGCGGGCGCCTCGGCCTCCGGGGTCAGCGCCGTCGCGGTCATCGCGCGTCCAGCTTAGAAGCCGTGCGTGGCCGCTCCGCCGCGGCGGAGCGACCGCGGCGCGTGCATGGTGGCCCCGAACGGCATCATCGAAGGAGTGCGGGGCGGATCGGCGCCGCTCGGCCGCCGCTTCGTTAGCCTCGTCGCGCCGAACGTGCCCGTTTCGATGGTCCACTCCCGCTCCGCCTTCCTCGCCGCCGCGGCGCTCGCCGCCGCCGCGCTCGCCCTTCCCGCCACCGCCCCGGCCGCGGTGCGCGTCGACGGTCGCGGCGCCACGGTGACCACTCCGCTCGGGCGCCTCGTCGCCGACCGCGCCGGCGTCCGCCTGCGGGTGCTCGACCGGCGCGGGCGGACGGTGCTCTCCACGGTCGCTGGCGACCGCGAGGCCGGCGGCACGCGGTACGCCCCGCTCGTCCTCGCCACCGGCGACGAGACCGACCTGCGCTGGCCGGTCCTGCCGGGCCAGGCGGACGTGAACCCGTCGACACCGATCGCGCCCGGCCGCTTCGCCGCCGTCCGCGTCCTCTCGATGCGTCGCGTCGGCGCCGGCGCCGAGATCCTCTACGCCACCGACGACCCGGCCGGCCGTCGCCTCGTGCTACGCCTCGCGCCGGACCGCGGCGGCGCGCTCGGCCTCACCGCCCGGGCGACCGGCGCCGCCGGCGTCACCTCGGTCGCGGCGGCGTTCGCGACCCGCGGCAGCGAGGCCTTCCACGGCTTCGGCGGCCGGCGCGAGTCGACCGATCTGCGCGGTCGCAGCCTGCCCGGCTGGGTGCTCGACTACCGCTTCCCCGACGTCTCGCCGTCCTACTACTACGTGCAGCCCGCCTTCCTCTCCTCGGCGGGTTACGCGGCCCTGCTCGACCGCACCGAGATGGCGCGCTGGCGCATGGCGTCGGACCGCCGGGATGCCTGGCGGGTCTCGGTGAAGGCGAACACCCTGCGCCTCGTCGTGGCGCCGGGCCACGGCGTCGCCGCGCTCCGCACGCTCACCGGCCTGACCGGCCGAGAGCGGCCCGCGCCCGCGTGGTCGCTCGGGCCGACGCTGTCGCGGACCGTGCAGACGGCGAGCGAGACGCCGACCAGCTACGCGCGCAAGGTCCGCGCCGACCTTGCCCGGATCGAGCGCGAGCGCCTGCCGCTGAGCGGCTACGCCTTCGAGGGCTGGGGGGTCCTGCGGCCCGCCTTCGTCCGCGACGTGGTGCGGCGGCTGAAGCGTCGCGGCATCCACGCGATCCTCTACGCCCGCTCGTTCGTCGCGACGGACCGCGCCACGACCGAGCCGCCCGGCGTCTACAACGACGCGATCCGCCGTGGTCTCGTCGCCACCCGCGCCGACGGAACGCCCTACCTCTTCGACTCGCCGTTCATCGGGGCCAAGGCCGCGGTGCTCGACTTCACCAAGCCCGCGACCCGCGCGTGGTGGAACCGCCGGATCGCCGCCCTGCTCGACACCGGCGCCGAGGGGTTCATGAACGACTTCGGCGAGCAGGTGCTCCCGGAGATGCGTTTCGCGAACGGCGAGACCGGCGCCACGATGCACAACCGCTACCCCGCGCTCCAGCACCGCGTCACGCGCGAGGCGGTCGCCGCGTGGGAGCGCCGGCACCCCGGCCGCCACGTGTGGTTCTTCGTCCGCGGCGGCTGGGGCGGACGGGACGGCTCGGCCCGCTGGGAGGGCGCGACGTTCCCCGGCGACGAGACCAACGACTGGGACCGGGAGACCGGCCTGCCCTCGCTCGTTCCCGACATGCTCAACCGGGGGATCGGCGGGGCGTACGGGTTCACGCTCGACATCGGCGGCTACTCCGACTACGCGTTCGTCGGCAAGGACTGGCGCCAGACCACGCCGGAGCTCTTCCTCCGCTTCGCCGAGCTCTCGGCCTTCACCACGCACTTCCGGGTCCACAACTCGGCGCTCGGCGGGGTGAAGATGCCGTGGTCCTACGACCGCGCGACGCTGCGCCGCTGGACCGCGCTCGCCCGGCTGCACCGGCGCCTCGAGCCCGAGCTGCTCCGCCTCTGGCGCCGCGCGGCCCGCGACGCGACGCCGATCACCCGCCCGGTCTGGCTCGTCGACCCGGCGGCGCCGCGGGCGCGCTGGGACGACGAGTTCCTCGTCGGGGCGAACCTCGTCGCCGCGCCGGTGCTCTCCCCGGGCGCGCGCTCGCGCCCCGTCTGGCTGCCGCGCGGCTGCTGGCGGCTGCGCGACGCCGGCCCCGGCGTCCGCGGTGGCCGCACGCTGCGGGTGGTCGCCCCGGTCGGTAGCCCGGCGTACTTCACGCGCTGCGGGACCCGGCCGCTGACGGGCTGATCTCCCCGCCGCCCGCCGTCACGGCGCGCCGGGCACCCGCAACCCGAGCGGGGGCCGCCCGGCGCGGGCCAGCCGCCCGATGGTGAGCGGCCGCCTCCGGCCGGCGTCGAGGTGGGCGGCGAGCGCCAGGAAGACCTGGGCGGTGGTGAGCGCGTCGCCGAGCGCGTGGTGGGGGCGGTGCGCCGGGAGCCCGAGCTCCGCGGCGAGATCGCCGAGCGCCGGGGGCCCGCGGTCGGGGCGGCCGGCGCGGCGGCGCCAGGCGCGGCCGAGGACGGCCGTGTCCAGCACCGGGCCGCGCAGGCGCCGGCCGCGCTCCGCCAGGGCGGGCGCGAGGAAGCCGCGCTCCACCCACGCCGCGTGCGCGACGAGCACGCGGCCCTCGAGCGCGCCGACGAGGTCGTCGAGGACGGCCTCGAGCGGCGGCGCCGCGGCGAGGTCCGCAGGCGTCAGGCCGTGGATCCGGACGGTCTCGGCGTCGGGCATCCGATGCGGCCGCACGCGGCGCTCGAGCGCCCCCGCCGCGCGGATGCGCCCCGCGTCGATCGGCACGGCGCCGAAGCTCACGATCTCGTGGCGGGCCGGGTCGAGGCCGGTCGTCTCGAAGTCGAGGACGCACATCGGCGCGCTTCGCCACGGCGTGCGGCGCCCGGGTGGCCGGGTCCGGCCGTGCCCGCGGCGCGTCACCGCGCGTGGGTGTCGAGCTCGGTGGCGATGGCGCGCTGGAGCCGGGCGACCGCGCGGAAGGCCTCGCGCAGATAGCGGCGCACGAGCGGGTTCAGGGTCGCCGGGTCGACGAAGTCGTCGGGCGCCAGGCCCCGGCGCAGCTGCTCGACCTGGTGCGCGAGCCGCAGGCCCAGCACCAGGTCGTAGGCCTCCTCCAGCATCCGCGCGTCGTCGCGCTCGAGCGTGCCGGCGTCCGCGGCGGCGCGCAGCCGCTCGGCCGTGGACCCGCGGGGCCTCCCGGCCGCCATCCCGGCGTAGCGCGCCAGGCCGACGATGGGGAGCAGGCCGCCGTGCTTGATGTCGAACGTCCCCGCGTGCTCGCCGGAGTGTTCGACGACGATGTCGCGCAGGAAGCCCGTCGGCGGGCGGTGGGTCAACGCGAAGCGCGCCTCGAACCGCAGGAGCCGGCGCTGGTCGGCCACCCCGGCGAAGGCGTCGTGGAGGGCGGCCCCGCGCGGATCGCCCCAGATCGCGCGGCCGTCGGAGAGCATCGAGGTGAGGACGAGCGCCTTCTCCTGGCCCGGGTCGGCGATCCAGTCCCGGATCGCCGCGCGCCACGCGTCGAGCGAGCGGGCGAAGAGCGGGCGGGAGGCGACGACGCCGTGATCGTCGCCCGTGAGCCCGCAGGCGCCGAGCCCGGCCATGACGCGCGCCCCCAGGTCCCGCGCGTACGCGCGAGCGGCGGGGTCCTCGTCGTCCCCGAGCCAGAGGATCGCGCTGTCCACGTCGGATCCCGGGACCGCCTCGCGCCGGGCGTGGCTGCCGAGCGCGAGCCAGGTGAGCGGCGCCGGCGGCGCTCCGGCCGCCGCCACGGCGAGGTCGAGCAGTCGCCGGGTGAGCGCCTCGACGACCACGGAGATCACCGCCGCGATCTGGGCGGAGGCCATCCGCGCGTCGTGGAGCGCGATCACCGTCGGCGCGAGGTCACCGGCCGCCGCGCGCACGTCCGCATCGTCGCGGGCGTCCTCGATGCGGCGGCGCAGCCGGAACGGCGTCCGCGCGTCGAGGGCGAGCAGGTCCAGGTCCTCGACGACCCCGAGCACCTCGCCTCGCTCGGAGACGACCGGAAGATGGCGGACGCCTCGGTCGAGCATCTCCACGACCGCCTCGCTGCCCAGCCGCTCGGCGCCGATCGTGTGCGCCCGCGGGCTCATCGCGGCGGCGATCGGGGCGTCGATCGGGATCTCGCCCCCGACGACCTGGGTGCGCAGATCCCGGTCGGTCAGGATGCCCAGCTCGCCGCCCGGCCCGGGGACGACGACCGCCGAGGCGGCGGCCGCGGTCATGCGGCGCGCGGCCTCCCGGATCGTCACCTCCGGCGCGCAGATCACCGGCGGCCCGCCGACGAGCGCCCCGACGGGCTGGTCACCCGACGGGTGGGCGCCGGTCGCCGGCGCCCGGGCCTGCTCCAGGGCCGCGCGCGCCACGTCCGCCGGCAGGCGGTAGCAGAGGGTGTCCTCGTGGGCGCGGGCGCTGAGGCCCGTCGGCATCCCGGAGAGCATCGACGCATGGCCGAACAGCTCGCCCGCGCCGAGTCGATCGAGCACCCGCTCCTCGCCGAGCAGCTCGATCGACCCCCGGCGAACGACCCAGGCGTGGCCGGCCGGGCCGGCGGCGCGCGAGAAGACCTC
The DNA here is from genome assembly GCA_038251325.1 of Solirubrobacterales bacterium. Taxonomy (GTDB): domain Bacteria; phylum Actinomycetota; class Thermoleophilia; order Solirubrobacterales; family Solirubrobacteraceae; genus JBBSBL01. The sequence goes on along the minus strand of JBBSBL010000026.1, from coordinate 9,326 downwards.
GGTGCGCGCGGGGAAGAACTCGATCTCCACCGTGGCTGCGATCCGCTCGACCTCCTCCGCCGGGAGCGCGTCGAACGGGTGGTGACCTCTCAGGAACTCGGCGACGTCGTGCACGCCCGCGAACGCTACGAGCCCGCCGGATCCGCGTACGACTCGTGCCCCAGCTCCGCGAGCCAGCGGCGCATGACCCGGTGCATCGCCGCGGCGCCGACGACCGGCTCGGCCGGGTAGGACCAGTCCGCCGGGAACGCGGCGAACGGAAAGCACTGGGCGCCGCCGAGGCCGCCGTGGGAGCCGACGAGCTCCTCGAAGGCCGCGACCTCGTCGGTGTCGCCCCAGTAGCGGCTGTTCAGCACGATGTCCGGGCAGTGGGGGAAGCCGTCGGTGCGCTTGACGTGCGCGGCGGCGCCCGGGCCGAACGGCGCCAGGGGGTCCTCGCCCTCGACCCGGTCCTCGTCGAGATAGCGGGTGCCGCCGCGACCGATCGCCACCGCGCCGTGCGCCTCGGAGCGCACGAGCAGGAAGCCGATGCCGTCGTGGTCGCGCAGCGCGGGGAGGAGCAGCGGGTAGAGCGCCTGGAGCCGCTCGAGCGTCACGCGCCCGGGCTCGCGCGGGAAGGAGACGAGGCCAAGGCAGCCCGACGCCATGACCGAGATCTCGGGCGGACCACCCTCCTGGTCCCGCGCCTCGCGGACGTCCTCGCGCTCCTCCCGGCCGAGCTGCACCGAGTCGTCCACGCGCCGGCCGCGGGTCGCGGCGCGCGTCGTCGCGCCGAGGAGGTCGTCGCGCGCCGAGACCTCGGTCAGCCCCGCGCTGAGGTAGCCCAGCGCGCTGTCGCCGCCGGCGGTGGCCGACTCCACCGACTCGCTCGCGCACGCCTCGCGCACGACCTCCTCCAGCGTGTGGCCGTAGCGGTCGAGGAACGTGGTGCCCTGGGACTGGCCGTGGTCGGCGAGCACCACGAGGCGGTAGGGGCGCGGGGCGTGGCGGGCGGCCGCCTCGATCCGCCCCAGCTCGCGGTCCACCCGGCGCAGCGTGAGCAGAGCGTCCGGCCGTTCCACCCCCGAATGGTGCGCGACCTCGTCGTAGGCGAGGAACGTCGTATAGGCCACTGGGCGCCCGGCGTACAGGTCCCCGATGATCGCCGCGACCTGGAGGTCGCGCTGGACCACGGTCGCCCACGCCCGCACCGGCGCGTAGCCGACGCCGCGGTGGATCCGCGGACGCACGTCGCGGCGCCGCTGCTGGGCGGCGTAGTAGAGCTCGGCCGCGATCTCGCCGAAAGACGTTAGCGCCGTGCGGATCACGCTGTAGGGGTCGGCGAAGTACGCGAAGTAGTCCTGGCCGAGGCGGCCGCGCTGGGGCGACAGCACCGTGCTCATGGTCAGCAGCGAGTGGGCGGCGTCGCCGGACAGGATGTTCGCCCGGCTGCAGCCGTCCTCGTGGAGCAGGCCGCGCCCGTCGGAGTGGCGGCGCTCGAGCTCGGCCGCGTCCTTGGGGTGGTTGGTGACGATCGCCGCGCCCCGGTCCTTCTCCCACCAGCGGAAGGCGGGCATGTCCTCGTTGGAGCCGTGGAGCAGGCCGGCCTGGCACGCGCCGGTCTGCGAGGACCAGTCGGTCTCCCAGCGCTCGAGGCGGTGGCTGCCCTCGCGCAGCCAGCGGGCGAGCGTCGGCATGTTGCCGTCGCGCACCGCCCGCTGGACGACGGCGTGCGCGAGGCCGTCGATCTCGAGGAAGAACACGCCGGGGATCTCCGACTCGCGCTCACGCCCCTCGTGCTTCGCCTGCCGCGCGGCGTGGCGGGTCAGGGTGCGGCGGAAGCGGGCGTCGTCGTCGATGGCCAGCAGCGAGTTGGCCAGCGTGATGACGACGGTGATCCCGACCGCGACGAGGATCCCGGTGCCGAGGTCGTCCACGTCGATGCCGCTGCGGTCGACCTTGGAGACGAGCAGCACGATCGCGCCGTTGAGGACGAGCACCCCGAGGCCGAGCGTGAGCACGGTGAAGGGCAGCGCGATGCGGAGCAGTGCCGGCCAGACGAAGGCGTTGAGGACCCCGATGAGCAGCGCGGAGGCTAGGGCCGCGTTCCAGTCGCGGACGTGGAGCCCGGGCAGGACGGCGCTCAGCGCCACCAGGGTGGCCGCCGTGAGCAGCCAGGTGAGGAGCGCGCGGGCGATCGCCCGGCGTCGGCGGCGGCGACGCGCGGGCCGGCTGGTGTCCTCGAGGCCGGTCATGGGCGCGACGGTATCCGGTGGGGGCCGGGAAACCGAAGCGGAAGGTGGGCTCGGGCCGCCCGGCCCGCGCCGGTAGGGTCGCCGGCCATGTCCAACACGTTCACCGCGCTCACCCCCGAGCTGCACGACTACATCGTCGAGAACGGCGCGCGCGAGGACGACGTGCTGGCGCGCGTGCGCGAGGAGACGGCCGCGCTGGGCGACATCGCGGTCATGCAGATCGCGCCCGACCAGGGCGCGTTCCTCACCCTGCTCGTGCGCGCGATCGGCGCCACTCGCGCGCTGGAGGTCGGGACGTTCACCGGCTACAGCGCGATCTGCATCGCGCGCGGCCTGCCCGAGGACGGCGAGCTGATCTGCTGCGAGCTCGACGCCGACCGCGCGCGGACGGCGAGCGAGAACCTCGCGGCAGCGGGTCTCCTCGGTCGCGCGGAGGTCCGCGTCGGCCCCGCCATCGAGACGCTGGCCGCGCTGCCCGAGGAGGAGGCGTTCGACTTCGCCTTCATCGACGCCGACAAGGAGGGCTACCCCGCCTACTACGAGAGCGTGCTCCCGCGGTTGCGGCCCGGCGGGCTCGTGGCGCTCGACAACGTCCTGATGTCGGGCCTCGTCCTCGACCCGCCCGACGACGCGCCGAGCGCCCAGGCGATCGCCGCGCTGAACGGCGCGATCGCGGTCGACGAGCGCGTCGACGTCGTCATGCTCGGCGTGGCCGACGGGATCACGCTCGCGCGCAAGCGCTGAGCGGGCGCCAGCACGCGCGAGGGGCGCCCACTCGGGGCGCCCCTCGTCCGGTGTGAGTGGTGACCGCGGCGGCTAGTGCGCCGGCGGGATCAGCACCTTGTTGATGACGTGGACGATGCCGTTGCTGGCCTTCACGTCGGTCTTGATGACCCGCGAGGAGTTCACGTAGACCTTCGGGCCCTTGCGGATGGTGATCTTCACCTTCTTGCCGTTCAGGGTCTTCACGCGCTTGCCGTTCAGCGTGACGACGGTGCTGGCGGGGACCGCGCCCTTCACGACGTGGTAGAGCAGGATCGAGCGCAGCAGCTTCTTGTCCTTGCCGACCGCCTTGAGGGTCTTCTTGCCGAGCTTGGCGAACGCCGCGTTCGTCGGCGCGAACACAGTGAGCTTGCCCTTCTTCGAGGAGAGGGCCTTCACCAGGCCGGCCTTCTGGACGAGGGAGACGAGCGTCGAGAACTGCTTGTCGCCGGCGGCGACGTCGACGATGGTGCCGGGCTTGGACGCGGCGGGCGCCGCGGCCGCGACGGCCAGCGCCACGACGGCGATGGCGAGGATGGCGATGCGCTTCAAGAGATTCCTCCTTGCGGGATGTGTCCTGCGAGTCGGCGAGGGGTACGTCGTCGCCCGCCACGCCGGTTGGGAGTTCCTCCGCGGCGCCCACGTCCTGGCGCTCGCGCGCTCATGCGTCCAGACGCGCGCGGGGCGCCTGGGCGCGCCGCTAGGGTGCCGCGCGTGAGCGGGGACGCGGCGGAGACCGAGCGCATCGACCGCCCGACGATGCTCGCCCTCGGGGCGCTCGCCCTGGCCGTCTTCGTCGTGGCGAACGACATCACGGCGCTGAGCGTGGCGCTGCCGCCGATCGAGAAGGACTTCGACACCGACGTCTCCACCGTGCAGTGGGTCGTGAACGCCTACGCGCTCGTGTTCGGGGTGCTCATCGTCACCGGCGGCCGCCTCGCCGACCTCTACGGCCGGCGGCGGATCTTCTTCGTCGGCGCGGCGATCTTCACCGTGTTCTCGTTGCTGGGCGGCGCGGCGCAGGACGTGGGTTGGCTCATCGCCTGCCGCGCGCTGATGGGCATCGGCGGCGCGTTCATGTGGCCCGCGATCCTCGGGATGACCTACGACGTGCTGCCCGACAGCCGCGCGGGCCTGGCCGGCGGCCTCATCATCGGCGCCGCCGGGCTCGGGAACGCCGCCGGCCCGCTGATCGGCGGCGTGCTCACCGATATCGGGACCTGGCGCTGGATCCTCTACCTCAACCTGCCGATCGCGCTGATCGCCTGCGCCGGCGCGCTCTACGCGGTGAAGGAGTCCTCCTCGGCGGAGCCCGACGCGGGCCTCGACCGTGCGGGCGTGGCGACGCTTTCGATCAGCATCGTCGCGCTGCTGCTGGCGCTCGACCTCGGGGCGGAGTGGGGGCTGGGGGATGCGCGCACGCTCGGGCTCGTCGCCGTCTCGATCGTGCTGTTCGTCGTCTTCATCGCCGTCGAGCGGCGGATGGGCGCGGCGGCGCTCGTGCCGAGCGACGTGATGGGGACGCCGGCCTTCCGGCACGCCTGCCTCGCCGTCCTCCTGATGTCGCCGACGTTCTTCGCCGCGCTCTTCTACCTGCCCCAGTTCATGCAGAAGATCCTCGACCGCTCCCCTCTGGGCGCGGGGGCCGGGCTGCTCCCGATGATGGGCGTCTTCGCGGTGGTCTCCTTCGGCGCCGGGCCGCTCTACGAGCGCTTCGGGATGCGGCGGGTCACCACCGCGGGCGCCTCGTGCCTCTTCCTCGGGATGGTCCTGCTCTCCCTGGTCGGCCACAACGCCGGCTACGGCGCGCTCGTGCCCGGGATGGTCGTGCTCGGCGTGGGGATCGGGCTCTTCTACTCGTCGATCACGACCGCGGCGGTCACGGCACTCGACCCCTCGCGCGCGAGCCTCGCGGGCGGGATCACCTACATGTTCCAGGTCGCGGGCGGCTCGGTCGGGCTCGGGCTGACCACCGCGGCCTTCACCGCTGGCTCGCGCAACTCGCTGACCGACAAGCTCCAGACGATCGGAGTCGCGCTCGACGAGGGCGAGCGCAACGTCGTGCACGGGATCCTGGCCGGCACCGACTCCGCGCAGCAGGTCCTCTCGCGCTTCGACGCCGGGGTCGCCGACCGCATCGTCGGCTTGGTGCGCGACGCCTTCGTGGGCGGCATGCAGTGGGGGTTCCGCCTCGACGCGCTGCTCGCGTTCGGCGGCCTGCTCGTGACGTGGTTCCTGCTCGGCCGCGACGCGCCGGCCGCGGAGAGCGCTCCCGAGCCCGCGGCGGAGAGGGCGCCGGACGCGCCCGCGGCCGAGGTCGTCGGCTCGTGAGGGCGCTGCGCCTCTCGGCGCTGAAGGGCCCGGACGCACTGGCGATCGCCGAGGTCCCCGAGCCGGAGCTCGCCCCCGGGAACGTGCTCATCGACGTCCACGCCGCCGGCGTCAGCTTCCCCGACCTGCTGCTGACCCGCGGCGAGTACCAGATCCGCCCGGACCCGCCGTTCGTGCCCGGCATCGAGGTGGCGGGCGTCGTGCGCGCGGCGCCCGACGACGCAGGGGTGGCGGCCGGCGATCGGGTGTGCGCGGTGACCGCGCTGGGCGGCTTCGCCGAGGTGGCGAGCGCCGCCGCCGCGACCACCTTCCCGATCCCCGGCGAGATGGAGTTCGCCGCCGCCGCGGGGCTCGTCATGAACTACCACACCGCGCTCTTCGCGCTCGAGCGCCGCGCGGCGCTCCGGCCGGGCGAGACCGTGCTCGTCCACGGCGCGGGCGGGGGCGTGGGGACGGCGGCGCTCCAGGTCGCGCGCGGCCTGGGCGCGCGGCCGATCGCGGTGGCGAGCACGGGGGAGAAGCGCGCGGCCGCCGTCGCGGCGGGCGCCGAGGTGGCGCTCGACTCCGGCGAGGACTGGGTCGCGGCCGTGCGCGAGCTGACCGGCGGCCGCGGCGCCGACGTGATCGTCGATCCGGTCGGCGGCGAGGTGTTGCGCCAGAGCGTTCGCGTCCTCGCCCCCGAGGGGCGGCTGCTCGTGATCGGCTTCGCCTCGGGCGAGATCCCCGAGGTCGCCGTCAACCGCCTGCTGCTGCGCAACGTCGCGCTCGTCGGGGTGAACTGGGGCGGCTTCCTCGCCGTCGAGCCCGGCTACGCGGCCGCCGCGGCCGGGCGGATCGCCGAGCTCCGCGCCGCCGGCGCGATCGATCCCGTGGTCGGCGAGCGCTATCCGCTGGAGCGCGGCGCCGACGCGCTGCGGGCGCTGGCGGAACGGAGCGCCGTGGGCAAGCCCGTGCTCATCGTGCGCCCGTAGGGGCTCAGGTGCCCGAGCGCGCGGGCAGCGTCGCCAGCGCGTCGCGCAGGTCGTCGGCGGTCTGGAAGTCGACGCCGAGGCGGTGGTCGTGGCGATGGCGCACGATGCCGTTCTCGTCGATGACCACGACGGCGCGCTTGGTGCCGGCGAGGCGCGAGTGCGCGCCGTAGGCGCGAGCGACGGCGCCGTCCTCGTCGGCCAGCAGGGAGACGTTGAGCCCGTGCTTGGCCGAGAACCGGCGATGGGACTCCACGCCCTGCCCGGAGATCCCGACGACGACGGCGTCGAGCCCGGACATGTCCTCCGCCCGGTCGCGGTAGGAGCAGAACTGCTTGGTGCACACCGTCGTGTTGTCGCCCGGGTAGAAGAGAAGGACGACGCGCCCGCCGCGATGGTCGGCGAGCGTGAAGGTTCCGTCGGTGCCCTCGAGCGTGAAGTCGGGAGCCGGGTCGCCGACGCGCGGGGTCGCGGCCATGACCCCAGGGTAGAAGACCGGCACGGCTCCGCCGCGCGTGGTAGTCATGGGCGCATGGAGCGAGGCGGACTGGAGGAGACGCGTGGCGAGGTCGTCCGTCGGCGGCTGCGCACCGTACCGCCGATCGTGCTCGGCCTGCTTCTCGTCACCGTCCTCTTCGCGGCCCTGCTCGTCGTCGCGCTCCTCGTCGATCTCGTCCGCTGGATCGTGCGGCGCACCCCGGGGATGGCGACCCGCCTGCTCTGCTTCCTCTGGGCCTATCTCGCCGGCGAGACGTTCGGGCTGGCGGCGCTGCTCGGCCTCTGGGTCGCCTCGGGCTTCGGCCGGCGCCGTGAGTGGCTGCTCGACCGCACCTGGGCCTTCCAGCAGCGCTGGGCGGGGTGGATGTTCGGCGCGGCCCGCCGCCTGTTCGGCCTGCGGATCATCGTGAGCGGCGACGAGGTCGTGGAGCCCGGGCCGGTGATCGTCTTCATCCGCCACGCGAGCATCGTCGACAACCTCCTGCCCGCCAACCTCGTCGCCCGCCCGCACGGCCTGCGCCTGCGCTATGTGCTCAAGCGCGAGCTGCTCTCCGACCCGTGCCTCGACGTCGCGGGCAAGCGGTTGCCCAACTACTTCGTGCGCCGCGGCACCGGGGCGGGCGAGGAGGTCGCCCGGGTGCGGGCGCTGGCCGACGGGCTCGGCCCCGACGACGGCCTGCTCATCTACCCGGAGGGGTCCCGCTTCACCGAGGAGCGCCGGCGCCGCGCCATCGACCGCATCGGCGAGAGCGATCCCGCGCAGGCGGCGCGCGCCGAGCGCATCGCGCACCTGCTCCCGCCGCGGACCGGCGGCGCGCTCGCGCTGCTCGAGGGCGCGCCCGACGTCGACGTCGTCGTCCTCGCCCACCACGGCTTCGACGGCCTGCGCCTGATCTCCGACATCTGGCGCGGCGCGCTCGTGGGGCGGACGATCACCGTGCGCTTCACGCGCATCCCGCGCGCCGAGGTGCCGGCGACGCCCGCCGAGCGCGTCGCCTGGCTCTACGACACCTGGCAGGAGGTCGACGACTGGGTCGGCGCGAAGGAGGCGGGCGCGGCATGAGCGACGGCGCCGTCCTGCTGCTCAACGCCGGCGTGGTGCTCGGCCTGGTCACCGCGCTGTGGGCGGTGAGCGTCGCGGTCCGCGACACCTCGATCGTCGACATCTTCTGGGGCTCGGGCTTCGTGGTGATCGCGTGGGTCACCTACGCGGTCGCCGACGGGTCGCCCGACCGCGGGCTCCTGCTCGCGGTCCTCACCACGCTGTGGGGCCTGCGCCTCACCCTCCACCTCGCGCGGCGCAACCTCGGGAAGGGCGAGGATCAGCGCTACGCCGCGATGCGCAAGCGCCACGGCGAGCGCTGGCCGCGGCGCAGCCTCGTGGTGGTCTTCTGGCTCCAGGGCCTGCTGATGTGGGTCGTCTCGCTGCCCGTGCAGGCCGGCCAGCTCGACGCCACCCCGGCCGGCCTGGGCGTGCTCGACTTCGCCGGCGCGGCGCTGTGGGCCGTCGGCCTCGCGTTCGAGACGATCGGCGACGCCCAGCTCACGCGCTTCAAGGCCGATCCGGAGAACCGCGGGACGGTCATGGATCGCGGGCTGTGGAGCTGGACGCGCCACCCGAACTACTTCGGCGACTTCTGCGTGTGGTGGGGGCTCTACCTCGTCGCGCTCTCCACCGGCGCGTGGTGGACGGCGATCGGGCCGATCCTCATGTCGGTCCTGCTCATGCGGGTCAGCGGCGCCGCGCCGCTCGAGCGGTCGATGGCGAAGCGGCGCGAGGGCTACGCCGACTACGTCGCGCGGACGAGCGGGTTCTTCCCCCGCCCGCCGCGCAAGGAGGCGTAGACCGCGCCTACCGCGGCCCGTCCCGCAGCGCGATCGGGCCGCCGATCGCGCCGAGGTAGGCCGTGCCGTCGGGGCCGAGGATGATCCCCGCGTAGTTGTTGTTGTAGCCCGTGCCGGTGCCCGAGAAGACCTTGTAGACGAGGCGGCCGGTGCGGAAGTCGAGCGTGGTCCAGAACCACGGGTCGCTCGTCCCGGCCGGGTCCTTCGTGTAGAGGTGGACGAGGCCGGTCTTCAGCGAGAGCTTCGGCACGACGGTCGGCGCCCGCTCGGTCGTGTTGCGCCACACGACGCGGCAGCTCTTCCCGTTCCGCGCGACGTCGATGCGGGTGACGCCCGGCTCGGTGACCTTGCCACCGGACACCGAGCGCGGGTCCTCGTAGCCGTAGTTGTTCTCGACGATGATCGATCGGCCGGCCGCGATGAGCGAGTTCTCCGTCGCGCTGGCGCCCTTGCGGAAGACCGGGACCTCGCAGATGGTGCGCCGCTGGCCGCGGCGCAGCCTCGCGGCGCGCCGGTAGACCACGACGTTCATCGGGTCGGCGTTGTCGGTGATCGTCACGTAGCCGCCGGCCATGATCGTCGGCGTCGTGCCCGAGCCGGCGTCGACCTGGCTCGGCTTGCGGATCCCGCTGTTGCGGTAGCGCACCGACCACACGATCCGCGGGCCGTGGCGGGATGCCTCGAAGCG
>JBBSBL010000025.1:0-33472 GCA_038251325.1 Solirubrobacterales bacterium | reverse complement strand
GGCGGCGGCGGTGCCGGCGCCCTCGCCGGCGAGCAGCGCCCGGGTGGCGGGAGCGGCGGGGGTGGGCGTGGGGTCGGCGCCCGCGGACACGGCGAGCACGGTGGCGGGGATCAGGGCGAGCACCGCGACGAGCGCGGCGACGGAAGCTCTCGGCATGGACATGTTCGAGCGTCTCCTTGCGGGCGGCGCACGACGGGGACGCGCGAATCGCGCCCACGGCCGCCGCGTCGATGGCACCGGTGAGGCGGCAATCGGGGCCTGGTCAGAACCTCACGCCGGCGTGGCCGGCGGCGGCCCCGGAGCCGGGTCTCGCCCGGTCTGCGGTTCATCGACCGTAGCAAGAAGCGAACGCGCGTTCGCCCGATCGAGTGTGACGTCGCTCACACCGGAAGCCCCTGCTCAAGAGGCAATACGCTGCGCCGGGCGGCCATGCCCCCCGAGCCCACCACGACCCGCTACGCGACCGAGGGCGACCTCCACATCGCGTGGCGCACGCTCGGCGAGGGCCCGCACGACCTGCTGTGGGTGCCGAACTGGATCAGCTGCGTGGACGTGATCCTCGAGGAGCCGCGCTGGGCGCGCTTCTTCGAGCGGCTGGCCGGCTTCGCGCGGGTCATCCTCTTCGACCGCCGGGGCAGCGGCGCCTCCGACCCGGTGGTCGGCGCGCCGACGCTGGAGGAGCGGATGGACGACCTGCGGCTCGTGCTCGACGCCGCCGGCTCCGAGCGCGCGCTCGTGTTCGGCGTCTCGGAGGCCGCGGCGATGGCGGCGCTCTTCGCCGCGAGCCGGCCCGACCGCACGCGCGGGCTCGTGCTCTGGGGAGCGCTCCCGCGGACCTTCCCGCTCGGGCCCGACGACCCGCTCGGCGCCTCGCCGGCCGCTCGCACGCGGCAGGTGATCGACGACTGGGGCACCGGGCGCAACCTGCAGATCTTCGCGCCGTCGCTCGCCGGCGACGAGCGCTTCGCCGCCTGGTGGGGGCGTTTGGAGCGCCTCTCCTCGAGCCCGGCGAGCACGCTGAGCATCCTGCGGCTCAACGCCCAGGTCGACGTGACCGACGTGCTCGGCGCGATCCGCGTGCCGACCCTCGTCATCCACCGCCGCGACGATCTCGTCTCGCCGCTGGCCAACGCGCGCTACCTCGCCCGCGAGATCCCCGGGGCCCGGCTCGTCGAGCTCGACGGCGACGACCACATCGGCATCGCCGGGGACGTCGAGCCGGTGGTCGAGGAGGTCGAGGAGCTGCTCACCGGCGGGCGCTCCGAGCGCGAGGCCGAGCGGGTGCTGGCCACGGTGCTGTTCACCGACATCGTCGACTCGACCGGGAAGGCGGCCGCGCTCGGCGACCGGCGCTGGCGCGACGTGCTGGGCGAGCACGACGCACGGCTGCGCGGGGAGATCGAGCGCCAGCGCGGGCGGGCGGTGAAGTCCACCGGCGTCGGCGTGCTCGCCGTGTTCGACGGGCCCGCGCGCGCGATCCGCTGCGCGACCCGTGCGCACGAGACCGTCCGCGACCTCGGGCTCACGCTGCGCATAGGCCTGCACACCGGCGAGTGCGAGATGCTGGGCGACGACGTCGGCGGGGTCGCCGTCCACATCGGCGCCCGCGTCACGGCGGCCGCGGCGCCCGGCGAGGTCCTCGTCTCCAGCACGGTGCGCGACCTCGTCGTCGGCTCCGGCATCGCCTTCGAGGAGCGTGGGGAGCGCGAGCTCAAAGGCGTTCCCGGCCGCTGGGCGCTCCACGCCGTGACCGACGGCGCGCGCCGATAGGCGCCCTCGCACCCGTTGCTAGCGTCCGGCGCCGTGCGCGTGACCCTTCCCGATGGCAGTGAGCTGGAGCTCCCCGATGGCGCGACGGGCGCCGATGCCGCGGCGGCGATCGGGTCCGGGCTCGCGCGGGCCGCGCTTGCGATCGACGTGGACGGCGAGCTGCGCGACCTCGCGCGGCCGCTTCACGACGGCGCCAGCATCGACTTGCTGACGCCGAACGGCCGCCCCGATCAGGCGCTCGAGCTCGTCCGCCACGACGCCGCCCACGTGCTCGCCACCGCGGTCATGGAGCTCTACCCGGGCGTGAAGATCTCGATCGGCCCCGCGATCGAGCAGGGCTTCTACTACGACTTCGAGTTCCCCGACGGGGTCCGGCTCTCCGAGGAGGACCTGCCGGCGATCGCCGAGCGCATGGCGCAGCACGTCAAGGCCGACGAGCGCTTCGTGCGCGAGGACGTGCCCGTCGCCGCGGCGCTCGAGCGCTTTCGCGCGGAGGGGCAGGACTACAAGGTCGAGCTGATCGAGGACCTCGTGCGCGCCGAGGGCACCGAGTCGGTCTCGCTCTACACCAACGGGCCGTTCACCGACCTCTGCCGCGGCCCGCACGGGCCGGGGACGAAGCGGATCGCGGCCTTCGCGCTCCAGTCGGTCGCGGGCGCCTACTGGCGCGGCGACGCCGAGCGGCAGATGCTGACCCGGGTCTACGGCACGGCCTTCCTCTCGAAGGCGGCGCTGGCCGAGCACCTCGAGCGCCTCGAGGCCGCGCACGCCCGCGACCACCGCAGGCTCGGGCGCGAGCTCGACCTGTTCATGCTCTCCGAGCTCTCGCCCGGCTCCCCGTTCTGGCTGCCGAACGGCGCCCACCTGTGGAACGAGCTCACGCGGCTCTGGCGGGCGACGAACGTCGAGCGCGGCTACACCGAGGTGCGCACGCCGATCCTCTACGACGTCGAGCTGTGGAAGCGCTCCGGCCACTGGGACGTCTACCGCGAGCACATGTACTTCACCGACGTCGAGGGCAAGCCCATGGGCCTCAAGCCCATGAACTGCCCGGCCCACCTCCAGATCTACGCGCGCGAGCGCCGCTCCTACCGCGACCTGCCGATCCGCTACGCCGAGCAGGGGCTCGTCCACCGCCACGAGCCGAGCGGCACGCTGCACGGGCTCCTGCGCGTCCGTCACATCACCCAGGACGACGCGCACGTCTTCTGCACCGAGGCGCAGATCGAGGAGGAGGTCCTGCGCTGCCTGGACTTCGGCTTCTACATCTACGAGCGCTTCGGCTTCGCGCCGCGCCTGGAGCTCTCGACCCGCCCGGAGAAGCGCGTGGGCACCGAGGAGATGTGGGACCGCGCCGAGGCGGCGCTGCGCCGCGCGCTGGACTCGCGCGGGCTCGACTACGACGTGAACGAGGGCGACGGGGCGTTCTACGGGCCGAAGATCGACCTCCACATGACCGACTCGATCGGCCGCTCCTGGCAGCTCGGGACCATCCAGCTCGACTACTTCATGCCCGAGCGCTTCGACCTCCACTACACCGGCGCGGACAACGCCGACCACCCCCCGGTGATGATCCATCGCGCCCTGATGGGCTCCTTCGAGCGCTTCATCGGCATCCTCATCGAGCACTACGCCGGGGAGTTCCCACTCTGGCTTGCGCCCGTCCAGGCCGTCGTCCTGTCGATCGCCGACCGCCACGCGCCCGCCGTCGAGGCCGCGGTCGGCGAGCTGCGCGCCGCAGGCCTGCGCGCCGAGGCCGACGTGCGCGACGAGTCGATCGGGCGCAAGATCCGCGACGCCGAGCTGCGCAAGGTCCCCTACATGCTCATCGTCGGCGACCGCGAGGCGGAGGCCGGCACGGTCTCCGTCCGCCGCCACCGCGAGGGCGACGAGGGCTCGCTCGCCGTCGGCGCCGTGGCGGAGCGGCTGTCCGCGGAGATCGCGACCGCGGCGGGGTGAGCGGGCCCGCCGCTATACTCGGCCGACGTTGAACGTCGCTTCCGCCAGCACGCCGCGCCTCTCCGCTTGACGCGCCGCCGCAATATCTAGTGCCGGTCCCGCGCAGGTTCGATCGGCGCCCGCCCGAGCGGGACAGCACGCGCACCAACGAGCGGATCCGGGTCCCCGAGGTCCGGCTCATCGCCGAGGACGGCAAGCAGGTCGGGGTCATCAAGACCGACGAGGCGCTCGTCTACGCCCAGGAGCGCGACCTCGACCTCGTCGAGGTGGCCCCCGACGCGCGCCCGCCCGTCTGCCGCGTGCTCGACTATTCGAAGTACAAGTACGAGCAGGCCCAGAAGCAGAAGGCGGCGCGCAAGCACCAGCAGCAGATCAACGTCCGCGAGATCAAGTTCCGCCCGAAGATCGCGCAGAACGACTACGAGACCAAGAAGGGGCACGTCACCCGCTTCCTGCGCCACAAGGACAAGGTCAAGGTCACGATCATGTTCCGCGGGCGCGAGGTCACCCACCCGGAGCGCGGCGAAATGCTGCTCGACCGGCTCGCCGAGGAGCTCGCGGAGCTCGCGATCGTCGAGCAGCGCCCGATCCAGGACGGGCGCAACATGACGATGATGCTCGGCCCCTCGAAGGCCGTGCTCGCGGGGGAGGACGGGGAGGTGGCGCCGGCCGCGGAGGACGGCGCGCCCGCCCCGGAGGCCGAGGCCGCGCCGGCCCCTGAGCCGGAGACACCGGCTCCCGAGGCCGCCGACCCGGCGCCCGCCGAGCCCGCCGCCGCGCCGGCCGAGCCGGCCGCCGACGCCTGAGCCGACCCGGCCGCCGACCCCGTCTCGTCTGCTTTACTTCGGCGCTCGCATGCCGAAGATGAAGACGCATTCCGGCGCCAAGAAGCGCTTCAAGGTCACCGCCACCGGCAAGGTCCGCGCGCGGCACGCCTACTCGAGCCACATCCTCGAGAAGAAGTCGCCCAAGCGCAAGCGCCAGTTGGGGAACCCGGTCGTCGTGTCCGAGCACGACGTCCCGCGCGTGAAGAAGCTGCTGGGGCTGGGCTCGTGACGCGCGTCAAGCGCTCGGTCCATGCGCGCAAGAAGCGCCGGGCGACGCTCGAGCTGACCAAGGGCTATCGCGGCAAGGCAAACTCGAGCTACAAGCAGGCGAAGGAAACCCTGATGAAGGCGGACCAGTACCGCTATCGGGACCGCCGCAACCGCAAGCGCGACTTCCGCCGGCTGTGGATCACGCGCATCAACGCCGCCGCACGGCTGAACGGCACGACGTACTCGCAGATGATGCATGGCCTGGCGCTGGCCGAGGTCGAGGTCGATCGCAAGATCCTGGCCGACCTCGCCGTCCGCGACCCCGAGGCCTTCCGGCGATTCGCCGAGCGCGCCCGCGAGGCGACGGCCGGCTGAGCTCTCCGCCGACCGACCGCCGCCGCACCGGGCGCCGCTCCTCCACCGAGGGCGGCGCCTTTTTCGTTCCCGCACCCGTGACGCACATGACCATCACCTCTCCCGACAACCCCGGCCTGAAGGCCGTCCGCAAGCTCCGGCGCGCGGCGGAGCGGGCGCGGAGCGGGACCTTCGTGGTGGAGGGGGAGGACCTGCTCGCGGCGGCCGACGCCGCCGGCTGGGAGCCGGTACGGCGCTTCTGCGCGGCGGGAAGCGGCCTGGACGGCGAGGCGGTGGAGCCCGACCTGCTGGCCGAGGCCTCGGCGCTCGGGTCGGGGACCCGGGCGCTCGGGATCTACCGCCAGCGCTGGGCGGCGGCGCCCGCCGGCCCGCTGTGCGTCTACCTCCACGCGGTCGGCGACCCGGGCAACGTCGGTGCCGTGCTGCGCTCGGCCGCCGCGTTCGGCGCGGCGTCCGTGGCGCTCGGGCCCGGCTGCGCGGACCCCTACGGCCCCAAGGCAGCCCGCGCGAGCATGGGGGCGATCTTCGCCGTGCCGGTGGCGCGCGCCGCGCCGACGGCGCTCCCCGGCACGACCGTGGCGCTCGACGCCGGGGCGCAGGAGGCGCTGCGGGGGCCGGCGGAGGAGCCGATCACGCTGCTCGTCGGCGCCGAGCGCGCCGGGCTGCCGGCCGACGTGGTCGCCGGCTGCGACCGCGCCGCCCGCATCCCGATCGCCACCGAGTCGCTCAACGCCGCGATGGCGGCCACGGTCGGACTCTATGAGCTGACTAGGATGGCGCGCCGATGACCGGGCGCATCGCCGAGCTGCGGGCCGAGGCCGAGGCGGCGATCTCCGCGGCCTCGACGAGCGACGCGCTGGAGGCCGAGCGCATCCGCTGGCTCGGGCGCAAGGCCGAGCTGCCGAACCTCCTGCGCGGCGTCCGCGACCTGCCGGCGGCGGAGCGGGGGGAGGTGGGTCGCGCCGCCAACGCGGCCAGGCAGGCGCTGGAAGCCCTGCTCGACGCGCGCGCGGGCGAGCTGGCGGGCGCCGAGCTGGACGCGCGGCTGGCCTCCGACCGCGTCGACGTCACGCTGCCCGGCGATCCGGCGCTGCCGCCCGGCCGCCTCCACCTCCTCACCGCGACGCGCCGGGACATCGAGGACGTCTTCCTCGGGCTGGGCTTCGACGTCGCCGAGGGGCCCGAGGTCGAGTGGGTCACCTACAACTTCGACGCGCTCAACCACGAGCCCACGCATCCCGCCCGAGCCCGCACGGACACCTTCTACGTCACCGACGACGTGCTCCTGCGCACCCACACCTCGCCGGTCCAGGTCCGGGCGATGATGGGCGCCCCGCCGCCGCTCTACGTCATCGCCCCGGGGCGCACCTACCGGCGCGACTCCGACGCCACCCACACCCCCCAGTTCCATCAGGTCGAGGGCATCGCGGTGGACGAGGACATCACGCTCGCCGACCTGCGGGGCGTGCTGCTCTCCTTCGCCCGGGCGATCTTCGGGCCCGAGCGGGAGGTCCGGCTGCGCCCGCACTTCTTCCCCTTCACCGAGCCGAGCGTCGAGGTCGACGTCTCGTGCTTCAACTGCGATGGCGGCCGGCTGGCCGACGGGTCGCGCTGCCCGCTGTGCAAGGGCTCGGCGTGGATCGAGATCCTCGGCGCCGGCATGGTCGACCCGAACGTGCTGGGTTGGGTGTCCGAGCACGGCTACGACCCCGAGCGCGTGCAGGGCTTCGCCTTCGGGATGGGGATCGAGCGGATCGCCTTCCTGCGCCACCGCGTGCCCGATCTGCGCCTCTTCTACGAGAACGACTTGCGCTTCCTGCGCCAGTTCGGGGAGGTCTGACGGCTCATGCGTCTGCCCCTCGCCTGGCTCCACGAGCACTGCGCGCCGGACCTCGACCCGGCGGCGCTGGCCGAGCGCCTCGACCTCACCGGGACGAAGGTCGAGCGCATCGAGCGCCACGGCGTCGACGCGCTCGAGCACTTCGTCGTCGGCCTCGTCACGGCGGCCGAGGCCCATCCCGACGCCGACCGCCTCACGGTCTGCCGGGTCGACGTCGGCGGCGGGGAGGAGGCGACGATCGTCTGCGGGGCGCCGAACGTCGCCGCGGGGCAGACGGTCGCCGTCGCGCGGCCCGGCGCGGTGATGCCGGACGGGACGAAGCTCCGCGCGGCGAAGCTGCGCGGCGTGCGCAGCGAGGGGATGATCCTGGCCGAGGACGAGCTGGCGATCGGGACCGGTCACGACGGCATCCTCGTGTTGCACGGCGGTGATGGCGACGACGCGCGGCACCCCGGCGCGCCGTTGCTCGACGTCCTCCCAATCGCCGACACGGTGCTCGACATCGAGGTCACGCCGAACCGGCCCGACTGCCTCGGCGTCTATGGGCTCGCCCGCGAGGTCCACGCGGCCACGGGCGCCCCGCTCGGGCCGCCGCCGTGGGCGGAGGACCGCGGGTCGGCGGGGCCCGTGGCCGGCGTCGAGGTCCGCGTCGAGGCGCCCGAGCTCTGCCCGCGCTTCACCGCCCGCGCCTTCGAGGCGGTGGAGATCGGGCCTTCGCCGCCGTGGCTCAAGCAGCGGCTGACGGCGGCCGGGCAGCGCCCGATCTCCAACGTCGTGGACATCACGAACTACGCCATGCTGCTCACCGGCCAGCCGCTCCACGCCTTCGACCTCGACCGGGTGGCCGGCGGGCGCCTCGTCGTGCGGCGCGCCGCCGAGCGCGAGGAGGTCGAGACGCTCGACGGCCAGCGCCGTCGCCTGGACGGCGAGATGCTGGTGATCGACGACGCCGAGGGACCGACCTCGATCGCCGGGGTGATGGGCGGCGCGCGCTCGGAGGTGGGGGAGGGGACGAACCGGGTGCTGATGGAGGTCGCGAGCTGGGACGGCCCGAACATCCACCGCACCTCGACGCGCCTGGGGCTCCGCAGCGAGGCCTCGGCGCGGTTCGAGAAGGGACTGGCCCCCGAGCAGGCGATGGAGGCGCTCGTCGTCGCCACGGAGCTCATGGCCGAGCTCTGCGGCGCCCGGATCGTGCCGGGGACGATCGACGTCGGCGGCCCCGGGCCGGCGCCCGCGGTGGTGCGCCTGCGCGACGCGCGCGTGGCCGGGCTGCTCGGCGCGCCGGTCCCGCGCGAGCGCGGCGGCGAGATCCTGACGTCGCTCGGCTTCGGGATCGCGGAGGCGGACGACGGACTGGACGTGACCGTGCCGCCCCACCGCCGCAACGACGTGCGCCGCGAGGTCGACCTCATCGAGGAGGTCGCGCGCATCCACGGCCTCGACCGCCTGCCGGCCACGCTGCCCACCCGGCGCTCGGGCGGCGGGCGGCTCAGCGTGGCCCAGCGCCGGCGGCGCGCGGCGAGCGACGCGCTTGCGGCGCGCGGATGCTTCGAGGTGGCCGGCTGGAGCTTCGTGGCGCCCGACGAGGCGGCCCGGCTGCGCCTGCAGGGCGGCGATCCGCGACGCGACCCGATCGTGATCGAGAACCCGATGTCCGAGGAGCAGGCGGTGATGCGCACGACGCTGCTCGGCTCGCTGCTCGGCGCCGCCCGGCACAACCGCGCCCGCGGCGCCGAGGCCGTGTCGCTCTTCGAGGCGGGGGCGGTCTACCTCCGGGTCCCCGACGGCGACGGGCTGCCGCGCGAGCCGCAGCACCTGGCCGCGCTGCTCGCCGGGCCGGCGCGGCCGCCGACGTGGCGCGAGCCCGAGCCGCCGCCCGCCGACGTGTTCGCGGCCAAAGGCCTGCTCGGCGGCGTGCTCGACACCCTGCGGGTGCCGTGGGCGGTCGAGGCGGCCCAGCAGCCGTTCCTGCATCCGGGGCGGGCGGGTCGGATCGTGCGCGGGGGCGGCGAGGCGATCGGGTGGGTGGGCGAGATCCATCCCGAGGTCGCCGCCGCCTGGGACCTCGAGGCGGCCGCCGCCTTCGAGCTCGACCTCGACGCGGCGCTCGCCGGCGCGCCGGAGCCGGCGACCTACGCCGACGTGACGAGCTTCCCCGAGATCCGGCAGGACCTCGCGGTCGTGGTGGCCGAGGACGTCGCGGCCGAACGGGTGCTCGCGATCGCCCGGGCGACCGGCGGCCCGGAGCTCGAGCGCGCCGAGGTCTTCGACGTCTACCGGGGCCCGCAGGCGGGGGAAGGGCGCGTGTCGCTGGCGCTGCGGCTCGCCTTCCGCGCCGCCGATCGCACGCTGACCGACGCCGAGGCCGCCGAGCGCCGCGCGGCGATCCTCGCCGCGCTCAGCGCCGAGGTGGGAGCCGAGCCGCGTGCCTAGCGTCGCCGTCCTCGGCGCAGCGGGCTACACGGGCGCACTCGCCGCCTCGCTGCTCTGGCGCCATCCGGGCTTCGATCTCGTCGCGCTCACGGCGCGCTCGGACGTCGGGCGCCGCCTCGACGAGGTGTACCCGCGCCACCGGGTCCCGCTCGTCCTCGAGGCCTACGAGCCGGAGCGGCTGCGCGGGATTGACGCCGCGATCGTCGCCTACCCGCACGGCGCGGCCGCTCCGGTCGTCGACACGCTGCGCTCCATGGAAGTGGTAGTCGTCGACCTGTCCGCCGACTTCCGCCTGCGCGACCTCGGCACCTACCACCGCTACTACGGCGAGCACGGCGCGCCCGGCCGGCTGGAGGAGGCGGCCTACGGCCTGCCCGAGCTCCACCGGGAGGCGATCCGCACGGCGCAGATCGTGGCCAACCCGGGCTGCTTCCCCACCGCCGCGCTCCTCGCGCTCGCCCCGCTGGCCCGCGCGGGGCATCTCGGCGACGTCGTGGTCGACGTGAAGACCGGCCTCTCCGGCGCGGGCCGGACGCCGACCGAGACGACGCACTTCGTCGCGGTGGACGAGAACGTCACGGCCTACGCCGTCGGCACCCACCGCCACGCGCCGGAGATCGACCAGGGCCTGGCCGCGCTCGGCGCCGGCGACGTGCGGGTCACGGTCGTCCCGCACCTCGTGCCGCTCGACCAGGGCGAGCTGACCACGTGCTACGTCCGCACGCCGGAGCCGGTGGGCGCGGAGGCCGTCGCGGCGCTCTACGCGGCCGCCTACGCCGAGGAGCCGTTCGTCGAGCTCGCCGACCGCCCGCCCGGCGTGCGCGACGTGCGCGACACCAACCGCTGCCGGATCTCGACCCACGTCGACCCGCGCTCCGGAATGGTCATCGTGCTCGCCGCGCTCGACAACCTGTGGAAGGGCGCGAGCGCCCAGGCGGTGCAGAACCTCAACCTCATGCTCGGCCGCGACGAGACCGAGGGCCTCGCCGCATGAGCGACACCGCGGCGGCCGCCCCGAGCCTCTTCGCCTCGCGCTGGACGGATCTGCCCGACCACGTGCGCGAGCTCCGGGGCGGCGGGCTCCCCGCCGGCTTCCGCGCGGCGGGCGTCGCCGCCGGGCTCAAGCCGAGCGGCAGGCCGGACCTCGCGCTGCTCGTGAGCGACGCGGAGGCGACGGTGAGCGCGGCGCGCTTCACCCGCAGCGGGGTCCAGGCCGGGCCGGTGCTCGCCACCCGCGAGCGCTGCGACCTCGAGCGCCTGCGCGGCGTGGTGGCCAACAGCGGCAACGCCAACGCCTCGATCGGCGTGCGCGGCTTCGACGACGCCTGCGCGATGGCGGCCCGCGCCGCGGCTGCGGCCGGGGTGCCGGCGGAGAGGATGGCCGTCGCCTCGACCGGCGTGATCGGCGTGCCACTGTCCATGGAGGCGATCGGGCGCGGCATCGACGCGGCGGCCGCCGCGCTCGCCCCGGACGGCGACGCCGCGCTCGCCGAGGCCATCCGCACCACCGACGCGTTCGCCAAGCGCGCGGCGCTCGAGGTCGACCTCGCGGGCGGCACCGTGCGGCTCTGCGGGCAGGCCAAGGGCGCCGGCATGATCCAACCCGCCTTCGCGACGATGTTCGCCTTCGTGGAGACCGACGCCGCCCTGGAGCCCGAGACCGCCGACCTGCTGCTCGGCGCCACCGTGAAGCGCTCCTTCGATCGCATCAGCGTCGACGGCCAGCTCTCGACCAACGACACCGCGCTGCTGCTCGCCTCGGGGGTGAGCGGCGTCGCCGTCGCGCCGGAGTCCGAGGACGAGCTCGCCCTCGGCCAGGCGCTCGACGTGCTCCAGCGCGCACTCGCGCTCGCCATCGTCCGCGACGGCGAGGGCGCGGCACGGGTCGGGCGGGTGATCGTCCGCGGCGGCAGCGATCACGCCGTCGAGGAGGTCGCGCGCGCGGTCGCGAACTCGCCGCTGGTGAAGACCGCGCTGCACGGCGGGGACCCGAACTGGGGCAGGATCGCCCAGGCGGTCGGCGCCGCGCTGCCCGACACCGCGCCGCTGCCCTTCGACCTCGACATCGAGGGGATCGCGATGGCCCGCGAGGGCTCGCCCGTCGACTTCGACCTCGCCGAGGTGGAGCGGCGCGTCGCCGCCGAGGAGGTCGAGTACGTCGTCGGGCTGCCCGGCGAAGGCGCGGAGTGCGAGGTCTTCTTCTCCGACCTCGGCCATGACTACATCCGGATCAACGCGGAGTACACGACCTGATGCGCGACGTCGGCACCCTCCTCGAGGCACTTCCCTACATCCGCGAGTTCCATGGGCGCACCGTGGTCATCAAGTACGGCGGCGCGGCGATGACCGACCCCGCGCTGCGGGAGGAGTTCGCCCGCGACGTGGTGCTCCTGAAGTACGTCGGCCTGAACCCGATCGTCGTCCATGGCGGCGGGCCGGACATCACCGCCTACATGGAGCGCCTCGACCTGCCGGTCGAGTTCGTCGGCGGCCTGCGCGTGAGCGACGCCGACACGGTCGAGATCGCGAAGATGGTGCTCGTCGGCAAGGTGAACAAGGACATCGTCCTGCGCCTCGGCCGTCACGGGCAGCCGGCGGTCGGGCTGTGCGGCGACGACGGCCTGCTGTTCCGCGTGGAGCGCACGAGCGGCCCCGACGGGGAGGATCTCGGCTTCGTCGGGCGGATCGCGCGCGTGGAGATCGGCGTGATCGAGCACATCGCCCAGGACTTCATCCCGGTCGTCGCCTCGATCGGCGCCGACCGCGAGGGGCGCTCCTACAACGTCAACGCCGACGAGGCGGCCGGCGCGGTGGCGCGCGCGCTCGGCGCCTACAAGGTCATGTTCCTGACCGACGTCGCCGGCTGGCTGCGTGACCCCGAGGACCCCGACAGCGTCATCTCCGAGGCGAGCGCCGACGAGGTCGAGGCCGCGCTGGGCGGGATCGCGGGGGGGATGCGCCCCAAGCTGCAGGCCTGCCTGACGGCGATCCACGGCGGCGTGAGCCACGCCCACATCGTCGACGGGCGCGAGCCGCACTCGCTGCTCCTGGAACTGTTCACCGATGCCGGCCAGGGCACGAAGCTCCGGCCGGCCGACTGAGAGAGAGCCCGACCGCCATGGCTCTGGAGGAGCTGCAGATGATCGAGGCCGCCCACGTCGTGCCGTCCTACGCCCGCTTCCCGGTCGAGTTCGTCCGCGGGGAGGGCTGGACGCTCTGGGACGAGGAGGGCCACGCCTACCTCGACTTCCTCGCCGGGATCTCGGTGTTGAACGTCGGGCACTGCCACCCGCGCGTGGTGAGCGCCGTGCAGGAGCAGGTCGCCCGGCTCATGCACGTGACGAACCTCTACTACACCGAGCCGGGTATGACCCTGGCCCGGCGGCTGGCCGAGGGCTCGCTCGGCGGCAAGGTGTACTTCTGCAACTCGGGCGCGGAGGCGAACGAGGCGGCGCTCAAGCTCGCGCGCAAGGCGCGGCGCGGCGGCGGGATCGTCGTCTTCGAGGGCGCCTTCCACGGCCGGACCTACGGGGCGCTCTCCGCCACCCCGCAGGAGAGCAAGCAGGCGCCATTCGCCCCGCTGGTGCCGGGCTTCGTCGCCGTGCCGCGCGACTCGGCCGCGCTCGACGCCGCCGTGAGCGAGGGCACGGCGGCGGTCATCGTGGAGCCGATCCAGGGCGAGTCCGGCGTCTACCCGCTGCCCGACGAGCTGCTCGCCGCGGCGCGCGCCGCCTGCGACCGGGTCGGCGCGGCGCTGATCTTCGACGAGGTCCAGTCGGGCATGGGCCGGACCGGGACGCTGTGGGCCTACGAGCAGACCGGCGTCGTCCCGGACCTCCTGACCACCGCCAAGGCGTTCGGCGGGGGCCTGCCGGCGGGGGCGCTGGTCACCTCACCAGCCTACGCCGACGTGCTCCAGCCCGGCGACCACGGGTCGACGTTCGCCGGCGGCCCGGTGGTGGCCGCCGCTGCGCTGGCCGCCTACGACGTGCTCGCCGACGAGGCGTTGCTGGCCCGCGTGCTCGACCTCGGCGCGCGGCTGGGGGAGGGCCTCGCCGCGCTGCCGGGCGTGACCGCCGTGCGCGGCCGGGGGCTGATGTGGGCCGCCGACGTCTCGGTCGACGCGCCGGAGCTGGTGCGCCGGGCGCTGCTCGAGGAGCGCCTGGTGATCAACGCCACCGGCCCGGCGACGATCCGCCTGCTGCCGCCCCTGATCGTCGGCGAGGCGGAGGTGGACGACGCGCTAGTCCGGCTCGGGCGGCTACTGGGGTAAGGGCGTCCGCCGCCACCGGCGTGGCGACGCGCGCGTGAACGACGGGTTGGCCGGGCGGCCAGACCCCCCCAGGCTCAATGCCCATCGTCCTGCCCTGTGGGCGCAGGACGACCATGGGGCAGGCCGCTACCGCCGGAGGAGCCTGCCCGGCGAGGCGCCGCGGCCGGTCAGCTCTCGCCGGCCACGAGCTCCGGCTCGCGTGCCAGGGCTTCGGCCTCGTCGTCGGGCCTGTCCGCCGGCCGGGTGCCGAACGGCGTGACGAGGATCATGCCGCCGCTGACGAGGAGGACGACGAGCGTGCCGGCGACCGCGAGGAGGACGTCCACGATCAGTCGCGCTCGAGGCCGGCGAAGTAGAAGGCGCCGAGGGCGAGGATCGACGGAACCCAGAGGCCGACGAACAGCGCCTCCTGGCGGGAGCCGGTGAACCACAGGCCGATCGACAGCAGGAACGAGAGCAGCGCGGCGACGAGGAAGAGCCCGCGGGCCAGGACCTGGCGCTGCGGGGATCCGGGAGCGGCCAGCAGGCTCTGCCGGCGGCGGGTGGCGGTCATGAGGGGTTGCGCGCGGTCGAAGTCATCTGCGGCGGTTACGCGGGCCGGGCCGGGCGGGATCATCGGCGGGCGGCGCTCTGACATCCTCGCCTCATGGCGGACCGGGTCCTGGTGGTCGACGACGATGCGCCGGTGCGACGGATGCTCGAGCGCACGCTGGCCGCGGAGGGGCTCGACGTCGTGGTCGCCGCCGACGGCGGCCGGGCGCTCGCCGCCGCCGAGCGCGACCCGCCCGACCTCGTCGTGCTCGACGTGACCATGCCGGGCATGGACGGGCTCGCCGTGTGCCGGCGCCTGCGGACGAACGGGCTCGCGGCGCCGATCCTGCTGCTCACCGCGCGCGACGCCGTCGCAGACCGCGTGGCCGGGCTCGACGCCGGCGCCGACGACTACCTCGTCAAGCCCTTCGCGCCCGCGGAGCTGCTCGCCCGGCTGCGGGCGCTCGGGCGCCGCGGGACGGGGGCGGCGACATCCGACGGCGAGCGGCTGGGCGCGGAGGGGATCGCCCTCGACGCCACGACGCGGATCGCCGAGCGCGAGGGCCGGGCGGTCGAGCTCACGGCGCGGGAGGCCGAGCTGCTCGCGCTGCTGCTCCGGAACCCACGCCAGGTCGTCAGCCGCGAGCAGGCGATCGAGGACGTCTGGGGCGGGGCGGGGGTGGCGAACGTCGTCGACCGCTATGTCGGCTACCTGCGGCGCAAGCTGGGCGAGCCGGCGGTCATCCACACCGTGCGCGGCGTCGGCTTCGTCCTGCGCCGGTGAGCCGTCTCGGCCTCCGCGCCCGCCTCGTCCTCGGGTCCGCGCTCGCGGTCGCCCTGGCCGTCGCGCTGACCGGGCTCGCCTTCTCCGCGCTGACCGCGCGCGAGCTGCGCAGCGCGCTCGACCGCGCGCTGCGCGACCGCGCGGCCGCGGTGGCCCGGCTCAGCGCCTCGGCCCCGGCCGTGCTCGACCAGCCGGGCGCGCTCGAGGAGGCGTTCGGCGGGCGGCAGCTCTCGGTCCAGGTGCTCGACGCGCGCGGGCGGATCGTCGCGCGATCCGCTGCGCTCGGCGGCAAGCTGCTCCCGGCGCCCGAGCTCCAGCGCGCCGCGATCGCCCGCGGGCGCAGCGGCTACGCCGACGCCGACCTCGCGGGGGAGCGCATCCGGCTCTACGTCGCCCCGCTTCCGCGCACCGGAGGCCAGGCGTCGGGCGGTGCGGTCGCCGTCGCCTCGACGACCGACGAGATCGACTCCACCCTGGGCCGCCTGCGGACGCTGCTGCTCGTCACGGCGGCGGGCGCGGCGCTGCTCGGCGCGCTCGCCGTGGCCGTGCTGACCGGTCGCGGCCTGCGTCCCCTGCGGCGACTCGCGGCCGCGGCCGACGCGATCGAGCGCACCGGCGACGCCGCGCGCCGGCTTCCCGCCCCGCCCGCCCGCGACGAGCTCGGGGAGCTCGCCGCGACGCTGAACCGGATGCTTGCGTCGCTCCAGCGCGCGCGCGACACGGAGCGCCGCTTCCTCGCGGACGCCTCCCACGAGCTGCGCACGCCGCTCACGGCGCTGCGCGGGAACGCCGCCTACGTCGCCCGCCACGGCGCCGACGCCGGCGCGCTCGCGGACCTCGAGCGCGACGCCGCCCGTCTCGGCGCCCTGCTCGACGACCTGCTCGCGCTCGAGCGCGCCGAGGCCGGCGAGCGCCCCACCGAGCCCGTCCGCCTCGATGTGCTCGTCGCCGAGGCCGGGGCGGCGCCCGGCGTCGTGGTCGCGCGCCGCGACCCCGTCACCGTGCGCGGCGAGCCCACGGCGCTGGCCGCCGCGCTGCGCAACCTCGTCGAGAACGCGCGCGTGCACGGGCCAGCGGGCGGCGCGATCGCGATCGGCCTCGAGCGGGCCGGGGACCGGGCACGGCTGTGGGTGGAGGACGACGGCCCGGGCATCCCGCCGGACGAGGTGGAGGCGGCGTTCGGGCGCTTCTGGCGCGGCGAGGCGGCCCGCGAGCGGCCGGGCTCGGGCCTCGGGCTGGCGATCGTCCGCGCGACCGCGACCCGGCACGGCGGCTCGGTGGATGTCGAGGGGAGCCGTGTCATCCTGGAGCTCCCGATCGTCAGAGAACCCTCAAGCTCCGGGGCTACCGTGACGGCAGTCACCGACCCGAGGTCCGATCCATGAGCTTCCTCCGCCGACTCTCCACCACCCGCCTCCTCGCCCTCGCCGCCGTCGTCGTCGGCGTGCTCGGCGGCGGCGCGGCGATCGCCGTCGCCGCGCTGAGCGGCAACGGCTCGGCCCCTCCGCCCAAGGCGCTGGCCCAGGCCCTGCAGGACGGGCTGAGGGCGCCCGCGCCGGTCGGCGTCACCGCCCGCGTGAAGTTCACCAACGCGCTGATCGACGGATCGACCCTCGAGGGCTCGGACCCGATCCTCACCGGCGCGAGCGGGCGCCTGTGGTGGAGCGACGACGGGCGCGCGCGCCTCGAGCTCCAGGCCTCGACCGGCACGGACGCCCAGATCGTGGTCGACGGTCCGGCCCACCGCTGGTGGATCTACTACGGCGCCGGCAACACCGTCTACCGCGGCACGCTGCCCGCTCACCGGCGCGGCGGCCAAGCCGAGAAGGCCTGGCGCATCCCGACGATCGCCCGGATCCAGCGCGCGATCGACGCCGTGCGCCGCCAGGCGGACGTCTCGGGCGCGCAGCCCGGCACGGTCGCGGGCCGCCCCGCCTACGAGGTGCGCCTCTCGCCGAAACGCGACGGCGGCCTGCTCGGCGCCGCGAAGCTTGCCTGGGACGCCGCGACCGGCGCGCCGCTGAAGGTCGGCGTCTACGCCCGCGGCAAGGGCGCCCCGGTCCTCCAGCTCGAGGCAACCGACGTGAAGTTCGGCCCGGTCGCCTCCGACGCGTTCGACGCCGCGCCCCCCAAGGGCGCGAAGGTCGTGACCGTCGCGGCGCCGGCCGGCGGCGAGCGCGCCCACCGCGGCGCGAAGCCCGGCGCCAAGGTCAGCGGCCCGGCGGCCGTGCAGGCGCAGCTGCCCTTCCGCCTCTCGGCGCCCGACAAGCTGGCTGGCCTGCCCCGCCAGGAGGTCCGGCTGCTCACCGCGGACGGCAAGCGCGCCGCCGTCGTGACCTACGGCCAGGGCCTCGGCGGCGTCGCCGTGATCCAGACCCAGGCCAAGGCGGGCGAGAAGCCGGGTGGCGGGAATGGCCGCCGCCAGGACCTGCGCCTGCCCGAGGTCTCGGTCAACGGCGCCACCGGCACCGAGCTGGCCACGGCGCTCGGCACCGTGATCACGTTCCAGCGCGGGGGCGTGAGCTACACCGTGCTCGGCTCGGTCCCCTCGGTCGCGGCCGAGACCGCGGCGCGGGGGCTCTGAGGAGCGCGTGACGCAGGCCGCGAGCCACCCCGTCGAGGCTCGCGGCCTCGTCAAGCGCTACGGCGACGTCGTCGCGGTCGACGACGTCGACCTCACAGTGCGCGCCGGTGACGTCTACGGCTACCTCGGGCCCAACGGGGCGGGGAAAACGACCTCGCTGCGTATGCTGCTCGGCCTGATCCGGCCGACCGGCGGCGAGGCCCGGCTGTTCGGCCACGACCCGCTGGTCGAGGGGGCTCGCGCGCTGGACGGCGTCGCCGGGTTCGTCGAGGCGCCGCGCTTCTACCCCTACCTCTCGGGCCGCAAGAACCTCGAACTCGTCCACGGCTACGACGGCGGCGGCCCGCGCGCGAAGATCGACGAGGTGCTCGACGTCGTCGATCTCGCCGACCGGGCCAAGGACAAGGTCGGCGGCTACTCGCACGGCATGAAGCAGCGGCTCGGCATCGCCGGCGCGCTGCTGCGCGAGCCGCGCTTGCTGCTCTTGGACGAGCCGACGACCGGCCTGGACCCGGCCGGGATGCGCGACATGCGCACGCTCGTGCGTCGTCTCGCCGACGGCGGCATGACGATCCTGCTCTCCTCGCACCTGCTCGCCGAGGTGGAGGAGCTGTGCGATCGCGTCGCGATCATCCGCAAGGGCAGCATCGTCTTCGAGGGGGCGCTGGCCGACCTGCGCCGCAGCGCCGCCGCGGCCGGCTGGAAGCTGCGCTCGGGCGACGAGGAGCGCGCGCTGGCGGTCTGCCGCGCCCAGCCGGGCATCGAGGAGCCGCGGCGCGAGGGCGAGGAGATCCGCTTCACCGCGACCGAGTCGGCGGTGCCGGAGCTCGTCGTCGCGCTCGTCGAAGCCGGCGCGCCGGTGCACTCGCTCGCCCCCGAGCACGTCACCCTGGAGGCGCTCTTCTTCCGGCTCACCGAGGGCGATGGGACCGCGGCGCCCGCGGCGGTCGACGGCGGCGCCGCCCCGGCGCCCGCGGAGGCGCAGTCGTGAGCCGCCCCGGGGTGGGGACGGTCTACCGCTGGGAGGCGCGGAAGCTCGTCTCCCAGAAGCGGACGTACCTCGGCTTCGCGCTCGCCGCCTTCGTCCCGCTCGCCTTCGTCGTGGCGCTCGGCCTGGAGAACGGGTCGCCCGAGAACGTGCCCTTCGGCCGCTACGTGCGCGACTCCGGCCTCGCGATCCCGCTCGTCGGGCTCGTGTTCGGCTCCGTGTGGTTCTTCCCGCTCATCGCCTCGCTCGTGGCCGGCGACATCGTCGCCTCCGAGGACCAGAACGGGACGCTGAAGACGATCCTCACGCGCTCGGTCGGCCGCGGGCAGGTGTTCGCCGGCAAGGTGCTCGTCGCGATCACCTACGCGCTGCTCGCGCTGCTGCTCTACGGCACCGTGGGCATCGTGGCCGGGATCCTCGCCTCGGGCTACAACCCGCTGGTCACGCTCTCGGGCACGGTGGTCCAGCCCGACCGCGCGCTGCTTCTCACCTTCGCGAGCTTTGGGGTCTACCTCATGCCGGTGATCGCGATCGCCTCGATCGCCGTGCTGCTCTCCACCGTGACCCGCAACAGCGCGGTGGCGGTCGTCGGCACGCTGATGCTCGCGCTCGTCATGCAGCTGCTCGCGATCCTGCCCGGCTTGGGCGGCCTGCAGCCCTACCTGCTGCCCGACCAGTTCAACGCCTGGCAGGGCCTGCTGCGGATCCCCGCCGACCTCGCCCCGGTCGGTCGCGCGGCGTGGGTCTCGGCGCTCTACGCGGTGCCCTCGCTGCTCGCGGCATGGATCGTGTTCATGCGGCGGGACGTGGCCGGGGGGTAGGCACGCTCTAGGCTTCCCGGCCCGATGGCCGAGACGCCGCATCCAGATCGCACCGAGGTCCGCCGGATGGCGGAGGCGCCGGCGCGCACGGCGAGCTACGAGGCCGACCCGGGGGAGGTCAACCGGGTCCTGCTGCTCTACTCCGGCGGCCTCGACACCTCGGTCATGCTCAAGTGGATTCAGGACGAGTACGGCGCCGAGGTCGTCGCGCTCACGGTCAACCTCGGACAGCCGGGGGAGGACTATGAGGTCGTCCAGGGCAAGGCGCGGCGCCTGGGCGCGGTCGACGCCCGCGTGCTCGACGCCCGCGAGGAGTTCGCCCGCGACTTCGTGCTGCCGGCGATCCGCGCCAACGCGCTCTACGGCGGGGGCTATCCGCTGTTCACAGCGCTCGGGCGCCCGCTGATCGCGAAGCTCGCGGTCGAGGTCGCCCGCGCGACGGGCTGCGACACGATCGCCCACGGCTGCACCGGCAAGGGCAACGACCAGGTGCGGATCGAGACGACGATCGCCACGCTCGCGCCGGAGCTGCGGGTCATCGCCCCGGTGCGCTCGTGGGCGATGGGCCGCGAGGAGGAGATCGCCTACGCGCGCGAGCACGGCATCTCGGTGAAGGGCGGCACCGAGGCGGCGCCGTACTCGATCGACGACAACCTCTGGGGGCGCTCCTCGGAGGGGAAGTGGATTGAGGACCTCGCCCACGCCCCGGAGGACGACGTCTTCCAGCTCGTCACGCCGCCCGAGCGGGCGCCCGACGAGCCCCAGCGGGTGCGGGTCGGGTTCGAGGCCGGCGTTCCGGTCGCGCTCGACGGCGAGCGGCTCGGGCTCGTCGCGCTGCTCGAGCGTGCCGGGGAGATCGGCGCGCGCCACGGCATCGGGATCGTCGACCACATCGAGGACCGCGTCGTCGGGCTCAAGGTGCGCGACATCTACGAGGTGCCGGCGGCCGCGATCGTGCTCACCGCCCACCAGGAGCTCGAGCGCCTGACCGGGACGATCCACCAGAACCAGTTCAAGCCTGCGCTGGACCAGCGGTGGGCCTGGCTCGTCTACGCCGGGCTGTGGTGGGAGCCGCTGCGCGCGGACCTCGATGCCTACATGGACCACGTGAACGCTCACGTCACGGGGACGATCGGGCTGAAGCTCTACAAGGGGTCGGCCCGGGTGGAGACGCGGGAGTCGCCGAACGCCGTCTACGACGCCTCGCTGGCCTCGTTCGCGGCCTCGGGCGGGCTCTTCCACCAGAACGCCTCGCCCGGCTTCATCGAGCTGTGGTCGCTGCAGTCGCGGCTCGCGTGGCGGCTGCACGCCGAAGGGGACGAGGCATGACCGATCCACGAACCGTCTGAGAGGACAGCAGATGCGACACAACGCGTACACCGCCCTCGGCTTCACCGTCTGGCACGGCGGGCTCTGGTACTACCGGCGGAACTACGCCCCCCAGGTGCGCCGGGCCGCGATCCTCGCCGGAGCCGGCGCGGCGGCGCTGGCGCTCGCCGGCGGCGCCGGCGTCGCGGCGCGCCGGACGCGGGGGTAGGACGCCCCCCGGGCGCGACCGTCTCTTCCGGCCCCGCCGGCGTCCGACCGCAGGCCGGGCTAGCCTGCCCTCGGCGTTCCATGCTCGCCTCCCCGACCCCCAACGTGCCCGCCACTCGCGGCCCGATCAGATGACCGCGCCCCCGCACGCGGACGACGAGGCTCGGCTGTCGGTCGAGCGGGTCGAGTGGCTTCCGCTCGTGGACGGCGCCCAGGTCCGGATCGTGGGGGTGTGGCACGGGCGCATGCTCAGGCCGCCCCGCGCCGTGCTGGTCGCCGGCTCGGGTCCGGCGCAGCGGCGGATCGCTCCGATGCCCGAGCCGCGCGAGCCGATCGGCGGCTGGGCCGGGCGGCCGGGCGAGTGGCGCGCGACCTTCACCGTCCCCGAGGCGTTGCTCGCGGCCGGGGTGTCGCTGGACGTGGATGGCCGGTCCGTGGCGCTGCCGGGTGCGGGGGCGCCATCGTCGCCCCCGCCCGAGCCGGCGCCACCCGACGCGGCGCTCCCGCCGGCGCCCGGGGGGACCGTGGTCGACCACCCCGCGCTGGCCGAGCGCCGGGCCCGCGGCGAGGTCGGGGCCGCCGGCGGCCCGGAGGCCCCGTTGCCCCCTCCGCCGGCGCGGCGGGCGGCCGTCGGCGCACACGAGGCCGCCCTCGCGCGCGGGCTCGCGACCGCGGGCGCGTCCTCCTCCCAAGCGGTCCGTGGGCCGGCCCCGCCGAGCGCCGGGGCCCCGTCCGATCGCGGCGCCGCCGATCGCGTCGCGGCGTTGCGGGCACAGGTGTCGGCAGCGGTGCAGGGCGTGGCCTCGGACCTCGAGGCCGAGCGCGCGACCCGGCGCGCCCTGGAGGGTGAGCTCGTCCGCGAGCGCGACCGGCGTGCGGCGCTCGAGGCCGAGCTGGCGCGCCGGCGGGTCGTCGAGGCGCGGCTCGCCGCCGGGGTGGCGGCCGCCAGGAGTGCGCTCTCGGCCGCGGCCGCGGCCCTCGCCGCCACACCGCCGCCCGCCCCGCGCCCGCCGGGCGTCGAGGAGAAGATGGCCGCGCTGCGCGCCCAGGTCGACGCGCTGCGCGAGCGCGCCGCGGAGCCGCCCGCCCAGGCTCCGGGTGTCGACCCGGAGCGCCTCGGCGCCGCGCTGGCACGACTGCGGGCGACGGCGGCGCCGGCGGACGTCGAGCCGCCAGCCGACGTCGAGCCGCCAGCCGACGTCGAGCCGCCGGACGAGCCCGCGTCGCCGGCCGACGCGGACCCCGAGCGGCTGGAGCGCCCGGCTGATGGAGAGTCGCCGGCCGACGTGGAGCCCGAGTCGCCGGCCGACCTCGAGCGCGACCCCCCGGCCGGCGCCGACCCGGACCCGCCCGGCACCCCCGTCCCCTGGCTCCCCGCCGCGTTGCGCACGCTCGCCGGCGAGGACGCCGCGCTCGCCGGCCGCGGTGTGGTCGCGCTGCTCCCGGTTCAGGGTCTCGTGACCCCCGACGACCTCGCCTACGACGTCGCGCTCCGCCGCGGGCCGGCCTACGCCGTCACCGTCCGCGACGGCGCGACCGAGGTGCTCGAGCGCGCCTCGCCCCGGCCGCGGCGCGAGCGCGACTTCGCGGTTCGCGGGCCGGTCGCCGGGCTCTGGAACTGGGCCACCGGGCGCCGCCGCCGCGGCGTCCGCGGTCGCCGCCGGGCGGCCGGGATCCGTGCGCTGGCCGCGCACCCCTTCTCCCTGGCCGAGCTCGACGCCGCCGGCGTGCGGCCCGACGCCGAGCTCGCCTGGCGCCTGGTGGCGGCGGCCATCGACCCGGCATGGACCCACGGGCGCCGCTTCACCCTGCGCCACGAGATCCTCGGCGTCGACCCCGCCGACGGCGCCACGGTGCGGGCTGCCGGCACCGGCCCGCTCCTCGTCGTGCCGGCCCGTCGCGCGGTCGAGCAGCCCGCCGATACCGTCCTGCGCACGACATCCGGCGCCGTCCTCGCCGCGCTGCGGGACGCCCCGCCTCCGGCCGGCGAGACGGTCGAGGAGAGCGGCGACCCCGAGCCCCTCGCCCGGCTGCGCGGATGGCTCGCGAGGGCCGAGCACGGCGTCCGTCCACGCGCGTAGCCTCCGGTCCCGCGCCATGCCCGACGCCCCCGCCTGCGCCCACCTCCACGTCCACTCCGAGTACTCGCTGCTCGACGGGGCGTGCAAGATCGAGGCCCTCGCCGAGCGGGCCGCGGCCTTCGGCCAGCCCGCCCTCGGACTGACCGACCACGGCGTGATGAACGGCGCCGTCGAGCACTACAAGGCCTGCCGCAAGCACGGCGTCAAGCCGATCCTCGGGTGCGAGGTCTACGTCGTCGACGACCATCGCGCCCGCCCGTCGGGCAAGGTCGAGCGCCACCACCTCACGCTGCTCGCCGCCACCGGCGCCGGGTACCGCAACCTCGTCAAGCTCTCCTCCACCGGCTTCCTCGACGGCCTGAACCGCGGCAAGCCCTCGGTCGACCTCGACCTGCTCGCCGCCCACGGCGAGGGGGTCATCGCCCTCACCGGCTGCCTGGCCTCGCGCTTCTGCCGGCGGCTGCTCGAGGATCGCGAGGCCGACGCCCGCGCCCACGTCGACGACCTGCTCGGCGCCTTCGGGCCCGACAACGTGTACTTCGAGGTCCAGAAGAACGGCATCGCCGACCAGGACAAGGCCAACGAGGGCATCGTGCGGATCGCCCGCGAGGTCGGGCGCCCGCTGGTCGGCACCGGCGACGTGCACTACCTGCGCCGCGAGGACCACCACCACCACACCGCGCTCCTCTGCGTCCAGACGAAGTCGACCCTCGCCGAGCCGAAGCTCACCTTCGAGACCAACGAGTTCTTCCTGCGCTCGAACGAGGAGATGGCTGCGGCCTTCGCCGAGTGGCCCGAGGCCCTCGCCTCGACGGTCGAGATCGCCGAGCGCTGCGAGGTCGAGCTCGAGCTCGGCAACCAGCTCATCCCGCGCTACCCGTTGCCGGAGGGTCACACCGAGGCGGGGCACCTGCGCGAGCAGGTCGAGGCGGGGCTCGTGCGGCGCTACGGCGACCCGCCGCCGGCCGAGGCGGTCGAGCGGATGGAGATGGAGCTGCGGGTCATCGAGACGATGGGCTTCTGCGGCTACTTCCTCATCGTCTGGGACTTCGTCGCCCACGCGAAGGCGAACGGCATCGCGGTGGGGCCGGGCCGCGGGTCCGCCGCGGGCTCCCTCGTCTCCTACTGCCTCGGCATCACCGACGTCGACCCGCTGCGCTACGACCTCCTCTTCGAGCGCTTCCTCAACCCCGAGCGGGTGTCGATGCCGGACATCGACATCGACTTCTCCGTGCGCGGCCGCGAGCGCGTGATCCGCTATGTGACCGAGAAGTACGGCGCCGAGTCGGTCGCCCAGATCATCACCTTCGGCAAGATGTTCCCGCGCGCCGCGACCCGCGACGCGGCCCGCGTCCTCGGCCACGACTACGGCGTCGGGGACCGGCTGGCGAAGCTCATCCCGGACCCGATCATGGGGCGCCCGCCGTCGTTCGAGGACTGCCTGAAGCCGGGGGAGCCGCTGCGCGCGGAGACCGAGCGCGACCCGGTCGCCGCGGAGATCGTCGAGACCGCGCGCGGGCTGGAGGGCATCGTCCGCAACGCCTCGATCCACGCCGCCGCGGTGGTGATCGCCGACCGGCCGCTCACCGACATCGTGCCCCTCCAGCTCGCCGACGCCGGCGCGGGGGAGGGCGGCGAGCGGGCCTACCGGACGGTGACGCAGTTCTCGATGAAGCCGATCGAGGAGATCGGCCTGCTGAAGATGGACTTCCTCGGGCTGCGCAACCTCGACGTGATCGACGACAGCCTCGCGATCATCGAGCGCTCGACCGGCGAGCGGCCCGACATGGAGCGCCTGCCGCTCGACGACCCCGCCACCTACGCGATGCTGGCCCGCGGCGACTCGGTCGGGGTCTTCCAGTTCGAGTCCGAGGGCATGCGCGCGGCGCTGGGGAAGGTCCGCCCGACCGAGTTCGACGACCTCGTCGCCCTCAACGCGCTCTACCGCCCGGGCGCGATGGACCAGATCCCCACCTACGCGCGCGGGAAGGCGGACCCGGAGGGCGTCACCTACCCCGACGACCGCCTGAGGCCCATCCTCGAGTCGACGAAGGGCGTGATCCTCTATCAGGAGCAGTCGATGCGGATCGCGACCGAGATCGCCGGCTTCTCCGGCGCGAAGGCCGACGACCTGCGCAAGGCGATCGGGAAGAAGAACCGCGCGGCGATGGGCGAGCTGCGACCCGAGTTCTTCGTGGGCTGCCGCGCGTCGGGCACCGCGGAGTCGGTCGTCGAGTGGCTGTGGCAGACGAACGAGCGCAGCGCCGACTACTCCTTCAACCGCTCCCACGCTGCGTGCTACGCGCTCATCTCCTACCGCACCGCCTGGCTCAAGGCCAACCACCCGGCCGAGTACATGGCGGCGCTCATCTCCTCGGTCATGGACACCAAGGACAAGGTCCCGTTCTTCGTCGCGCAGACCGAGCAGATGGGCATCGAGATCCTGCCGCCCGACGTGAACGAATCGGACCACGAGTTCGTGGTGGTCGAGGGGAACATCCGCTTCGGCCTCGACGCCGTGAAGGGCGTCGGCCATCAGGCGGTGGAGGCGATCAAGGCGGCGCGCGACGACGGCGGCCCGTTCACCTCGCTGTGGGACTTCTGCGCCCGGGTCGACACGCGCACCGTGAACCGCAAGGCGATGGAGGCCCTGGTCAAGGGCGGCGCGTTCGGCTCGACCGGCGCGAGCCGCAAGGGGATGCTGGCCGTGCTGGAGTCCGCGCAGTCGGCCGGCCAGCAGTCCCAGCTCGACGCCCAGATCGGCCAGGGCAGCATCTTCGACCTCAGCGACGCGGGCGGTCCCGCCGCGCCGGTCGCGCGGCCGAGCCACCCGCCGATCCCGACGCTCGAGTTCGACCAGGCCGAGCTGCTGGCCGCCGAGAAGGAGGCGATCGGCATCTTCGTCTCCGCCCATCCGCTCAAGCCGATCCGCGAGGCGCTGCGGGTAAAGGCCGACTGCCCGATCGCCGATCTCGGCGGCCGGCGCGACGGCGAGTGGGTGACGGTCGGCGGGATCATCACCCAGGCCCGCCGGATCCGGACGAAGAAGGGCGATCCGATGATGTTCGCCACCCTCGACGACCTCGACGCCAGCGTCGAGCTCGTTGTGTTCGGCAAGGCGATGACCGCGCACGAGGCGGCGCTCCAGCTCGATCGGGTCGTCCTCGTCCGGGGCCGGGTGGACCACAAGGACCGCGACAAGATCTGCCTCATCGTGCAGGAGGCGAGCGAGTTCGCGCCCAGCGAGGAGGAGGTCGCCGCGGCGCGCGTCGTGGCCGAGCGCGTCGCCCGCGGGCCGGACCCGATGTGCCTCGCGCTCGACGCCGCGCGGCTCCCGGCCTCGGTGCTCGACGATCTCCGCCACGTGCTCGAGAGCTTTCCCGGCGAGGCCGAGGTCGTCCTCGACATGCGGACCGCCACCGGGCGGCGGCGCCTGCGCCTCGGCCCCGACTACCGGGTCGCGCCGAGCGCCGGCCTGCGGGCCGAGCTCGACGCGCTGCTCGGCGGCGCCGTCGCGGTGGCGTAGCGCGGGCGACGGGGAGATGAGCGGCACGGCGTCCGGTACCGGGCCCGGCGAGCGCCGGCTGAACGGGATCCAGACGAGCGGCCGGGAGTTCCGCAACCTCTCCGAGCCGGCGTTCGGCATCGATCAGGCCGACGACGTCGCGGTAGCCATGCGCGACGGTGTCGAGTTGCTGGCCGACGTCTACCGGCCCGACGCCGCCGGGCGCTTCCCCGCGCTGCTCGCCTTCTCCGCCTACCCCCGCCAGATCCAGAACCTGCGCGCGCCGCTGGGCCTGGTGGAGGCCGGGGCCTCCGACTTCTTCGTCCCGCGCGGGTACGCGCACGTGATCGCCAACGCGCGCGGCACCTGCGGGTCGGGCGGCACGTGGAGCCTTCTCTGCAGGGAGTCCGTGGTTCCGAGGGCTCCTAGGTTTCGCTCGGATCGATGCCTCGAAGATGTGCGCACTAACCCACCATCGATGGGCGGCATGATTCTGATCGTGGACATCGAACCCGGAAGCGGTCCCTTCGACCGCGCTGAAGAGACGCTCCTATCGACCGCGGACGCCGACCTGCCCACGATCGGTGTCCTTAGGCTCGCCACCGATCGCCTCGGATGGGTCCTCCAGCATGCTGGGTTTGATGCGACCGACGAGGCTCCGCCGCCAGCGTCGTATGTCCGCGCTAAGGCCCTCCGCTATATGGGTACTCTCGCCGTTCAGGCTGCCCGCCCCGCAATCGCCGTCATGCGCGTCGGCTACGAGGCGGAGGCTCTGTCGTACAAACGGATGCTCCTCGAACTGCACGCCGGGCCCAGCGAGTCGTTGACGACCGCTCCGGCGAGTACGCCCGGCAGTGGTTGGCGAACCGGGCGGGGAAGCCGGCTCGGTCCCTTCGCGAGGTGCCCGACGGGCTCTGGGACGTGATCTCGAACTCGTCTCACGCCGATGCGCGCGCAATCGAGAACTTCCTCGCGGTCTCGCGGGAGGATGGGACGTCTCTCGTCATCCTGCCCGAACGACGCCCCGCCTTCAGCAATGGCACGCTCGCGACGATGGCGGGCGAAGTGCGGGACACGCGATGCTCATTGCCCGTGAGAACGCGGTTGAGGTTCCGAACAGCACTCGGCTCGATGCGCTCGTCCGCTGGCATTCGATACCCATCTCAGCGAGGACCAGGAGGACACCTCGGTCACATAGACGAAGCGTTCGATCACTGCGGCGCCGGAAGGTGAAGCACCCCGAGCTTCGGATCGACGATCCGTGCCTGGTCGGCGTCGCATGTGACGAGCGCGTGCCCACGCGCACTCGCGGTGGCGGCGATCCACAGATCGTTGTCTGCGAGATTCCAGCCGTTCTGCCTGTTCAGAACCTTCAGACGCGCCCACTCGTCGACGATCGTGGGGTCGAGCGGGATCTGGAGGAAGCTGGCGAGCCGGCGCTCCTCTCGCTCGACGCGGGCGGCTCCCCAGCCGGCGTTCAGATAGCCGTAGCGCGCCTCGGCCAAGGTGATCACGCTGATCGCAAGGATCGCCGAGTCAATTCGTTCGAGCATCTGCGTGGGCCAGTGCGAGAACCGTCCCGGCTGAGCTGAACGCTTCGCGCTCGCCCCGACAAAGCTCGTGTCGCACAGGAGCCTCTCGGGCGGCGGGGGAGAGGCACTCACTTGCTCAGCAGCGCGGCCAGGTAGGCGTCGTCGCTCTCGTCGTCCCACTCAGCGTCCGCCAGGGCGTCGAGACCCTGCGGCGCGCTGATGCCCTGCTGGGCGAGCAGTTCGTCCTCGTCGACGGGCGCACTCGTGAAGAGCGCCGATTGCTCGACGTCGACGGGCTCGATGCGTTCGATCGTCATCGCGCCGCGAAGCGGGCTGGTCAGCCTGCCGCTGCCCTCCACCCAGACGATCCTGTCGAGCAGCCCCTTGACACGCTCCTCGAGCCCTTCGGGATACCGGCAGAACCACTCGACACCGCTGGCGGTCCGGATGCCGAGGCGATCAGGCTCTAGATCCAGGAGATGAAGCCGGCCGGCGACGGACGCGACCTCCTCGTCGGCGGTCGTGTCCGTCGCCAGCGCGATGCGATCGAGCACCCCGGTATTGACGACGACCGGCGCGACGGCCCCGGCGCCGATCTCGATCGCTACCGAGCCGTCCGCGCCAACGGCGCGACATGCTTTGCCAAGCGCATCGAGGACAGGCTCGGGCACCGTACGCTCGGCTGCGAGATCGTCGGCGAGGGCACGGAGCGTCGCGAGCGACAGCGAGACGTCGCCAACCGGCAGCTGATCATCCTCAGCGGCGACGAACTCGGGCTCGATCGTCGCAACTCCGCTCCCGGGGTGGAATCCGACGAGGCGAAACGCAGTAACGGCCTCCGCGCGGCGATCCGGATGCCCGGACTTGCGAGTGGGCTCCCCGCGGCCCGCACGGTCGTAGTCGCGCAGGGCTGCGAGGAAGTTGTCGATGAACGACTCGAAGTCGGACAGGCTGACGCCGCGCTCGGCACGAGCGCCCTTGATCGTGAGCGTGATCTGCTTGTCGCTGGCCTCGGTCATCGCCTCGTCGCGGTGTTCGTCGTGCCGTCAGCGTCTCCTATCGTCGCACCGCCACCGAACGCACGCTCGACCAGGTCCGCTCGTGCGCGATCGGCGCGTAGACGGCGTAGATCAGTTTCAGGAGCCGCGAGCGCTCCAGCGGCGCTCCCCGCCGCGGTGCGGGTGCCCGAACACGAGGTCGCAGTCGGCGCCGTAGGCAAGCAGGCCAGCTAGTTGAGGAGGCTCTTCGGGGCTCGGCCCTTCGCTGCGATGAACGCCTCGACATCGCGTGGCTCGATGAGGTGGAGCGGCTTGGCGCCGAAGAACGGCGCGCGGTGGATGCGCAGGTGTGACTCGTAGTCCATACGGAATCAGGGCTCTCACGCCGCGCAGGCGGGATGACAGGCCGCTTGCGGCCACGGCTGCGGCGCCGTCGGCGCGCCTCGGCGCCTTGCGGCTCGGCGAGACCGCCTGGCCCCGCGATGTCTGTCACCCCAAAGGAGCGCCGAGCGCGAGCACGCTCGCGCGCTCTTCGGCGTCGGTGATGCCGTAGAGGTCCAGGGCGATTTCGTCGACCTGGTCGAGCAGAGCCTCTGCGCGCCGGGCGCCGAGCGAGCGGTCGGCCGGCGAGAGGCCGTTGTGCGCTTGGTCTCGGGCATGCTCGATGTCGTTGGCCAGTCGCACGAGCGCGTCGTGAACGTCGCGGTCCGCGGGGTCATCGAAGTCGACGCGGCGAATCGGGAGCGCTTCGAGGGAGTAGTGGAAGGACTCCCACATGTTCGGGCTCGTGAGCTTGCCGAGTCCACGGAAGCGGAACGTCAGCAGCTTGGTGTTCAGCAGCGCCTGAACGTAGTGCAGGTCTTCCTTCGCACCGTCGCGCGGGAACACGATGGTGGTGTCGGTCGAGGTGAAGTAACTGAAGTCGGGGTCCAGTGCGAAGCGGTTGTGCCCGGTGCGGTACGGCGAGAGCAGCCGGGGGCCGCGGTGGCGTTCCTTATGCAGCGGCCACGTGTAGCGCCACCAGTCGCAGTCACCGCGCTTGAACGCGGCGCGGCCTTCGAGCTTGGCCTTGTTCCCGCGCGCTGCGAGGTAGTCACGCACGGCCGCGGGCAGGTCTTCGTACCGCGCGACGTCCTCCAGGTACAGGACGTGCTCGCCGCTGTCAGCGAGGTAGTAGCGGTGGATGTCGGAGTTGCGGGCGCGCCGCTTGAGCAGTTCGGCGGGAAGTCCGAGGCGGACGACGTCGGCGGCGCTGAGCTTGCCGAACACCGCGTTGGCGGCCGTCTCCATGCCCTTGCCCAGGAAACAGATCTGGTCGAGGCGCTCGCCGGAGGCGTCGATGCGCTGGTAGAGGTCGTCGAGGTAGGGGTTCGGGAAGCGCCACGCGTCGGCTCCGAGTTTCGCCTTGCGCGAGAAAACCTCGAACGGGGCACGATTCTGCCGCAGCCCCTCGACCACCTCCTCGGCTCTGTAGGCAGCCGAGTCGAGCCGGCGCACCGACACCTCGGACTCGCCGTGCGGCGACGTGGTGTCGAACACGACGATGGTTGTCGCGATTCCGGCATCGGCGAAGACCCGGAAGCCGTCCATGTCGGCGACGTGATCTAGCCTCGCGGCGCCGGCGAGGTTCCCGCGTGTTCGCCGGGCCTTGTCGGCTTCCAGGAAGGACCGGGACACGATGAATCCGAGCCGCTGGCGGGCGAGCGCGACGCCCTTGGTAAGAAAGAAGTAGTAGATGTCGGTCTTGTCCTGCCAGATGGCCGAGTACGCCGTCTTGAGATACGCGGCGACCGGGTGTCCGGCGCCGTAGCTCGCATCGACGTTGAAGTAGGGCGGGTTGCCGATGACGGCGTCGAAGCCGCCATCGGCGAGCACCTTTCCGAAGCCCTCCTTGTCGGAGTCCCATTTGAACGGGCGCAGTCGGTGCTCCTCGAACG
Source organism: Solirubrobacterales bacterium (assembly GCA_038251325.1). Classification (GTDB taxonomy): domain Bacteria; phylum Actinomycetota; class Thermoleophilia; order Solirubrobacterales; family Solirubrobacteraceae; genus JBBSBL01. The sequence continues at coordinate 2,485 of JBBSBL010000025.1, read as the reverse complement.
CGTCGAGCTGCGCGAGCTCGGCTTGCTGGTAGTAGTCAGTGCTGACCAACGAGTTGCCGCAGCGGATGTTCTCGGTGAGCGTCGGCAGGATGGCACCGGTCAGCTGCACCTGACTCCGCACGTACTCCGGAGCATCCGACTCCAGCGACTTGAGGTACAGACTCATCGTTGTGACCTCGACGGCTGCGGGGTCCACATCGACCCCGAAGATGCTGTTGCGTAGCAGGTGGGCCTTTGCGGCCGTCGTCAACCGACGTTGCCCGCGATGGTCTTCGAAGTGCATCTTGCGGTCGACGGTCGGATGGGCGGTGTAGTACTCCTCGAAGTGGCGGATGAGCCGGTCGTAGGCGCCGAGGAGGAAGGACCCTGAACCGCACGCCGGGTCGAGCACGCGGAACTCCTTCAGCTGAGCAGGGCGCTTGCCCGCGACCAGCGGATCGATCGTCAGGCGCACGATTTCATCGACCACCCACTGCGGGGTGTAGTAGACGCCGCCGGCTTTGCGGACCTCTGGCTTGAGCTCGACCTTGACGGAGCGGTCGTCTTCGAGCGTGACCATGCTGCCCAGTGCGCGCTCGTAGATACTTCCGAGGATTTCGACGCCGAGCGCGTCAAAGCGGTACGGCGCCCAGGGCGTATAGAGGCCCTGGAGCAGGCGCTTGAACACGTCCGCGCTGACGGTCAGGCCGTCGGCGAAGCTCGGGTCGAGCAGACCGCCGTTGTAGCTGGCCCGGAGGGGACCCAGCGCCCTGATGAACGCCCCGTAGGGATCGTCGCTGTCGAGCAGCGGGCGCAAGACCTCGGCGGGCTCCAAGTCTCGGTCTTCGCACACACGGATGAACACCACGCGATCGAGAGTCAGCTGTGTGGCGTCGTTGAGCTGCCACACGTCGAGCTGCGTGTTGTTCTTCGCGAGGTCGCGGGCGACGGTCTGCCGCCAGCGTCCGAGGTCGGAGAGGAACACCACGTCGACCGGGAGCTGTCCCTTGCGGTCGGCAATCTCCTCGGCGAAGCTCGCGAGAGACCCTTCGGCGACGGCGTCGCGCGAGAAGGTGTCCCAGAGCAGATCCCAGTGCTCGACGAACTGGCCGAAGTTCAGCTTGAACTCCGGGACAAGCCCGGTCTGGGACTCATCGAGCGCAGGCCGATACCGGCAGTCGAAGACCAGAAGGTCCTCGAAGTCGGTCAGCAGTGCGATGGGCGTGCGCGCGTTCCACCCGTAGGACTTGACTTGGTAGATGGGCCGCGGACTGTTGATGTCGACTGACGGGCGCTTCGCCTCAACGAAGAAGCGGCGCTCGCCCGCTACGCGGAACGAATAGTCGGGGCGGCGCACGCCGACGACGCCTGGGTCCCGGTTGGCGGCGAGCGCATGAGCCACGCGCTCGTCTTCCTGTTCCTCCGCCTCGTTGACGGTGCGCTGCCGAGCCCTCGCCTCCCCGGCCCGCAGCGAGTACTCGAGGATCACGTCGGCGAACGGGCCTCGTTTGTCCTCGTCGGCAACGTCCCACCCGAGCGCGGCGAAGAAGGGGTCGATGAATCGCTGCCGACAGCTGGTCTCGTCGAACTCCGGCGACTTGTAGTACGCGAGGTCGTCGGCGAAGCGAGCGCACAGCTCGGTGACAGCGTCTCGGCCGCTTTCCCGGTCCTGCGCTCTCACCGGTGTCATCGGCCTGGACGCTACTGGCGGCCGCTGACGAATCGGTATCCCGTCGGTGCCGACGATGAGGCCGTCCAGGGTCTGAGCTTCCATACCCCTAACAGGGTCGGACGGGAGATTTCTCGCCCCGGCTCGTCGCATCGCCCGAGCTGCCCGACGCTCCGTACTGGGACACGGCTCCGATGAGCGATCCGCTGGATCTCGCCGGCAACGTCGAGCTGCGCCGCGAGTCCACCATCACGGCCCTCGACACCGCCTGGATCGCGATCTACGTCGCGCCGGACGGCGAGGCGATCCCCATCACCGGCGGCTGGCTGCGGGCGATGCTCCGCGCGGTCGACGAGGACTCCAGCGTTCCCGGCGCGCCGGTGCTCGCGTGTCGGGAGCCCGAGGCGTTCGCGGTCGGCGAGGTCGTGAGCTACCGCATCCCCGTCGTGCCGAACCCCCGGCGCTGAGAGCCGGGCATCGGCTCCCCCTCAGCCTCCCGAGCTGCGACCGGGGGAAGGACGCGCCGACCATCCTCCGCTTCCGCCACGCGCCGCTCGGCGGGGCGAGCGTCAACACCGTCTTCTCGTCGTCGCGGCTGCTGCTCCCGATCCTGGGGTGAGGCAGCGCGAGCGGGCAGGAGTCAGGCGGGCTGCTTCACCTTGCTCCTGAATATCTTGCGGGGCGTGTCGATTTCGTCCGGCGTCGTTCGACGTACGAATAGACACCACCCAACACGCGAGGAGGCAGCAATGCGTTTCATGGTTCTGGTCCCCGGCAGCCCCGAGTCCGAGGCGGGCGAGATGCCCAGCACGGAGCTCCTGGGGTCGATGACGCAGT
>JBBSBL010000024.1:0-33830 GCA_038251325.1 Solirubrobacterales bacterium | reverse complement strand
GCGGCTGACGTCCGGCCAGCGGGCCGCGCTGGTCGCGCTCGACACCGCCGGCCCGCTGCCCGCCGCGGAGGCCGGCCTGCCCCACGCGGGCCTGCGGCGCCTGGAGGCCCGCGGGCTCCTCGCGCTCGAGCACCAGGAGCGCCGGCGGCGCCCCGCCGGCGGCGCCGTCGGCGCACGGTCGGCCCGGGTGCCCACGTTAACCGCCGAGCAGGAGGCGGCGCTCGCGCCGATCCTTGGCGCGCTGGCCGGGACGCCCGGCCCGCGATCCTTCCTGCTCCACGGCGTGACGGGCTCGGGCAAGACCGAGGTCTATCTCCGGGCCGCCGCGAGCGCGCTCGCCGCCGGCCGGGGCGCGATCGTGCTCGTGCCGGAGATCGCGCTCACCCCGCAGACGGTCGGCCGCTTCCGCGCCCGCTTCGGCGACGTCGTGGCGCTCCTGCACTCCGGCCTGTCGCTCGGCGAGCGCCACGACGAGTGGCGCCGCCTCGCCGCGGGCACGGCGCGGATCTGCGTCGGCCCGCGCTCGGCGGTGTTCGGCCCGGTGCGGGACCTCGGGCTCGTGGTGGTCGACGAGGAGCACGAGTCCTCCTACAAGCACGAGGGGGACCCGCGCTACGACGCCCGGGCGGTCGCCGCGTGGCGCGCGGCGCGGGCCGGCGCGGTGCTCGTGGCCGGCAGCGCCACGCCGCGGCCGGAGAGCGCCCGCGGCCCCCATCGCCTGCGCCTCGCGCACCGCGTGGACGGCCGGCCGCTGCCGCCCGTCGAGATCCTCGACATGCGCGACGCGCGCCATCCGCTCCATCCCGAGGCCCGTGCGGCGCTCGCGGCGGTGCGCCGTGGGGGCGGCAAGGCGATTGTCCTGCTCAACCGGCGCGGGTGGTCGAACTTCCTCTCCTGCCGGACCTGCGGGCACGTCTGGTCCTGCCCGGCGTGCGACGTCGCGCTCGTCCTGCACCGCGCCGAGGGGACGGCGGCCTGCCACCACTGCGGGCATCGCGAGCGCGTGCCGCGCCGCTGCGCCGCGTGCGGCTCGGACTCGGTCGCGCGGCACGGCGCCGGCACCGAGCGCATCGAGCATGAGCTCACCTCCGCGCTCGGCGATCCGGGCTTCCCGGTGATCCGGCTCGACGCCGACACCGCGCTGCGCCGCGGGGCGCTCACGCGCGCGCTGGAGCGCTTCGACGCCGCGCCGGCCGGGGTCCTGCTCGGCACCCAGATGGTGGCGAAGGGCCACGACTTCCCCGACGTGACGCTCGGCCTCGTCCTCGACGCCGACCAGACGCTGCGCTTCCCGGACTTCCGGGCCGAGGAGCGCACGTTCGCGCTCGTGGCCCAACTCGCCGGCCGGGCCGGGCGCGGCCCCCGCGGCGGCCGCGTGCTCGTCCAGACCCTGGCGCCCGACGCCCCGTCGATCCGCCACGCCGCGGCCCACGACAGCGACGGGTTCCTGGCCGGCGAGCTGGGGCGGCGCGAGGCGCTGCGCTATCCGCCCTTCGCGTCGCTGATCCGCGTCACCTGCGCCGCCGACGAGGCCGCCGTGGCCGATGCCGCCGTCGCGGCGGTGGCCGAGCGCCTCCACATGCCCGGCGCCGATGTGCTCGGCCCCGCGCCGCTCTTCCGCCTCCGGGGCCGCGAGCGTCGCCACCTCGTGATCAAGGCGGACGACCGGCGGGCGGCGATCGAGGGCGTCGGGGCCGCGGTGGCGGAGGTCGCGCGCACGCCGGCCGGGCGCGCCGCGACGCTCGGGGTGGACGTCGACCCGCAGTAGGATCAGGGGCCCATGGCCGAAGAGGAGACCCTCGAGGCGGACGCCCCCGAGGCGCCGCCCCCGCTCGACCCCGAGGTGGCGGCGCGACGCCACGCCGCGCTCGCGCTCGTGCGCCGCTGGGGCGATCCGGTGCTGCGGAGCGCCGCCCGCCCGGTCGAGCGCATCGACGCCGCGCTGCGCGACGAAGTCGAGCGGATGGCGCGGATCATGGACGACGCGCTGGGAGTCGGGCTCGCCGCCACCCAGCTCGGCGTGCTGCACCGGGTGCTCGTCTACCGCACCCAGTCCGGCGGCCCGGCGATCGCTCTGGTCAACCCGGAGCTCGAGTGGGCCGGCGAGGAGGTCGAGTCCTTCGAGGAGGGGTGCCTGAGCCTTCCCACGGTGCTCGTCGGGGTCGAGCGGCCGGTCCACGTGCGGGTCCGCGCGCGCGACGAGCACGGGGAGGGGATCCGCGTCGAGGCCAGCGGGCTGGAGGCGCGGGTGATCCAGCACGAGATGGACCACCTCGACGGCGTGCTCATCCTCGACCGCACCGGCCGCGACGAGCGGAAGGCTGCGCTGCGCGCGCTGCGCGAGGCGGCCGAGCAGGACCGCGACGAGCGCGCGGCGTAGTTGCGCACGGTCTTCCTCGGCACCTCGGAGTTCGCCGCGCGGGTGCTCGACCGCCTCGCCGCGGGACCGCACCGCCCGGCGCTCGTCGTCACCCGGCCCGATCGCCCCCGCGGCCGCGGGCGGCGGCTCGCGCCGCCGCCGGTCGCCGAGCGCGCCCGCGCGTTCGAGCTCCCGCTGAGCCAGCCCGACGACGTCAACGCCGCGGCGGCGCGGGCCGAGATCGCGGCGGCGGAGCCGGTCTCCGTCGCGGTGTGCGCCTACGGCGCGCTCGTCCGCGAGCCGCTGCTGTCGGCCTGGCCGATGCTCAACGTCCACCCCTCGCTGCTCCCCCGGTGGCGCGGGGCGGCGCCGGTCGAGCGGGCGATCATGGCCGGGGACGCGGAGACCGGCGTCTCGATCATGCGGCTCGTCGAGGCGCTGGACGCCGGGCCGGTCTGCTCGGTCGGCGTCGAGCCGATCGGTGAGGAGGACACCTACGGGACGCTCGCCCCGCGCCTCGCTGCCCTCGGGGGCGAGCAGCTCGTGGCCGCCCTCGACGGACTCGAGGCCGGGACCTTGGTCTGGCGGGAGCAGGACGAGGGCGCCGTCACCTACGCCGAGAAGCTGGGAGCCGAGGACCGCCGGCTGGACCCGGGCCGCCCGGCGGCGGCGCTGGCCCGCGCCGTGCGCGCGCTCACGCCGCACGTCGGCGCGCGCCTCGCACTCCCGGACGGGTCGATGCTCGGCGTCCGCTCCGCCCGAGCGGAGGATTGCGGGCCGCCGCAGGGCGCGCTCGCCGCGACCGGCGATGAGCTCTGGCTCGGCTGCGCCGCCGGGGCCCTGGCCATCGAACGCGTGCTGCCGCCCGGCGGACGCGAGATGGCGGCAGCCGACTGGCTGCGCGGCCACCCGCTCCCGGCCGGGACGTGAGCCGCCGGGCGCCGCGGGTCACGCCCGCCCGCCGAGTGGCCTTCGCCGTCGTGCGGCGCACCTTCGAGTCCGGGGCCTACACCGACCGGGCGTTTGAGGCCGAGGCCGCGCGCGCCGAGCTAGACCCCCGGGAGCGGGCGCTCGCCACCCGGCTGGCCTACGAGACCGTCCAGCGGCGCGGGACGCTCGACCACCTCATCGCCGCGCTGGCCGGTCGGCCGGTCGAGGAGCTCGACCCGCCCCCGCTCGCGGCGCTGCGCCTCGGCCTGACCCAGATCCTGTTCCTCGGCGGCGTTGCCGATCACGCCGCCGTCGACCAGTCGGTCGAGCTCGCCAAGGCCGGTGGCGGCGGGGGCGCGCGACTCGTCAACGCGGTGCTGCGCCGCGCGATCCGCGACGGCCCGGCCCTCCTCTCCGCCCTGCACGACGACGACCCGGAGGCGGCCGCGGTGCGGCATTCGGTGCCGGCGTGGATCGCGCGGCTGTGGTGGGCCGCGCTCGGGCCCGAGGAGGCGCGCGCCGCCCTGCGCGGCGTCAACGCCCCCGCCGAGGCGGCGGTGCGGGCGAACGGGCTGCTCGCCACCGCAGGGGAGGTCCGTGCCCGGCTCGCCGCCCGCGGGGTCGCCGCGGGGCGCGTGGCCGGGTTGCCCGAAGCGCTCGTGCTCGGCGGCCCGTTCGACGCCCGCGGGTCCGATTTGCACGCCGCCGGCTCGCTCATGCCGCAGTCGCGCGCGGCGATGCTCGTGGCGCGAGCCCTCGCGCCCGCGCCCGGCGCGCGGGTGCTCGATCTCTGCGCCGCCCCGGGCGGCAAGACCACCCACCTCGCCGCCCTGGTCGGGCCGAGCGGATCGGTGCTCGCGGTCGAGCGCCATCCCGGGCGCGCCGCGGCGCTGCGGCGGACGGTCGAGCGGATGCGGGCGTCCGCGATCGTCCACGTCGAGACCGCCGACGCCCTCGGCTTCGCACCCCCGGCGTTCTCCTTCGCGCCCGACGGCCCGGTCGACGCGGTGCTCGTCGATCCGCCCTGCAGCGGGCTCGGCACGCTGCGCAGCCGACCGGACCTGCGCTGGCGGGCACGGGCCGAGGCGGTCCCGGAGCTGGCCGCGCGACAGCGGGCGCTGCTGCTCGCCGGGGCCAAGGCGCTCCGGCCCGGCGGGCGCCTGCTCTACGCGACGTGCACGATCAGCCCGGAGGAGAACGAGCGAGTCGTGGCCGCCGCGTCGGCGGCTGACGCGGGACTCGCGATCGAGGACCTGGGCGCCGAGTGGCCGGGCTTTCGCCATCCGGCCGATCCGCGCTTCCTGCTCACGCTGCCCCACCGCCACGGCACCGACGGCTTCTTCCTCGCCCGGCTGCGCCGCATGGGAGCGCCCGGAGGACAGCGGCCCGATGCGCCATGATGGACGGATGGCGGAGCAGGAGGTGAAGTTCGGGCTCGACTGTCCCTCGTGCGGGGAGCCGTGGCTGCGCCCCACCAACCTTCCGGGGCGCTACCGCTGCGTCAACTGCCTGCATCGCTTCGAGCTGACGTCGGTGTGCCCGGAATGCGGCGAGCACTCCACGATCGTCCGGATGTCGACGACCGCGATCGTGGAGTGCAACCACTGCCACGGCTCGATGCTCAAGGCCGTGTGACCGCCGCGTCGTGAACCGACTCGACTCCGATGCCCGCGCCGCGCTGCTGGGCGCCCCGCGCGTCGCGCCCTCGATCCTCTCCGCCGACTTCGGTCGGCTCGGCGCGGAGGTGGACGCGGTGCTGGAGGCCGGCGCGCGCGTGATCCACGTCGACGTGATGGACGGGCGCTTCGTCCCGCCGCTGAGCATGGGGCCGCCCGCGGTCGCCGCGCTCGCCGACCGGGTGCACGCGGCCGGCGGGATGCTCGACGTCCACCTGATGATCGAGCGTCCCGAGGCCCAGGTCGCGGCGTTCGCCGCGGCCGGCGCCGACTCGATCACCGTTCACGCCGAGGCGACGCCGCACCTCCATCGCGCGCTCCAGATGATCCACGAGGCCGGCTGCGGCGCCGGTGCCGCGCTCAATCCCGCGACCCCGCCCGAGGCCCTGTCCGAGGTCGCCGAGCACCTCGACGTCGCCCTCTGCATGACCGTGAATCCCGGCTGGGGCGGGCAGCCGTTCATCGCCGGGTCGGTGGAGAAGGTCCGGCGGACGGTGGCGCTCGTCCCGGCGCACTGCGCGGTCGAGGTCGACGGCGGGATCGACCCCGCGACCGCGGGCCCGTGTGCCGAGGCGGGCGCGCGACTGTTCGTGGCCGGGTCCTCGGTGTTCGGCGGTGACGATCCGGCCGCGGCGTACGCGGCGGTGGCCGAGGCGGTGCGCGCGGCCTGATATAGGTCCGCGCCGTGTCCGCCGATTCGCCCATCGTCTCCGCCCGCGACCTCACGCGCCGCTACGGGGAGGGCGAGGCGGCCGTCGACGCGCTGGCGGGGGTGACGATCGATCTGCCCCGCGGCGGCTTCACCGCGATCATGGGTCCGTCGGGATCCGGGAAGTCGACGCTCCTGCACTGCCTCGCCGGCCTCGATCGCCCCACCGCCGGGACCGTGACGATCGACGGGGTCGGGCTGTCGGCCCTCGACGACCGCCGTCTCACCGAGCTGCGCCGCGACAAGATCGGCTTCATCTTCCAGGCCTACAACCTGCTGCCGGTGCTCACGGCGGAGGAGAACCTCGTCCTGCCGCTGCGCATCGCGGGCCGCACGCCGGACGCCGAGTGGGTCGATCGACTCGTGGAGGCGGTCGGCCTCGGCGACCGGCGCACTCACCGACCCGCCGAGCTCTCCGGCGGCCAGCAGCAGCGCGTCGCCGTCGCCCGCGCCCTCGTGACGAGGCCCGCGGTGGTCTTCGCCGACGAACCGACCGGCAACCTCGACTCGAAGGCCGGTCATGAGGTGCTCGACATGCTGCGCAGATCGGTCGACGACCTCGGTCAGACAGTCGTGATGGTGACCCACGATCCGTTCGCCGCGGCGATCGCGGACCGCCTCGTGGTCCTCGCCGACGGTGCGGTGATCCACGACGGCGCGGCGGCCTCGCCCGACGAGGTCGTCGATCTCATGAAGGCGGTCGCGACCTGATGGCCGGCCGGTAGGGCATGGGCGCGCTGGCGCTGAAGGGGCTCGCCGCGCGGCGGCTGCGCACGGCCCTCACCGCTTCCGCGGTGGTGCTCGGGGTCGCCCTGATCTCGGGCACCTACATCCTCACCGACACGATCAACCGCTCGTTCGACCAGATCTTCACGACCGGCCTGAAGGGCATCGACGTCGCGATCACGCCGACCGTGACGGTCAAGCAGGAAGGTGGCGGCGGCAGCGCCGCGGCGACGATCCCGACCTCGGCGCTGTCCCGCGTGCGGGGCGTGGCCGGCGTGAAGCAGGCGGCGGGCGACGTGTTCGACGTCGGCCGGATCTTCGACCGCAAGGGCAAGGACGTGGCCGGCGGCGGGGCGCCGGACTTCGTCGCCTCCGCCCAGCCGGCGCCGTTCAGCCCGTTCGACTACGTCGAGGGGCGCGCCCCCGGGGCGGCGAACGAGGTCGCGCTCGACAAGGGCACGGCCGACAAGACCGGCTACCACGTGGGCGACTCCGTGCCGGTGGCCGGCGACGGACCGGTCCGCCGCTACCGGCTCGTGGGCATCGCGCGCTACGGCGACGTCTCGAGCCTCGCCGGCGCGAGCGTCGCGGTCATGACCCTGCGCCAGGCCCAGGTCGTCCTGTCCAAGGGCTCGAGCTTCGACGGCATCGACGTCCAGTCCGCGCCGGGGACGACGCCGCAGGCGCTGACCGCCCGCCTGCGCGGCGCGCTTCCGCGCTCGCTCACCGTCCGCACGGGCCAACAGCAGGCCCGGAGCCAGGCGAAGGACACCCAGGAGGGCTTCTCGTTCATCACCACGATCCTCTTCGTCTTCGCCGGGGTGGCCCTGTTCGTCGGCGGCTTCATGATCTTCAACACGTTCTCGATCACGGTCGCGCAGCGGGTCCGCGAGTTCGCGCTGCTGCGGATGCTCGGCGCGTCGAGGCGGCAGGTGCTCGCGTCGGTCGTGTTCGAGGCGCTGGCGATCGGCGTGCTCGCTTCGCTCGTCGGACTCGGCCTCGGGCTGCTCGTCGCGCCGGGGCTGCGCGGGCTGTTCAAGGCGCTCGGGGCGGATCTCCCGAGCAGCGGGACCGTGTTCGAGCCGCGGACGGCGATCGTCGCGCTGCTGGTCGGCACCCTGGTGACCCTCATTGCCGCCCTTTCGCCGGCGCTGCGGGCCACGCGGACTGCGCCGATCGCCGCGCTCGCCGAGGCCTCGACGGGCCGCGGGGTGCGGAGCGGGCGCGGACGAACGATCCTCGCCGCGCTGCTCGCGCTCGCCGGCGTCGCGCTCATGGCGGTCGGCCTGTTCGGGAACGCGCAGGGTGACGCCGCGCTCGCCCCGATCGGCGCCGGGGCCGCGCTCGTGCTGGTCGGCGTCGGGCTGCTCTCCTCCTACGTCGTGCGACCGATCGCGTCGGTCGTCGGCTGGCCGGTCGAGCGGATCCGCGGCCTGCCCGGCCGCCTCGCACGCGAGAACGCCGTCCGCAACCCACGCCGGACGGCGTCCACGGCCGCCGCGCTGATGATCGGCGTCGCGCTCATCGCCTTCGTCGCCGTGTTCGCCGCCGGGCTCACCGCCACGGTCGACCGGGCCGTCGACGACAACTTCAAGGGCGCCTTCATCGTCCAGGACAAGAACGGGTTCTCGCCGATCCCGGCGGCCTCGGCGGCGGCGGTCGCGCGCGTGCCCGGGGTGGCGCGGGTCTCGCCGGCGAACTTCAGCCAGGCGAAGGTTCGCGGGGTGTCCGGGAACGTCGCGTTCAGCGGCGTCGACCCCACCACCTTCCCGGCGCTCTACGCGTTCACCTGGAAGGAGGGGAGCAACGCGACGCTGGCCCGCCTGGGGCCGGACCAGGTCCTTCTGGGCCGTACCTTCGCCCGCGACAACCACCTCGGCGTGGGTGACCGGCTCGACACGCTCACGGCCACGGGCGGGCGGCCCGCGCTCCGGGTCGCCGGCATCTACGAGGACCGGGGCAACCTGCTCGGCGACGCGACGATGACGAACACCGCCTTGCGGCGGGGGTTCGGCGCGCGGCAGGACGCGTTCGCACTCGTCGGGCTCGCGCCCGGCGCCCGCGAGCCGGACGTGAAGCGCGCGATCGGCAGGGTGCTCGACGCCGGGTTCCCGACGGTCGAGGCCCTGACCAAGGCGGAGTTCAAGCGCCGCCAGGCGGCCCAGGTCAACCAGCTGCTCGCGCTCTTCTACGTGATGCTCTCGCTGTCGGTGATCGTGGCGCTGTTCGGGATCGCCAACACGCTCGCGCTCTCGATCCACGAGCGTACCCGCGAGCTCGGGATGCTGCGGGCGATCGGCACCTCGCGCAAGCAGGTCCGCACGATCGTGCGCTGGGAGGCGGTCATCACCGCGCTGATCGGGGCGCTGGTCGGCGTCGCGCTCGGGTGCGTCTTCGGTGCGCTCGTCACCCAGCCGCTGAAGGAGCAGGGCTTCGTGCTGAGCTACCCGGTAGGGACGCTCGTCGCGCTCGTCGTGGTGGCCGGCCTCTTCGGCGTGGTGGCGGCGCTGCTGCCGGCCCGCCGCGCCGCCCGGATCGACGTGCTCGACGCCTTGGCCTACGAGTAGGGTGCCTGCCCCCGCGGTCCTGAGCCGGCGCCGGCTCGGCCGCGCGACGCTCGCGCGCCAGATGCTGCTCGCGCGCGAGCAGCTCGACGCGCCCGCGGGGATCGAGCGGCTGGTCAGCGTCCAGGCGCAGTTCCCCAAGCCGGCGTACATCGGGCTCTGGACGCGGCTGGAGGACTTCCGCGCCGCCGAGCTGACCGAGCGGCTGGAGGACCGCAGCGTGGTCCTCGCGACGATGATGCGCCACACGCTGCACCTCGTCAGCGCGCGGGACTACCTCGCCCAGCGCTCGGCGATCCAGCCCGCCATCCGCCGCGGCTTCCAGTCGGTGGCGGGCGACCGCCTGGCCGGAGTCGACCTCGACCGCCTCGTCGCCGCCGCCCGGGCCGAGCTGGCCGAGGGCCCGCGGACCTTCGCCGAGCTGCGCGAGACGCTGGTCGGGATCGAGCCCGACCGCGAGCCCTCGATCCTCGGCTACGCGGTGCGCTCGCTGCTGCCGCTCGTCCAGGTGCCGACCGGCGGCCCGTGGGCGTTCCCGCCCCAGCCCCGCTTCACCGAGGCCGAGGACTGGCTCGGCGCGTCGCCCGACCCCGATCGCGGGCCGGACGAGCTTGTCCGCCGCTATCTCGCGGCGTTCGGCCCGGCGAGCGTGCGCGACGCGCAGACGTGGTCGGGCCTCGCCGGGCTCGCGAAGTGCTTCGCGCGGCTACGCCCGGAACTTCGGGTCTTCCACGACGAGCGCGGCGTCGAGCTGTTCGACCTCCCCGCCGCGCCGCGCCCCCCCCGAGAACACGCCCGCGCCCGCCCGCCTGCTGCCCGACTACGACAACCTCATGGTCGCCTACGCCGACCGCTCGAGGGTCATCGCCGACGAGCACCGGCCGAAGGTCTCGCTCTCCGCCGCCCGGGTCCGCGCGACGTTCCTCCTCGACGGCGTCGTGGCCGGCACGTGGAAGCTCGAGCCGCGCAAGCGAGGGGCCGGGCCGTTCGTCGTGCTCGAGCCGTTCGGGCGGCTGGCGAAGCGGGACCGGGTCGCGTTGGAGGCCGAGGCGTCGGGGCTGCTGGCGTTCCTGCACGGGCCGGACGTGGCGGGCGAGGTGCGGGTGGGGTAGCGCGTCCGGGTGGGCGTGTCGCCGGGCGAGGCGGCGGGATCGGCGAACAGCATCATCGAAGGGGGTATGAGCGGTGGCGGCGGCTCGGCCGGGCGCGCACCCCAGCCGCGAGAACGCCCAGCCCTACGCCGCCGGAACCCCCACCACCTCCGCCCCCGGCCGCCGGTACAGCCCGTACAGCAGCCCGAACAGGATCAGGGTCGAGCCGAAGTAGCCGACCTCGACCCGCTCGATCTGGTCGGGCATGATCCCGGACAGGCACCAGGCGATGAAGAGCCCCGCGCAGAGCAGCCACGCCACGGCCGCCAGGGGCGCGGCGCCGCGGGCCAGCGCGGCCTGGTTGAGCGTGCCCGAGGCGAGGTGGAGGCCCATGCCCAGGCCGACGACCGCCAGGCCCGCCCGCGTGTAGTCGAAGCCGCCGGAGAAGAGCGCGCTCATCACCTCGGGCCCGACGGCGAGCAGGCCGAGCGCCACCGCGCCGCTGAAGCCGGCGATGGCCAGCAGCGTGACCCGGATCGCGCGGGCGAACTCGTCGCCCCGGTCGCGCGCCTCCAGGCCGGCGAGGTGCGGGAGCAGCGAGGTCTGGATCGCCTGGAAGAGGACGAGCGGGGCCCGGGCGATGAGCAGCACGTTGAAGACGAACCCGGCGAGCGCGTCCTCGCCCGAGGTCGCGTCGATCGCCAGGACGCCGCCGTTGAGCAGCGTCTGCTCGGCGAGCATGATCGCGAAGACCGCCAGCGCGAACGAGGTGCCGCGGCGCAGGCTGAGGTCGCTCGTCGCCTCCTCGATGGTCTCGGAGGCCGGGCCGCCCTCCAGCGCGGCGTCGGCCGCGGGGACCAGCGCTTCGCCCTCCACGTGCGCGCCGCGCCGGCGCGAGAACGCAAACGGGACGACGACGAGCGAGACGAACGGCGCCGCCGCCATGCCGGCCGCCACGGCGTCCTGCCCGGAGGTGATCCCGATGACCGCGGCGAGCGCGAACAGAGTCCGGGAGAGCGACTCGAGGAAGACGAGCCCACCGTAGAGCCCGAAGCGCTTGTGGCCGGCGAGCCAGCCGCGGGCGAAGTAGCTCGCGGCGTAGGCGAGCACCGCGACGACGAGGATCCAGTACAGCGTCGTGCTCCCCCCGAACACGCCATCAGTGATCGTCGTGCGCAGCGGCAGCGCCACGGCGAGGAAGGCGAGCGCGAACCCGGCCTGGATGAGCAGCGGCACGTGCAGCTGCTCGTTCGCCAGCCCCCGGGCCTGGCGGTCGGCGATCGTGCGCGAGAGGAGCTGCTCGATCGGCCGGTAGATGACCGACACGATCGTGAGCAGGACCGACCACATGACGGCGATCCGCGAGTACTGGTCGGGATCCAGCGCCTGGCTGGCCAGGACGAAGTAGAGGAAGGTGACGACGCCGGTCGACGCGATCCCGATCGACAGGACCCGCGCGCCGGCGGCGTAGGAGCGCGTCTCCGGCTCGGCGGCGCCGGCCGGGTCCTCAGCCCCGGCCACCGAGCCGGACGAGCAGCATGGTCCAGGGGAACGGGGACCGCGCCTCGACGACCTCGCCGTGGCGGGACAGCAGCGCCGTGAAGGAGCGCTTGGACCAGTGGTTCAGATGGCCGGGGGTGTTGCCGAGCTCGCGGACGTAGGCGCCCCGAGTCAGGTTGAGCCCGCGCCACAGCGGCTCGCGCGGGACCGAGACGAGCAGGTGGCGGGAGGCCACGCGGGCCATCTCGGCGACGGTGTGCGCGGGGTCGGGCACGTGCTCGAGCACCTCGATCGCCGCGGCGAGGTCGAACTCGTCGTCGCCGAACGGCAGGTGCTCGGCCTTCATCACCCGGTACTCCAGGTTCTCGCGCCGGCGCGTCGCCCACTCCGCCGCGAGCTTTTCGTCCTCGAGGTCGATGCCGACGATCCGCCCGTCGCCGAGGCGATCGGCCCACCGCGCGGTGAGCACGCCCTCGCCGCAGCCGACGTCGAGCACCGAGCGCGGCGCGGCCTGGGTGAAGAGCTCGTCGAGCGTGCGCTCGAAGCCGCCCATCAGCCGCCGCACGACGGGGTTGGTGGACCCGTACTTGTCGTAGGTGTTGCCGGTCGGGACCTGCTCGGCGGCGCCGGCGCTCATACGCCGAGCGTCTCCCGCTCGGCGTCGGGCGCCGGGTCGCCCGTCGCGGCCGCCGCCTCCTTCGCGCGGTCCCCGCCCGCCGCCTGGTAGTGCGAGGGCGGGATCCCGAGCTGCAGCTCGATGCGGCGGACCTTCTCGAGCGTCCGCTGGGTGAGCGCGCGCTGCGCGGCGAGGAGGTCGCCGATCACCCCGAGCGCGGCGAGCAGCGCCGCGGTGAGGAAGAGCACGGCGCCGAGGATCAGCGACTGGACGTGGCCGGCGCCGTCCCCCTGGAGGAAGGCGACGAGGAAGCGCGTCCACACGCCGAGCGCGGCGAGGCCGACGAGGATTGCGCCACCCCAGAACACCTTCAGCGGCTCGTACTGGCTGTAGATGCGGAAGATCGAGAGCGCGTTGCGCCGGACGTAGGCGCCCATCGACGGGAAGAGCCGCGACTCGCGCGTCTTCGGGTTCGTCCGGATCGGCACGTCCTGCACCGCGACGAGGAGCTTCCCGGCCTGGATGATCGTCTCCAGGGTGTAGGTGAACTTCGAGACGACCTGCATCTGCAGCGCCGCCTCCCGGTTGTAGGCGCGGAAGCCGGAGGTCGTGTCGGGCACCTCGGTCGAGGAGGCCTGGCGCACGACCCACGAGCCGGCCTTCTGCAGCGACTTCTTCAGCGGCGAGAAGTGCTCGATGGTCTCGACCTGGCGGTCGCCGACCACCATGTCGGCGTCGCCGCGGACGATCGGCTCAACCAGCCGGAGGATGTCCCGGCCCTGGTACTGGTTGTCGGCGTCGGTGTTGACGATCACGTCGGCGCCGAGCTTCAGGCTGGCGTCGAGGCCGGCCTGGAAGCCCGCGGCCAGGCCCTTGTTGTTCGTGAGCCGCACGACGTGGTCCACGCCGCCCGCGCGGGCCACCTCCACCGTGCGGTCGGTCGAGCCGTCGTCGATGATCAGCCACTCGACCGTCTCGAACCCCGGAACCTCGCGCGGGAGGTCGCCCAGCGTGACGGGGAGCGTGTCCTCCTCGTCGAGGCAGGGAATCTGGATGATCAGCTTCATGGGAGTCCTGGGGCTCGCCGCGTGGCGGGCGGAGCCGAGAAGAGACAGGATACGCGCCCTGCGGGCGGGATCCGCCGGACTCCCCACCGTATCCTGGGGGTCGCAGCAGCCGAGCCGCGATGCCCGCCCGTACCGACACCGACGCCCCGCACCTGGCCCGCGCCATCGAGCTGGCGGAGCGCGGGCGGGGGCATGTGAGCCCGAACCCGCTCGTCGGCGCGGTGATCGTCCGCGACGGCGCGGTGGTGGGCGAGGGCTGGCACACCGCCTACGGCGAGGCCCACGCCGAGGTCGAGGCGATCCGCGCCGCGGGCGATACGGACCTCGCGGGCGCCACGCTCTACGTCTCGCTCGAGCCCTGCTGCCACGAGGGCCTCACCCCGCCGTGCACCGACGCGATCGTCGCCGCGCGCCTGGGCCGGGTCGTCGTCGCCGCCGACGACCCCTCCGAGAAGGCCTCGGGCCGCGGGCTCGGCATCCTGCGCGACGAGGGCATCGAGGTGGCCGTGGCCGACGGCGAGCTCGCCGCCCGGGCGCGCCGGCTCAACCAGCCGTTCCGCAAGCACGCGCGGACCGGGCGACCCTGGGTGCTCTTCAAGTCCGCCATGACGCTCGATGGGAAGGTGGCGACCGGCACCGGCGACTCGAAGTGGATCTCCGCCGAGCCGAGCCGGCGCCGCGCCCACCGCTGGCGGGCCGAGAGCGACGCGGTCGCCGTCGGGATCGGCACCGCGCTGGCTGACGACCCCCAGCTCACCGCCCGCCTGCCCGACGTCCGCCGCCAGCCGCGCCGCGTCGTCTTCGACTCCGAGGGGCGCCTGCCGCTGGACTCCCGGCTCGTGACGGACGCCGCCGAGCACCCGCTCACCGTCGTCGTCTCCCGGGGGGCCCGGCGCACGGCGGTCGGCGCGCTGGAGTCGGCCGGCGCGCGGGTGCTCGTCGCGACCGGCTCCAACGAGCCCGGCCGGGTGCGCTCCGCGCTGGACCAGCTCGGCGCCGACGGCGTGACTTCGGTGCTCCTCGAGGGCGGCCCGCGGCTCGCCGGCGCCTTCCTCGACGCCGGGGAGATCGACGAGGTGCGGCTCTTCCTCGCCCCGGTCCTGCTCGGCGGCCGGGCCGCCCGCGACCCGCTCGAGGGGGAGGGCGTCGAGACCATCGCCGAGGCGGTTCGCGCCCTGACGCTGGAGTGCGAGTCCGTGGCCGGCGACCTGCTCGTCACCGCCCGTCTGCGTGAGTGGTGATGTTCACCGGGCTCGTGGCCGGACTCGGGACCGTCGCTGACGTCGAGACGACCGACGCCGGCGCGCGGCTCACGGTCGAGTCGGACCTCGCACCCGAGCTCGCCGACGGCGACTCGGTCGCGGTGAACGGCGTGTGTCTCACCGCGACCGCGGTGGCTCCGACGCGCTTCGGCGCGGACGTGATGGGGGAGACGCTGCGCCGCTCGTCGCTGGGCGACGCCGCTCCCGGCGCGCGCGTCAACCTCGAGTTGCCGCTCCGCGCCACCGACCGCCTCGGCGGCCACGTCGTCCAGGGCCACGTCGACGCGACCGGCGAGGTGGTCGAGACCCGGGGGGACGGCTTCGCCCGCCTGCTGCGCATCGCCGCGCCGCCCGCGATCCTGCGCTACGTCGTGGAGAAGGGCTCGATCGCGATCGACGGCGTCTCGCTCACCGTGGCGTCGCTGGGCGACGAGGACCTCACCGTCTCGCTCATCCCCGAGACGCTGCAGCGCACGACGCTCGGCGCCGCTGAGCCCGGACGGCGTGTCAACCTTGAGGTGGACGTGCTCGCGAAATACGTCGAGAGGCTGGTGAGTCGATGACCCCGGAGACCCGGACGCCGTTCGCGACGGTCGAAGACGCGATCGACGACATCCGCCAGGGCAAGATGGTCGTGGTCTGCGACGACGAGGACCGCGAGAACGAGGGCGATCTCACGCTCGCCGCCCAGTTCATCACCCCCGAGGCGATCAACTTCATGGCCAAGGAGGGCCGCGGCCTCATCTGCCTCGCCCTCACCCCCGAGCGCTGCGACGAGCTCGGCCTCGACCTGATGGCGGCGAAGAACGAGTCGGCCTTCGAGACCGCGTTCACCGTGGCGATCGAGGCCCGCGAGGGCGTCACCACCGGCATCTCCGCCGCGGATCGCGCCCACACGATCCAGGTCGCGATCGACCCGGGCACCGCGCCGCGCGACCTCGTCCAGCCCGGCCATGTCTTCCCGCTCAAGGCGAAGGCGGGCGGCGTGCTGGAGCGCACGGGGCAGACCGAGGCGGCGGTCGATCTCGCCCGGCTGGCCGGCCTCAACCCGGCCGGCGTGATCTGCGAGATCATGAACGACGACGGGACGATGGCCCGGGTGGACGACCTCGTCGGCTACTGCACGCGGCACGGGCTGAAGATGATCACCGTCGCCGAGCTCATCGCCTACCGGCGCCGCCACGACAAGCTCGTCGAGCGCGTCGTCGCCACCGGGCTGCCGACCGCGTTCGGCGAGTTCACCGTGGTCGGCTACCGCTCGCTGGTCGACAACAAGCACCACGTGGCGATGGTCAAGGGCGAGGTCGACGGAGCGCAGGACGTGCTCGTCCGCGTCCACTCGGAGTGCCTCACCGGCGACGTCTTCCACTCGCTGCGCTGCGACTGCGGCGAGCAGCTCGAGTCCGCGCTGGCGATGATCGAGACCGAGGGCTGCGGCGTGCTGCTCTACCTCTCCCAGGAGGGCCGGGGGATCGGGCTCCTGAACAAGCTGCGCGCCTACAAGCTCCAGGAGGAGGGCCTCGACACGGTCGACGCGAACCTCCGGCTCGGGCTGCCGGCCGACCTGCGCGACTACGGCATCGGCGCCCAGATCCTCACCGACCTCGGCCTGACCTCGATCCGCATCCTCACCAACAACCCGAAGAAGATCATCGGGCTGGAGGGCTACGGCCTCTCGGTGAGCGACCAGGTGCCGATCCAGTCGGTCCCCAACCCCCACAACACGGCCTACCTGCGCGCCAAGAAGGACCGGATGGGCCACACGCTGCATCACCAGGGCCTCGCGCTCGACGACGAGATGCTCGCCTCCGAGCGCGACGTCGACCGCGAGCGGGGGCACGACCGGGAGGGCGAGGAGTGAGCGAGCCCGACCGCTTCGCGCTGTGCGTGGCGCGCTTCTACGGCGAGGTCGCCGACCGGCTCGTCTCCAGCGCCCGGGCGGCGCTGGCGGAGGCGGGGCACGAGGAGGTGGACGAGCTCGACGTCCCGGGCGCGTTCGAGCTGCCGCTGGCGGCGCGCTACGCCGCGGAGTCGGGACGCTACCTCGGGATCGTCTGCCTCGGCGCGGTCATCCGCGGCGAGACCGACCACTACGACTACGTCTGTGCCGAGGCGGCGCGCGGTATCCAGCAGGTCCAGCTCCTGAGCGGCGTGCCGTGCGGGTTCGGGCTGCTCACGGTGGACTCCATGGACCAGGCCCTGGCCCGCTCGGGCGGTGAGGAGCGGGATTCCGGTCGCCACGCCGTCGCGGCCGTGCTCGCCTCGCTGGCGATCCGCCGGCGGCTGGACGAGAAGCGCGGGCCGACCGGCTTCACGAGCTGATCCCGCTATCCTCCGGCGGCCATGCCGAAGGTCTGCCACGTCTGCGCCAAGGGTCCCGCGTTCGGGAACAACCGCAGCCACTCCATGCGCGCCACGCGGCGCCGCTTCGACCCGAACCTCCAGCGCGTCCGCATCGACGACGCGGGGACGCCGCGACGGGTGTACGTCTGCACGCGGTGTCTCAAGGCGGGCAAGGTCACCAAGGCGCGCTGACGCCGACGCTCCGCTCCGCCGGCGTGACCAACGTCTCCCTCGTCCGGTTCCGTGGCGCCGTGGAGGCCGGCCTCGCCGCGCTGGAGGCGCGCCGCGAGGAGGTCAACGATCTCAACGTCTTCCCGGTCGCCGACGGCGACACGGGCGACAACATGGCGCTGACCCTCGGGGCGGTCCTGGCCGAGCTCGACCGCCTCGCGACCTCCGAGCGCAGCCTGGACGAGATCGGGCGCGACGAGATCGTCCACTCGGTCGCCCGCGCCGCGCTCCTCGGCGCGCGCGGCAACAGCGGGGTCATCCTCTCCCAGCTCATCCGCGGCGCCGCCGAGGAGCTGATCTCGCGGCCGGGCGAGCTCATCGACCCGGTGCTTGTCGGCGCGGCCATGGTGCGCGCCGCCGACCAGGCCTACGGGTCCGTCCGCGAGCCCGCCGAGGGCACGATCCTCACCACCGTGCGCGAGATGGCGCTGCGGGTCGTCTCGGCGAGCGCCCACGGCGACGTGGTGCGCCTCGAGCGCGACACGCCGGCCGACGTGCAGGACCAGGTGCTGGCGGTCGTGCTGGAGGAGGCGATCGACGCGGGCCAGGAGTCGGTGCGGCGCGGCCCGGACCTGCTGCCCGCGCTGCGCGAGGCCGGCGTGGTCGACGCGGGCGCCTACGGGCTCGTCGTGATCTTCTCCGGCGTGGTCGCGGCGCTACGGGGCGACGAGCCGCCGGAGATCGAACACCACGTCGCCGCGCGGGTGACCCACCCGGAGCACCACTCCTCGACCTACCGCTACTGCGTGAACTTCGCGATCAGCGGCGAGGATCTGGAAGCGCGGTCCCACATCCCGGCGCTCGAGGCGCTCGGGGACTCGGTGCTCGTCGTCGGCGATCGCTCGACGCTGCGGGTCCACGTCCACGCGGACGACCCGGACGCCGCGACCGGCCTGTTCGACGCCGTCGGCGAGGTTTCCCACCTCGACGTCGCGGACATGCGGGAACAGATGGAGCAGCGCTCCGAGCGCCTCGCCGCCGCGGTGCCGCGAGACGCGACCACCGCGGTCGTTGCGGTCGTCTCCGGCCCGGGCATGCGGGATCTGTTCGAGAGCCTGGGCGTCCACACCATCGACGGCGGCCCGACGCTCAACCCCTCGACCTACGACCTGCTGGCCGGCATCCACGCCGTGCCGGCCGAGGAGGTCGTGCTGCTGCCGTCCTCCGCGAACGTGCTGATGGCGGCCGAGGCGGCCGCGCTGCAGTCCGATCGCGAGGTCCGCGTCGTGGCGACCCGCTCCCAGCAGGCGGGGCTCGCGATGGCGATGGCGCACGACCCGGGTCGGCCCGCCGAGGACAATGCCGCGGCGATGCGGGCGGCGCTCGCCCTCGTGCGCACCGGCGGGGTGGCCCCGGCGGCCCGCGAGGACACCAACGGCCGCTTCACCGCCGGGGACGCGGTGGCGTTCGTCGCGGAGGAGATCGTGGCCTGGGGCGAGCCGGAGACGGCGTTGCGTACGGTGCTCGAGCGGCTCGGGGACGGCGCGGAGCTCGTGACGTGCATCGCGAGCGCCGACGCGCCGCTCGGCGGAGAGGCGATCGCCGCGCTCGCGCCGGACGGCGTCGAGCTCGAGCTGAGCCCCGGCGGCCCGCCGAGCTGGTGGTGGCTGCTGGCCGCGGAGTAGGGGCGGCACCGGGCCCCGCCCCGACCGCCCCCCGCGTCATCCTCGTCACCGTGCCCGTCACGGCCGACGCCCTCCCCGTGGCCTTCGCCTCCACGGAGCCGCTCGACGCCGGCGCGCTCCTGGCGGCGCCGGTCCGCTACCCGCGCCCGTCCCGGCTCGAACGCCCGCTGGACATCCGCCCGCCCCGCGCCGCCCGCGCCGCCGAGAGCCTCGGCCTGCGGACGGTCGGGGACCTGCTCGACCACGTGCCCCATCGCCACGAGGACCGCCGCGACGCCCGGGCCGTCGCCGACCTCGCGCCCGGCGAGGACGCCACGGTGGTCGTGTCGGTCCGCCGCATCGGCCTGCGCCGCACCCGGCGCCGCGGGCTGACGCTCGTCGAGGCCACCGTCGCCGACGACAGCGGCCCGCTCAACGCGGTGTGGTTCAACCAGCCGTGGGTGGCCGATCGGCTCGCGCCCGGGGCGCGCGCCGTGCTCTACGGGCGCTACGAGGGGCGCAACCGCTTCCGGGTCAGCGACTGGCAGCCCGCGCCCGCCGGCGCCGCGGACGGGGCGATGGCCGACGCGACCTCGTCGGCGGGGCTCGTCCCGGTCTACCCGGCGGCGGAGGGGATCGCCTCGAAGAAGCTGCGCGAGCTCGCCTGGGAGCACCGCGACGCCGTGCGGGAGATCGTCGACCCGCTGCCCGCCGCGCTGCTCGCCGCCGAGCGCCTCGCCGACCGGCCGGCCGCCGTGGCCGCGGTCCACTTCCCCCGCACCCCGGACGACGACGCCGGCGGTCGCCGCCGCCTCGCCCTCGACGAGCTCGCCCTGATGCAGCTCGCGCTCCTGCGTCGCCGCGCGCGGCGCGCCGAGGCCGCGACCGCGCCCATCCTCGGCGAGCCCCGCTCGCTGAGCGCCCGCTGGCTGGCCGAGCTGCTGCCCTTCGCGCCGACCGGCGATCAGGAACGCGCGATCGCCGCGGTCGACGCGGATCTCGCCACGGCCCGGCCGATGCAGCGACTGCTCATGGGCGAGGTCGGCTCGGGCAAGACGGTCGTCGCCCTGTTCGGGCTCCTGCGCGCTGTCGAGCACGGGATGCAGGGCGTCTTCATGGCGCCGACCGAGACGCTGGCCGAGCAGCATTTCGCCACCCTGCAGGCGCTGCTGCCCGGCGAGATCGTCCCGATCGCGCTGCTCACCGGCTCGACGCCCACGGCCCGTCGCCGCGACGTGCTCGGGAAGCTCGACAGCGGGGAGCTCGCGATCGTGGTGGGGACCCACGCGGTGATCGAGCCCGACGTCCGCTTCGCCCGGCTGGCGCTGGCCGTGGTGGACGAGCAGCACCGCTTCGGGGTCCGCCAGCGCGCGGCGCTGGACGCCAAGGGGGAGGCGGGCCGCCGTCCCCACGTGCTGCACATGACCGCGACGCCGATCCCGCGCACGCTCGCCCTCACCGCCTACGGGGACCTCGACGTGACCGTCCTGCGCGAGCTGCCGCGCGGCCGGCGCCCGGTCACCACCCACCTGGCCTCCGGCGAGCGCCAGCGCGCCCGCGCCTACGAGCGGATCCGGGAGGAGTTGCGGGTCGGGCGCCAGGCCTTCGTCGTCTGCCCGCTCGTGGAGCAGTCCGATGCCCTCCAGGCCCGCGCGGCCACGGCCGAGTACGAACGGCTGGCGCGGACGGAGTTCCGCGACTTCGAGGTCGTGCTCCTCCACGGTCAGATGCGGCCGAAGGAGAAGCAGGCCGCGATGGCGGCGTTCGCCGCCGGCGGCGCCGACGTGCTCGTGGCCACCTCGGTGATCGAGGTGGGGATCGACGTGCCCAACGCGACCGTGATGCTCGTGGAGGACGCCGAGCGCTACGGGATCTCCCAGCTCCACCAACTGCGCGGCCGGGTCGGTCGCGGCGAGCAGGCCGCGGTGTGCCTGCTCTTCGGGCCGAAGGACTCGCGGCGCCTGCGGGCGCTGGCCGAGCACCGCGACGGCTTCCGGCTGGCCGAGATCGACCTCGAGCTGCGCGGCGAGGGGGAGCTCGTCGGCGTGCGTCAGTCCGGGCTGCCGGCGTTCCGCGTCGCGCGGCTCCCGCAGGACGCCGACCTGCTCGACCGCGCCCGCGAGTGGGCCGGGCGCGTGCTCGAGGCCGACCCGGCGCTGAGCCGGCCCGAGCACGCCCTGTTGCCCGGCGCGCTGGTCCAGCGCTTCGGCGAGGAAGCGCTGGACCCGATCGCGGCCTGATCGCCGTGCGCCGGCGCCGTCAGCGGCCGTAGCCGGTGGCGCGTACGAAGCGCGGCAGCCATGCCACGAAGCGCCGGCCCGATGGCGTCCTGCCGCGGCCCTGGAGCTTGCCGCGGCGCAGCGCGTCGGCGAGCAGCGGCTTGGCCCTCGCGGCCTTGCCGAACGCCGTCACGTCAGCCGTGTAGGCGGCGAGCACGCCGCGCATGTCCCGGCCGCGGCGGGTGCGCAGGGAGCGGTAGCTGCGCCCGAGCTTGGTCGCGTCCGAGGAGAGCGAGCGCGGGAAGCGGCGCGTCACGACCCGCAGGCGCCCGTCCCGGAAGCTCAGGATCCGCAGCGGGAGGAAGGCGTCGGCCCCGCCGCTGGTGATGCGCGCGAAGCGGGTGTCCCGCGTCAGGAGCTCCGGAATCCGGTCCCGGTTCAGGTCACGCAGCGTGAAGCCCGGCGCGCCCCAGTTCACGCCGGTCACCACGAGGCGGCCGCGCCGGATGCGGTAGATGAGCGAAATCTCGGTTCCGCGCGTCTGGAAGGTCAGCAGCACCTGCGGATCCCCGCCGCGCTGCAGGCGCAGGACGCGCAGCGAGGGCGCATGACCGCCGCCGGCGTCGATCTTTCCCCGGCAGGCGCGGCAGCGCAGCGCGAGCGGCCCGGCGAGGAGCACGCGGCCGGCGCGCGCGATCTGCAGCTGGCCGTCCAGGAGCGCCGAGTCGGCGTTGCGGAAGTAGGAGAGGCTCGCGGACACCGCGCCCAGCCGCGAGCGCAGCACCGTCGGCTTGGGCGGCTCGACCGGCGTCGCCGGCGGCGGCTTCGGGCAGTTCGGGTTGCCGGGGCAGACGATCGTCGGCGGCGGCTTGGGGCAGCGCGGGTCGCCCGGGCACCCGCCCGGCTGGATCGGCGGCGTCGGCTTGGCGATCGCGATCCGGTTCCACCAGTAGAAGTGCGTCTGGACCTGCCCTGCGAGGACGTAGAGGAAGTCGCCGGCGGGCGCCGGCTGCTTGCTGGTGGTGGGGTTGTTGAGGCCGCCGCTCGACACGGATCCGTCGACCATGAACTGCCCGCCGAGATGGGTCGCGGCGCTGTCGAACGACGGGTTGTCGAAGTTCGAGAGCTTCTCGAAGATCGTGCCGCCGCTGCAGCACGGCGCGGACGAGAACACGTACGCGGTGCGGTTGGTCGGGTCGAGTCCGAGGATCGCGCGGGTCGGGCTGTAGTCGGTCGTGCCCTGGCGGTTGACGCCGTTCACCGGAGTCGAGCTCCAGTTCCCGGCGGCGTCGCGCCGCAGGAACACCGTGACCGGGTCGCCGTTGTGCGAGGAGCCGAGGTCGTTGCGGGAGGTCTTGACCACCGCGAACACCTGGCCGGCCGGATCGGTGCTCAGCGTCTTGAGGTTGAAGTGGTCGTCGGACCACGACCCGCCCGGCGTGCCGAACGCCGTCTGGAGGCTCCACTGCTGGTCGTTGGGGTTCGCCACGTCGTGGGTGGCGAAGTAGAAGACCTGCGTGTTCTGGTTGCCCCAGAAGACGCCGACCTTGCCGTCGAACGACACCGCCGCGGAGATGTCGTCGGGGTTGATGTTCGAAGCCTGCGTGCCCACCGGGAGCACGTAGGGAGTCGTGAAGGTCGACCCGTCGCCGCTGGTCGAGTGGTAGACGTAGACCGAGCGCCCGGTCGAGGTCCACTGCGGCCGGCCGCCGCTCGTCGCCTGGAGACACTGGCCCGGGAGGCCGGGATCTGGGATCGGCTGCTTGTTCGCGTCGAGCTGGCAGGTGGCCGTGACCGCGGTGTCGCGCGTGTCCGTGACCCACACGCGCCCGCTCGTGTCCTTCGCGAGCGTGACGCTCTCGGTGCCGCCGACGCACTGCAGGTTGATCCCGGTGCTGCCGGCGCAGTTCTTGGCCACGCCGTGCGGGTCGGTCGCCTGCACGTCGTGCTTCGTCTCGACCCTGCTCTCCCAGTCCTTCGTCCAGGCCTTGGTCGCCGGGTTGAAGGAGAAGCGCATGATCCGCGTGGCGAGATCGACGGACGAGCTGCTGGGATCCTGCGTGGGCCGCTGGCTCACCGCGCTCGCGACGTAGAGGTGGCTGCCGTCCCACAGGGTGTCCTGGATGGAGAGCGACCGCGGGTCGACCGCCGTGCCGGTGGGCGCCCAGGTCAATGATCCCGTGTCGAAGCGGTAGATGAGGAACTTCCCGCCGCCTGACGTGTTCCACATCGTCGCCCACCACGTGACCTTGCCCTGGGCGTCGGTCGTGTACCAGAGCTTGCTCTGGGGCTTGTCGCTCGTCGGCGCGGACGGCCCGCCGTCCCAGTTCGGCCCCGGGGTCCCGATGCTGGGCGCGGCTGCGGCCGGGGCGGCCGCGGCGAGCAGCACGAGCGCCGCCAGCGCGCTCACGGCGAGGCTTGCCGCCTTACGGGAGGGACGATGCGCGAACGGAGTGCGGGCCACGTGGACGCTCCTTGCACCTGGGACCTCGCCGCGCATCCGGCGCGGCGCCCGGTGGACTGGAATGGGAATGATCGCGACCCTATGGGTGCGGCGCGCCGGTTGCCTAGAGCCGATGCCGCATGGATCTCATCGAGCTAGAAGATCTGAGCATGGCGGGCATTCGCGGTGCCGATGGCGGCTAGCATGACCCCCGTGAGCCACACGCCCAGCGGCTGGGAGCTCGTCCTGGCACATCTCTTCGACGAGCTCGGGGTCGGGGCGACCGAGCGCGACGCGCCGCCCTGGGAGGCGCATCGCGCCCTCCCGAGCCTTCTGCACCGCAACGAGCGGCTGATCGAGCTCGTCGAGGGGGTGGACTCGGGCCGCGGGCGCAGCGGGCCCGGCCTGCTCGTGGCGACGAGTCGCCGCCTCCTCTTCGCCCCGATCGGCGATCACGAGCCCGAGCGCTGGTCGCTTCGCTCGATCTCCGAGGCGCGGGCCGACACGAACCTCCTCTCCCGCGCCCGCGCGCTCGTGGTCGTCGCGCCGCACGGCGAGCGGCGCTTCCGCGACCTGCGGCCCGACTCCCGCGTCCCGCACTTGCTGGCCGCGGTGACGCGCAGCATCCCGCGATCCGACGGCCGGCGAGCGGGCCCGTGGGCGCGCTCTCCGGAGATCGCGCGGCTCGGCGAGCTCGCCGTCCACCTCGACCTGATCCGCCTTCCCGGGGGCGGTGCCCAGCCCGTGGATGCCGGCGTGAGCGCCCACGTGGACCTGGACGGCGGCGCCGGCCCCGCGACGGACGGGTCCGGCCCGGTCACGCTGCGCCTGGAGGGCCGCGACTGGACGTGGGCCAGCGAGCTGCCGGCGGACTGGCTCCAGGAGGCGCGGCTCGTGGCCGAGGCGGTCGACTCGGCGGCCGCACTGGCGGGCGGCGAGCGGCGCGCGACCCGCGACCCCGTGCTCGACCGGCTGGAGCGGCTGGCCCGGCTGCGCGACCAGGGCGTCCTCACCGAGGAGGAGGCGCAGGCGCAGAAGGCGCGGATCGTCGCGGACGGCGACGATCCGCAGGTCCGGGCGTCCGGCTGACGTCGCAGCTCCGCGACGGTCGCGCTAGCCGCCTGGCGCCAGCGGCACCACCCGGACCCCGAAGCCGGGCATCGCGATCCGCCGCCCGCCCAGCGCCGCGGTGACCGGCGTGCGGCGCGCGTTCACCAGCAGCGCGACCCGCCGCGAGGCCAGCACCTCGAGGTCGGGTGCGCCGGCCCGGGCGGCCACGATCGCGGTCCCGGGCGGGAAGTGATCCCGGAACGCCGCGTAGACCGCCGCCACGCTCAGCGGCCGACCGCCGCCGGGGCGCCGCGGGTCGGCCCACAGGGCCTCGGCGTTCGCGACGCGGCCGGCCGGGCCCACCGCCTGCGGGCGCCAGCGCAGGCTGACCGCCGCGCCCGCGCGGAGCTCGTGCAGGAGCATCGACGCCTCGGCCGCGTCGACGAAGGGACCCACGGTGTCGGGGTGGATGTAGTTCTCGGCGTACCAGACGGGTGCCGGAGTGATCGTCCGCAGCTCCGTCACGATGTCCCCGAACCAGTGGGTGAGGCGGAGCTGCTCGTCGTGGGGGTAGCGGTTCGGGTCGTGCGAGGGGGAGACCAGGCTGCGGTCGATCGTGAGGAAGTCGACGCCGTGCGCGAGCGCGAGCCAACGCCGCAGGAACGCCCGGTCGCGCCCCACGATCGGGTCCTCCGTCCCGCGGGTGCGCCGCTGCGCGGCGGCGCCGGAGCCGGTCCCCTGGAGCACGATGTAGGGCCCGCCGACCCGGATCCGCGGGTCGACCCGCTTGAGCGCGTCGTAGACCGCGTTGTAGAGCCGCGCGTAGGCGACCACGTCCCAGTTGCCCAGTCGCCGCGAGTAGAAGCCCTTCAGCTCGTTCCAGACGATGAAGTGCCGCACGTCCGGATAGCGGCGGGCGACCGCGACCGCCAGGCGCGCGAAGTCGGCCACGTGGCCGGACGTGGGCGGGAGGTTGGGGTATGTGGTGGTCGCCCGTCCCAGCCGCGTCATCCAGTCGGGGGCGCAGCAGAGCGTGATGACGCGGGTCCCGGGCAGCGAGCGCATCAGCGCCACGCGCCGGTCGAGCGACGCCCAACGGAGCTCGCTCGGGCGGGGCTCGGGGTTGAGGGCGCCCCAGCCGTAGATGTGCTGGTTCTGGACCGTCGCGATGCCGGCGGCCACCCGGCGCGCCCGGGCGATCCGGTTCGCGGGCGCGGGCACGTCGAGGCTCTCCTCCGTGTGGGTGATCCCGAGTGCCAGGCGGCTGCGCATGACCACGTGCGAGGTGTCCACGCGCACGTTCACCGACGGGCCCGGGGGAGGGGTCCCGCCGTCCGAGCAGGCCGCCGGCCCGAGGCACGCCGCGAGGCCCACCGCGACCGCCGCGGCGAGCGCCACGAGCGACCGGCGCCGAGGACCGGTCAAGCGAGCGTCTCGTGACGCCGGGTGCCGGCGTCCCATCGCTCGAGGCTCGCCACGGGCGGCTCCCCGGGCCCCGGCCGGCCGATGCTCACATAGGTGAGCCGCTCCCCGCTCAGCGGCAGCCCGGGCTTGGGCCGGGGGATCGACCAGGTCCCGGTGTTGAGGTAGGAGGGGGCTCCGGCGCCGCCGTCGAGCGGCACCCGGTCCGCGGCGTGGCTGTGGGCGAACACGTAGTAGGACACGGAGGCCCCGCGCGCGGCGAGCAGGTCGTGGATCCCGCGCGCCGGCGTCCGCAGATCGTAGCCGCCGCGACCCGTCGCCATCCTGCCCAGCACCCGTCGCGTCATGCGCGCGGTCGAGGCGCTGGAGAGTCGGTCGATCGCCTGCACGGCGTCCCTGGGGAGCGCCACCCGGTCGGCGTAGGGGGCGAGCACGCGGTCGCGGTAGGCGCGCGCCGCGCCGGGCCTTCCCTCGATGGTGCGCAGGCGCGTGTCGCGCGCCAGCGCGCGCGTCATCCCGGCCGACCGGCGGGCCGCCCCCAGCGCCCCCGCCCCGCCGCTCGGGCCGCCGAGGTGCGCGCCCAGCGGCGCGTCGAGCGGCCCGTCGGGGCCCTGGCTCCACGGCTCCAGGAGCGTCGGGAACCGGTTGATGTCGTGGAACTGGCTGCCGTGCTCGGCGTAGAGCACGCCCGGGAGATGGAGGATCCAGGGATGGAATCGCACCCGGGCGCGAAGCTCCGGGTCGGCGCCGCAGATCAGGTCGCGCAGGCGCTCCTGCGCGGCCGGGCGCGCGAGGTCGAGGTCGTGGTTGCCGGGAACGATCTCGAGCCGGTAGCCGGCGGCGGCGAGCCGTCCCAGCGCGGCGAACACGTCGGGGTGGGCGGCGGCGATCCGGTCCATCCGGCACAGCGCCGCGGCGACCGGGTCCGCGGCGGCGCGCGGCTCGTGCTGGGCGAGGCGCAGCAGGTCGAGCAGATCGCCGAGGACGACGAGCCGGCGGGCGCCCGGCTCGGCGGCGGCGCGGGCGCACAGGCTGTCCGCGAAGGAGGCGAACGCCGCGTCGGCGTCGAAGTCGTCGGGGACGCCCTGCTCCGCCCCCGGGCCGCCGCCCGCGCCCAGGTGCAGGTCGCTCAGGAGGAAGGTCTCGAGGCCCTCCGGCTCGGTCTCACTCCTGCGCGACCCGTTCCTCACGCCCGTCCGTTGGCGAGCGCGCCTGCCGGCTCGGGGTGCATCTCGACCGCCGTCGGCGTGGGAATCGTCTCGGGGACCTCGTCCTCGGCGAGCAGGGCCGCGTCCTTCGCGGTCGCGCCGATCTCCCGGGCGTGCGCCGTCAGGAGCGTGACGAACGTCGTCTCGGGATGGGTGAGATCCCTTCCCGCGCTGCGGATGACCTGGATCGGGCGCACCATCGACTCGACCCCGGCCACGTGGAACCGGACGAGCTCGCCGCGGCTCAGCTCGTCGGCCACCGCGAGCGACGACACGAAGCCGACGCCCAGCCCGGCGATCACGGCCCGCTTGAGGCCCTCCTGGGAGTCGAGCTCCCAGACGCGGTCGGCGGTGTGGCCCACGCGCGCGAGGTAGCTCTCGGTCACGGCCCGCGTGCTCGAGCCCCGCGCCCCGATCAGCACGGTCTGCCGAGCCAGCTCGCCGACGGTGACCGAGCCGTCCTCGACCCGCATCAGCTCCGGCGCAGCGACCCCGACGATCTCGTCGACGAGGACCGTCTCGTAGGCGAGGCGATCGTTGGCGGTCGTCTGGCCGCCGATGCCGAGATCGGCGTCGCCGGTGGCGACCTGGCGAGCGACCCAGTCGCTCGCGCCGGTGCGCACCTTGATCGCGATGCCGGGATGCGCCTCGCCGAAGGCGCGCAGGACGCGCGGGAGCAACGAGACCATCGGCCCCGCGTTCGCCGCGATCGTCAGTTCGCCGCGCTCGCCGCCGTCGAGGGCCGCGAGCTGGCGGTGCATCTGGTCGAGCAGCGCCAGAACGCGCTCGCCGTGCTCGGCCACGATCTCGCCGGCTTCGGTGAGGCGGCTGCCGCGACCGTGACGCTCGACGAGCCAGCGTCCCGTCACGGCTTCCAGCGTACGAAGGTGCAGCGACGCCGACGGCTGGCCGATGGCGCATGCCGCCGCAGCGGCCGAGATCGAGCCACGGCGGCTGATCTCGATGAGCAGGCGCAACCGAAGCGGATTCGCCGTCTCTACTTGATGGGCTCTAACGCCTGGTGATAGATCACTCATATTAAGGAGGGTGTTGGAGGGAAGGATTAAGGAGGGAAGGGTTTGCTGCAAACGTTGCAAGCGGAACTGCGGTGCTCCGCGTCGAATCGTCCGATGCGGCGGCACGTGTGGGCGCAGGCCGGCAGGCGGCCGAACGCGAGGGGCCGGCTCTAGTCGGGGCGCTGGAGCGCGAGAAGCGGGGAGACCGACCAGGGCCGGACGGAGGCCATGCGCCGGGATCCGGACAGACGGGGAAGGCCGGCGCCGATCACGATCAGCAAGGCGCCGAGCGCGAGCAGGAGCCCCCCGGCGCCGGACGAGCCGGTCCCGGGCGCGGCGGTGGGAGCGACGGAGACGTCGTTCGGCCGCGGCGCCGGAGGAGCGTGGACGGGGGCGATCGGCTCGGGCGCCGAGGCCGGCGGGCTGCGCCGCGCCTCCGGGCGGGACGCGCTGCGGGCGCCCGCCGAGGCCCCGTAGAGGCTCACCGTCTCGCCGCCGGCCTGCGGGTAGGCCGCGGCGACCGGGGCGAGCAGGGCCTGAAGGCCGATGGGGGAGCCGATAGCCGTCGGCATGAGGCTCTGCAGCGGAGCGACTCCGGCCCACTCGCGTAGCGAGCGGGCGAAGGGCGCCAGGATGAAGCGCACCTGCGCGGGCAGGCCGCCCGTCAGCAGCCCGCCGATCGGCAGCGCGGCGGGCGACGGGGTCGTCGCCGCGGGGCTCGCCGGGGAGGACGCCCCGCCGATCGGAGCCATCGCCGGAAGGGATGCCGGCGCGAGCGGGCTCACGCTCGCGCCAGGCTCCGGGGCCGACACGCCGTCAGCCGTTCCGGCGCGGGGGGTGGCGGCGGGTGCGGCGCTCGGGCCGGGGCTCGCCGATGCCGCCCCGGGGTCCGTCGGGCCGCTCGGGCCGCTCGCGCCGGGGCCCGTCCCACCCGGCGCGGCGGGGTCCATCGCGACCGTGGTGCCGGGATGGATCGCCGGGGGGGCCGCGGAACCCGCGGCCGCCGGGTCGGGAACCGCCGCGGCGGGGTCCGTGGGGGCGGCGGGCGGCGCCGGGGTCACCGCAGCGGGATCCGGGGCCACGGGGGCCGGAAGGCTCGTCGCCGGATCAGCGCTCGGTGGCGCGGGCGCGGGCGTGGTGCTCGGCGGCGCGGCGGGATCCGCCCCGGCGGCCAGGGCCGATCCGTCGCCCGCGGCACCGGCCGCGGAGGGATTCGGCTCGACCGCCGCCGCGCCCGCGGGCACGGCGAGGAGGACCAGGACCGCGACGAGGGCGCCGAGCCACGGGCACCGCCCGCGCACGCCGACGCGGCGGACGCCGGTCGGCGGGAGGGTCTCGATGGTCCGGATTCCGGTGCGCATGATGTGCGAGGTGCTCACGGAGGAAGCGCCGCAAAGGCTTCGGGAAGCTCACAAAACATATTCAGAGCTGCGGACGCAAGGTCCATAAGATAGGAAATTGCCGCAAATTGCGAGAATCTGCCTGCCCTCATTCCCAATTCATTCACCACAGGTCACCGCGCGGCCTCGACCGCCGGCCTCGGCCATCGTCGGGGGCGATGGGGGCCATCGCGCATGTGACGCTTCGGGATGCGCTTCATGGCGAGGAGGCTCTTCCTCCGCCCGGTACCGGACGCATAGGGTCGACCTCCCGTCGGTGAGCCACCCGGTTCCCCGACCCACAAGTCGCCACACAGCAGGGAGGACGAGGTGGAGAGCACAGCCCTAGCCGACGAGCTTGTCGTCCAGAGCCTTCTCGGGAGGTCCCATGCCCGGAGGCACCGCTGGAAGGTCTCGGCCGTGATCCCGGCCATGAACGAGGCCCGCAGCATCGCCTGGGTCCTCGAGGGGCTTCCGGCCTCCGTCGACGAGGTCATCCTCGTCGACGGCAACTCGAAGGACGACACGGTCGCCATCGCCCGGCGCGTGCGGCCCGACGTCGTCGTCACCGGTCAGAAGCGCCCCGGCAAGGGCGCCGCGCTGCGCGCGGGCTTCGCGGCCGCGACCGGCGACGCCGTCGTGATGCTCGACGCCGACGGGAGCATGGACCCCGCGGAGATCGACTCGTTCGTCGATCGGCTGGCCGAGGGGTACGACGTCGTGAAGGGCTCCCGCTTCGTCACCGGCGGCGGCACCTCGGACATGACGCCGATACGGATGTTCGGGAACTCCGGGCTGGTCGCCCTGGTGAACCGGCTCTACGGGGCCGAGTTCAGCGACCTCTGTTACGGCTATGTCGGGTTCCGGCGCGAGGCCTTGGAGCGCCTCGGCCTCGTGGGAGACGGCTTCGAGATCGAGACCGAGATCGCGGTCAGCGCGCTCACCGAGCGGATGCGGATCGGCGAGGTCGCCTCGTTCGAGTCGCCTCGCCACTACGGCGACTCGAACCTCAACGCGGTTCGCGACGGTCTGCGCGTCATGCGCACGCTGCTGGGAACGTGGGTGGCGGCCTCGCGTCTCGGGCCGGCGCGCGGGAGCGAGCCGGTCTCTCCCGTGCTGAGGACGAGCGGTGTTCATGTCGCTTAGGGAGGCCGGCACGGTCGTACCGCTGCGGGACCGGGAGCGGCCGACGATCTCGGTCGTCATCTGCGGCTACACCGAGCGTCGATGGGATGAGCTCGTCGCGGCCGTCGAGTCCGTCCGGCGTCAGACCGTGCCGCCCTCGCAGATCATCGTCGTGGTGGACTACAACGGGGCGCTCGCCGCGCGGGCCCGGGTCGAGCTCGAGGACGTCGAGGTGGTCGAGAACGACCGCCGTCGCGGCCTCGCGGGCGCGCGGAACCGTGGCGTGGCCGGCGCGACCGGCACGGTGGTGGCCTTCCTGGACGACGACGCCGTGGCGGCCCCCGACTGGCTCGAGCGGCTCGGCGAGGCCTACGACGGCCCGCTCGTGCTCGGCGTCGGCGGGTCGATCGAGCCCGTCTGGGTCGGCGGCCGCCCGCGCGCCTTCCCGCGCGAGTTCGACTGGGTGGTGGGCTGCACCTATCGCGGCATGCCCCGCAGCCGGCGGCCGGTGCGCAACCTGATCGGCGCCAACATGTCGATCCGGCGCGACGTGATCGACGAGGTCGGCGCCTTCCACGACGACATGGGCCGCGTCGGCAGCCGGCCGCTGGGCTGCGAGGAGACCGAGCTCTGCATCCGGGCGAACCAGCGCTGGCCGTTCGGGGTGTTCCTCTACGAGCCGCGCGCCGCGGTGCTCCACCGCGTGCCGGGCTCGCGGGCGAGTCGCGCCTACTTCCTCTCGCGCTGCTGGT
Source organism: Solirubrobacterales bacterium (assembly GCA_038251325.1). Taxonomy (GTDB): domain Bacteria; phylum Actinomycetota; class Thermoleophilia; order Solirubrobacterales; family Solirubrobacteraceae; genus JBBSBL01. The sequence goes on along the minus strand of JBBSBL010000024.1, from coordinate 2,538 downwards.
CGGAGGGCCTCTCGAAGGCCTCGGTCGCCCGCAGCGTCGGCGCCGACGGCGCGCTCGCCTCGGAGCGCTCCTACGCCACCCGGACGTTGCCCCGCGGCGTGGCCGCCGGCCTCGGCGAGGCGCTGCGCGGCGACGCCGGCGGCCTCGGGCGGGCGGCGTCGATCGTCTCGGGCCTGTTCGTCACCACGGCCGGTTACGCGGCCGGCAGGATCGCCGGCGTCCGCCGCCGGGCTGCCTCATGACCAACCACGGAAGGATTCCGTTCCGATGAGCTGCATCGAATTCAACATCCATGACCGCGTCGCGGTCGGCGTCCAGTCCGACGCGCCGACGGCGCCCCAGATGACCGACATGCTCGCGCCGTTCGGCACGTCGGGCCTGGAGCGCTACGACCTCGCGATCACCGCCGAGCCGGAGGTGTTCAACGGCGTCGCCCACGGCGATCTCGAGTTCCTCTACACCGACGACAGCCTCTACATGAACGACACGAAGGTGCAGGTGGTCCGCGACCGCGACGGCGGCTTCCGGCTCCACGGCTCGCGCGAGCTCCTGGTCTCGGCCCTGCCGCTGATCGACCGCATCTGCGTGGAGAAGAGCACCGCGATGATGCACGCGCTGACGATCGCCTACCGCGGGCGCGGGATCTGCATGCCGGCGTGGGGCGGCGTCGGCAAGACGAGCACGATGGCGAAGCTCCTGCGCCTCGAGGGCGCCGCCTTCATGGGCGACGACTGGGCGTTCCTCACCGACGAGGGCGAGCTGCTCGGCTACGAGAAGCCGATGTTCATCAAGCCCCACCACCGGGCGATCTACCCGCACCTCTTCGAGGAGAAGCGCAAGCCGATGGTGCCGTCGAAGCTCTCGGACCCCATCTCGAGGCTGACGACGATCGTCCACCCGGTCGTCACGCAGTACCCGAGGCTCGCCGGCCTCGCGCGTCACTGGTCCCCCGAGCACATGATGGTCCGCCCGCGGGACGCGTTCCCGGACGCATCCTTCGCCGCCCGCGCCCCGATCGCGGTCGCGGTGTTCGTCGAGCGCGTGAACGCCTCGCGCACGGTGCTCCAGGAGAAGTCGAAGGAGTGGATGGTCTCGCGCATCGTCGGGAACTTCCACGCCGAGCTCCCGCGGCTCTCGCGCGAGCTGATCACGGCGATGGGTGCGAGCGGGCTGGTGCCGATCGACCGTGCGTTCGCGGAGAAGCGCGCGGTCATCTCGCAGGGCCTCGGCGACGTCCCGAGCTACCTGCTCCAGGTGCCCAAGACCCTCCCGCCGGACGCCGCCTCGGACATCATCGTCGAGCGGCTGCTGGAGGTCGCCGGCGAGGGCGCGTCCGCCGGGCCCAAGCCGCCCCGCGCCGCGATGAACGGCGGTCCCCCGAAGATCACCTCGGCGACGCCGTGAGCGCCGTCGACGTCTCCGTCGTCGTCCCGACCCGCAACGCGGAGGACATGCTCGGCGACTGCCTGCGGTCGATCGTCGCCAGCGAGCCGCGCGAGATCATCGTCGTCGACGGGGTCTCGAGCGATCGCACGACGGAGATCGCGCGGGAGGTCACGCCGAACGTGATCTCCGACGAGGGTCGCGGGCTTCCCGCGGCGCGGGCGATGGGCGCGAGCGCGGCCTCCTCCAGGACGGTCGCGCTGGTCGACGCCGACGTGCGCCTCCCCGACGGAGCGCTGGAGCGCCTGCTCGAGGAGTTCGAGGAGGGCGGCTACACGGCGCTCCAGGCGGGCCTGCGGAGCGTGTCCGGGAAGGGCTACTGGGGGCGCGCGCTCGTCAACCACCACATGACGGGCCGCAGCAGGAACTGGTTCGGCCTCGTGGCGACGGCGTTCGACCGCGAGGCCCTGCTCGAGTACGGCTTCGACCCGAGGTTCCTCTCGGGCGAGGACATCGAGATGCGCTGGCGCCTGGAGCAGGCGGGCGCGCGCATCGGCGTGTCCGAGCGCACCGTCGTCACGCATCGCTTCGGCGACTCCTGGGAGTTCGCCAAGGGCCAGTGGCTCGCCGACGGCCGCGGCCTTGCCAGGATGATCTCCAAGCACCGCTGGCGGGCGGCGCGGCTCCTGCTGCTGCCGATCCTCGCGGCGATCCGGGGGATCGGGTTGAGCCTGGTCCGGCTCCAGCCCCAGTGGGTGCCCTACTACCTGTGCTACCTCGTGTTCAACTACGCCGGCATGTCGCAGGAGGTCCGGGAGCGGGAATGGGCGTCGCCGCGCGCACGCGACCACTAGCGCCCGGCGGGGAGCGGATCGGCGCCGCGCGCTCGCGGGCGATGCTCGCGAGCTCGGTCGGCCTGATCGCGGGCAAGCTGGCGAGCGTCGCGCTCGGGTTCCTCGCCTGGATCGTCGCGGCGCGGCTGTTCTCCACCCGGGACGTCGGCCTCGCGGCCGGCGCCGTCTCGGCGATGATGCTCTGCACCCAGTTCGCGCTGCTCGGCATTAGCTCCGCCGTGATCGACCAGTTCCCGGCGCACCGCCGCAGCCCGAGGATGCTGCTCGACACCTCGATCGGCCTCGTCGCCCTCGCCGCGCT
>JBBSBL010000023.1:0-35876 GCA_038251325.1 Solirubrobacterales bacterium | reverse complement strand
CACTCGTGCAGCACGCCGCGGTGCACGCCGGAGCGGCGCAGCGCGGACGGGATGTCGGTCGCGATCACGAGGACCGGGGAGCCCGCGGCCCACGCCTCGCCCGTCGCGCCCAGCGTGTTCGCCGCTCCCGGCCCGGTCGTGACGAGCGCGACGCCGAGGCGGCCGGTCGCGCGCGCGTACCCGTCGGCGGCGTAGACCGCCGCCTGCTCGTGGCGCACGCCGACGAGCCGCAGCGGCGAGGCGGCCAGCGCGTTCCAGGCCGCGAGGTTGTGGACGCCCGGCAGCCCGAAGACGACCTCCACGCCCGCGCCCGCCAGCGCCTCGACGAGCCGCTCCGCGCCGCTCCCGGCGCGCGCGGTCACGCCGCGTGCTCGGCCGGCAGCTCGCGCGGCCGGCGCGCCTGCGCTGCCGCGCGCAGCGCCCGCACCTCGCGGTCGTCGCCCAGCGAGAGGGCGCGCTCGCACGCCGCCAGGCAGTCGGCCGTGCGGTCCGTCCGGGCCAGGGCGTGGGCGTAGCGGCTCCACGCCGCCGGCGCGTCGGGCGCAAGCCGCGTCGCCGCCTCGCACGCCGACACCTCGGCGCCGAGATCTCCGGCGAGCTGGTGGGCCAGGGCGAGGTCGAGCAGGCCCTCGAGGCTCGGGCCCACGAGGCGGGCCTGCTCCAGCGCGGCGAGCGCGCCGGCCCGGTCGCCCACGCGCAGGCGCAGGCGACCCAGCCGCTCCCACCCCGCGGCGTCGCCCGGCGCCCGGTCCGCCGCCCGCACGGCCGAGTCGATCGCCTGGCTGAACGCACCCATGTCCTCGTAGATGCGCGATGCGTAGCGGTGCGGCGCGGGCCGCCCTCCCTCCACGCGCGCCCAGTCCCGCGCCGCCCGCGCCGCGGCCGGCAGTCGGCGGGCCTGCCAGAAGGCGACGGTGAGCAGGCGCAGCACCACCGGGTTGCTCGGATCGGCGTCGCGGGCGTAGACGAGCCGCTGCGCGGCCAGCCCGGCGTCGCCCTCGGCCAGCGCGTGCTGGGCCGCGGTCATGAAACGCTCGACCCGCTCGGCCGCCGGGTCCGGCGTGGAGAAGTCGACGAACTGCAGGGAGCCCGCCGGCACGGTGCGGATACCCACCTGGAAGGTGATCCTCGCCCACTGCTGGACGTCATCGCCCTCCCCGGAGAAGTAGATCCCGGCGACGCTGCCTACGCCCCACTCGGGATAGCTGCGGCAACGCGCATAGCGGTGGACCACGGAATGGTCGGGCATGCGGGTCCCGAACGGATCGTGGCGCTTGCGGTCCTTGGCGGCGGCGGCCGCGCGCTGCTCGGCCTCGTACGCGCGCCGTCCGGCCTCGGCGCGGGCCTCCCGCGCCGCCGCCGCCGAGACCTTGACGGCGTTGCGGCTGACCCGGCCGCCGCGCGACTGCTCGGCCAGCCGCTCGAGCTGATCGGCCGCGCGGTTGATCGCCTGGAGATGGCGCTCGTGCTCGGCCTGCTTGCCCGGCGGCGCGATGTCCGGATGCCAGCGCTTGGCCATCCGGCGCCGCGCGAGCTGCACCCCCCGCTTGTCGAACGGCGCCTCGAGCTCCAGGAGGAGCAGCGCCTGCTCGAGGTCGAGGATCGACGTCGCGGACATGAACCCTCAACGGTAGCGAGGCGCGGCGCCCGCGGCGAGGGCCGCGGACGGACAGCCCCGCCTCTATCCTCGGCGGCGATGAGCGCCGGCTACATCTACACGATGCACCGCCTGACGAAGGTCTACCCGCCCGATCGCGAGGTGCTCAAGGACGTCACGCTCGCCTTCCTCCCCGGGGCGAAGATCGGCGTGCTGGGCTACAACGGCGCCGGGAAGTCGACGGTCCTGCGGATCATGGCCGGCGTCGAGACCGACGTGCGCGGCGACGCGCGGCTGGCCGAGGGCGCGACGGTCGGGCTGCTCGAGCAGGAGCCCGCGCTCGACGCGGAGAAGGACGTCCGCGGCAACGTCGAGGAGGGCGTCGGCGAGATCCGCGCGCTGCTCGACCGCTTCAACGCGCTCGCCGCCGACTACTCCGAGGAGAACGCCGACGAGTTCTCCCGCCTGCAGGAGCGCATCGACGCGGCCGACGCGTGGAACCTCGAGACCACCCTCGACATCGCGATGGACGCGCTGCGCCTGCCCCCCGGCGACGCGGACGTCACGACCCTCTCCGGCGGCGAGCGCCGCCGCGTCGCGCTCTGCCGCCTGCTCCTGCGCCAGCCCGACCTCCTGCTGCTCGACGAGCCGACCAACCATCTCGACGCCGAGTCCGTCGGCTGGCTCGAGCGCCACCTCGCCGAGTATCCGGGGACGGTGGTCGCCGTGACCCACGACCGCTACTTCCTCGACAACGTCGCCGGCTGGATCCTCGAGCTCGACCGCGGCCGCGGCCTCCCCTACGAGGGCAACTACTCCGGCTGGCTCGAGCAGAAGCAGCAGCGCCTGGAGCAGGAGGAGCGCCAGGAGTCGGCCCGCCGCCGAACGATCGCCCAGGAGCTCGAGTGGGTGCGGCTCAACGCCAGCGCCCGCCGCGCCAAGCCCAAGGCCCGGCTCAACCGCTACGAGGCGCTGCTCGCCGAGGACCGCAACGTCGACCTCGGCTCGGTCCAGATCCACATCCCCGCCGGCCCGCGGCTCGGCGACCTCGTCGTCGAGGCCGACCACCTGCGCAAGGGGTTCGGCGACCGCCTGCTCATCGAGGATCTCTCGTTCTCGCTCCCGCGCGGCGGCATCGTCGGCGTGATCGGCCCCAACGGGGCGGGGAAGACGACGCTCTTCCGGATGATCACCGGTGAGGAGCAACCCGACGCCGGCGCGCTGCGCCTCGGCGACACCGTCGAGCTCGCCTACGTGGACCAGAGCCGCGACGCGCTGGACGCGGACAAGACCGTGTGGGAGGAGATCTCGGGAGGCGAGGACCAGATCCTCGTCGGCGATCGCAAGGTCGCCTCCCGCGCCTACGTCGGCGGCTTCAACTTCAAGGGCCCGGACCAGCAGGCGAAGGTCGGGAACCTCTCGGGTGGGGAGCGCAACCGCGTCCACCTGGCCAAGCTCCTGCGCCGCGGCGGGAACCTGCTGCTGCTCGACGAGCCGACCAACGACCTCGACGTCGACACGCTCCGCGCGCTCGAGGAGGCGCTGCTCGCCTTCGCCGGGTGCGCCGTGGTCATCTCGCACGATCGCTGGTTCCTCGACCGCGTCGCCACCCATGTGCTCGCCTTCGAGGGCGACTCGCAGGTGACCTGGTTCGAGGGGAACTTCGAGGCCTATGAGGCCTGGCGGCGCGAGCAGCTCGGCGAGGAGGCCGACCGCCCGCACCGCATCACCTACAAGAAGCTCGTGCGCGGGTAAGGCTCGCGCCCTATACTGACCGGTCAGCATAGACCCGACCGTCGCGCGGAAGGAACGCCTGATGCCCAGCACGTCCAAGGCCGTCGTCGTCACCGGCTGCTCGTCCGGGATCGGAAAGGCGACCGCTGAGCGCCTCCTGGCTGGCGGCTGGAGCGTCTACGCCACCGCCCGGCGCCCCGAGGCGATCGCCGACCTGGGGGAGAAGGGCTGCAAGCTGCTCGCGCTCGACGTCACCGACGAGGGCTCGATGACCGCGGCCATCGCCGAGGTCGAGGCCGCGGAGGGCGCGGTGGGCGCGCTGGTGAACAACGCCGGCTACAGCCAGAGCGGGACCATCGAGGAGGTCCCGATCGACGAGGTGCGCCGGCAGTTCGAGACCAACGTGTTCGGCCTCGCCCGGCTCTGCCAGCTCGTGCTGCCCGGCATGCGGAAGGCCGGCGGCGGGCGCATCGTCAACGTCTCCTCGATGGGCGGCAAGCTCACCTTCCCGGGCGGCGGCTACTACCACGCGACCAAGCACGCGGTCGAGGCCATCAGCGACGCGCTGCGCTTCGAGGTCAAGGGGTTCGGCGTCGATGTGGTCTGTGTCGAGCCGGGCCTCATCCGCACCGGCTTCTCCGAGGTGGCGGTCGGCTCGGTCAACGCTCCGGCCGACAGCCCCTACGCGAAGTTCAACGCGGCCGTGGCCAAGCAGACCGAGGAGGTCTACACCTCGCCGCTGGGCAAGCTCGGCGGCGAGCCGGACAGCGTGGCGAAGGTCATCGAGCGCGCGCTCACCGCCTCACGGCCCAAGCCGCGCTACAAGGTCACGCCGTCCGCGACGGTGATCATGGGCCAGCGCGCGCTGCTCAGCGACCGGATGTGGGACCGCTTCCTCACCACGCAGTTCCCCGTGCCCGGGAAGGGCTAGCGCCCGGCGCTCACGCTCGCGCGGCGATGAGCGGCGCGAGACCGCTCGCGCCGGCCGCGACCCCGTCGGCGCCGCGCAGGGCCTCCACCGCGTAGGGCCCGGTCGCCACGGCCAGCACGCCGACCCCGTCGGCGCGGGCGCAGGCGATGTCGCGCGGCGTGTCCCCCAGGATCAGCGTGCGCTCGCGGGGCCATGGCGCCTCGGCGGTGCCGGCCCGGGCCCGGGCGAGCGCCGGGAGCTCCGAGCGATCCTCGGCGTCGGAGCCGAACCCGCCGACGCCGGGCGCGAAGAAGCCGCCGATGCCCGCCCGCTCGAGCTTGATCGCGGCGATCGGCGCGAAGTTCCCGGTGACGAGCCCGAGGCGCACGTCATCGCGGCGGCGCAGGTCGGCGAGCAGCTCGAAGACGCCGGGCAGGACCGTCGCCGAGAGATCGTCCTCGACGACCCGGGCGTAGGTCGCGCAGGCACGATCGCGCACGTCGTCCATCCGCTCGTCGATCCGGACCGCGGCCACGCCGTGGGCCAGCGCGAGACGGCGGACGATCTCCAGGTCGGTGCGCCCGGCCGGCTCGGCGCGCGCCACGTCGGCGCCGCGCACGCCGTGGACCTCGGCCAGCGCGAGCTCGATGGCGCGGCGATGCGCGCCGCCGGCGCGGCGCAGCAGCGTGCCGTCGATGTCGAAGAGCAGCAGGAGCGGCGGCCGGGGGCCGGCGCTCACCGCTCGAAGGAGGCGCCAGGCTCGAGCCGCTGCGCGTAGGCGGCGATGAGCTTCGCGCACGCCTCGACGTCGGCCACGTCGACGAGCTCGACCGGCGAGTGCATGTAGCGCAGCGGGATCGAGACGAGCCCGGTGGGGATGCCCGCGCGGCTGATGTGGATCGCGTCAGCGTCGGTGCCCGTCGCGCGCGTGGAGGACTCGACGACGTAGGGGATGTCCTCCGCCTCGGCCGCCGCGATCAGCCCCTCGGTCACATCGGGATGCAACGTGGACCCGCGGGTGATGACCGCGCCGGAGCCGAGGCCGTGCTTCGTGATCTCGCCCAGCTCGATGCCGGGTTGGTCGGTGGCGAAGGTCACGTCGACCGCGATCGCCACGTCGGGACGCAGAGAGAACGCGGTAGTACTCGCGCCCCCGAAGGTGATCTCCTCCTGCACCGCGGCCACCGCCGCCACCTCACCGGGCGCGCCGCCGGCCTCGGCCACGAGCCGGGCGGCCTCGTAGGCCACGAAGCAGCCGAGGCGGTTGTCCATCGAGCGGGAGGCCAGACGCCCGCCCTGCAGCTCGATCGGCTCGCCCGCGATCACGGCCACGTCGCCGATCCGCACCAGCTTGCGGGCCTCGTCGCCGTCCGTCGCCCCGACGTCGATGTGCAGGTCGGTGACCTTCGGCACCGCCTTGCGGTCGTCCTCCTTCATCAGGTGGATCGGCTTCTTGCCGATGACGCCGGCCAGCGCGCCGTCGCGCGTCGCGATCTCCACGCGCTGGCCGACGAGCACGACCGGGTCCCAGCCGCCCACGCCGGCGAAGCGCAGGAACCCGTCGTCGTCGATGTGGGAGACGATCAGGCCGATCTCGTCGATGTGGCCGACGACCGCCAGCAGCGGGCCGTCGGCGGTCCCGGCCACGCGCGCCACCGATGACCCCATGACGTCGCCCGCGACCTCCGCGAACTCGCCCGCCGCCTCGCGGAAGACGGTGCTCGCGCGCCCCTCGTACCCCGACGGGCCGGGAGCGGTGATCAGCGATCGCAGGACGTCCGGGACCGGCACGGCGCGTGAGCCTACCGTGCGTGCGGCCCGTCGCATGCTGCGAAGATGGGGGCGATGCTCTCGCCAGGCCGGCGGCTCGAGGCCCGCAGGCGCGTTCTGTGCGCGCTTGCGGTCGCGGTCGCCTTGACGGCGCTGCCGGCCGCCGCCACGGCCCGCACGCTGCCGTTCGGCGCGATGGGCACCGTGCTGGACTCCTCCGCGACCGACGGCCGCCTGGTCGACGACGCGACGCTCGACCGGCAGTTCGCGGTGATGGCCACCTCGGGCGTGGAATCGGTGCGCACCGAGTTCCCGTGGCAGCGGGCGGAGCCCCTCCACGGCGTCTACGCCTGGAGCAGGACCGATCGAATCGTGAGAGCGGCGGCGCGCCACGGGATCGACCTGCTCGCCCTCGTGATGCAGACGCCTCAATGGGCCTCGGCGGGACCCATCGATGCGCGCTTCGACCTCTATCTGCCGAGCAGGCCGCGCTATCTCGCCAGCTTCCTGCGCGCCGCCGCCCGCCGCTACGGGCCGCACGGGCGCTTCTGGCGAGCCAACCGGCGCCTGCCCTACCGCCCGATCCGTCGCTGGCAGATCTACAACGAGCCCTCCCACGAGGGGAGCTTCAAGAGCCAGCCGTGGACCTCCACGCTGCCGCCCGTGCTCGCGGCCGCGCACGCCGCCCTGCACGCCGCCGATCCCGGCGCGGTCGTCGTGGCGCCCGGCTTGGCCGGGACGCCGGGCAACTGGTGCTGGGACGAGCTGCGCCAACTGTACGCGGCCGGGGCCAAGGGCTCCTTCGACGCGGTGGCGATCAACCAGTACACGACCGGTGAGGAGATCCCGGTGGCGGACAGCGTCGATCACGAGGCGATGGTGCTCGCCAACGTGCTCGACCAGATTCGCGCGGCGGGCGACGCCGGGACGCCCGTCTTCCTGACCGAGTTCGGGTGGACCGCGGCGCTCGGCAAGCTGCCGCCCTCGGCGGTCACGGGGTTCGAGACCACCCCGGCCGGACAGGCGCAGCGGCTCTCCGCGTTCTACGCATGGCTCGCCCAGGACCGGCCGGCGGGCGTGGCCCGGGCCTACTGGTACACGTGGGCGTCGAGCTACGCGACCAACCCGGCGCGCAGCACCTTCGACTTCTCCGGCCTGAGCACCTGGAGCGCCGGCGGGCAGTTCGAGGCGCTGCCGCTGCTGGACTCCTACCGCCGCGCCGCGATCCGCTGGGAGGGCTGCGCGAAGAGCACGGACGCGCGGCGATGCGCATCGTGAACCTGTTCCCCGCGCCGCGCAGCCGCGCCGGGCGGCCGGGGGCGGGCGGGCTGCCGGCCCTCGCGGCCGCGGCCCTGTGCGCCGGGGCGCTCGCAGCCGCGCCTCCCGCGTCCGACGCCCGGGCGCCCGCCGCGAAGCCCGCGCCCCCGCCGGCGCCGATGATCCTCCGCGCCTCCGAGGACCTCCGTCCCTCCGTGGACGCTGACCAGCTCGATCCCGGCGATCCTCCCGGCTGGTGCCTCGCGCGCCCGGTCCCGCGGCGCCGCATGTCCGTACGCACGGCCATCGGACGCGCCGACCGGCTGGTGCTCAGGCGCCTCGCGGGACCAGCGATCCGGCGCCTGCGCGCGATCCGCGAGTACCGGAGCGGCGCGCTGATGGCCGCGGGGGTCGTGGCCGCGATGGGGCGAGGCGCCCCGCTCGCCGCGCTCGCGGGGCTCCTTCGCCTGCACGCGCTGCGCCCGCGCGACCCGGCCCCGCTCGTGTCGGCAGCCGCGATCCTGACCGACCAGGGACTGCCCCAGGAGGCGCTCGCGCTGCTCGATGGCGCCTCACGCCTGAAGGGCCGCACGCGCGCAGGCCTCGGAATCGGAACCCGCGCGATCGCGCTGGACAACCGGGCGCTGGCCCTGATCGAGCTCGGGCGCTTCGACGAGGCGAAGCCGCTTCTGGCGGACGCGATCCGCCAGGCGCCGATGCTCTCGGAGGCGCGCACGAACCGCTCCGCGATCGATCGCTGCCGCAACCGCGACCCCGACGTGCTGGTCGGCGACGGGGGCCGCCACCGCTCGCCGGGATCCGCTCCGGCGCCCGAAGACGACCCTCCGCCCGTCGAGCGCAGCCTGGGCCTGCGCGGCGGCAACGGGACCGGCGCCGATCTCCCCTCGCCGCCGGCGGGCCCCGCACAGGCAGCCGGGTTCGCAGGCGCCTACGGCGATCTGGCGGCAAGCCTCGAGGACCAGAGCGCCGCCGCGCTCGCCAGCTCGGGCGCGGCGCTGCGGAGCTGGCTCGCGAGCCGGCCGTCCTGGTACGCGCAGAGCGTGGTCGAAGCACTCGGGCAGTCGCTCGAGGACAAGGCCGCCGACGCCTCCGACGGGGGCGGGCGCCCCAATGCGTACGGCTACGTGGCGGCGGTCGCAGCCGAGCGCAGCGCCTGGACCGCGAGCGGCCGCCCGCCCGACTGCTCCGGCTACGCCTCCTGGTTCCAGCGGTTCGCCTCGGCCTACAACGACGCGATCACGATCACGGCGGCGTGGGAGCGCGCCTACACCGCCAAGGCCGACGGCCTGCTCGCCGTGCTGCGCTCGCCCGACGCTCGCGCGGCGATCCTCGAGTCGGTGCGCGCCACACTGGTCGCCGATCAGGCGACCGCCGCCGGCCAGCTCGACTACCTCGCAGGGGCGATGAGCTCGGCCGGCGGGGCCACACCCTGCTTCACGCCCTCGCCGCCGCCGCGCCCGCCTGCCCTCCTCCCGCCGCAGATCGCGCCCGGCGCCCTGTGCGCCGCGACCACCCGGGGCGTGCTGGCTTTCCACTCGCTCGCGCTCGTGGAGCAGTGCGAGACGTTCTGGCTCAGCACCCGCGCGGCCTCATGGGTCGGCCGCTTCCCCCGCTCCCCCGCTCGGCCGCGCAGCGGCTTCCGCGGCTCGCTGACGCTCATCCTCGGGCCGCGGCCGGGCGCGCGTTCCGCGGCCGCCGGTCGCGTCGCGGGCGCTGGCGCCTACCTCGTGCTCGGCCCGGACAACCGGCTGACCGCATGGGGCTTCCAGGTTCCCGCGGCCGCCCCGGTCCAGACCTGGGCGATCGCCGACGCGCTTCGCCGCGTCAGCTCCCGCGCCCGGCCCGCGATCGGCGGGGAGCAGATCGACATCGCGGGCGCCGTGCCCACGTGGCCGGCGACCGCCCACTAGGTTGTCGCGGGAGATGACGCTCGCGCTCGCCGACCTCGCGCCGGTCCCCGCGCTCGCCGGGCGCGAGCCGGGGCTGCTCGAGGGGCCGCGGCCGCTCGCCGACGGCTCGCTGCTCTTCTCCGACGTGACCAACGGCGGCGTGTACCGCGTCACCCCCGCCGGGGAGCTCGAGATCGTGCTCGAGCGCCGCCGCGGGATCGGCGGGCTGGTCCCCCACGCCGACGGCGGCGTCGTCGTCACGGGGCGCGACGTCCGCCACGTCCGTCCGGGGCAGGAGGACCGCGTGCTGCTCGGCGACGTGGACGGGGTCGGCGGCTACAACGATCTCACGACCCTGCCGGACGGCCGGGTGCTGGTCGGCGCGCTGCGGTTCCGCCCGATGGCGGGCGACGAGCCCGTGCCGGGCGAGGTCGGCCGGCTCGACGGCGGCGGTCGGGCCCAGATCCTCTGCGGCGGGATCGTCTGGCCGAACGGCATCGGCCACAGTCCCGACGGCGCCACCGTCTACGTCAACGACTTCGCGACCGGCGTCGTCCATGCGGTTCCGGCCGCCGGCGGCGACACCGCCGAGTTCGCCCGTGCGCCGCGCGGCTCGGCCGACGGCCTCGCGGTGGACGTCGAGGGCGGCGTGTGGATCGCGTTGGGCGACGGCGCGGGCGTCGCCCGCTTCGCGCCCGAGGGCGAACTGGACGGGATCGTGGACCTGCCGGCGAGCTTCGTCAGCAGCCTCGCCTTCGGCGGCCCCGACGGGCGCGACGTCGCGATCACCACGGGCCAGGGCACGATCCTCCGGGGCCGCGCGGAGCTGCCCGGGCTGGCGGTCGCGCCGGCCGCCGTCTGAGCGCGCGCCCGGCCGCCGGCGCCCTACGAGGCCAGCAGCTCGCGGAGCATGAAGGGCAGGATCCCGCCGTGGCGGAAGTAACGCTGCTCCTTGGGGGTGTCGATCCGGACGGTGACGGCGAGCTCGCGATCATCGGCGCGGACCGTCACCTCCCGCGGGATCTCCTCCAGCCCGGCGAGCTCCGGGATCGCGAAGGTCTCCTGCCCGGTCAGCCCGAGCGTCTCCACGCTCTCCCCGTCGCGGAACTGCAGCGGCAGGACGCCCATCCCGACGAGGTTCGAGCGATGGATGCGCTCGTAGCTGGAGGCGAGCACCGCGCGCACCCCGAGCAGGCTCGTGCCCTTGGCCGCCCAGTCGCGCGAGGAGCCCGACCCGTACTCCTTCCCCGCCAGGACCACGAGCGGGACGCCCTCGGCCAGGTAGCGCATCGCCGCGTCGTAGATCGACATCGGATCGCCCGAGGGGAGGTGCAGCGTCACGCCGCCCTCGGTGCCGGGCGCGAGGCGGTTGCGCAGCCGGATGTTCGCGAAGGTGCCGCGCATCATCACCTCGTGGTTCCCGCGCCGGGAGCCGTAGGAGTTGAAGTCCTTCGGCGCGACGCCGTGCTCGCGCAGGTAGTCCCCGGCCGGCCCGTCGCGCTTGATCGCCCCCGCGGGGGAGATGTGGTCGGTGGTCACGCTGTCGCCGAGGACGGCGAGGACGCGGGCGCCCTCCAGGGCGGCGATCGGCGCGGGCTCGCGCGGGAGGTCGGCGAAGAACGGCGGGAGGCGGACGTAGGTCGAGTCCGGGTCCCACGCGAACGTGTCGCCGGTGGGCACCTCCAGCGCGTTCCAGCGCTCGTCGCCGTCGAACACCTCGGCGTAGCTGCGGCGGAACATGTCCGAGCGCACGGCGTCCTCCACCGTGCGTGCGATCTCCGCGGTCGAGGGCCAGACGTCGGCGAGGTAGACCGGCTCGCCGCCCTCGTCGGTCCCCAGCGGCTCGTTATAGAGATCGACGTCGAGGCTCCCGGCCAGCGCGTAGGCGACGACGAGCGGCGGGGAGGCGAGGTAGTTCATCTTCACGTCGGGGTTGATCCGGCCCTCGAAGTTGCGGTTGCCGGAGAGCACGGAGCAGACGGCGAGATCGCCCTCGCGCACGCCGACGGCGACCTCCTCGGGCAGCGGCCCGGAGTTCCCGATGCACGTCGTGCAGCCGTAGCCGACGAGGTGGAACCCGAGCGCCTCCAGCGGCTCGGTGAGCCCGGCGCGATCGAGGTACTCGGTCACGACCTTCGAGCCCGGCGCGAGCGAGGTCTTGACCCACGGCTTGACCCTCAGCCCGCGCTGCACGGCGTTGCGGGCGAGCAGCCCCGCCCCGAGCATGACCGACGGGTTGGAGGTGTTCGTGCACGAGGTGATCGCGGCGATGACGACGTGCCCGTGGTCGAGCGCGACCTCCTCGCCCGAGGCGAGGCGCGCCGGGACGCGCGCGCTCCGCCGCTCGGCGACCTGGACGCCGCCGGTGCCGGACCCGGACGGCGCGCCGTTCGCCGGGCGGGCGCCCGCGCCGTTGGAGGGATCCTGGATGGAGGTCGGGTCGCTGGCCGGGAACGTGTCCTCGATCGCGTCATCCTCGCCGGCGTCCTCGGGGAGGAAGCCCTCGAGCGCCAGGCGGAAGGACGCCTTCGCCTCGGTCAGCGCCACGCGATCCTGGGGTCGGCGCGGGCCGGCGATGCTCGGCACGACGGTCGAGAGGTCGAGCTCCAGGCCGTCGGAATAGGCCGGCGTCTCGGTGTCGTCGTCGTGGAACAGGCCCTGAGCGCGCGCGTAGGCCTCGACGAGCTCGATCTGCGCCGCCGGGCGGCCGGAGAACTCGAGGTAGCGCAGCGTCTCGGCGTCGATCGGGAAGCACGCGCAGGTCGAGCCGAACTCCGGCGACATGTTGCCGATCGTGGCCCGGTCGGCGAGCGGCAGGTGCGCGAGCCCGCTCCCGTGGAACTCGACGAACTTGCCGACCACGCCGCGCTCACGCAGTATCTGGGTGACCGTCAGCACGAGGTCGGTGGCGGTCGCGCCCTCGGGGAGCGCGCCCTGGAGGCGGAAGCCCACGACCTGCGGGATGAGCATCGACATCGCCTGCCCGAGCATCGCCGCCTCGGCCTCGATCCCGCCCACGCCCCAGCCGAGCACGCCGAGCCCGTTGATCATCGTCGTGTGGGAGTCGGTGCCCACGAGCGTGTCGGGGTAGGCCTGCGCGGGCCCGCCGTCGCGGCCGTCGGCGACGAAGACGACCCGCGCGAGGTACTCGAGGTTGACCTGGTGCACGATGCCCGTCTCGGGCGGGACGACCTTGAGCCCGTCGAAGGCCTCCTGGCCCCAGCGCAGGAAGGCGTAGCGCTCGTGGTTGCGCTGGAACTCGCGTTCGGCGTTGTGCGCGAACGCGGCGCGGGTCCCGAAGGCGTCGACCTGCACCGAGTGGTCGATCACGAGCTCAGCCGGCACCAGCGGGTTGATCCGGGCCGGGTCGCCCCCCATCGCGCCCATCGCATCGCGCAGCGCGGCGAGGTCGACGACGGCGGGCACGCCCGTGAAGTCCTGCATGACGACCCGTGCCGGGGTGAAGGCGATCTCGCTGGCCGGCTCGGCCTTCGCGTCCCAGGAGGCGAGCGCCTCGATGTCCGCGGCCCGTACCGCCTCCCCGTCCTCGTTGCGCAGCAGGTTCTCGAGCAGGATCTTCAGCGTGAACGGCAGCCGCGCGACGTCGAAGCGGGCCTGCAGGGCGTCGAGCCGGTGGATCTCGAACTCGCGGCCGCCGACCTCGAGCGTGGCGCGGGCGTCGAAGCTGTTCGCGGGCATGCGGGCGGTCTCCTTGGACGGGTCCGGGCCGGCGCGGGCCCTGCGCTCCATCTTCGCATCCGCCGCGGCCCGGGGGCCCCGGGGCCCCGGGGCGGCGGGGCTCAGGCGATGCGGGCCCGCAGCACGGAGTCGCCCGAGTGGGCGGGGCCGGCGCCGGCGTGCTGGAGCGAGAGGTCGACGAAGCGGTAGGCGGCGGTCGGCACCGGAGCCTGGAAGCGGACGTCGGCGTGCCGGGAGGCGGTCACGCGGAAGGTCCCCACCGGGACCATCCTCCCCGGGCCGCCGAGCAGCCACAGCTCGTAATAGTCGCCGGCGCGCGTGGGCCGCAGGCCCGTCGCGACGATCTCCATGCGCTGGTCGGGGCCGGTCGTCATCCGCACCTCGCCGCGGGCCGCCGGCTGGCTCAGGGCGCCGAGCGTCGCCGAGGCGCCGGTGATCGGGGCGGAACCGCCGGACCCGCCGCCGGAGACCGCCAGGCCGAGGCCGACGCCGCCCGCCAACCGCGCGGCGCACGCGGCGAGCGCCACCGCCGGCCGCAGGACGAGGCGGCGTGAGAGCGCGTCGCGCAGGCGCTCCCGGGGTGGGCGCGGCGCGTGGACGGCGCGTGGATCGTCCGCGGCCATCGCCCGCAGCGGCGGCGGCTCGACCGGCGCCCACGCCTCGGCGGGCAGCGCGTCGAGCGTGGAGACGACCGGGCGCAGCCGCTCGACCTCCGCGCGGAACGCCGGGTCGGCCGCTGCGAGTCGCTCGGCGGCCGAGCGCTCCTCCGGCGGCAGCTCGCCGAGCAGGTAGTCGACGGGCGAGACGGGCCAGCGGCTCATGCCGGCACCGCCTCCTCGGCGTCGATCAGCTCGCGCAGGCGCCCGAGCGCCTCGACCATCCGCATCTTCACGGTGCCGAGCGGGATGCCCGTGCGCTCGGCGATCTCGCGCTGGGAGAGGCCGGCGTAGAAGCGCATGCGCAGGAGGTCGGCCTCCTCGCGCGGGATGCGCGAGAGCAGGTGGGCGACCCGCCAGCGCTCGAGCAGCGCGTCGGTCGGCGCCGTCGCCTCGCCGCTGGAGAGCTCGGCGGCGACCGAGGGATCGCGCGGCTCGGGGACGCGCTTGCGGAGATGGTCGATGGCGCGGCTGCGGGCGATGGTCATGACGAAGGAGAGGATGGAGCTGCGCTCGGGGTCGTAGGCCGGGCCCCGCCTCCATAGTTCGGTGAAGACCTGCTGCTGGATGTCTTCCGCCGCCCCGTGATCACCCACCGCCTGGCGCAGGTAGCCGAACACGGCGCGCCCGAACTCCGCGTAGGCCGTTTCGAGCGCGCGCGGGTCCCGCGTGCGCAGGCCCGCGGCAATGCGGCGCTCGTGGCGCGTCGGCCGGCGCACGGGCGCGCGCGCACGCGGCGGATCGGAGCTGAGGCGGGCGGAGGGCACCGGTGCGGTCAATGGCATTTCACCGTGGTACGGGCGGCGAACCTGGCGCGGATGGATTGTCCATGCGGGCGCGGGGGGCCGATTATGGCGCTCCGAGCTGACCCCGGAGCCATCGCGGCCGCGTAGTGGGGGCATGGAGTCCGTCTGGGACTACCCCCGCCCGCCGGCGCTCGAACCCTGCCGCCGGCGCGTGCGCGTCGAGCTCGCCGGGCGGATGATCGCCGACTCGCGCTCCGCGCTGCGCGTGCTGGAGACGAGCCATCCGCCTACGATCTACGTGCCACGGCACGACGTCGACGCCGCCTGCCTCGTCGACGCGGCGGGCAGCTCGTTCTGCGAGTGGAAGGGCCGGGCGCGCTACCTCGACGTCGTGGTCGGGGAGACGCGAGCGGCGGGGGCCGCATGGTCCTATCCCGACCCGGACCCGCGTTACGCCGCGCTGAAGGACCACCTCGCCTTCTACCCGGGACGCATGGAGCGCTGCCGCCTCGACGACGAGGTCGTCCGCGCGCAGCCGGGCGACTTCTACGGCGGGTGGATCACCGACGACATCGCCGGCCCGATCAAGGGCGGGGCGGGCACGCTCGCCTGGTAGCGGTCCGGCGCGCGGGCCGGCGCTCGCTGTTAGCCTCGCCCGCCGTGAACGACGAGCGCGCACGACCCGACGACCGCGGCGCAAGCGGCTCCCGCCTCACCCGCCGCACGCTGATCGGCACCGCGGCCGCCGGGGCCGCCGTGGCCGCCCTGCCCAGCGCCGCGGCCGCGACCCCGAGCCGGCGCCCCACCTCGCGTCGCGGCGGCCACGCCGACGTCATCGTCGTCGGCGCCGGGCTCGCCGGGCTCACCGCCGCGCGCGACCTCGCCCGCCGCGGACGCTCGGTCATCGTCCTCGAGGGCCGCGAGCGCGTCGGCGGTCGCACGCTGAACGAGTCGATCGGCGGGGGCGACGTGCTCGAGGTCGGCGGCCAGTGGGTCGGCCCGGGCCAGGACCGCGTCCTCGCCCTCGCGCGCTCGGTCGGCGTGAGGACCTTCAAGACGTACTTCAAGGGCACGCAGACCTTCGAGTACCAGGGCAGGCGCACCGACTTCACCGGCGTCATCCCGCCGCTGCCCGAGCCCGACTCCACGGAGTTCGTCCAGAAGCTCGTCGAGCTCGAGAGGCTGGCCAAGACGGTGCCGGCCGCCGCACCCTGGACCGCGCCGCGCGCCCGCGAGTGGGACGCGATGACCGTCGAGACCTGGAAGCAGGAGAACCTGCGCTACGACGGCGGCAAGTTCCTCATCGACCTCACCGTGCAGTCGATCTACGCCTGTGAGCCACGCGACGTCTCCTTCCTGCACTTCCTCTTCTACGCCAACGCGGGCGGCGGCTTCATAAAGCTCGCGGGCACGCCCGGCGGCGCGCAGGACAGCCGCTTCGTCGGCGGCTCGCAGCTGATCTCCCAGCGGGTGGCCCGGGCCCTCGGGCGCCGGGTCCGTCTCGGCACGGCCGCCCACGCGATCCATCGCCGGGGGTCGCGGGTGCTCGTCGAGAGCGACGGCGGGACGTTCACCGGCCGCCGGGTCGTCGTCGCGCTGCCGCCCACCCTCGCCGGCCGCCTCGACTACGACCCGATCCTCCCCGCGCTGCGCGACCAGCTCACCCAGCGCACGCCGGCCGGCTCGGTGATCAAGGTCGAGGCGACCTACCCCACTCCGTTCTGGCGGAAGGCCGGGCGCAGCGGATACACGAACTCCGACGTGCGGCCGATCCGCGTGACCTGGGACAACTCGCCGTCGAGCGGGAAGCAGGGCGCGCTGATCGGCTTCCTGCTCGGGTCCGACGCCCGCCGCCTCGTCGGCGCGTCGGCGAGCGCGCGCCGCAAGATCGTGCTCGACGGCTTCACCCGCCTCTTCGGCCCGCAGGCCGCTCGTCCGACGCGCTACCTCGAGGGCAACTGGTCGGCCGAGCGCTTCACGCGCGGCTGCTACGGCGCCTTCCTGCCGCCCGGCGTGTGGACCGAGTACGGACGGGCGCTCCGGCCCGCCGTCGGCCCGATCCATTGGGCCGCCGCGGAGTACGCCACGAAGAACCCGGGCTACATGGACGGCGCGGTGCGCTCCGGCGAGGCCGCCGCGCGCGCCGTGCTCTCCGCACGCTGAGGGCCGTCGGCGCGGCCGGCGCCGCGGGCGGCATCTTCGCCGCGCCGCTCGGGCAGCGCGCACGCCGCGGACGAGAAGCCCTGCGGCTCGATGCCGACCGCGTCGTTGAACCGCGAGCGGTAGTTCTCCAGCGCGATCAGCGCGGTGAGCTCCACCATCTGGCGCTCGTCGAAGCGCTCACGCAGCGCGGCGAAAAGGTCGTCGTCGACCTCCGGCGGGGTTCGCGTCATGGCCTCGGCGTAGTCGAGCACCAACCGCTGCACCTCGTCGAAGGCATCGCTCTCACGATGGTGTGAGAGCTCGAGGATCTGGCGCTCGCTCGCGCCCCCGCCCCGGGCGAGGGCCGACCCGAGGTCCAGGCACCACGCGCAGCCGATGACGGAGGCGACCTTGAGGGCCGCCAGGTCCTTCAGCCGCGCGTCGACGGTGTCCGCGCGGTCGACGTACCACTCGAACGCCGCGTAGCCGGTGAACACCTGCGGATGGTGTGCGGTGACGCCGAACGACGCGGGCACCTGGCCGAGGCGGCGCCCGCCGAGCCACAGCCCGAGCCGGGCGACCGGGCCGCCGGATCCGGGCGGGACGGGCGCGAGGCGGGTCACAACGCGCTCCGCCCATCGTCGGGCGGCGGTCCCGGGCGCCGCACCGCCCACAGCAGCGCGAGCGGCAGCACGACGACGAGCACGAGGCCCGCATCGCTCACGATGGCGTCGGCGAGCGGCAGGCGTCCGCGCTCGGTCAGGTGGAAGATCGCGTGCGGCAGCGCGGCGACGGCGGCGACGACGAGCGCCGCCTCGACGAGCGAGCGCGTCATGCGCGCCGCGGCGATCAGGAGCAGCAACGCGAGCGCGAGGTTCAGCGCTCCGACGTCGCGCACGAGGTGCTCGTCATAGGGGCCGAGCGCCGAGACCCAGCCGGTGTTCGTGCCGGGGAAGGCGTCGTAGAAGCCCCGGGGGGCGGCGAGCGCCCACACCCCGATGACCGCGGGCACGACGGCGAGGGCGACGAGGCCCGCGCGTACGCGGCCGGCGTGGCCGACGGCGTCGGATCGCCGGCGGGCGCCATCGGCCGGGGCGCCCGACCCGGGCTCGCTCGAGCCGGCGGAAGGCGGGGCCAGTGCGCTCATGGGCGAGAGACTAGCCCGCGAGTGGACCGTCTGTAAGGTCCACTTGATGCCGGTCGAGACAGACCAGTTCGGCCCGCAGCTCCTCGTCGGACTCGACCGCGGCCGCGGGCGCCCGTTGCGCTCCGCGCTGGAGCGCGAGCTGCGCGCGGCGATCCACGCCGGGCGGCTCCACGCCGGCACCGCGCTGCCCTCGACACGCGCGCTGGCCGCCGAACTCGGCGTATCGCGTGGCGTCGTCGTCGAGGCCTATGCGCAGCTCGCCGCCGAGGGGTACCTCCTGACCCGGGCCGGCGCCCCAGCCCGCGTCGCCGCGGTGGCCGCCCCCGCCGACGACGACGACCGCCCGTGGGAGGCCTGGCCCGCCGTCCGTCACGATCTCCGCCCCGGTCGTCCCGACCTCGGTTCGTTCCCGCGCCGCGTCTGGCTCGGGGCGATGCGCCGCGCCCTCGCCACGGCGCCGCTCTCCGCGTCCGGCTACGGCGACCCGCGGGGTGCGCCGGAGCTGCGGGCGGAGCTCGCCGCCTATCTCGGGCGGACGCGCGGCGTCGCGACGGCCGCGAGCGGCGTGGTGGTCACCGCCGGCGTCCAGCAGGGGCTCGGCCTGCTCGCCCGGGCGCTCGCCGCGCGCGGCGTTCGCCGGATCGCCGTGGAGGAGCCCGGCTTCCCGATCCACCGGCTGCTGCTCGCGCGCCACGGCCTCGAGCCGGTGCCGGTCGGCGTCGACGAGGAGGGCGTCCGGATCGAGGCGATCGTCGACGCCGGCGTCGACGCCGCGCTGCTCACCCCCGCCCACCAGTTCCCGATGGGCGCGGTGCTGAGCGCGGAGCGGCGCGCCGCGCTGCTCGCCTGGGCCGCCGAGACGGGCGCGCTGATCGTCGAGGACGACTACGACGGCGAGTACCGCTATGACCGCGCGCCGGTCGGCGCGCTGCAGGGCCTCGACCCCGAGCGGGTGGTCTACCTCGGCTCGGCGAGCAAGGCGCTGGCCCCGACGCTGCGCCTGGGCTGGGTGATCGCGCCCGGTTCGCTGCGCGGCGCGGTGGCAGAGGAGAAGGCGTGGGCCGACGGCGGGTCGCCGGGCCTGGAGCAGCTCGCACTCGCCGATCTCATTTCTCGCGGCGAGATCGACCGTCATCTGCGCCGCATGCGCCGCGTCTATCGCACGCGGCGCGACGCCCTGCTCGCCGCGGCCGCCCGCCACCTCCCGGCGGCCCGGGCGCTGGGCGTGCCGGCCGGCCTGCACCTCGCCTTCGCCCTGCCGGACGCGCGGGACGAGAAAGCCCTGCTCGCGGGCGCCGCCCGGCGCGGGGTCGGCGTCTTCGCGATCCGCCGCCGCCCGCCCGGCGAGCGGCGCGGGCATACCGTGTTGCTCGCCGGCTACGCGAACCTGCCCGAGCCCGCAGTCCCGGCGGCCGTCCGCGCGCTCGGCGCGGCGGTGACCGCCGCGCCGGCGGCGGCCAGCGCTCGCTGAGCGGTCCCTACACCTCCGACTTGAGCGGCTGCTCCATCGCCGGGGTCTCGGGCACCTTGCGGTAGGGCTGCTCCGCCTCCTCGTGGTAGGAGCTCTCCGCGTTCACGGCCCAGATGTCGTGGCCGGCGCCGTCGAGCACGTTCTCCACCGCGCGCAGCGAGGTGAGCATCGAATGGTCGGAGTTGTTGTAGCGGTGCAGCCCGTTGCGGCCGACCTGGATGAGGTTCGGCACCGTTTCGAGCCACTCGCGGATCGTGTCCACGCGCTCGGAGTAGTCGGCGTCGTACATCGGGTAGGCCTTGTGCACGCGCACCGCAAAACCCTGGGTGACCTTGGATACGTCGGCCAGGCCGAGCGAGGCGAGCTCGCGCTTGCCGAGCTCGACGAGGTCGTCGTCGGCCATCGTCCACAGCTCGTCGCCCTCGAAGCAGAAGTACTCCAGGCCGATCGAGGCCTCCTTCTTGTCCGGGTCGGGGACCATCCACGGGCTCCACGAGCGGAAGTTCTGGATGCGCCCGACCTGCACGTCGGGCTCGTGGATGTAGATCCAGTTGTCCGGGAAGAGGTCCTCGCCCTCGATGACCAGCCCGACCGTGAGGAAGTCGCGATAGCGCAGGCCCTTGGCCGCGGCGCGCACGCTCGCGTCGGCCGGCGGGTCGGCCAGGCCGACCGTCGTGCGCAGCGGCAGCGAGGAGATCACGTGGCTCGGCTCGTAGATCTCGCCGCCCGCGACGACCTGCGCCACGCGGCCGTTCTCGATCTTGAGCGAGGTCACCGGCGCGCCCAGGATGACCTTGCCGCCGAGGCGCTCGATGTCGTTGGACATCTTCTCCCACATCTGGCCCGGGCCGTAGCGGGGGTAGTTGAACTCGGAGATGAGCGACTTGACCTTGTTGCCCTTGTTGCCGAAGAACGCCGCCTTCGCCGCCGAGACGAAGGACAGGCCCTTGATCCGCTGGGCCGCCCACTCGGCGCGGATCTCCGAGGTCGGGACGCCCCACACCTTCTCGGTGTAGGACTTGAAGAAGAGGTTGAAGAGGCGCTTGCCGAAGCGGTTGGACACCCACTGCTCGAAGGTGTCCTCGGGCCCCTTGGGGGTGATCGCGGCCCAGAGGTAGGAGAGCCCGGCGCGGGTCACCTCGACCGGGCCGAGCTTGCGGATCACGTCGGTGCCGTTGAGCGGGTAGTCGAGGAACTTCTTGTTCCAGTAGATGCGCGACTGACGCGGGCGCTTGAGGAACTCGTCGCCCATGATCTCGTGCCAGAGGTCGTCGACCTCCTGGTTCTTGGTGAAGAAGCGGTGGCCACCGAGGTCGAAGCGGTAGCCGTCGCGGACCTCGGTCCGGGCGATGCCGCCGAGCTGCGAGGTGCTCTCGACGATCGTCACCGGCTGGCCGCGCTTGGCCAGCGCGTAGCCGGCGGTGAGGCCCGCAGGGCCGCCGCCGAGCACGAGCACGGGATGCTCCTCGGAGATCGGCGGGTTCGGCTGGGACTCGGTCTGGCTCATGTGCGCTGGTCGCTCTCGGTCGCGGTCGGTCGTGGGGCTCGGGTCCGCCGTCCTATCGCCTCTGGTACAGGACGGCGCTGTTGCCGACCGTCGAGGAGTAGTTGTAGAACAGGGGGGCGGTGGCGGTGCGCGTGAAGCGCCGGTCGTCTTCCAACAGCCGGCCCCACTGGGCGGAGCGGCGACGGACGAGCTGCGTCCACGGCGCCTCCCAGTTCTCGATTCCGACCGTCAGCGGGCGGATGAACAGAACCCTCTGCCCGCGCCTGAGAGTACCAAGCAGGGGCTCCAGGGTTTCACGCGGCTGCGCCGCCTTCAGCTTGTCGACGACGTCGACCCAGTTCATCGCGCGGGGGTCCGCCGTGGCCCCGAGCGGGGTCGCGAAGCGCAGCCCGCCGGGGAGGTAGTACCAGTTGACCGGGACCTGCTCGGACTGGCCGACGATCACGAGGTCGCCGGGATGCAGCTCGGTCCGCAGCGTCGCGGCGACGTCGCGCACGTCGCTCTTGTTGCGCAGGCCGCTGTTGAGCTGGGGGTCGAGCGTGAGCAGGCAGACGACGATGGTGGCGGCGATCCCGATGCGCCCGGCGCGGGCGAGGCCGAAGGCGCCGAGCAGCAGGATCGGCCCGACCACCGCGGCGAAGTAGCGCACGACCCAGGCCGGGGTGAACTGGGAGAGCACCCAGGCGAAGACCAGCGTGAAGACCGGGATGACGATGAGGACGATCGCCGCGGTGCGCAGCGTCTGGCGGTCCAGGCGGGGGCCGCCCGCTCGCCCGTCCTCGCGCCCGCGCTCCTCCTCCGCGAGGTCGGCGCCGCTCGTAGCCTCCATCTGCGCGGTGTGGCGCCCCGCCCGGAAGGTCCGCCACAGGCCGATGCCCGCGCCGATGAACAGCGCCGCGCCGACGCGATCGCCGCCGAGCAGCCCGCGCGCGATCTGGACGGGGGCCCCGAGGCGCGGCGCCCGGCCCCACGGCGCCCCGGTGTTCTGGAGCTGGTAGATGAGCGTCGGCACCCAGGGCAGGAAGAGCAGGGCCGCGCCGCCGAAGGCCAGCGCGGCGTCGATCAGCACCTGCCGGCGCTCCTCGCTCGCTCGCAGGATGGGGATGAGCGCCACCGCGCAGGCGATCCCGAAGAAGATCCCCCACCCGTGCGTGTAGAGCATGAGCGCCAGGAGCAGCGCGAAGGGGATGAGGTAGACGCGGCGGCGGAAGACGAAGGCGTGGAGGTAGCACGCGGTGGCGAGCAGCCCGAAGAGGCCCATGAGCGCGTACATCCGCGTCTCCTGGCCGTAGGCCGTGAAGAACCAGTTGAACGCGCACAGCGAGGCGAGGATCACCCCGGCGCGGCGGCCGAAGAGGCTCCAGCCCACCCAGAGTCCGGCGGGGATGGCCGTCAGCGAGGCGAGCAGCGAGAGCGCGTGGGTGGCGGTCTCCGTGCGCCCGGCGAAACCCATCCAGAAGTGGAGGAGCATGTAGTAGAGCGGCGGCGAGCCGTCGGTGCGCAGGACCCCCGGGATCTCGGAGAGGTCGTGGGAGGCGATCCCGACCGACAGGCCCTCGTCCATCCAGAAGGAGCCGCCGATCGCCCGCGTCCGCCACCACAGCGAGACGACGAGCAGGAAGGCCATGAAGGCCACCAGCGCGAGCGGGCTGTCGGCCAGCCGGCGCACCCCGACGCGGGTGGTGGGCAGAGCCTTGCGGGGGGCGGCGACGGTGGCCATGGGCGCGGGCAGGATACCCCGGGGTCCTTACGCCCCGGCCCGGGCCGGCGGCGCGCAGCGCTGGAGGGCGATCCACGGGCCCGAGCGGCCGGCTTCGCGCAGCCCGGGCGGAAGCGGCGGTGGCGGGTCGAGCGGCGAGCGGCGAGAGGCGCGGGCCTGGAAGACGGTGCCGGCGGCGGCGGCGGCGAGGCCGACCCGGCGGATGTGGGTCTCGAGGTTCCACGCGACGATCGGCACCTCGAACTTGCCGGTCCCGACCGCCCCGCAGGACAACACGCGCCCCCGTCCCCCGGCCGCCGTGATCGCGCCGGGCAGGGCGGTGCGGAGGTCGGCCTGGTAGTCGAGCGCCCGGCCGACGCGCTCGAAGTTCCGCACGCGGGAGTTGACGCCCCAGTGCCAGACCGCGGCGAGCACCACGACCGCGACGGCGCCGGCGGCCAGCGGGGCGAGGGCCGGGCGCAGCCGCCCGGCGCCACGGGCCGCGAGGTTCGCCACCGTGCCGAACCCGACGCCGGCGACCACCGCGAAGAGGCTCGTGCCGAGCAGGACGTAGCGCGGGTTGCCGGAGTAGCCCGCGGCGGTCATCCCGGCCACGAGCAGGATCCACGCGCTCGCCCCGGCGACGATGCCGATCGGGGGCCATCGCCGTCGGGTGACCAGCGCCCAGGCCGACGCGAGCACCCCGAGGATCGCCCCGACCTTGAGCGGCCCCGGGAGGACCGCGCGGGCCTCGCGCAGCACCTCGAGGAACGGGTCGTCGGCGAAGGCCGGGGAGTTCGGGTTCGGCTTCGCGGCACGGTCCGCGGCGCGGTTGAGGTTGCCCGAGCCCCAGTACTCGGGCAGGAACCAGAGCGCGGGGACGAGCAGCCCGAGGATCACGAGCAGGCGACGCTGCTCGGGGTCGCGGAACCAGAGCCACAGTCCGTAGAGCCCGAGGAACGGCCAGGTCTCGGGGCGCAGCAGCGCAGCCAGGAAGCCGAGCACGAGCGCCTGGCGGCGGGCCTGGTCGAGGTGACGCTCGATGGCCCACAGGACCAGCGCGACGAGCAGGCCCTCGGAGTTGGCGAGTGCGACCGCGCGGAGGAAGTCGGTCTGGGTCAGGACGCCCACCGCGGCGACCGCCCCCGCCATCCACCCGGCGATCCCCCACCGGCCGTCCGGGCGGGCGGCGACCTGCGCGGTCAGCCGCGCGGCGAGGCGGAAGGCCAGGAACAGCGCGAGGAAGCCGCCGGCGCGCGCGACCACGATCCACAGGTCGGGCGCCGCACTCCCGAAGAGCGAGAACACGGTGGTGAAGAGCACCGGGAGCGGCTTCCACGACGGGCCGCCGGTGGTGACGAGGTCGAGTTGCGCGACCTCCCGGCCCCAGATGATCCACGACCACGGGTCGTAGGTCGGGGTGGAGGGGAGCAGGAGCGAGAGCGCGCCGAGCCCGAGCGCGGCGAGCGCGAGCAGGGTGTAGACGCGCGCCGGCGTGCCCGGGAGCGAGATCGTCGCGGTGCGACCGCCGCGCGCCGGGCGCGAACGCCGGCTCAGGGCGGGACGCCGGAGCACGGAGCCGGGTCGCGCGGTCGAGGCGGGCACGTACGGGGTGGCTAGGCGGAGGCCTTGACCGGCTCGGCGGCGGCCTTGACCGGCTCGGCGGGGGTGGCGACGTGCTCGGCCGTGGCCGCGACCACCTCGGCGAGGCCGGGCTCCGCGGGTCTGCTCGCCGAGGCCCGCGCCGCCTCCCGCGCCGCCTCCCGCGCCTCGCGGAGGCGGGCGAGGCCGCCGTAGCGGAAGAAGAGCAGCGCGAAGCCCACGATGGTGATCGGCACGAAGAGCGTGAAGCGCAGCAGCAGCAGGTAGGAGAGCACCGTGCTCTTCGACGCGTCGGTCACGGTCCGGGTGGCGAAGATCACCGCGGCGTCGTAGGTCCCGATGTAGCCGGGCGCGGCCGGGATCAGCGCAGCGAGGTTCGTGAACGCGACGACCGACATCGCACCGGCCAGTCCGAGGTGGATCCCGACCGACTCCCCGATCATCAGGTACACCGCCGCCTCGAGCGTCCAGATCGCGATCGAGAGCGCGAGCAGCCCGACGCCGGCTGGGCTCCACAGCGTCTTCACCGGGGCGATGACGGGGCGCAGCGCGGCGACGACGCGGTCGACGTGGTGGCGGTAGCGGAACCAGGCCACGAGCGCCACGACCACCACCACCAACGCGATGATGCCGACGATGATGAGCTCGCCCGGCGTCGGGGAGCCGAGCTTCTCGATCAGGCTGAAGGCGACGATGACGAGGATCAGCGCGAGGGCGACGGCGTCGAGCACGCGCTCGGCGAGGATCGTCCCGAGCACGGTGCGGCGCTTCGCGTGCGTCCGAGAGCTCATGAGGAACACGCGCAGCAGCTCGCCACCGCGGGCCGGGAGCGCGTTGTTCCCGGCGTAGCCGACGACCGTGATCCCGTAGGCGTCCACCCGGCCGACGTTGACGTCGGACCGACGCAGGATCCGGTCCCACCGTTCGCCGCGGGCGAGCGTGGCGACGACGTAGACGAGGAGCGCGCCGCCGAGCCAGGCGAGAGCCGTCGCGCTGTCCGGGAAGGTCGGAGCCTGCTGCTTGGTCCCCCACCAGACGACCGCGGCCAGCGGGACCAGCCACAGCGCGATGTGGAGCGCGGTGGATCGGCGGCCGGCGAGGAGGCGGTTCATGAAGGGCGTGCGGGCGTGATGGGAAGTCGAATCGAGGGCCGGGCCGGCGTGCTCGGCGCGGGCCCACGGGGGCCGCGCGTCGCGGAGCGTCGCGAGCGCGCACACGGATACGCGCGCGTCGCGGCGAGTCGGTTCATTCTACGCACCGCCGGAGGTGGAGTTACAGGGCGGCGGCGGGCCAGGTCCGCGCGCGCGGCGGCGCCGTCAGTAGCCGACGATCTTGCCCAGGCACTTCTCGATCTTGCCGAGCAGCGCGTCGTCGCCCGCGTTGGTGAAGAGCAGCGCGCTGCCGATGACCTCGGCGCCCTGCGAGTCCCCCCGGATCTGGGTTCCCTGGGCGGTGCCGCCGTCGGGCGCGAAGACCGCGCGCGGCGCCCCCGGGCCCGCGCCGACCCGGATCGCGTCGGGGCCGTCGATTGCGGCCGGCAGTCCCGTCCCCCGGATGCACTCCAGCGGGGTCGTGCGGGGGTCGTACGCGCTCGCTCGTGCGCCGGCGCCGAGCACGGCGTTCGGGCCGCCGGACTGCTCCGGGGTGCGGGTGCCGCCGCAGCCGGCGGTGAGCAGGCCGGCGGCGAGGACGAGCGCGAGCGGACGGACGGTCACGGCGCGACACGGTAGCCGACGCCCGGGCGCCGCGACCCCGCGCGCGCGTAGACTCCGCGCGCCGTGTCGATCGTTCCCGCGCTCGCCGGGCCGCTGCCCGAGGCCGGCGTCGTCGCCGCGGCGCTGCTTGCGGCGTGCGCGCTCGTGGTCCGTTCCGAGCGCGCTCGCGCCGCGGCGGCGGGCGGGGCGCTCGTGCTCGCTCCGGCCCTCCTCCTGGCCGACGTCTGGGACTCGCCGCAGCTGCGCTTCGCGCACCGCAGCCCGCTCGCCGCGCTCGCGCTGGGGCTGGTCGGCCTCGCGCTCGTCGGGAGTCTGGGCGCGCTCATGCGCCGCCGGCCGGCGCTCTTCCCGCTGCTCGCCGTCGCGGCGGTGCCGTTTCGCGTCCCGCTCGAGACGGCCGGGAACACGGCGAACCTCCTGCTGCCGCTCTACCTCGTCGTCGGCGCCGCGGCGGCCGCCTGGCTGTGGGACGTGGTCCGCGCGGAGCCGGCGGCGACGTCCGCGCCGGCCTCCCGGCCGGGAGCGCTCGAGTGGACGCTCGCGGCGTACCTCGCGCTGTACGGGATCGCCGCCGCCTGGTCTCCGGACTTCTCCAAGGCGCTCCAGAACGTCGTCTTCTTCTACGTCCCCTTCGCCGTGCTCTTCGTGCTGCTCCGGCGGGTGTCCTGGACGGGCGAGCTGCTGCGCCGCTGCCTGCTCCTGCTCACCGGCCTCGCGCTGGTCTTCGCCGCCATCGGGTTCGTCGAGTACGCGACCAAGACGCTGCTGCTCAACCCCAAGCTCCTCGTCTCCAACGATTTCCACGCCTACTTCCGCGTCAACTCGGTCTTCTTCGACCCGAACATCTTCGGCCGCTTCCTCGTCGTGGTCATGCTGCTGCTCGCGGCCGTCCTGCTCGACGCCCGGCGCCCGCGCTGGGTCGCGGCGATCCTCGCAGCGCTCGCCGTGCTGTGGGGCGGCCTCGTGCTGACGCTGTCGCAGTCGGGCCTCGTCGGCCTCCTCGCCGGGCTCGCCGTGCTCGCCGCCCTCCGCTGGCGTCCACGCCGCGTGCTGGCCGTCGGCGCGGCGATCGCCGCCGTCGGCGTCGCGTTCGTCGCGCTCGCCCCGTCGGTGACCGGGATCCACCTGCGCTCCTTCGACCGCCTCAACGCGGACTCGAGCGGCCGGGCCGATCTCGTCAGCGGCGGCCTCGAGCTGTGGAGCGAGCGCCCGGCGCTCGGCTGGGGGTCGGGCTCGTTCGCCCGTGTCTACCGGGATCGGCGACGCGGCTCCGCCGCCCAGGCCGTCTCCGCCTCCCACACGATCCCGATCACGGTCGCCGCCGAGCAGGGCGTGGTCGGGCTGCTCGCGTACCTGGCGCTGCTCGCGGCCGCGCTGGCCCGGTTGCTCGCCGGCGCGCGCGGTGTGAAGGCGCGCGCCGCGATCGCCGCCGCCTTCGTCGCGCTCGTCGTCCACACGCTGGTCTACGCCGCGTTCCTCGAGGACCCGCTGGCCTGGGCGCTGCTCGCCGTCGGCTCGGCGCTCGCGCTCGCGCCGCGCGGTGGGGCGCCGGCTGCCCCGGAGCGGACGGTCGCCTCCGGGACCGTCGCGGCGTGAGCGGGTCCCGCCGGCGCGCCGCGCTCGCGGCCGGCGGGCTGGCGCTGGCCGTACTCGCGGTCTTCCTCGTCGCGCCGACCTTCCCCAACTACGACGCCTACTACCACCTGATCTGGGGCCGGGAGCTGCTGCACGGCGAGCCCCCGTCGTTCGAGGCCTACGCGGCGCCGACCCAGCACCCGCTCTACGTGGCGATCGGGGCGCTCGCGTCGCTGGCCGGCGGCGGCGGGGACCGTCTGCTCGTGCTGCTCACGCTCGGGGCGCTCGCCGCACTCGCGTGGGGGCTCGTGCGGCTCTCCGCCGCCACCGTGCGGTCGCCGTGGCCGGGCGTCGCCGCCGCGGTGTTCCTCGCCACGAGCTTCACGGTCCTGCTCTACGCCCTGCGCGCCTACGTCGACGTGTGGTTCCTCGCGGTTGCGGTCTGGGCCGGCGTGCTCGCGGCCGAGCGCCGGGCGACCCCCCGGGCGGTGATGGCGCTGCTCGTGCTCGCCGGCCTCCTGCGGCCCGAGGCGTGGCTGCTCGCCGCGGCGTACGCCGTGGCGGCCCGGCGCGAAGCGGACACGCGGACGAGGATCTCGCTGGCCGCCGGCGTGTTCGCCGCGCCGCTGATCTGGATGGCGGTCGACCTCGCGGTCACCGGTGACGCGCTCTTCTCGCTCGCGGCCACCCGCACGCTCCAGATCGAGCCGCAGAAGGACACCGGGCTGGGCGCCGCGCGCGTAGCGGTGACGACGCTCTTCGGCGGCGCCGCGCGGGCCCCGGTCGCGCTCGCCGGCCTGCTCGGCCTCGCACTCGCATGGCGGCGGATCGGCCCGCGCCGCCTCGCCGTCCCGCTCGCGCTCCTCGGGGCCGGAGTCGTCGCGATCGCCGGCCTCGGGCTGCTCGATCTGTCGGTGCTTCCGCGCTACCTGTTGCTCCCGGCCGTCGCGCTCTCCCTGTTCGCCGGCTACGCGCTGCTCGGCTTCCTCGACCTCCCGCCGGGGTCGCGGGCGCGCACGGCGTGGGCCGTCCTCGCCGGCGTCGCGGTGGTGATCGGCGCCGTCGGCCTCATCGTGCGCGGGCCGGCCGGGAAGCTTCCGCGCGAGGTCCGCCTCGACCGCGACGCCCACGACGCGCTCGTCGCGCTGCTCGACGCGTCGGCGGTCCGCGCCGCGCGGCGCTGCGGCCCGGTGACCTTCCCGACCTTCCGCCTGGTGCCCGCGACGCGCTGGCGCCTCGACGCGGACGAGCGCGACGTGCGCGCCCGGCCGGCCGGGCCGCCGCTCTCGTCCGGCGTGGCCGTGACGGTGTTCGGCGACGTCGACGGCGGGCTCCCCTTCCGCCGCTACGCCCTGTCGGGCGGCGCACTGCCCTTCGACAACACGCCGCCGCCCGGCTTCGTCTCGGTGGCGCGAACGCGCTTTTTCGAGGAGTTCGCGCGGTGCCGGTGAGGTCGCGGGCGGCCGCCGCCGCGTGCCCTACGCCGCCGTGCCGTCGAGCATCAGGCTCCGCCACACGTCCGGATCGAACGGTGCCGGCTCGGTCTCGGCCACGAACGCCTCGAGGGCCGCGACGAACCGCTCGGGCTCCTCCAGCATCGGCATGTGCCCGGAGTCGGGGAAGACCTCGAGCCGGCTGCCGGGGATCGCGGTGTGGGCCTCCTCGCCGTGCGCCACCGGGATGATCGAGTCCTCGGCCCCCCAGATGATGAGCACCGGCACGGCCTGGGCGAGGTACAGGCGCACGCGCGCGTCGACGCGCTGGCCGCGCGGGTCGATCACGCCGCGCAGGGTGGCGAGGAACGCGGTGCGTCGCTCGGGATCGGTGAGCGTCGCGTAGCCGCGCGCCACCTCGTCCAGGTCGGCGGAGGGCCCGACGCCGGCCAGCTTCAGCCCGCGACCCAGGGTGGCGCGGGCGAAGCCGACGACGCCCGCGCTCAGCCCGATCACGAGCTCGGAGCCGGGCAGCGCCGCCGCCCGGAGGATCGCGCTCACCTCCGGCCCGAGGCCGCCGCTCGAGACGAGCACGAGGCGCTCGCAGCGCTCGGGGAACTGGTAGGAGAACTGCATCCCCACGCCGCCGCCGAGTGAGTGGCCGACGAGCGTGACGCGGTCGATTTCGAGCGCGACGAGCAGGTCGCGCAGCGCCGTCGCCATCGCGCCGAGCGAGAAGTCGCCGCCGCCGGAGCCCGACGCCCCGTGCCCGGGAAGGTCGGGGACGATGACCGTGTGAGTGCGGGCGAGCGGACCGACGACCTCGCGCCAGTTGTCCGCGTCCCCGGCCATGCCGTGAACGAGGAGGAGCGCCGGCCCCGAGCCGGCGATCCGGTAGGCGTAGCGGTGGCCGTGGAGGAGGACGCTGTCCTCGCGGGGCGCCGTCGAGGCGCGATCGGGGCGGGGCCGGCGGGCGGCCATCACGCCACCCCCGCGATCGCCATCGCGTCCTCGACGCAGGCCGCGCGGACGCGCTCGGGATCGAGCACGAAGGTCTCGGGGATGCCGGGCGCGGCGGCCCGGACGCCGACGCCGACCCGCGCCAGGTGCATCGTGCCGAGCACCTGGGCGTAGAGGCGGTTGGCGGCGAAGTCCGCATCGGCGACGGCGAACTCGCCGCGCTCGGCGCCCGCGGCGAGGATCCCGGAGAGCACCGCCAGGCACGCGGCCATCGCGCGCCCGAGGCGCAGCCACACCGCGTCGGAGACGCTGTCGCGCAGCTCCGCGGCCGGCTGGCGCGTGAGCGAGAGCGCGCCGTCGAGGAAGGCGGGGTACTCGAGGCAGAATCGCGTGTAGCGCTCGCACGCCTCGCGGAGCGCCGCGCGCGACTCGTCGCCCTCGAGACCGTCAAGGCGCCCGGCGAGCTCGCGCAGGTAGTCGGTCACGGTCAGCGCGAAGAGCTCGTCCTTCGACGCGAAGCTGCGGTAGATGATCGCCTTGTTCACGCCCACGGCGCGCGCGATGCGATCGATCCGCGCCTCCTGGGCGCCGCGCTCGTCGAACAGCAGCCGGGTGACGCGCACGATCTCCCGCTCGCGCTCGCGCCGGGCAACGCGGCGGGGACTGCGACGGCGGGAAGGTGCCGCGACGGTGCTCACGGCTCGTAGTCAACCACCGGTGGACCAAGAGTGCAACCGTCGGTCACAATGGCGGCCTCGCTGGTCTCGATCTCCACGGTGTTCTTGGACGGCTCCGTCGCGGGACGCCAGCCGGCGTCAGTAGTCGGCCCTGATGCCGGCGAGAGGCGGCGCGCCTAGCGTCGAGGCATGTTCGCGCGCGTCCTCGTCGGCGTCGATGGCAGTGCCGGAGGGCGCGATGCCCTCGCCGCCGCCGAGCGGATGCGCCGGCTCGGCGGCGGGACGCTCGCCGCGGTGCACGTCCATCCCCCCCGGCCGATCCCCGATCGCGGGCTGCGGCCTGACTCCGAGGCCGGCGATCGACGCGACGCCGAGGAGCGCCTGATCGCCGAGCTCGCCGCCGCGCACGTCACCGCGCGGGCCTGGGTCACCATGGATCCCTCCCCCGGCCGCGGCATCCACCGCGTGGCCGACGAGGTGCACCCGGACCTGATCGTCGTGGGCTCATCGTCGCGGGGCCCCGTCGGCCGCGTCTTGGCTGGTGACACCGGGCGCGACGTCCTGCACGGCGCACCCGCTGCGGTGATGGTGGCGCCCCGGGAGGCGCGGCGGTCCTCGCCCCGTCCGGTCGTCGGGGTCGGCTGGGACGCCTCGGCCGAGAGCGACAGCGCGCTGCGGTGGGCCGCCGGCTTCGCCGCCGAGTGCGGCGGGGTGGTTCGCGCGCGCCACGTGGTCTCGCCTCACGCCGCCCCCTTCGACCTGCGTGCCTCCCACCGCATCGGCCAGACGGGCGAGGCGGGCCGTGAGCAGACCCGGGAGCGCCTGCGCGTCACACTCGGGCGCCTCGACGTCGAGCACACGGACGAGACGATCATCGGCGACCCCGCGATCGAGTTGCTCCGGCTCGCGAACGTCGTCGACCTGGTGTTCGTCGGGTCCCGGGGCCACGGACCGCGACGTCGCGTCGTACTGGGAAGCACCGGCGACCGGCTGATCCACGACGCCGCGGCCGCCGTGGTGATCGTCCCGCGCCCGGGCGCGGCGCGCTGACCGGCGGGCGGCCTCCTAGCGCTCAAGCGGAAGGCTGGCCGTCACGACCGTGCCGCCGTCCGCGGGCTCGTCGAGGTCGAGCTGCCCTCCGGCGAGCGCGACGCGCTCGCGCATGCCCATGAGCCCGAAGCCGCCGGCGCGCTCGCCGCGCGCGCCCACGCCGACGCCGTCGTCGGCCACGGTCAAGCGCACGGCGCCGTTCCGGCGGCGCACGTCGACCTGTGCGCTCCGCGCGCCGGCGTGCTTGACGACGTTGCTGAGCGCCTCCTGGGCGATGCGGTAGACGGTGGTCTCCATCTCCGCGGGGAGGCGATCCTCGCCCAGCTCGACCTCGCTCTCGACCTCCACCCCGCTGATGCGCTGCATGCGCTCGGCCAGCGAGGTCAGGGCCGGCCCGAGCCCGAGCTCGTCGAGCGCCGGGGGACGCAGCTCGCTGATCATCGCGCGGAGGCTCTCGACCTGGCCGGTCACCTCGTCCATCGCCCTGCCCACGGCGGCATGGATCTCGTCCGGATCCGTCTCGCGCTGGATCAGCGACAGTTGCATGCGGATCCCCGCGAGGCCCTGCAGCGTCTCGTCGTGAAGCTCACGCGCCCAGCGCCGGCGCTCCTCTTCGGCGCCCTGAAGCGTGCGCCGCAACCGCTCGGCTCGGACGGTCTGCGCACCGGCCACCGCGGTCGCGGCCTGGACCGCGAACGCCTCGAGCAGGCGCTCGTCCTGGTGGGTGAACTGGCCGTCGCCGGTCAGGCGGTCGAACGCGACGAGCAGCCCGAGCACCTCCCCGCGGAACAGGAGCGGGACGACGAGCGCCGTCGACGCGTCGGGGACGCCGAGGACGTCGGAGGGCGGGCGCAGGTTGCTGTCGACGTCCTCGATCCGCACGGACCCCCTTGCCCCCATCGCCGTGCTCAGCGTCGAGCCCGCGATCGCGACGCGCCGGCGCTCGGCGTGCGGGCCGTAGCCGGCCCTGGCGTGCACGACCAGGTCGCCGCGCTCGCGCAGGAGGATCAGGACGTCGCGGGCCTCGACGAGCGCCCGGCCGCGTTTCGCGACGAGCTCGAGAACCCCGCCGAGCTCGGTCTCGCCGCCGACGGCGTGCGCGATCGCCGCACTGGCCTCCAGCGTCTGCACCGCCTGCTCGAGCTCCTCGCGCCGCGCGCGCGCGGCGCGGAACAGCCGCGCGTTCTCGATCGCCACGGCCGCCCAGCCGGCGAGGACCGTCACGGCGGCCTCGTCCTCGCCGGTGAAGTCCTCGCCCCCGGCCTTCTCGGTCAGGTAGAGGTTGCCCCACGCCTGCCCGCGGACCGCGATCGGCACCCCGAGGAACGTGCGCATCGGCGGGTGCCCCGGCGGGAACCCGTAGGAGCGCGGGTGAACGCCGACGTCGTGCAGGCGCATGGGGCGCGGATCATCGATCAGCACCCCCAGGATGCCGCGTCCGCGGGGCAGTTCGCCGATGGCGCGGTGCGTCGCGTCGTCCACCCCTCGGGTGACGAAGCGTGCGAGCTCGCGGCGCTCGTCGTCGAGGATCCCCAACGCCGCGTACCGAGCCTCCGTCAGCTCGCGCGCGGTCTCGAGCACCCGGTCCAGCACGACCTCAGGCTCGAGCTCGGAGAGCAGACCGCGCCCCACCTCGATGAGGCGGGCGAGCCGTCCGGGATCGAGGTCGAAGCTCTCCATCGGGCCGACCTCACGCTAACGACTGGGGTCCGTGGTTACCACCGCCGTGACGAGGGTGATCGGCGGATGCCCGGACGTCGCGACACGTCGAGGATCCGCGCATGTACGCGCCCGGAACAGCGATCCGCTCGGTCGTCGTCTGCGGGGCGGGCGTGGCGGGGCTCGAGACCGTCGTGGCGCTCCGGGCGCTGGCCGGTTCCGGCCTTCGGGTCGAGCTCGTCAGCCCGACCGAGTCGTTCGAGCTGCGGGCCTTCGGCGTGCTCGCGCGCCTGGGGGCCGAACGCCTGCCGTCCCTGCCGCTCGACGCGATCGCCGCCGACCTGGGGGTGACGCTGCATCGCGACGCCGTCCATCGTGTTCGTGCCGGCGACGGCGACGGCGTGCAGCTGCAGTCGGGCGCCGAGCTGCCCGGGGACGCGGTGGTCCTCGCCGTCGGCGCGTTCTCCCATCCCGCCTACGACCACGGGGCGTGCGCGGGCCGCGACGACATGGACGCCGTGATCGCCGACCTGCGCCGGCGGCCCGGCGGCCGCCTCGCGGTCGTCGTCCCCCCGGCGGCGGGATGGACGCTGCCCGCCTACGAGATCGCGATGGCCTTCACGGCCGCCGCGCCGGGGTCGCGGGTCGTACTCGTCACCCACGAGGCCGCACCGCTCGAGGCCTTCGGTCCGCCCGCCGGCGAGCTGGCCCTCGCGGAGCTCGCGGCCGCCGGCGTCGAGGCGGTCTGCGGGATCGCGGGCGACGTGCCCGCGCACGACGCCGTCGACCTCGGCGCAGCCGGCCTGCTGGAGGTCGACCACGTCGTGCACCTGCCGGTGCTCGCCGGGCCGCGCCTGCGGGGCGTGAGCTCCGACCACGACGGGTTCATGATCGTCGACGGGCAGTTCCGCGCCGGCGGCCGGCGTCACGTCTACGCAGCCGGAGACGCCATCGCGGCGACGATCAAGCAGGGCGGGCTCGCCGCCCAGCACGGCCATGCGGTGGCCACGAGGATCGCCGCGGGCGCGGGGGCGGACGTGCGCGTGGAGCCCTTCGAGCCGGTCCTGCGCGGGCTGCTGCGCACGCCCCGGGGTCCGCGCTATCTCCGCTCGTCTCAGGATGAGTGCCTGGTGTCCGAGGAGCCGCTCTGGTGGCCGCCGACGAAGGTCGCCTCGCGCTGGCTGGCGCCGTGGCTGGCGGCGCGCGCCGTCGAGCGCGGCGCGACGCGCGCGACGGGTTGAGCCGCCGACTCCCGCGGGGGGATGCCGTCCGGCGGCTCTCGGACCTGCACGCCGGATCGAGGCGAGGCCGCGCGTCAGCCCGGCGACGCGTGGACCCAGTAGCCGAGGCAGGCTGACCACCGCGCGAGCGGCCACGCGCCGCCCGTCGAAGAGCTCGAGGTCGCCCGCATCCGCGGCCACCGGCCGGGCGCCTCCGTGGAAGTGAACGCCCCGGTCACCCGCCCGGGGGGAGTTGCGGGGAACTACCGGCCCCCGTTCCCGCGCGAGTGGGAACGTACAGGCCGTGACCACGATCGTCCTGGCCGATGACCATCACGTCGTCCGAGCCGGCCTGCGGCTGCTGCTGGACCGCGAGGACGGCCTCGAGGTGCTCGCGGAGGCCTCCGACGCCGAAGGCGCCGTGCGCGCCGTGCTCGGCCACAAGCCCGACGTGCTCGTGCTCGACCTCACCATGCCTGGGCCTCTCACGTCGCTGGAGGCGATCCCTCGCGCGCTCGAGGTGTCACCCGGGACCCGCATCGTGGTCCTCACGATGCAGGACGACCCGCAGTACGCCCGCCACGCGCTTCGCGCCGGGGCCGTGGGCTACGTCCTCAAGGAGGCCGCCGACGACGAGCTCGTCGAGGCGATCACCCGCGCGGCCGACGGCAGGACCTACCTCAATCCCCGCGTCGGCGCCGCCCTCGCCGCCGTGCTCGACGGGCCGCCCGACGACCTCACCCCACGCGAGGTCGACGTGCTGCGCCGCATTGGGCTGGGCCACACGAACGCCGAGATCGCCGAGCAGCTGTTCCTCTCGGTGCGCACGATCGAGACCCATCGCGCCCACATCCAGCAGAAGCTCCGCCGGACCACCCGCGCCGAACTCGTGCGCTACGCGCTCGACCACGGGCTGCTCGAGACGGGCGCGTGAGCGCGGCGACCAGCGGCCTGCCGGCCGGCACCCTCCGATTGCCGCCTGGATTCGCACGAGGGCCAGACCCCTCGTGCGCTGCGCCGGGAAGCACCGCTGACGGCGCGCCTGCCGCGGTCCGCGCTCGAGTGGCGCGAGTCGCGGCGCCCAAGCGGGCCGTGCCGATTCAGACCGAGCATGAGCGAGTAGCTCCCCGTGCACCAGCCCACCGTCGATCGAGAGGTCACCATGGCAAAGCGTCGCGACCAGGATCTGTTCGACCGCCTGCGCAAGAACGGCGTGCGCAAGCGCGTCGCCAAGTCCGCATCCAGCGCGGTCGCCGCCGCGCCCGGCGGCAAGAAGGCCACCAAGCGGGTCAAGAGCATCGCGCGCGACCTGCGTGGCTTGGCCGCCGAGCTCGAGGACCGCGCCACCGGCGGTCCGGGCAAGCGCTCCGCTTCGGCGAAGAAGGCCGCGCGGACTCGCAAGCGCAAGGCCGCGGCGCGCAGCGCAGCGGCGAAGAAGGGAGCCCGCTCGCGGGCGCGCGCGAAGTCCTGACCGCGGCCAACTCCACGTCCGTGCACCCGCCGATGTGCGAGGTGTGGCGTTGTGCATCTCAACGACCGAATGCGCCAACAGCAGGGCTTCGTGGAAGCGGGAGCGACGGGACTCGAACCCGCGACCTCCGGCGTGACAGGCCGGCGCTCTAACCAACTGAGCTACGCCCCCAGGACGGCGATCGCAGTATGGCAAGCCGACCCGGCTGGTCGGAGCGCGGACATCTCCGCGAGCCCGCGCAACTCGGGGCCGGTCTCCGGTTTTCCTCT
>JBBSBL010000022.1:0-36988 GCA_038251325.1 Solirubrobacterales bacterium | reverse complement strand
GAGGGCAGGATCGTCCACTTCGAGAACTTCGGCACGCGGGAGCAGGCGTTGGCGGCCGCTGAGAGTAGCTGAGCGTCGGCGGACCATCGCGTCCGCGCTTCCGGTCGCAGGACGACAGTTACCGCGGACGGGACGCCTAGAAGATCCCGCCGATTGCCCGGCCGGCGTCGGCCGCGAGGTGGAGCAGGGGGCTCGGGACGATCCCGAAGACGATGCTCGCCGCGGCGAAAAGGACGGCGACGGCGACGACCTCGGGGTGCGCGCGCGCCGGGTCGGCCTCGGCGGAGCCGCCGGCGATGACGGGTCGCGGCGCGCCCGGGCCTCCGACGTCGCCGCCGGTCACCCCGACCGACTCGTCCGCCGCCGAGGGCATCCACATCGTCGCGATCACCCGCAGGTAGTAGCCGAGCGAGATCATCGAGCCGATGACGATGATCACGCCGAGCCAGGTGTAGTCGCCGTCCACCAACGCCTGGATGAGGTAGAGCTTGCCGATGAAGCCGGCCGTGGCCGGGATCCCGGCCAGCGAGAGCATCGCGATCGTCATCGACCAGGCGAGCACCGGCCGGGTGCGCCCGAGGTTCGCGAACCCGGCGAGGTCGTCGCCCTCGCCGCCCTCCTGCTCGCGGGCGATGATCACCGCGAACGCGGCGAGGTTCATCGCCAGGTACACGGCGAGGTAGAAGACCATCGCCTCCAGGCCGAGCCGCGTGCCGACCACGATCCCACCGAGCATGTACCCGGCCTGCGCCACCGAGGAGTAGGCGAGCATCCGCTTGAGCGAGGACTGGCCCAGCGCACCGACGTTCCCGACCACGATCGTGATCGCGGCCAACGCCGCCAGCGCGGGCGCCCACACGTCCTGCTCGGACACCACGGCGACGTCGAAGAAACGCAGGAAGACGCCGAGCGCGGCCGCCTTGGTCGCCACCGCCATGAACGCCGTGATCGGCGTCGGCGCGCCCTCGTAGACGTCCGGCGTCCACTGGTGGAAGGGCGCGACGCTCGTCTTGAACGCGAGGCCGACCACCGCCAGGCCGATGCCGGTGAGCAGCAGCGGGTCGCCGAGGATCCCGCTCCGCGAGATCTCCCGGCCGATCACCTCGAACTGCGTCGAACCCGTCGCGCCGTAGATCAGCGCGAGGCCGTAGACCAGCGTCGCCGCCCCGACGCTCCCGATGATCAGGTACTTGAGGCCGGACTCCAGCGAGCGCTCGGTCCGCAGCTCCGCCGCGCAGAGCACGTAGAGGCTGACCGAGAGCAGCTCGAGGCCGACGAACAGCGTCACGGTGTTCGTCGCCGCGACGAGCACGAGCATCCCGAGGACCGTGAAGAGCAGCAGCGCGTGGTACTCGCCGTGGCCGATCTCCCGCGGGGCCGAGTCGCGCCA
This sequence comes from Solirubrobacterales bacterium, assembly GCA_038251325.1. Taxonomy (GTDB): domain Bacteria; phylum Actinomycetota; class Thermoleophilia; order Solirubrobacterales; family Solirubrobacteraceae; genus JBBSBL01. The sequence goes on along the minus strand of JBBSBL010000022.1, from coordinate 35,598 downwards.
GGAGAGCAGCACGGCGGCGAGCGCGGCGACGAGGAAGAGCAGGCCGAGGAAGAGCGCGAAGTCGTCGACCCGCAGCGCGCCCGAAAGGATCGAGGCGTTCTCGCCCCAGCGCCAGATGGTCAGCCCCGCGGCGGCGAGCAGGGCGAGCACGGTGAGCAGCGGCACGACCTGTTGGCGGATCGCCCGCGCGCTGAAGAGCCCGGCGAGCAGCACGACGATCCCGCCGGCGACCAGCGCGAGGAACGGCGAGAACGCCGCCCAGTCGATGTGCGGGGCCTTGACGGCGGCGACGATCACGGCGCCTGCCCGACGAGGTTGGCCGTCGCCGCGCCGGGCTTGGGCAGCGCCGCCGGGCCGGCGCCGCGCACCCCGGCCACCGCGCCCGCCGCGCTGCGCTGGGAGCGCTCGAGCGCGGCCTGCGGGTAGAAGGCGAGGAAGAGGATGACGACCACGACCGGAACGAGCGCGGCGGCGTCACCCCAGCGCAGCTCGCGCGGCTCGACCCGCTCGCCGACCCGGTTGTGCATCGCGCGGATGTACATCCGCAGCATGTAGACCGAGGCCATGATCACCCCGGCGAAGGCGACGACGGCGATCGCCAGCTTCGCCTTGAACACGCCGAGCAGGATGAGGAACTCCCCGACGAAGTTCGCCGAGCCCGGCATCGCGAGCGTGGCCAGCGCCAGAATGAGGAAGAGCACGGCGAGGATCGGCGCGCGCGTGGCGATCCCGCCCATGTCCCGCAGGTCCTCGCTCCCGCGCGAGCGCGCCGAGAGCAGGCCGACGATGAGGATGAGCGGGACCACGACGAGCGCGTGGTTGAGCATCTGGAGCAGCGCGCCCTGGGCGCCGTCGCCGCGCAGCGCGAACACCCCGAGCAGGATGAACCCGAGCTGCGCCACCGAGGAGTAGCCGAGCACGAGCCTCGTCTCGGTGGTCGTGAAGGCCATGACCGACCCGTAGAGGACCGAGGCCAGCGCGATCAGCAGCATGAGCTCCTGGAAGTGGCGGCTCGCCCCGGGGAGGACCGGCAGGACGATCCGCAGGAATCCGTAGGCCGCGACCTTCGAGAGGATCGCCGAGAAGATGGCCAGGGCGGGCAGCGGCATCGACCGGTAGGCGTCCGGCATCCAGCCGTGGAGGGGGAACGAGGGCATCTTCACCAGGAACGCCGCGGCGAAGCAGAGGAAGATCCACTCCTGCGTGTCCTGGCTCAGCGGCAGGCGCTGGAGCTCGGAGACGACGAAGGTCACGGGCCGCCCGTAGTCGCCCGCGGCGATGATCCCCAGCGCGATCGCCCCGGCGAGCATGAACAGCGAGCCCACGAGCGTGTAGATCACGAGCTTCGTCGTCGCCCGCACCCGGTCGCCCGTCCCCCACGACCCGCAGAGGAAGTAGAAGGGGATGAACATGAGGTCGAAGAAGACGACGAAGAGGATCACGTCCTGGGCGAGGAACGCGCCGAGCACGCCGCTCTGCGCCAGCCCGAGGTGGAAGTAGAAGAGCTTGGGCCGCTCCCAGTGCTGGAGGTTCGCGGCGAGCAGCGCGATCGAGAAGAGGAAGGCGGCGAGCACGACGAGCGCGAGGTTGAGCCCGTCGATCCCGAGCTTGTAGTGCAGCCCGAGCTGGCGGATCCACACCTCGTCGGTGACGAACTGCAGGTCTCCCGAGGCGCCGAGGTCGAACCGGGCGAGGAAGGAGATCGCCACGCCGAGCGTGACCAGCGAGCCGGCGAAGGCCGCCCGCGGCGCGACCTTCTCCGGCGTGAGCGCCGCGAGCAGCGCTACGGCGAGCGGGAGCCAGAGGAGGATCGAGAGCGTCACGAGCTCGAGACCAGGAAGTAGAGGGCGACGCCGCCGAGGCCGAGCAGCAGCAGCGCGACGTAGGAGCGCACGAAGCCGTTCTGGATCGCGCGGACCGCGGCCGAGGAGGCGCGCACCACGCCGACCGGGGCGCCGACGATCGCCCCGTCGACCACCACGCGCTCGAAGGTCTGCTGCGAGAAGCGCCCGACGGCGAGCGCGGGCCGCACGACGAGGATGTCGATCGCCTCGTCGAAGTACCACTTGTTCACCAGCAGGCGGTGGACGGCGGGGAAGCGGGCGATGAGCCGCGCCGAGGTGCCGGGTCGCTTGACCCAGATCCACCAGGCCAGCGCGATCCCGCCACCGGCCACGAGGATCGAGAGCCCGTAGCCGAGGATCGTGATCCAGTCCGGCTCGGCGAGGTCGAAGCGGGCGTCGTCGGCGAAGGCGGGGTCGAGGAACTTCGAGATCGCGTCGGTGACGTCAGGGATCTGGATGATCCCGGCGACGGCGGCGAGCACGGCGAGGATCCCCATCGCCAGCTTCATCGCCCACTCCCGCTCGGCGATGACGTGCTCGGGGCCCGGGAAGCCGACGCCGGTGTCCTCGACCGAGCCGTCGGCGGGGTTGGTCGGCGTCTCGGCGTGACGGAGATGCCCGTCCTCGAGCTCGCGCGCCTCGGGGCACGGCTCGCCCCAGAAGGCTCGGAAGATCATCCGGAAGGTGTAGATCGCGGTGAGGAACGCGCCGAGGTAGCCGCCGACGTAGAGGATCCAGCGCCAGCCCCCCTCGGTGGCCAGGTAGCCGAGCAGGTCGTCCTTGGAGAAGAAGCCGGAGAACGGCGGGAAGGCCGCGAGCGCGAGGCCGCCGACCACGAAGCAGGCGAACGTGAAGGGCAGCGCCTTGCGGAAGCCCGACATCCGGTCGAGCGACTGGACCCCGGCCATCGCCCCGATGATCGACCCGGCGGCCATGAACAGCAGCGCCTTGAAGAAGGCGTGGGTCATGAGGTGGAACATCCCCGCCCAGTAGGCCCCGGCCGAGACGGCCATGATCATGTAGCCGATCTGGGACATCGTCGAGTAGGCGATGACGCGTTTGAGGTCGGTCTGGGCCAGCGCGATCGTCCCGGCGATGAGCAGCGTCACGAGGCCGACGACCGCGCCGACGTCCCCGGCGGTCGGCGCCTGGAGGAAGAGCGGGTGGCAGCGCGCGATGAGGTAGACGCCTGCGGTGACCATCGTCGCCGCGTGGATCAGGGCCGAGACGGGCGTCGGGCCCTCCATCGCGTCGGGGAGCCACGTGTGCAGGGGGATCTGGGCGGACTTCGCGAAGGCCCCGACGAGCAGCAGGACGCACGCCGCCACGAGTGCGCCGTCGTTGTGGCCGTAGACCTCCGGCGCGCGGCGGAACACCGCGAGGAAGTCGACCGCGCCGGTGTCCTTGAGCAGGATGAACGTCCCGAGCACGAGGCCGACGTCGCCGACGACGTTGATCACGAAGGCCTTGATCCCCGCCCGCGTCGCCGTCGTGCGCCGGTACCAGAAGGAGATCAGCAGGTAGGAGGCCGCGCCGACGAACGCCCAGCCGACGATGAGCAGCAGGAAGTTCCCCGCCAGGACGAGGAGCAGCATCGAGAAGACGAAGTAGTTGAGGTAGGCGAAGAACCGCGAGTACCCGCGGTCGGCGTCGAGGTACGCGGTCGAGTACAAGTGGATCAGCGTCGAGACGCCGGTGACGACGAGGATCATCATCACCGAGAGCGGGTCGACGAGGATGGAGAGCTGCGCGTCCAGGCCGGTGGTCTTCGCGTAGTCCCACAGCGAGGAGGTGAGCTGGCGCTGGTCCGCGGGCCGGTCCTCCAGCTTGAGGAAGGTGATGAGCGCGAAGACGAAGCTCGCCGCGATCGCCAGCGTCCCCACGTACCCCGCGACGCGCCCGGGCCAGATCCGGAAGCCCGCGCCGACGAGCACCATCCCGGCCAGCGGGCAGGCGAGGACGAGCCAGGCCGAGGTCGTCGCGCTCACGGCCTCATCCCTGGAGCTCGCGCAGCTCGTCCACGTCGACCGGCAGGTTGCGGCGGTAGATCGCGACGATGAGCCCGAGGCCGATCGTGACCTCGCACGCGGCCACGACCATCACGACGATGGCGAAGATCTGGCCGTCGCCGTTGCCCCACATCCGCCCGAAGGCGATGAGCGACAGGTTGGCCGCGTTGAGCATGAGCTCCAGGCAGAGCAGGACGACGAGCGGGTTGCGCTTGGTCAAAACGCCGGCCGCGCCGATGCAGAAGACCAGCGCGGAGACCACGAGGTACCAGCCGATGTTCACGGGCTACCAGCCGCCGCCGTGGCCGGCGGGCGTCGGGGTCTCGCGCTCCTCCTCCTCGTCCTCGGTCGCGAAGCTCCGGTCGCCGACCGCCTCCGCCATCGTCCCGGTGTAGACGGGGCGCGCGGTGCGGTAGGCGTCGGGATCGACCGGCTCGTCGGCGAGGTCCAGGCCGCGGCGGCGCCGGGCCAGCGCGACGGCGCCGACGGCGGCGACGAGCAGGAGGATCGACGCGAGCTCGAAGGGCAGCAGGAAGCGGGTGAGGAAGAGCTCGCCGATCTGGCCGGGCGAGCCGTAGCCGGCGCCGAGCTTCACGCCGTGGGTGTCGATCGCCTTCAGGCCCGAGCCGAGCGTGGCCACCGCGAGCTCCACGAAGAGCACGCCGGCGAAGATCGGCGCGAGGATCCTCAGCGCGCCGGTGCTCTCGGCCAGCCCGGGGCTCTGCTCGCCGCCGACGTAGGCGACGACGAAGACGTAGAGCACCATGACCGCGCCGGCGTAGATGACCACCTGGGCCGCGGCGACGAACTGCGCCTCGAGCAGGAGGAAGAGCGCGGCCAGCGCGAGCAGGTGGCTGACGAGCGCGAGCACCGCGTAGAACGGGTTGCGGACCGTGATGACCCCGATCGCGCCGGCCACGGCCATGGTCGCCGCGATGAAGAAGATGACCGCCGACATCGGGGCGGCAGGCTACTCGCCCTCGGACCGGAGCGGCGTTCGCTCCAGCGACTCGGCGAGCAGCATCTCCTTGGTGAAGATCAGGTCGCCGCGGTTGTAGTCCGAGAGCTCGTAGTCGTGCCCCATCGTGATGGCGTCGAAGGGGCAGGCGACCTCGCAGTAGCCGCAGAAGATGCAGCGCGACATGTTGATCTCGTACACCGCGGCGTAGCGCTCGCCGGCCGAGACGCGGTGCTCCGGCGTGTTCTCGGCGGCGACGACGCGGATGCAGTCGGCCGGACAGGCGGCGGCGCACAGCGAGCAGCCCACGCACTTCTCCAGCCCGGTGTCCTCGAAGCGGTGGAGCTTGTGGCGCCCGCGGAAGCGCGGGTAGACCGGCACCTTCTCCTCGGGGTACTGGATCGTCACCGGCCCCTCGACGATGCGCGCAAACGTCGTCTTCAGCCCGCGCAGGGTCTCGCCGAACGCGCGGTAGGCCCCGCTCGCCGGCCCCGGTCGCGGCCCGCGCTGCACCTCGACGACGTCGTCGGCCGGGCTCGAGGCCATCAGGACACCACCACGATCGCGGTCACCAGGGTGTTGAGCGTCGCGATCGGCAGCAGGATCTTCCAGCCGAGCGACATGAGCTGGTCGTAGCGCAGGCGCGGGAGCGTCGCGCGGATCCAGATGAAGAAGAAGATGAAGATGAACATCTTCGCCAGCACGACGAACGGGTCGACCCACTGCGGCGGGTCGATCCCGAAGGGCAGGTTCCAGCCGCCGAGGAACAGCGTCGTCGCGAGCGCCGAGACGATGATCACGTTGAGGTACTCGGCGAAGTAGTAGGAGGCGAAGCGCCCGCCGCCGTACTCGGTGTTGTAGCCGCCGACGAGCTCGGCGTCGGCCTCGGTGAGGTCGAACGGCGCGCGGTTGGTCTCGGCGAAGCTCGCGACCATGAAGACGATGAAGCCGACGATCTGCGGGACGATGTACCACATGCCCGCCTGGTGCTCGACGATGCTCACGAGCGAGAGCGTCCCCGCGGTCATGATCACCCCGACGATCGCCATGCCCTGCGCGACCTCGTAGGAGATGAGCTGCGCCGCGGCGCGCATCGAGCCCAGGAACGAGTACTTCGAGCCCGAGGCCCAGCCGCCGAGCATGAGGCCGTAGAAGGCGACCGCGCCGAAGGAGAAGGCGTAGAGGATCCCGATCGAGACGTCGATCCCGTAGAGGCCGACCGGCGTGCCCCAGATGTCGACCACCGGCCCGAAGGGGATGATCGCCAGGGTGGCGATCGCGGTGATCATCGACAGGGCCGGCGCGACGGCGTAGAGGAGGCCGATGGAGGTCGTCGGGCGGAACTGCTCCTTGTTGAGCAGCTTGAAGATGTCGGCGATCGGCTGGATCGCCCCGTAGGGCCCGACCCGGTTGGGCCCGTAGCGGCCCTGCATGCGCCCCATGATCTTGCGCTCGGCCATCAGGACGACGGGGATGAGGTTCAGGCCGATCGCGAAGATCACGATCGCCTTGATGATCATGATCCAGATCGGCTCGGAGTAGCCGATCTGCGCCAGCACGGGGTTCAGCGCGGCGGTCATGAGGCGGGCCGGATCTCCACCAGCGCGGCGCCGTCGTCCTCGCCCTCCAGCGCGGTGGCCGACCCCTCGGCCAAGCCCGTCTCGAGGAACACCGAGCCGACGGGAACGCTCGCGCGCAGCGCGACGCTGGCCCGCACCCGCGTGCCGTTGGAGCCGACCTCGACCGTCTCGCCGTCGGCGAGGCCGAGGCGCCGCGCGTCGGCCGGCGCGAGCTCGGCGGACGGCCCGCGCGCGAGGAACTTGAGCGCGGGGGAGATCTCGACCTCGGGTGAGGCCCAGATCGAGCGGAACGTCCCGAGGCGCAGCGAGCCGTTCGCTCCGGCCGCGACGGGCGGGTCGTCGAGCTCGAAGGGGGCGGCTGCGCCGGCCGGGACGGCGGTCGCGGCCTCGCGCTCGTTCCAGCGCACGCCGCGGCCGCCGATGTCCTCGAGCGTGAGCCCGGCGAAGAAGGGGACGGCGGCGACGAACTGTGCGGTGGCCTCCGCGGGCGTGGACACGCCGAGGTCGAGTCCGGCGCGTCGCGCCACCTCGGCGATCACCTGCCACTCGGGACGCACGTCGCCGGCGTGGCCGATCGCGGGGCGCAGGCGCTGCAGGCGCCCGTCCGGATGGGTGACCGTGCCCGCCTTCTCCGCGTAGGCCTCGGCCGGGAAGACGACGGTCGCGTGCTCGCGGACGGCCTCGGTCATGACCGACTCGTGGGTGATGACGAGTCCCGCGCGCGCGAGGGCGGCCCGCCAGCGTGCCTGGTCGGGGTGGCTGCGCAGCGGGTCGGCGCGCAGCAGCCAGAGCGCGGTGATCTCGCCGTCCTCGACGGCCCGGGCGATCGCCGCCGCGTCGCGCCCGCGCGCCGCCGGCTCGACGAGACCGGGGCCGGCGGTCGGCGAGGCCCCGGCCTCGCGGACGCCGCGGCCGTTCGCGCCGGCCGGCACCGCGAGCAGGCCGGCGCCGGCCCGCCCGGTGTCGAGGCCGAGGCGGTGGGCGACGTTCAGCAGCGCGCGCAGCGCGTGGGGCCCGCGCGGACCCGCGCCGAGGCGCTCCCCGTAGGCGATGACCACATCCTCGCCGCCGTCGCGCAGGCTCGCGGCCAGCGACGCGACGGCCTCGGCGTCGAGGCCGGCGGCGTCCGCGCGGGCGCGGGCGTCGCCCGGGCCGCCGAGCGCAGCGTCGAGCGCGGCGAGGAAGGCCTCGCCGGCGCCGGGCGCGTGGCGCAGGGCGTGGTGGGCGCTGGCGTCGAGCGCCGTCGGCCGGGCGCTCGCCACCGACAGCGCCACGGCGTGGCGCCGTACGCCCTTGCGAATCCGCAGGTCGAGGATCGGCGCGTCGTCGACCGGGTCGCAGTCGACGAGCAGGACGCTGTGGGCGAACTCGAGGTCGGGCACGCTCGCCTGGAGCGCGGGGGCCGCGAGCGCGCGCTCGAGCTCGAGCGGCACGCCGCCGCCGGCGCGACTGTCGATGTCGCCCGAGTCCAGGCCCTCGCGGAAGAGGCGCTGGAGCAGGAACGCCTCCTCGTTCGTCGCCTGCCCGCCGACGAGCGCGCCGGCCCGGCCCGCGTGGCGGGCGATCGCCGCGGCCGCGTCGAGCGCGCGCTCCCAGGAGACGGCGCGCAGCGCGTCGCCCTCGCGCACGAGCGGCTCAACGATGCGCTCCTCGACGTGGAAGGACTGGTAGGCGAAGCGGCCCTTGTCGCACAGCCAGCCGTCGTCCACGCCCGGATTGCCGTCGTGGTCGCGGGTCAGCACGCGCAGCACGCGGTCGTCGCGCACGGTGAGGGTGACGTTGCACTGGGCGGGGCAGAGCGTGCACACCGAGCCGGCGCCCTCGATGTCCCACGGGCGCGCGCGGAAGCGGTAGGGCCGCGAGGTCAGCGCGCCCACCGGGCAGAGCTCGATGATGTTGCCGCTGAACGGCGCGACGTAGGGGTGCCCGTCGAAGGTGCCGACGTAGGTGTGGTAGCCACGCTCGTGCAGCACGAGCTGATGGTCCTCGGCGACGTCCTGGGAGAAGCGCACGCAGCGGTAGCAGAGGATGCAGCGCTCGCGGTCGATCGCGATGAGCGGGCTCAGCGCGAGCGGCTTTTCGAAGTGGCGCTTGGGCTCGATGAAGCGGCTCGTGCCGCCGCCCCAGCCGTAGCTGATGTCCTGGAGCGGGCACTCGCCGCCCTTGTCGCAGACCGGGCAGTCGAGCGGATGGTTGATGAGCAGGAACTCGACCACCGACTCCTGCGCCGCCTTCACGCGCGCGGTCTGGGTGTGGACGACCATGCCGTCCTTCACCGGCGTGGAGCAGGCCGTCTGAAGCTTGGGGATCCCCTCGATCTCCACCAGGCACATCCGGCAGGCGCCGACCGGCGGGCCGAGCTTCGGCTCGTAGCAGAAGTACGGGATCTCGATGTCGCCCTGCTTGGCGCCGTCGACGAGCATCGCGCCCTCCGTCGCGCGGACCTCGCGGCCGTCGATGGTCAGCGTCACCGGCGTGGGTTGCGGGCGCGGCATCGTGCGCGCTACCGGGCCAGCGCCGGCTGGGGGACCGCGGCCGACAGGATCGCGGCGCTGAGCCCGTGGCGCTCGCGCGCGGCCTCGATGTGCGCCTCGAACTCGGGGCGGAACTTCGCCACCATCGAGGAGATCGGCATCGCCATCGCGTCGCCGAGCACGCACAGGCAGTGGCCGATGATCTGATCCTGGACCGAGGCCATGATGTCGAGGTCCATCGGCGTCGCCTCGCCGGCGTCGATCCGCTCGAGCATCCGCACGGTCCAGTTCGTGCCTTCGCGGCACGGGGTGCACTTGCCGCACGACTCGTGGCGGTAGAACTTCGCCAGCTTCAGCGCGACGTCGACGACCGGCGTGGCGTCGTCCACGACGATGATCGCGCCCGAGCCGAGCATCGAGCCCGCCTTGGCCAGCGTGTCGAAGTCGTAGGAAAGGTCGAGATCGTCGGCGGTGAGCACCGGCGAGGAGGAGCCGCCGGGGAACCAGAGCTTGATCCCGCGGTCTTCCGGCGGGCCGCCGGCGAGGTCGTAGATCAGCTCGCGCGAGGAGGTGCCGAGCACGACCTCGTAGTTGCCGGGGCGTCGCACGTGCCCGGAGATCGAGACGAGCTTCGTCCCGCTGGAGTTCTCCACGCCGATCGCGGCGTAGGCGTCGCCGCCCATCCGGACGATCGCGGGCACGGTGGAGAGCGTCTCGACGTTGTTGATCAGCGTCGGCCCCTGGTAGAGGCCCTGGTTCGCAGGGAAGGGCGGCTTCAGCCGCGGGTTGCCGCGCTTGCCCTCCAGCGAGTCGAGCAGCCCGGTCTCCTCGCCGCAGATGTAGGCCCCGGCCCCGCGGTGCAGCACGAGCGAGAGCGTGAGCTCGGAGCCGAGGATGCGGTCGCCGAGGTAGCCGGCGCGCTCGGCCTCGACGATCGCGGCGTCGAGGATGTCCGCCTGCTCGGCGTACTCGCCGCGGATGTAGATGAACGAGCGGTTCACCTCGGCGGCGTAGGCGGCGATGATCATTCCCTCGATGAGCTGGTGCGGGTTCTTCTGCATCAGCTCGCGGTCCTTGAAGGTCCCGGGCTCCGACTCGTCGGCGTTGCAGACGAGGTACTTGTCCATCGTCCCCTTGGGCAGGAACGAGGCCTTCTTGCCCATCTCGAACCCGGCCCCGCCGCGGCCGCGCAGGCGCGAGGCCAGGAGCTGGTCGAGCACCTCATCGGGGCGGCGCTTCAGCGCGTCGCGCAGCGCCTGGTAGCCGCCCCGGCGCTCGTAGATCTCGAGTGTGTTCAGGCCGGGCTCGTCGATGTCGCGGAAGAGCAGCTTGTCCATCGGGCTCAGGCCTCCGCGTCGGGGCCGGAGGCGGTCGTCACGCCCGGGTCGGCGCAGGCGCGCCGGACGAGCTCCTTCTCCGGCACCGGCGGCCGGCCGGCGCGGACGTCCGCAACGATCCGCTCGGCGTCGGCGAGCTCCAGCGGCCCGAGGTAGACGCCGTCGACCGACGCCATCGGCGCGATGTCGCACGCGCCGAGGCACTCGAAGGAGCGGACGTTGAAGCCCGCATCGTCCCCGGCGGCGGCGAGCATCGCCTCGTACAGGTCGTCCGCGCCGTGCAGGGAGCACGAGATGTTCGTGCAGACGTACACGGCGTGCGCGCCCACCGGGACGGTCTCGAACATGTCGTAGAAGGTGGCGACCGCGGTGAGCTCGCCCGGGGTCACCCGCATCACCGCAGCGACCTGCTCGATCGCCTCGGGCGAGCACCAGCCGTGGTGCTCCTGGGCCGCGTGGAGCGCGGGGATGGCGGCCGAGCGGCGGTCCGGGTAGAGGGCCATCGCCGCCTCGATGGCCTCGCGCAGCTCGGCGGGCACCTCGGTGATCGCCGGGTCCGGGACGCCGGCAGGCGCCTTCTCGAGATCGGCCGCGTCGTCCCAGCCGGGGATGCGCGAGCCGTGGGTGAAGCGGGCGACCTCGGTCATCGGTCGATGCCCCCGAGCACCGGGTCGAGCATGGCCAGCGTCGCGATGAGGTCGGCGATGTAGGAGTCGCGGACCATCGGCGCGACGGCCTGGAGGTTCACGAACGACGGGTCGCGCATGTGCACCCGCGCGGGCTTGGCCGAGCCGTCGGAGCGCACGAAGCAGCCGAGCTCGCCGCGCGGCCCCTCGATCGGGAAGTACGCCTCGCCCGGTGGCGGGCGGAAGCCCTCGGTCACGAGCTTGAAGTGGTGGATCAGCGCCTCCATCGAGGTGGCCAGCTCGTGGCGCGGGGGCAGCGAGTACTTGCGGTCGGGCGTGATGAAGTCGCCCTCGGGGAGCCCGTCGAGCGCCTGCTCGATGATCTTCACCGACTCGTAGATCTCGGCGTGGCGCACGCGGTAGCGGTCGTAGTTGTCGCCGACGGTGCCGACCGGGATCCGGAAGTCGAAGTCCTCGTAGCTCGAGTAGGGCTGGGCCTTGCGCAGGTCCCAGGGGTTGCCGGTCGCGCGGAGCAGGGGGCCGGTGACCCCGAGCCCGAGCAGCGTCTCCTCGTCGAGCGGGCAGGTGCCGCGCAGGCGCTGGAGCACGATCTGGTTCTTCTCCAGCAGGTCGGCGTACTGGTCGGCGCGGCTCGGCATCTGGCGGCAGTACTCGCGCACCTTGTCCGCGAAGCCGACCGGGATGTCCTCGATCACCCCGCCGACCTGGATGTAGCGCGTGTGCATGCGCTGCCCGGTCGACATCTCGAACAGGTCGAGGATCGTCTCCTTCTCCTGGAAGCAGTACCAGAGCATCGAGATCGCCCCGAGGTCCAGGGCGCTGGTCCCGAGCCACACGAGGTGGCTCATGATCCGGTTGAGCTCCATGTGGATCACGCGGAGGTACTGCGCGCGCGGCGGCACCTCGATCTCGGCGATCGTCTCCACCGCGCCGCAGAAGGCCATCGCGTTGAAGAAGTAGGCGAGGTAGTCCATCCGCTCGATGCACGGGATGGCCTTCCAGTAGGCCTTGTCCTCGCAGGTCTTCTCGATCCCGGTGTGGACGTAGCCGATGATCGGCTTGAGGTCGCGCACCACCTCGCCCTCGAGCGTGACCAGCAGCCGCAGCACGCCGTGGGTGGCCGGATGGTGGGGCCCGATGTTGAGCGTCAGCAGCTCCTGCTCGGTCCGCTCGGTGGTCTCGAGCGGCGCGAGCGTGATCGACTCCTCCATGCGGCGGTAGTCGGAGAGGTGGCTCACTCGAACCACCTCGGGACCTTGTCCTCGTTGTAGGTGAAGAGGATCGGCTCGCCGCCCACCGGGAAGTCGCGCCGCTGGGGGTGGCCCTCGTAGTCCTCGGGCATGAGGATGCGGCGGAGGTCGGGATGCCCCGGGAAGCGCACGCCGAACATGTCGTAGACCTCGCGCTCGGGGTGGTTCGCCCCGGGCCAGAGGTCGACGACGCTCGCCACCTCGGGCGCGTCGACCGGGACGCGGGTCTTCACCGAGATCCGGTCCACCGCGGACATGTCGAGCAGCTCGTAGACCACGCCGAGGCGCGGCTCCTCCGGGAGGTAGTCGACCCCGTGGAGCGAGGCCAGCGTGGAGTAGCCGCTCCGCTTGAGGTGCTCCAGCGCGGCGTGGGCGGCCGCCGGCGCGACGAGGATCTCCGCGCGCTCGCGGAACCAGGTCGTGTCGAGGACCGCGTGCGCGTCCGCGTCGCGCAGCTCGCCGGCGAGCAGCTCCAGCCCCGTCTGGTCAGGCACGGTGGGCGTCCTCGCCGAAGACGTTCACCGCGTCGTCGTCCTCGTGGGCGGGCAGGACCTCCTCGGTGCCCTCGGCGCCGTAGCGGTCGCGCCAGCCCGCGCTCGGATCGCCCTGGACCAGGTCGCGGAGCTGGAGGATGCCGTGCATCAGCGCCTCCGGGCGCGGAGGGCAGCCCGGCACGTGGACGTCGACCGGCATGAACTTGTCGGCTGGGACGATCGCGTAGTTGTTGAAGACGCCCTGGGAGGAGCAGCAGGCGCCCATCGCGATCGACCACTTCGGCTCGAGCATCTGGTCGTAGATGCGGCGTACGACCGGCGCCATCTTGATCGAGACGCGACCCGAGAGGATGAGCAGGTCGGCCTGGCGCGGGGAGGCGCGGAAGGCCTCGAAGCCGAAGCGGGCGATGTCGAGCCGGCCGGCGACGGTGGTGATCATCTCGATCGCGCAGCACGCGAGCCCGAAGGTCATCGGGAAGAGCGAGTTGCCCTGCGCCCAGCTCGACGCCTTCTCGAGCGTCGTGGTGATCACGCGCTCCTGGACGTAGGCCTCGAGGTCGTCCCCGTCGAGCTCGCCGCGCAGCAGGTCGCGCGCCTTTAGCTGTCGCGCGCGGAAGTCGTCGCCCTCGCCGCCGAGCTTCTCGCGGGTCAGCGCCATTCGAGCGCGCCCCGGCGCCAGACGTAGGCGAAGGCCACGAACAGCAGCGCGACGAAGACGACGGTCTCGACCATCGCGAAGGACCCGAAGGCCCGGAGCTGGACGGCCACGGGGTAGAGGAAGACCACCTCGATGTCGAACAGGATGAACAGCATCGCGATCAGGTAGAACGAGATGCCGAAGCGGAACCCCTGCTTGATCTCCGAGGGCAGGCCGCACTCGTAGGGGTTGTGCTTGGACTCCGTCCGCCGCCGAGTGCGCGGGCCGAGACGGGAGTTCAGCACCGCGAACGTCGCGCCGATCCCGCCGCCGAGCAGGAGGAAGACGATCGCGGGAAAGTAGGTTCGGAGCACTCACGCTGCGTTATATCACCGGGGGAACCGCGCTTGTGACACGTTGTTACTTAGTGCCCGACCGCACGAGCCCGCGCGCGTGACCGGGCTCTACGAGGGTGTCTGCGTCGCGATGAGCGCGGTGGCCCTCGTCGCGGCCGCCCGGGGTGCGGTCGACCTCTGGCGCACGAGGACGGGCGCGGCCTTCTGGCCGCTGGCACGGGCCGCCCAGGTCGTCGTGCTGCTCGCGGCGGTGCTCGGCGCGGCGCTCCTGCTCGGCGCCGGCGAGCGCGGTCGCGACCTCCAGTACGCATACGGGCTCATCGCCGCGGCGGTGTCCTTCGCGGCCGAGCAGCTGCGCGTCGCCTCGGCGGAGACCGTGCTCGAGGCGCGCGGCTACGCGCGCGCCGCGGAGGTGGGCGACGAGCCCGAGGCGGTCCAGCGCGACGTCGTGCTCGCCATCGCTCGGCGCGAGCTCGGCGTGATGGCGGCGGCGATGGGCGTCGTGGTCGTGCTCGGGCTCAGGGGTGCGGGGGTGCTGTGAGGCCGACGTAGCGGCCGCGGTGCCAGATCAGCGGCCCGGCTCCGGGGTCGCCCGCGCCGAGCGCCGCGACCTCGCCGATGACGATCGTGTGGTCGCCGCCCGGCGCGACCTCGCGCAGGTCGCAGACGGTCCAGGCCAGCGCGTCGGCGAGCACCGGAGCGCCGGCCTCCATGCGGTGCGCCACGCCCTCGAGCTTCTCGCCCTCGGGGAGCTTCGAGGCGAAGCGCCGCGCGAGCGCGTCCTGGCCGGCGCGCAGGACGCTGACCCCGAAGCGGCCCGCCTCGCGGACCAGCGGGAGCGTCCGCGCCTCGTTCTCGAAGCACACGAGCACGAGCAGCGGGTCGAGCGACAGCGAGCACACCGCGTTGGCGGTCATCCCGCCGGTGCCGGCCGGGGCCGCCGCGGTGATGACCGCGACCCCGGTGGCGAAGTGGCCGAAGGTCTCGCGGAACTCGGCGGGGCTCGGCGCTGGGAGGGTCCGCGCGGGCTCGGCGGGCGGCATGGGCGCGGATCATCGCAGCCGCCCGAGCCCGGCCGGGGAGCCGGTGGCGCGGCGGGGATCGGCGAGGACGCTGGCCCCGGCGCCGGCTTCGGTTGCCGCCGTGTCGGGAGCGCTCGCCGGGACCGAGGTCCCGAGGGCGAGCGCTCCGTCAGCCGGCGCCGGGGAGCGCTCCGGAGTTCGCCGGCGCCCGGCGGCTTCCTGCCCCGGCGCGGGCGCGGGACCATCACGTAGTATCCGCGCCCGCATGCACCGGCCGGTCAAGATGCTCGCCGCCGTCGTGGGCACCGCCGCGCTGGCGGGCGCCGTCGCCGCCTGCGGCACCAGCGACATCCAGGTGTCGAAGTCCCGGCCGGCCTCCTACCGCGGCGCCGAGCTCTTCCAGGAGCGGTGCTCGGGCTGTCACTCGCTCACGGCCGCCGCGTCCAACGGGTCGGCCTCGAACGTCCGCACGCGCCTGCGCACCAACGGACCGAACTTCAACGTCCGCAAAGAGTCCGCCGTGCGGGTGAAGTTCGCGATCGAGAACGGCGGCTTCTCCGGCGCGATCATGCCGCAGAACATCGTCGTCGGCTCCGACGCCGACCTCGTCGCCGCGTTCGTGGCCAAGTACGCCGGCCAGGACGTGAAGGCGCCGATCGGACCGGCGCCCGCGACCACGACGCAGCCGCCGGCCCCGCAGGCCCCGGCCGCCCCCGCCCCGACGACGCCGGCGCCGGCGCCTGCGGCGCAGGCCCCGCCCCCGCCCCGCACGACCGCCCCGACGAAGCCCTCGGCGCCGAGCCAGGCCGCGGCCGGCGCGGCGGTCTTCACCAGCGCCGGCTGCGGGGCGTGCCACACCTTCGCGCCGGCGGGCTCCAAGGGCCAGGTCGGGCCGAACCTCACCACGATCGGCAAGAAGGGCAAGGCCTTCATCCGCACCTCGATCGTCAAGCCGGGCGCGGTGATCACCAAGGGCTATCCGCCGAACGTGATGCCGGCGACCTTCGGCCAGTCGCTCTCGAAGCAGCAGATCGACCAGCTCGTGGCCTACCTCCTGTCGGGCAGCAAGTAAGCCCCCGCCGGCGGCGCGGGCGTGCTCGACCTCAAGCTGATCCGCCGCGATCCCGACGCGGTCCGCGCGGCGCTCGCCCGGCGCGGCGAGGATGTCGCCGCCGAGGTGGACCGCGTCCTCGCGCTCGACGGCCGCTGGCGCGCGCTCACCGCGGAGCTCGAGGCGCTGCGGGCCGAGCAGAACGCCGCGAGCCGGGGGCGCAGCGGAGCCCCGAGCGCGGAGGAGCGCGACGCGCTCGCCGCGCTCGCCGCGCGCGGGCGCGCGCTGAGCGACGAGGAGGCCGCGGCCAAGCGCGAGCTCGACGCGGCGCTGGCGTCGCTGCCGAACCTCCCCGATCCGCAGGCCGCTGCAGAGGACACGGTGCTCCGCGAGGTCGGCGAGGCCGGCCGGACGGGCCGGGACCACCTGGATCTGGCCGGGGCGATGATCGACACCGAGCACGCGGCGAAGCTGTCGGGCGCGCGCTTCGCCTACCTGCGCGGGGACCTCGTCCTGCTCGAGCTCGCGCTCGTCCGCTACGTCCTCGAGGTGCTCGGCGAGCACGGCTTCGAGCCGGTCATCCCACCGGTGCTCGTCCGCGAGGCCGCGCTCTACGGCACCGGCTTCCTGCCCGACACCGAGCAGCAGATCTACCGCCTCGCCGACGACGACCTCTCCCTCGTCGGCACGAGCGAAGTGGCGCTCGCCTCGCTGCACGCGGGGGAGATCCTCGATGCCTCCGCCCTGCCCGCCCGCTACGCCGGCTTCTCGCCCTGCTTCCGGCGCGAGGCCGGGGCGGCGGGCAAGGACACGCGCGGGATCTTCCGGGTGCACCAGTTCGACAAGGTCGAGATGTTCGCCTTCGTGGTGCCCGAGGAGTCCGCGGCGGAGCACGAGCGGCTGCTGGCGATCGAGGAGTCGATCCTCCAGGCGCTCGAGGTCCCCTACCGCGTGGTGAACATCGCCGCCGGCGACCTCGGCGCCTCCGCCGCGAAGAAGTACGACTGCGAGGCGTGGCTGCCCGGCCAGGGGCGCTACCGCGAGCTGACCTCGTGCTCGAACACGACCGACTTCCAGGCCCGGCGGCTCGGCGTGCGCCTGCGGCCGGAGGGCGGCGGCCGCCCCGAGGTCCTCCACACGCTGAACGGAACGGCGGTGGCGGTCGGGCGGACGATCATCGCCCTGCTCGAGAACGGGCAGCGCGACGACGGGACGGTGGCGCTGCCCGAGGTGCTCGAGCGCTGGGGCGCCCCGGCGGTGCTGGACGGCGGCTGAGCCCGTCCAACGGCGGCGGTTCACCGCTCAACCCCTCGCGCCCGGCGCCCGACGATGAGGGCATGCGCTCCTCCGGTTCGACCGGCCGCGGCCTCGCCCTGCTCGGCGCGTTGATGCTGGCCGGCGGACTGTGGATGCCGTGGTACCGGCTCGAGATCCCCGCGCGGGTGCTCGACTCGATCGGTCAGGCCTCCTCGCAGTTCGGCAGCTTCGGCGGCTTCCTGCGTGCGGGCGTCGACCAGCTGCGCGCCTCGGGGCCGATCGAGCTCACCGCCTGGCAGGCCTTCGACGGGCTCGACGTCGTCTTCCTCGGCCTGGCCCTCGCGGCCGGGACCATCGCGCTGCTCGAGCTCACCGGCCGCCGGCTGCTCGCCGCGGTCGACGACGGGACCGCGCTCATGCTGCTCGGCGTCGCGGTCACGGCGCTCGTCGGGTACCGGATGGCGGACCTGCCCGGACCGAGCGAGGTCCTCAAGCTGGCGAGCGGCAGCTACGTCGCGCTCGCGGGCGCGTTGGGGATCCTCGCGGGGGGAGTGCTGTCGCGGAGCTCAGCCGTCGCGGCCGATCCGGCGCCGCCGGCGCCCAGGCCGGACGGCGCTCTGCCGCCCGCGCCCCCGAGCGCCTGGCCGGCGGCCGGCTCGGTGCCGCCGCCGGGCCTGTAGGCGGCGCTCGAACCACCCGCCTGCGACCCTATCCTCAGGGCGTGGCGGACGAGTCCTCACAGGCGGAGCGAGATCTCGTCGCCGGGCGCGAGGCTCGGCTGGCCGAGATGCGAGCGCTGACGATGGCCGAGCGCCTCTCCCGCTTTCAGCGCCTGTGCGTCGAGGCCGGGAAGATCAAGCCGGTTTCGAACCGTCTCGAGCGGTGAGCGGCTTCGATCCACGCGCCCTGGTCGGCGCGTTGCAGGCGGAGCGTGGGCGATTCGTCGTGATCGGCGGCCTCGCCGTCGCCGCCCATGGGTTCATCCGGGCCACCGAGGACCTCGACCTGGTGCCGGACCCCGATGCGTCCAACCTCGCGACGATCGGCAACACGCTGGTCGGCTTGGGCGCGACACTGCCGACGGCCGGGGGCCGCCCCTTCGCGTCCTGCGACCTCTCCCCGGGGAGGAACGTCACCCTCGACACCGCGCTCGGCGGCGTCGACGTCGTCCAGCGCGCCCCCGGTCTGCCGGGGTACGAGGCGCTCGCCGCCGCCGCCGAGGTGAGCGCCATCGACGACGTCGAGGTCAGGGTCTGCTCGCTTGCCCACCTGCGCGCGATGAAAGCGGCGGCCGGGCGCCCGATCGACCTGGTCGACCTCGACGCGCTGCCGGAGTGAGAACTGCATACTCGGCCAATCGTGTCGCAGCAGAACGTCGACCTCGTCCAGGCGATCTACGCGGCCTGGGCGAACGACGCCTCCGCGCGTGAATTCATCGCTGAAGACGTCGAGTACGTCAACCCGCCGGACGCCGTGGAGCCCGGGACACTGCGCGGGCGGGCCAGCTTCGCCCGGGTCCGCGATGTCTTTCCCGATTTCCGCGCGGAACCCGAGCGCTACATCGATGCTGGTGACGACGTCGTGGTGATCGCGGTGGCCCGTGGCCGGGGAGCGAGCGGGGTCGAGACCACCTGGCGCCAGGGCTACGTCTGGACGGTCAAGGGCGGCCAGGCGGTTCGCTTCCGCTGGTTCAACGATCCGCGCGACGCGCTCGGGGCCGTGGGGTTGACGGAGTAGGCGCGGGCCGGTGAGAACGACGCGGGCGCAACGCGGCGAGCGAGCGGAGGGGGAGGGATTCGAACCCCCGGGGCCGGTCGCCCGGCCCAACGGTTTTCAAGACCGCCGCAATCGACCACTCTGCCACCCCTCCGCTCACGGATGCTAGGCGGTGGTCAGGGCGCCGCGCAGACGACGTAGGTCGTGGGGGAGAAGACGTCGGCGCTGTTGTCGGTGGCCCTCCAGCCGGTCGGCATGCCGCTCGTCGGGTTCGGACGCGAATACACGAGCTGTCCGCCGGTGCCGGCCGTCGCGCCGCCGCCGACGGCGCGCTCGCCCGGCAGGCAGTTCGCGACGCCCGAGAACCCCGTGCGCACCGTCACGCTCGTCGCCCCGGCCGCGCCCGGAGCGCCCGGGGCGCCATCGGTCCCCGGCGCCCCCGGCGGCCCGGAGCCTCCCTCGGGACCCCGCAGCCCGGCCACGCCCCGCGGCCCCACCTGGTTCCAGACGATCAGCCGCTCGCGCCGCCCGCAGCGCCTGCGACCCGCGACCAGCCGCATCGCCCCGCTCGACGTCGCCACGCAGGCGCGGTAGGCCCGCCCGCGCGCCGCGGGGCCGCCGGTCACCGCGTAGGCGCCGCCGCCGAGCGCGAGGAAGAGCGCGAGCGTCGCGGTGACGTTCGCGTAGGTCAGTCGCTGGCGCATGTCGTCCTCCGGATCGGTTCGTCGGCGCCGCCCGCCGCGGATCGCCACCGGACGATCCCGCTCACCCCGGACGGGGTCAAGGCTCGTGCGCGCCGCATGAACAAATGTTGGGGCCGATTGCCAGACGCCGATCCGCGCAGTAGCGTCGGGCGCCGTCCATGGGAGGCCGGTCGACGCGTCGAATCCGCACCCGACGGCACGCGCTGCCGGCGCTGCTCGCGATCGTCACCGGGATCGGTCTCGTGCTCCCCTCGGCCGCCGCGGCCGCCGACGTGACCGTCGGCTTCGACGATCTCGCCCCCGGCGTCGCGGCGACGACCCAGTACCGCGACACCGGTGGCGCGAACCGCGGGGTCGAGCTCGGGCTCGGGCCGCCGTTCGGCGCGGAGGCAGGCTCGACCTGGACGATCGTCAAGCCGCCGACGGCGGCCCTCACCCACTCGGCCCCGAACGTCGCCGCGGCGAGCGCGTGCCCGCCGCCGCGGGTCTACCGCCTCCGCGCCTGCGGCAGCGATCTCTGGGCCCGGTTCCCGTTCACCAAGCAGCGGGTGTCGCTCTACGCGGGCTTCGCCGAGCCGCAGGCCACCCCGGTCGGCGTCGTGCTCGAGGTCTACGACGGCGCCGGATCGATCCTCGCGACGCAGTCGGCGACGGTCCCAGCGGGCCAAGGCGTCGTCGCGCTGCTCTCCGTCACGCGCCCCTCGGCGGATATCGCCTACATCCGCGTGCATGCCTCGGACAGCCGCGCGGTCGCCGTGGACGACCTCGTCTTCGACAACCCCACGACGCCACCGCCGCCGGACTTCAGCTTCAAGGAGAGCCCCCTGCTTCGTCCCGACGGGCTGAACGGCAACGACATCGTCCAGGGGGAGACGCTCGACCTCCCGATCAATGTCGCGCGCGTGAACGGGTCCAACGGCCCGGTGAGCTTCTCGGCCGGGGGCTTCACCTTCGGGCTCACCGGGAGCGTCGAGCCGCAGGCGGTCGGCGGCGCCGGGACCTCGACCGTCCGCCTGCGCCTCGCCGCGGCAAGCAACGCCATCCCGGGCACGGCGAACGTGCTCGTGCGCGGCGCGCCGCAGACCGCCGGGGTGGGCCCCGCGCCGCACGACCGCTTCGTGCCGATCCGCGTGCTGGCGAAGGACCTCTACGACGCACGGGTCATCGCGATGGAGGTCACCCAGGGGATCCAGTACCAGACGGGCGTCCAGGGCCAGCGCCCGACCGCGCCCGGCGCTGCGGTCCCGTACTCCGGCGTGCCGCTGGCCCGCGACGGCAAGACGATCGTGCGCGCGTGGGCGAACAACGCGAGCCCGATCCCGACCAGCGGCTTCGCGGCCGACGTCGTCCTCTACGGGACGGGCGGCAACGGCGCGCCGCTCCCCGGCTCTCCGATCCTGCCGATCGCCACCCCGACGAAGGCCTTCACCGGGCCCGGCGGCCTCAGCGCGGAGGAGCGCGCGAAGGCGGACAGCGCCGCGGAGTTCGTCCTGCCGTACTCCTGGACGCGCGGGCGGATCAACCTGCGCGCCGCGGTCAGCGGGCCCGACACCCCGACCCTGCGCCAGTGCGACGGGTGCACCGGCAACGACTCACTGACGGTGAGCGGTGTGGCCTTCACACCGATGCGCACGCTCGAACTGCACCCGATCTCCTTCAACGACAACTTCAGCTACCCCGCGCCCGCCACGAAGGTGTTCGCCGGCGCGCACAACCTCTTCCCGGTGCCGATCGACGACCGCGGCTACTACGACATGAGCTTCGAGGGGACGCCGTACGCGAACATCTCCGACCGCTCCAAGCGCTCCTCCGCGGTGGCCAACGCCGTGGGCGACTGGGAGTCCGACCACCCGAACAACTTCGGCAAGCAGATCCCGGTGGGGGTCGCGGGGTTCGACGTCGGCGTCACCGTCGGCGGCGACAAGGTGGCGATCGACGGTCGCCTCGACGGCCAGAACAACAACTTCCCCGCCGACGGCCAGGTCTTCCGGCCGCTCACCTCGATCGCCCACGAGCTCGGCCACGTGCTCGGCCGCCCGCACGCCTCGGGCTGCAACGGGGGCAACTCCAACGGGCAGAGCGGCGAGGACTGGGCGCCCGACCAACAGGGCTGGATCCAGGGGATCGGGATCGACCGCACCGGCGCCGGCGCGAGCAAGGCCGGCTTCCTGCGTATGATCACGCTGCCGGGCCCGAGCCTCGCGAAGCTCGGGTTCACGGGCAACGCGGCGGACGCGACGGACGAGCATTGGTTCGACTTCATGTCCTACTGCGCCTTCGGCGGTGGCGGCGACCCGAACTCGTGGACCTCGGCGCGTGGCTGGGCGGACGTGTTCAATCGCTGGTCCGCGGGGGCGGCCGGCGCCTCGGTCTCGCGGAGCGGGACCGCGACCGCCGCGAGCGCCGCGCCGCGCCGGCTCCTCTGCTCGGTCGCGGACGCCGGCAATCGCCTGTCGCCCGCCGCGGGCGGCGGCGCCTGGACGGGGGCAACACGGGCCGCCTCGCCGCGGGTCGTCGCCCGCGCCGCCGCCGGGAAGACGCTGAAGGTCGCCGGCTACCTCGACGGCGGTCGCTTCGTCATCTCCTGGTTGAAGCCCGGCCGCGAGGCGGCGCGCTTCGCGCGGGGCGGGCCGTACGAGCTGGTGACGCGCGACGCCGCGGGGCGGGTCGTCGGGTCCGCTCCGCTCGGCGCCGAGTCGGGCCACGGCGACCGCGCCGGCGGCGTGACGGTGTACGCGGGCGAGGTCCGCGCGGCCGGCGCCGAACGGCTCGACGTCACCGGGCCCGGCGGCGCCTCGCTGGCGACCGCGACCCGCAGCGCCCATGCGCCGCGGATCCGCCTGCTCTCGCCCCGGCGCGGCGCCCGCGTCGGCGGCCGTCGCGGGGTGATCGTGAGCTGGCTGGCGAGCGATCGCGACGGCGATCGCCTCAAGGTCTACGTCGAGTACTCGCGCAACGGCGGCCGGCGTTGGCAGACGATCTCGATCGGCTCGAACCGCGGCCGGCTGCGGCTGCCGAGCTCCTACCTCGCCCGCTCGCGGAACGCCCGCGTGCGGCTGCGCGCGAACGACGGCTTCAACGAGACGACGGTCGTCTCGTCGCGCTTCACGGCGCTCGGCGCGCCGCCGATCGTGGCGATCTCGAGCCCCGCGCCGCGCACGGTCCTGCGCGACGGGAGCGTGCTGGCGCTCGCCGGCCAGGGCCACGACGACACCGGCGCGCGGCTGCGCCACCGTTCGCTGCGCTGGCTGGCGGGCCGGACGCTCCTTGGGACCGGCGAGCAGGTCGCTGTGGCGACGCTGCCCCCGGGCGCCCGCCGTGTGACGCTCATCGCCCGCGACCGCTACGGGCGGACCGGCCGCGCGACGGTCGGCGTGCGGATCCGGGCCGCGGCGCCCGTCCTGCTGCGGGTCTCCGGGCCGCGCCGGCTCTCGCGCCGCGCGCGCCGGGTGACGATCGTGCTCGCCGCCGCGCCCGACGCGGTGGCGGCGATCGGTCGGCAGCGCTTCCGGGTCGGGCGGCGCGCCCGGCGGCTGGGCGTGAAGGTCCGGCCGGGACGGTCGCCGCTCGTCCTGCGCGTGAAGGTGACGAGCGGCGGCCGAAGCGTGTCGCGGACGCTCCGGATCCCGCGCGCCTGAGGCGCCCGCCGAACGCGGCCCGCGCTCTACACTGGCCTCGCCCGGAGAGGTGGCCGAGTGGCTTAAGGCGCTCGCCTGCTAAGCGAGTTGGGGGTTTATAGCCCTCTCGCGGGTTCGAATCCCGCCCTCTCCGTTCTCGTCGGCAGGTCGCTACCGCCGCCGCGCCGGGAGGAACTCCCAGCGCAGCAGGACCTCGATCCCGGTGAGGCCGCTGCCCTCCTGGCGGGGGTCGCCGACCCGGGTGAGCGGGTAGTAGAAGGCGGAGATCGCGTTGCCGGTCGTGTAGCCGCCGAGGCCGGCGCCGACCCGAATCGGCAGGGTCCCGCCGCCGACCGCGCTCAGGCCGACCACGTCGCTGGTCTGCAGCAGCGCCTGGCTGTCGACGCTGCGGAAGACCCGCATGTTGACCGTGAAGGTGCTCACGCGGTTCGCGCGCGGGCGCAGCACCCGGCTGAAGCGCCGCGCCGTGCAGCACGTGAACGAGTTCTGCAGCGTGCCGCCGCCGCCGTAGAGCCGCGAGCTCGACTGCAGGATCGTGAAGCGCAGCGGCGCCGGCCGGCGCCCTGCCCGGATCTGGATGCGGCGGATGACGCCGTTGCTCGGCACGGTCCCGAACGTCCCGAGCCGGTTGAAGTACCCGAGCGGGCGCCACGTGCAGGTACGGAAGCCGGACCGGGCGAAGGAGAAGCCGGACGGCGCGAAGGTGTCGAAGACCGGGGCGACCTCGCAGCCGAAGTTGACGTTGGCGGGTCGGCGCAGACTCGACCCGTAGAAGCGGGCGGAGGCGCTCGCGGGCACGGCGAGCACCGCGAGCATCGCGAGCGCGACGAGCAGGAGCCGGCGGGTCACGGGGGAGATCATCTCCGGTCTCGGTGTGAGTCGGGTAGGTCAGCCGCCGCCGAGCTGGGCCAGGAGCGTCGGCACGTCCCCGAAGTGGACGTCGCGCACCACGAGCCCGTCCTCGTCGAAGGCCGAGAACGAGGCGCCGCGCACGTCGATCCGGTTGCCCGTCGGCTCCATGCCCATGAACGGCCCGGCGTGGGTGCCGATCGCGCGCCAGCGGTCCGCGTTGGCGTTCCCGTCGACGAGCAGCTCGAGCCGCTCGAGGTGGAAGTCGGGGAAGGCGATGAGCAGGTCGGCCGCCCGCGCGTGGATCGCCGCGCGACCGCGTATCGGGTCCGGCACGCCGACGTCGTAGGCCTCGGCATCCGGCGCGAAGATCGCGGCCACGGCGTTCGGATCGTGCACGTTCCAGGCCGCGTAGGTCGCGTCGTTGGCGGCGACGATCCGCTCGCGTATCTCCATCGACGGCGACCCTACCGGCGCCCACCGCGACTAGGCTGCGTCACCGTGCCCGCGCTCGCCGACCTCGATCTCCCCGAGCTCGACTACACGGACCCCGAGCTGCGGGGCGAGCGTTTCCACTCGGCGATGCGCGACCTCGCCGAGCGGCATTGGCTCGTGCGCGCGCCGCTCGCCACCATAGTCCTCGACCGCGCCGCGGGCGACTTCTTCCTCAAGTCCAAGGCGGCGATCTTCCCGGGGCGAAGGATCGCCGAGCTCTTCGGCATCAGCGACGGGCCGTTGCACGAGCAGATCGTCCACAACATCATCAACGTCAACGGCGCCGACCACCGCCGCCTGCGCCAGCTCGTCGGCCCGGCGCTCTCGCGCGCGGCGGCCGACCGCTACCGCCCGGCGATGCGCGGCTTCCTCGAGGAGCTGTGGGACCCGATCGTCGCGGCGGGAGCATGCGACGTCGTCGAGGCGATCGCGAAGCCCTACCCGGCGCTGACCATCGCCACCGTGATGGGCGCGCCGCGCGAGGACGCGCCGCGCCTGCACGACTGGTCGATGTGGATCCAGCGCCAGTTCGACCCGGTCGCGCTCGCCGACCCGGCGACCCTCGCGACGATCGACGCCAAGGTCGCCGAGTTCTACTCCTGGGTGCGCCCGCTCATCGCCCACCGGCGCACGACCCCCGCCGACGACCTCATCTCGAGCCTGATCGCGGCCGAGGAGGAAGGCGACCGGCTCTCCGACGTCGAGCTGGAGAACCTCGTGCTCAACGTGCTCGTCGGCGGCGTCGACACGACACAGAGCCAGCTCGCCCAGGCCGTCGCGCTGCTCGCGCGGCGACCCGATCAGTGGGCCGCGCTGCGCGCCGACCCCGAGGGCCTCGCGCCCGCCGCCGCGGAGGAGGCGCTGCGCTACGAGCCGATCACGCCGTTCACGGCCCGGATCCTCGTGGAGGAGGTCTCCTACGACGGGGTCACCTTCCCGGCCGACACCGTCGTGATGGTCTGCGCCTTCACCGCCAACCGCGACGCCGACACCTTCGGCGCCGCGGCCCGGGACTTCGATCTCACCGCCGAGCGCCCGACCACCCGGATGCTCACCTTCGGCGCGGGCGTCCACTTCTGCCTCGGGGCGAACCTCGCGCGCGCCGAGCTCCAGGAGGGCCTCGCCTTCCTCGCCCGGCGGATCGAGACGCTCGAACTCGCCGGCGAGCCCGAGCGCCAGGGCGTGAGCGGGATCTACGGGCTCGACGCGCTCCCGGTGCGGTTCGCGAGCTAACTCGAGCGGGCGTCCGCCGCGTCCCAGAAGCTGGGAACCATCTCACCGTCGCCCTCGACGCGCGCTCCGAAGACAAGTACCTCGAGGCCGTCCCGGCCGGCCTCGAACGCGCGCGTCAGGCCGGGGCTCACGCGGACCGCATCCCGCGGCGCGAGGTCGACGAGCTCGTCGTCGAGCTTGACCCGGCCCGAGCCCGACAGCACCACGTAGATCTCCTCGGCCTCGCGGTGGCGGTGGGCGAAGGCCTCGCGCCGCCCCGGCTTGATGACGAGGTAGTTGATGCCCGTCTGCTCGGCGCCCAGGTCGGCGCGTGGGAAGCGCGCCTCCTGCGCGTCCGAGAGCCCGTGCTTGACGGCCACGTCCTCGACGTCGGGGAGATGCACTTTCGCGTACCCCACGGCGCCGATCCTACGGGTTCGGCGCGTCGGCGGTGCGATCCGCGCCTTCGCCGGTCTCGCCGTCCCAGTAGTCGACGCCGTCGGCGCGGCGCGCCATGAGGTCCTCGTCGCGCTCGCCAATCCAGATCCCAACCTTGCCGCTGTCGGGATAGGCGGTCGCCGTCGGGAAGGCGACGTTGGAGAACATCAGGATCCGCACCGTCTCGTCGGTGTCGTTGCGGATGGCGTGGGCGCCGTCGGGCCCAACGGGGAAGCACGTCGTGTCGAGCGGGGCGAGCCGGTCGCTCCCGCCGGGATGGCGGACCGTCGGGTGTCCCTCGAGCACGACGAGCCACTCCTCCTCGCCGTACTCGTAGTGGTAGGGGCAGACCGCCTGGCCCGGCGGCAGCTCGTAGACGCTCGCGCCGAGTCGCGTGGCGTCGAGCAGCGGCCCGAGGCGGGAGCGGCCGCTACGGAAGCCGGGCGGGTCGCTCGGGTCGTACTCGAAGTCGACGCCGGCGATGGTGATGGCGCGCATGGGCGCGAGCCTACGCGCGGCTACACTGGGCCGCGCTGCGCCCGTAGCTCAGCTGGATAGAGCGTCGGTCTACGGAACCGAAGGTCACAGGTTCGAATCCTGTCGGGCGCGCTCGAAAGAGCCTGCAAAGCAGGCCTTCTTCGTTGGCGACAGAAATCGTAGCAAGCCGTTTCTCCCGGGATTTTCTCCCTGAAAGGCCACTCGCGGCCGCGCCCGAGCTGTGCTGCGCGCCTGGGTATCGCGCCGCGACACCAAGGCCTGCGCCCAAGATATTCGCTGCCGCGACGGTCGACCGGCTGCTGGACCACGCCCACGTCCCGCTGACCGACGACACCGTTCAGTCCGTGATCGCCGGCTCGATCGTCGCCTTGAGGTATTCGAGCTCGATCCGAGCGTGGCGGCGGTCCTTCTCGATACCCGTCAGAAGCCGCCTGAAGACGAACTCAAGGACGTGCCCGACAACGCCCTGCGGGAATCGGGCCCAGACATGAGCGCTGAGCCGACTGGCATCGCTACCGTCGGGATCGACGCGCCAAGTGACTCCCTCGCAGATGGTGAAGCTGATGCCGAGGAGCCGGTAACGCGCTCGGTCGGCCTGCCAGGACACTTGAGTTCCCGGCTCGATACCGGTGATGACCCCAATCGCTTCATCTGGAACTCCGGCGACCTTCTCGCGGATACGAAAGCGTGTTCCAACGGCTAGCTCGCCGGTATCGTCAAGGCGCTCGATGCTGTCGTGCTCGGGGTTTGATGGTGGCCACCATTGTTCGATGTCGAGCAGCGCGTCCCAAACCGTTTCAGTGGGTGCAGCGATGCGGATCGCCTCGACGAAGTCGAACGTACGTTTCTTCGGAGTTCGTTTCCATTGACCGTTTCGCCAGCTTTCGTCCAGCGTTCCACAGATGCTCTACCGCAAGGAGATTTGCGTCATTGCAGAGTTTCGCACGACCGCGTGCCCGGTAGCGGCGCGTGTCGTCCTTCTTGCGGTTCACCGCCTGGCCGAGCCTGCGGGTCACGAACGCGGTGATCATGCGGTAGCCGTCCGTCGGGTTTGCATCCGCTGCGTCGATGATCGCCTCCTCGACCTCGTCGGCCGGCGGCGCCGAGCGGCGCGCCGTCTTGGGCTTGGTCTTCGGGGTCTTGTAGAGCTGCTGATCTGGGCCACGCGCGCCACGACCGCCGGCGTCTCGCCCGCGGCCACGAGCTCACGGGACAGGGCGACGCGCTGCCTCACTCCCAGTCCCGCAACAGTTTCCCGCGATCTCCAGCTCGTAGGTCTTGCGCTGAGCTGCAGTGACCCGCAGTCGGCTGCCTCGCGGGCGCGGGGTAAGGTGGACGGTGCGCTGGCCGAACCAGGCCGGGCCACGACACGGAAGGGACCGCTAGATGTCTGACAGCCCCTCGGATGCAGGCGTACTCGGAGATCGTCTGAGGCTCGGCACTGGATTTAGCGAATCGGAGCGTCCTGGCATCATCGGCCGGCTGAGTGCCTTGGACAGACGGCTCGGTTCTTTCCCCGAGGACAGCCTCGACCTTGAGTTGAGCATCAAAGAGCGCGAAGGGGCCGACCAGCGCGTGACGCTCGAGTGCTGGATGGCCGGTCAATCGCGACTGGTCTCCACGTCGGCGACAAGCTCGCTGCAGGACGCTTTGACGGAGGTGCGAGACGACATGGTTCGTCAGATCGAAGACGCCACCACGCGTCAAGAGCCGCGCAACAACCGCAGCCTGCGTCAGAAGCCGTGATGGCGATCTTCGACCGCGACGAGCTTCGCGCGCTCGCCACCGTGACGCCCGACCAGCCTGTGCTGAGCGTCTACGCCCGGACCGACCCGCGCGACCCGGCGAATACCAACCACACTCCGGCGTGGGAGATCGAGCTGCGCAACGGCCTACGGGCGGTGAGTGAGAAGCTCGACGGAGATCAGACGCAGCTGCGGTCGTTCGAGGCGCTCCGCGCCCGCGTTGAACGTGAGCTGGTGGAGCTCAGCGCGTCTGAGCGGGGGCGAAGTGTTGCCTGGTTCCTCCAAGCCGACGGAGAGACGTCGCGTCGGATGACGCTTCAAGTCCCGGTTCGTCGCGATCAGGTCGTGTGGGACGACAGGCCGTTCGTCTCACCGCTCGTGGATGTCGCCGACCGCGGCGCCATGAGCGGGGTGGTGCTCGCCGGCGGAGACTCGTGCGGCTGCTCCAGTTCGCGGACGGGAACATCGATGAACCGGACGACTCTACCTACGAGCTGAGCCTCGGCGACTGGCGACCCTACGAGGCCTACGCGTCCGCCAACCCCGCGCGCGGACAGCAGACCGTCTCCCACCGGGAGCGGTACAAAGCGCGCGTTAGCGAGCACCGGGGGCAGCTGTTCGAGACAGTGGCGGCAGCGACCGCAAGCCGCGTGGAGGACCTCGGATGGGAGCGCATCGTCATCGCCGCCGAGGGACAGTTCGCCAGCCGCTTCGAAGAGGCGCTACCCGAGGCGCTGCGAACCCGCGTTGTCGCGACCATCGACCACAACGCCGGGCACGACGATCTACCGGCTATCGCGGCGATCGTCGAACCCCTGCTCGCAGATGCCTGGCTTGAGCGGACGAGGCGGATCGTCGCCGTGGCCCACGAACGAGCGAGCGCCGGCGGCGCTGCTGCTCTCGGACCCCAGGAGACGCTCGGGACGCTTGGCGAAGGTCGCGTCGAGCATCTCGTCCTCGATCCCGATCACGACTTCAGCCCCGTCGCTGACTCCATCCCTGCCTCGATCGGCCGTCCTCCGGCTCTGATCGGCGAGCGCGCGGTCGAAGCGACGATCGCAGCGGGAGGCCACGTGAGCGTCGTGGAGGTGTCGGATTGCGAGCAGCTGCTCAACGCGGGCGGGATGGTCGCGCTGCTGCGGTACTAGTTGGCCACGAAAGTTGAAGCAATCGGCTGGTCATCGTCCGCGTCAACGAGTTCTCTTGCGTCATCATGCGAGTGTGAGTGAGGGTGCGGGCCCGAGTCCGCGCCCGCCGTGCGATCGCGGGTCGGTTGACGCACTGGCCCGACTCGAGGACATCGCACTTCTGGTCCGAGGCGGCCCTGGCCGCGCGCGTTGCGAAGGGGAGCTCACGCGCAGAGGTCCGCCTCATAGGCCGGCCGAATCGGCCAGCTCTTCGGCCCCGTCGTTGCTCGTCAGTTTGCTCGCAGGGGCCGGCGCTCGCTTGCCGCCGTTCAAGTATCTGGTGGACGAGGGCGTGCCTCCGACGGCCGGCACGTGCGACTCCCGCTCGCGGCCAGCGCCTGCTGACACGCGGGCGGCGGTTCGGCAGGCTCGCACGAAGGGACTTGGCAGCATGTCGCCGCCGCAGCACGAACCGAACAGATCTGGCCCGGGTCAAAGCCATCTATGCCCCTGCCTCCACTTCCCGGTGGCGCCAAACGTCAGGTCGCGTCCGTCCACCCGCCGGTCGAAGACGATCCCCGAGTTGCACGGCGGGCAGTAGGTCACCGCGATCGGACGACCGGCGAGGCGGTCGTTGACGATCTCGTGCCACACGAGGATCTGGAGGGGGTAGGCGCGCGCCGCCGATCCCTGCTCGACGACCATCACCGGTTCGCGCGCGCCGAGGAACCGATCGCCCTGCCGCTGTGTCACGACGTGCGGGTGGTCGATCGGCGGGATGCCGTCACGAGGCGGCCCTCCGTCCTGGAACTGGTCCAGTGCGACCGAGTGGTGGGCGAAGTCCGTTCTCCAGCCCGGGTACCGCGCGTCGGCGCGAGCCGCACCGCGGGTGTTGGCCGGCGCGCGCACGGGACCGCCTCCACACGCGGCGAACGTGGTGGCGGCCGCGATGACGAGGATCGTTGCGAGGACCCGAGGCACCATCTTCTGCGACCTGCGCGCGGTCAGAAGGGTTCGGCGCCGTCGGCATCTATCGCTGACACGACAGCCCGTTCGCGGATGGCATGATCGCGCCGCCCACGGACGTTGAGTCCGTCAGCGGGGGACCGGCCGCCGCTGCGGGCACCTGGGACGAGCGCGCGACGAGCTACGCCGGCCAGGAGCGTTTCGAGGCGCCCGCGATCGCGGCAGCGCTGCGGCTCGCCGATCCCCGACCTCAGGACCGTGTGGTCGACCTCGCGACCGGTACGGGCCTCCTGCTTCGCGCCCTCGCGGCGCGGGAGCCGCGACCGGCGACGACGACTGGCGTCGATTGCTCCGCGGGCATGCTCGCGCAGGTTGGGCGGCTTCCTGATGACTGGCGTGTCATCCACGGCGACGCGCGTTGCGTGCCCCTGCCGGATGGAGCCGCCGACGTGGTCACGTGCTGCTACCTGCTGCACCTCTTGGGCGCGGAGGATCGGGGCCGTGTGCTGCGCGAGGCGCGCCGTCTGCTCCGCACTACGCCGGGCTCACGGCTGGTGATCGTGACGGTGTGGGCAAACCCCGACACCATCGGAGGCCGGATGCTGAGCGGTCTCCTGCCTCGCCTCGCGGCCGCCAGTCCGCGCCGGTGGGGTGGGCTGATGCCGTTGGACCCGACGGCTGAGCTCAGGCCCGCCGGGCTGGTCGCGACCCATCGCGCGGTTCTGCCGCGCGGCGGCTATCCCTCGCTCGTGGTGCGTGCGCGAATCGCATGAGGAGCACCGCAGCGCTCAGTCCCGGGTGATGCCGGCCACGAGATCAGCGATCGCGGGAGCCTGGTCCTCCTGGAGGAAGTGCTTGCCTGGCTGGCGGTGGATCCTGTCGACGCCCGCGGCGCGGCGGGCAGCCTCGCCGTGGACGTCGACCTTCAGCGCCGGGTCCCGCGTGCCCCAGATGACCTGCACCGGGTAGCGGTCGCTCGCGAGCACGGCGCGGTAGTAGACCTCGCCGACCTCAGTGCTCGTCATCAACCGACCCTACCGTCGGCGTTGGCACAGACCACGCGCCTCGGCCGCTGAGCAGGCCGAGGTTCGACACGACGAAGGGGATCAGGAAGTTGGCCGCGCTACGCACCCACGTCATCGTCGATGCGTCCCCGCCGAGTATCACGGCCCCCTGGTTGATGGCTGTCAGCAGGAGGCCGACGACGAACGCGATCCGTGTCGTCCGGCGCAGGTGCGCGCGACGCAGGCAGTACGCGAGCGCCTCGCGCGCGCCGCCCTCACATGGCGAACGAGCGGTCACCGCGGGGGATTGTGGCGTGTCGGCGGGCACCGGGAGCGGTCGGCTGTAGGCGTAGGGCCTCACGGGCTCGGACCCCCATAGAGCCGACCCGATTCACGAACATCGAACTCCGACGCTCGACGTTGGCCGCACCGTTTCGGAGCATTGCGGGTCGGACGTCACGTGCCCGCGGTCGCGATCCCGGCGAACATACGCCACGTCCTGGTGATCTACGACGGGTCGGCGGCTGCGCGTCGCGCGCTCGCTGAGGCAGCGTCCTTGACTGCGGAGCACGATGCCGCGCTGACCGTCGTCACGCTCGTGGCGCACGAGCGCCAGGCGGTCGGCTGCTGTGTGCCGGCGGCCACGTGGAATCGCGAGCTCGACGCCATCGTCGATGAGCAACTGACCGAGGTACGGGCGATTCTCGGCTCCTCCGGCCGGTCCGCGCACATCGCCGCGGTGGAGGGCGACGGCGCCCGCGCCGCGCACCGGACCGCAGAGGCTCTCGGCTGTGATCTCGTGCTGGTTCCCGCCCACGGACTCTTTCCCGGTCGCCTGGCCCGCGGCTGCCGGCGCGCGGGGTGCGCACGGGTCATCGCGGTCAGGGCTCGGTGACCGGCCGGATCCGGGCCGCGACCGAGCACGTCGCGTGAGGGTCACAGATCACATGCTCACTCGGACTCATGGGAATCCCCGGCAATGACCGATCGCTACGACCTGGTGATCGTGGGGGGTGGCACCGCGGGGCTGGTCTCGGCGTTCATCGCCGCCGGCGTCGGGGCGCGCGTGGCCCTGGTCGAACGCGACCGGACGGGTGGTGACTGTCTGTGGACGGGCTGTGTTCCCAGCAAGAGCCTGATCGCGGCCGCGCGCGCGGCGCACCGCATGCGTCATGCCGACGCCGTCGGGCTTGCCCCGGTCGAGCCGGCCATCGACTTCGCCCGGGTCATCGACCGGGTGCATGCGGCGATCGCCGAGATAGAGCCGCACGACTCCCCGGCTCGTCTGCGCGACGCCGGCGTGGAGGTGATCATTGGCGCAGGGCATTTCGTCGACGGATCGACCATCCAGGTGGGCGACCGTCGTCTGCGGTTCGCCTCGGCGATCGTGGCGACCGGCTCAGAACCTGACATCCCGCCGATCACGGGCCTGGCCGGCGCCGACATCCTGACGACCGAGACCGTCTGGGGGCTGCGTGAGCTACCGCAGCGCCTCGTGGTGCTTGGAGGCGGCCCGATCGGATGTGAGCTGGGACAGGCGTTCGCCCGTCTGGGGGCCGGCGTGACGCTTGTCGAGCTCGCCGAGCGTCTGCCGCTCAAGGAGGAGCCCGATGCGGGCGAGCTGATCGCCAGGCGTCTGGTCGCAGACGGCGTCGATGTTCGCCTCGGGGCCCGGGCGGCCGAGGTGCTGCGGCCGGAGGGCGCTCCCGGCCAACTGGTCATTGATGTGGAGGGTGAGCGCGACGCGGTCACCTTCGACCGGGTCCTCGTCGCCGCGGGCCGCCGGCCGCGGACCGCCCGAATCGGGCTCGAGGCCGCCCACGTCGAGATCGACCAGCGCGGCGCGATCGTCGTCGACGACCGCTTGCGCACCAGCGCGCCTCACATCTACGCCGCCGGCGACGTGACGGCGCGGTTGCCGTTCACTCACGTCGCGGCGCACCACGCGCGCGTGGCATCGGTCAACGCCCTGTTCGGCACGCGACGAACCGTCGCCGAGACCATGCCGTGGGTCACCTTCACCGATCCCGAGGTCGCGCACGTGGGGCTCACGGAGGCCCAGGCCCGCGAACGCTGGGGCGACCGCACGATCCTTGCCCGCAGCGACTACGCGGCCTTGGACCGCGCCATCACCGAAGGTGAACCCGAAGGTTTCGCGCTGCTCGTCGGCGACCCCCACGGACGATTGGTCGGCGCGACCGTCGCCGCCGCGGGCGGCGGGGAGGCGATCGCCGAGCTCACCGCCCGGGTGGTGGCAGGCGACAAGATCGACGCGCTCTCGACGACGGTCCACGCCTACCCGACCCTGGCCGAGGGCCCGTCACGCGCGGCCGACGAGCACCTGCGTCAGAAGTACGCGAGCCCGCGCTACCGCGCAGTGGCCCGCGCGATCCTTGCGGCGCGCCGGTGCCTTGCCCGTCGCGTCTGATGCGGACAACCGGGACAGAGCACCCGGTGTGGTCCGGAGATCGAGGAACCGAATCGCGCTGCGGCAGGTCCAACGCTCCATGACCGCTCATGCCACGTTCAACGGCCAGACCATCGCCGAGAGTGACCACACGATCGTCGTGGAGGGCAATCACTACTTTCCCGTCGACGACGTGCGCGACGAGCTGCTTCACGCGACGTCGAGCCGAACGCTGTGCCCGTGGAAGGGCATCGCCAACTACTGGACCGTCGAGGCCGACAGCGTGCGCGCCGAGAACGCGGCGTGGGGGTACCGGCGCCCGTGGCCGTTGGCGCGGCGGGTGAAAGGACGCATCGCGTTCTGGAACGGGGTGGCCGTCCACGCCGACTGACCTGAACCGTCGCGCCCGCCCGACCCAGGAGGTTTCGCATGTCCAACCGGCAGGAGAAGGAGCGCCGCCGCCAAGCGCGTCAGGAGTCCGAGGCGCAGGCCTCCGCGGCCATGCGGCGTCGCAGCACCAGGCGATTCGCCGCCGGCGTGGTGGTGGCGCTCGCTGCGGCCGCGGCGTTGCTGATCGTCGGAACGAGCTCGAAGTCGTCGGGCCGTGACACGGGATCCGCACTGACAGCGGTGCCGCCGCGACCTGCCGCGGCATCGGCGTCCGCCGCCGGCGCTCGCCGCGCGAGCTCACCTGCGGCACGCGGTGCGCTTGCCGATCTGCGAGCTCAGGCCAACCAGGTGATCGACGACAACGTGACAGCACGGCTGGCCAAGCTCAAGGGCGTGCCGGTCGTGGTGAACATGTGGGCGTCGTGGTGTCCGAACTGCCGTGCGGAGTTTGGCTACTTCCAGAGCTTGAGCAAGGCCTACGACGGGAAGGTCGCCTTCCTGGGCCTGAACTCCAACGACAACCGCGGTGACGCGGAGTCGTTCCTCAAGCAGTTCCCGATCCCCTACCCATCGATCAACGACCCCGGAGCCTCGCAGGCTCGATCGGTCGGAGCGGGACTGGGATGGCCGACGACGATCTTCTACGACGCCCAGGGCAAGCGGCGCTTCGTGCGCCAGGGCGGCTATACCTCACCGGGGTCGCTGGACGCCGACATCCGCGCGTACGCCCTGTCGTGACGGTCGTCAGTCCAGGATGCGCACAGCCAGCGCGACGCGCTGGCCGACGGTGATGAGCACCATCGCGGTGAAGACCCACGCGATCGTCGCCGCGTGGGCCGGGAGCAGTAGGCCGCCTGGAGCGCCGCGCACGCCACGCGCGCGCTGGGCTGGGCGATGGCGACGCCGACGAGGAAGCCGCCGTAGCGACGAAGTCGGCGACGAAGCCGGGGCGCCCCGCCCGCACCACGATACGGCTCGGTGCCTGCGTGCGCGCGAGGTAGACCGCGACGGTGTACCCGAAGCCGGCGGTGATGCGCCCGAGCTCGAGGGCGATGCCACAAGGCCGCACCAGCATCAGCGGTCCGAGGCACGAGAGGCGGAGCGCGTGAATCGTTCTCTGCGGCTACGGGTCCGAGTTCACGTGCCCCGATGGGATCGCATGCATCGAGATCACCGCTTCGCCCAGCGAGCGATGTCGGATGCTTCGGACGGGACGCTCACCCCGCGCCAGCGCGCGCGCTTCGCGCAGCACGTCGACGAGTGCCCGGAGTGCGGCCCGATGCTCCGCGGCATTCTTCGGTTGCGAGCCGCGCTTCGGTCGATCGCCACCGACGCACCTGATCCCGACGGCTTCAACCGCGGCGACTCCGTCGTCTCGGCGGTTCTCGAGCACCTGCGCGCACAACCGAGCGAGCGTCGGCCGATGGCCGGCAGCTCCCTCTCGCGCCGCCGATGATTCCGGCCAGCGCGCCGCGACAATGGCAAGCTGGAGG
>JBBSBL010000021.1:0-36988 GCA_038251325.1 Solirubrobacterales bacterium | reverse complement strand
GCCCTGGGAGTGCCCGATGAGCACCACGCCGCGCCCGTGATTGTCGTGGCGCAGGTAGTCGCGCCAGGCGGCGAGCACGTCGGCGTAGGCGCTCGCCCGCATGGCGTCGGTCACCGTGGCCGGGTTCAGCAGGCCCTGGATGGTGATCTGGCGGTACATCGGCGCGAAGACCCGGCAGTCGCGTCCGTAGCGGGCCGCCTGATAGCGCGCGATCGAGCGCTCCTCGGGGTCGATTCGCAGCGTCGCCTGCGGCGTGGGCCGGTCGCTGACCGTCGGGTACACGTAGAAGCAGTCGACCGTCGGGCGGCGGACCGGCCGGACGCGATCGACGCCGAGCGGCCGTCCCGACGGCGAGAAGCGGGTGGTGTCGAGGCCGATCGCGCAGGCGTTCGCCCTCAGTCCCGGGCGGCAGAGCCAGACGGTGCGCGCCGAGGCCGGGACCGCGCCGAGGCCGGCGGTCCCGAGGAGCGCGACGGCGAGGGTGGCCCCGACGGCGACGCGTCGCGACCGGCGGTGGGCACGAGACACCGGGAGCGGGAGGCGCAGCATCGGGCGCAGCCTACGGGCGCGCGGCCCTGCGAGCGCCGGCTCGTGCCCCCGCCCGCCGGCTCACCGCAGCGTCACGAGCAGCGTCCCGGCGATCAGCAGCCCGAAGCCGACCAGCCGCGGCACGCTGAGCGGCTCGCCGGCCAGCCCGAAGGCGCCGACCCGGTCGAGGATCGCCGAGACGATGAGCTGGGTGCACACGGTCGCCGCGACGACCCCGCCGGCGCCGAGCTCGCGGACGGTGACGAGCGAGACCGCGACGATCGCCGCACCGCCGAGGCCCCCGAGCAGCCACGCGGGCCGGATCGCGCCGGCGTGGCGCAGCTCGCCGAAGCCGCCGGCAAAGACCATCACCGCGACGACGATCACCGTGGAGAAGAGCAGGCTGATGAGCGCCGCGCCGAGCGGCCCGACCGCCTTGCCCATCTCCGAGTTGGCCGGCGGCTGGAAGGCGATGAGGCCGCCGACGGCGAGCGTGG
The DNA here is from genome assembly GCA_038251325.1 of Solirubrobacterales bacterium. Taxonomy (GTDB): domain Bacteria; phylum Actinomycetota; class Thermoleophilia; order Solirubrobacterales; family Solirubrobacteraceae; genus JBBSBL01. The sequence continues at coordinate 35,963 of JBBSBL010000021.1, read as the reverse complement.
CGACGAGGGCCAGCGTGCGGTCCACAGGCGCGGAACGTAACGGGGCCGCTGGACGCGTCGGCCCGGTCCACCCCGCCCCGCCCCGCCGCCGCGCATCCCGCCCTGAGACACTGTGCGGCCCCCGAGTCGAGGAGCCGCCCCGATGGACCTGACCTTCTCCGCGAAGGAGACCGCCTTCCGCGACGAGCTGTCGGGGTGGCTGGCGGCGAACCCGCCCGGTCCGGCGCCGGCCGACGGCGGCGAGGAGGCGCAGTACGGGTGGCGGCGCGACTGGCAGCGCCGGCTGTACGAGGGCGGCTGGGTGGCGCCCGCGTGGCCGGTCGAGCACGGCGGGCGTGGCGCGACCCTGACCGAGTCGGCGATCTACTTCGAGGAGCTCGGGCGCGCCCGCGTGCCGCTCCCGGCGAACGTCCTCGGCCTCCTGCTCGGCGGTCCGACGCTCATGGTCTGGGGTACGCCGGAGCAGAACGAGCGCTACCTGGACCCGATCCTCTCGGGCGAGGAGATCTGGTGCCAGGGCTTCTCCGAGCCGGAGGCCGGCTCGGACCTCGCCAGCCTCAAGACGAAGGCCGTCGCCGACGGCGACGACTGGGTCGTGACCGGGCAGAAGGTGTGGACGAGCGGCGCCCAGCACGCGAAGTGGTGCATGCTCGTCGCCCGCACGGAGTCGGGCCTGGCCAAGAAGCACCAGGGGCTCACCTACTTCCTGATGGACATGGAGCAGGAGGAGATCCAGGTCCGGCCGCTGCGCCAGATCACCGGCGAGTCGGAGTTCAACGAGCTCTTCATCGAGGGCGCGCGCATCCCGGCGGAGAACGTCGTCGGCGGGGTCGGGAACGGCTGGAAGGTCGCGCTCACCACGCTGATGAACGAACGCGCCGGCCTCGGCTTCGCGCTCCAGGTCCGGATGCGCCAGCTGCTCGACGACCTCTGCGCGGCGGCGGCCGAGCGAGGACGGCTCGACGACCCGCTCTACGCCGACCGGCTCGCCGACCTGCACGTGCGCTGCGAGACGATCCGCCTGCTCGCCTGGAAGGGGCTGACCGACGTCGAGCGCTACGGCCAGCCCGGCCCCGAGGGCTCGCTGGTCAAGTGGCTGTGGTCGGACTCCAACCAGCGCCTGACCCAGCTCGCGGTCGACGTGCTCGGCCCCGACGCCCTGGCGGCGGACGCGCCCTGGAGCTACGAGCTGCTCCGCGCCCGCGGCAACACGATCGAGGGCGGCACCACCGAGATCCTCAAGAACATCGTCGCCGAGCGCGTGCTCGGCCTGCCCCGCCTCGCGGCGGCCTGAGGGCGACCGCCATGGACTTCGGACTCACCGACGACCAGCGCGAGATCCAGCGCACCGCGCGCGAACTGCTCGCCGAGCGCGCGAAGCCCGAGCGGGTGCGCGAGCACGCGGAGGCGGGCCGCACCGACACCGAGCTCTGGGCCGAGCTCGGCGGTCTCGGCTGGCCGGGGATCGCGGTCGCCGAGGCGCACGGCGGGCAGGGGCTCGGCGCGGTGGAGCAGGCGATCCTCTGCGAGGAGCTCGGCCGCAGCGTCGCGCCCGTGCCCTTCCTCCCCACCGTGCTCGCGGCGACGCTGATCGAGCACGCCGGCTCGCCCGCCCAGCAGGAGCGCTGGCTCCCCGGCCTGGCCAGCGGCGCGCTGACCGGTGCCGGGGGGGCGCCCGGCCTGCTGCCCGGCGCCGCCGACGCCGACGTGCTCGTGCTGCTTGTCGAGGGCGGCGCCCGCGTGCTGAGCGCGGAGGAGGCGCGACCGGCGCCCGCGGCCTCGATCGACCCGACCCGGCCCGCCGCGTTCGTGACGACGGGCGCCGACGGCGGGCAGGCGCTCCCCGGCGACGTCGAGGCGGCCACGGACCACGCGCTCGTGCCGGTCGCCGCCGAGCTCGTCGGCGTCTGCGCGAGCGCGCTGGAGATGACGGTCGCCTACGTCAAGGACCGCCGCCAGTTCGGCTCCGCGGTCGGCGCCTTCCAGGCGGTGTCGCACCGTTGCGCGCAGATGCTGCTCGACACCGAGGGCGCGCGCTCGGCCGTGTCGTTCGCGGCGTGGGCCGCCGACGCCGACCCGGCGCGCCTGGCCGAGGCCGCGGCGATGGCCAAGGCCGCCGCATCGGACGCCGGCCGCGAGGTGACGGAGGCCGCGATCCAGCTCCACGGCGGCATCGGCTTCACCTGGGAGGCCGACGTCCACTGGCGCTACAAGCGCGCCCAGCTCGACGGCGCCCTGCTCGGCGGGGCGACGGAGCACCGCGCGCGACTCGCGCGGATCCTGGCGGCCCGGGTCGGCCCGCCGGCGCCGGCCTGAGGCCGGCAGGCCGGCCGGTCAGATCGTCTCCGGCTCCATCGTGATCGCGCCGCACGGGCACTCCGCCACGCAGATCCCGCAGCCCTTGCAGAAGTCGTAATCGATGGCGTAGGGCTCGCCCGGGTCGGCGAGCTTCAGCACCGCGTTGTCGGGGCAGACCCCGAAGCAGTTGTCGCACGAGAAGCAGTTGCCGCAGGACAGGCACCGCCGGGCCTCGAACAGCGCCGTCTCCTCGTCGAGCCCGCCCTCGACCTCGTCGAACGTCGTGCGCCGCCGGGCCAGCTCGAGCCGAGGCTGGACGCTGCGCGGGGCGTCGGCGTAGTACCAGGTGTTGAGCTTGTCGAAGGTGGCCAGCTCGCGCTCCGGCTCCGGCGCCGCCTGCTGCCCGCGGAGCCAGGCGTCCACGCACCGGGCGGCCTGGCGGCCGTGGCCCACGCCGACCGTGACCGTCCGCTCGGCGGGGACCATGTCCCCACCGGCGAAGATCCCCGGGTGGCCGGTCATCATCGCGCGGTCGACCTGCACGACGCCGTCCTCGATCGCCAGGCCCGGCACGCCGTCGAGCAGCGACAGATCGGCCTCCTGGCCGAGGGCGAGCACGACCGAGTCGGCCTCGAGCTCCTCCAGCACGCCGGTGGGCTGCGGGAACCCGCTCTCGTCCAGCTCCATCCGCTCGAGCACGAGGCGCCCGGCGTCGGCCTGCTTGATGGTGGAGAGCCACTTCATCATCACGCCCTCCTCCTCGGCCGCCTCGACCTCGAACTCGTGGGCCGGCATCGCCTCGCGCACGCGGCGGTAGACGATGATCGCCTCCTCGGCGCCGAGCCGCTTCGCGGTGCGCGCGGCGTCGATGGCGGTGTTGCCGCCGCCGTAGACCACCACGCGGCGGCCGAGCAGCGGCCGCTCCTCCCCCTCCATGCTGCGCAGCAGCTCGACCGCGTCGAGGATCCGCGCGGCCTCGCCGGCCGGGATGTAGGCCCGCTTGCCGATGTGCGCCCCGACGGCGAGGAACGCGGCGTCGTAGCCGCCCTGCGCCATCGTCGCGAGGATGTCGGTGACCTTCGCGTCGAGCCGCAGCTCGACCCCGAGGTCGAGGATGCGCTGCACCTCGGCGTCGAGCACGTCGCGTGGCAGCCGGTACGCCGGAATGCCGAACCGCATCATCCCGCCGGCCATCGGGCCGGCCTCGTGGATCGTCACGCGGTGGCCGCCGAGCGCGAGGTGATAGGCGGCCGACAGGCCGGACGGTCCGGCTCCGACGACGAGCACGTGGCGGCCCGACGGCGGCGCGCTCGCCTCCACGCGCCAGCCCTGCTCGATCGCCAAGTCGCCGAGGAACCGCTCGACCTCGTTGATCCCGACGGCCTCGTCGAGTTCGCCGCGGTTGCAGGCGGTCTCGCACGGGTGGTAGCAGGCGCGGCCCATGATCGCGGGCAGCGGGTTGGTCTCCATGATCTTGCGCCAGGCCCGCTCGTACCCGTCGCCGCCGGTCTCGGCCTCGTACAGCCAGCGCTGGATGTCCTCACCGGCCGGGCACGCGTGGTTGCAGGGCGCCTGGCGCTCGACGTAGACCGCGCGCTCGGTGCGCCACGACCCGGTCTTGTTCGCGAGGCTCGAGCCGACGTCCAGCGTGATGGCGAAGGGCTTGTCCATCACCGTAGTCCCCGCGGGGCGCCGGCGATCGTGCGAAGCAGCCCCGGCCCGGGCGTCGGGCGAACGGCGGCCTCGCCCGCCACGGCGGCCCGGACCTCCTCGAGGCCCGCGGCGGCGCCGGCGTCGCCCGGCAGCCCGGCGGCCTCCCCGCCCTCGGGGAGCAGCCCGTAGCGGCGGATGTTGCGGTCGGCCATCTCCTGGAGACGCGTCAGCACCGCCTCGTTGCGCTTCGGCTTGAAGAGGTGGGCGTAGCGGCGCTGGAGCACGAGGTACTCCTCGACCGGCACGCGACGGCGGATCTTCGAGACCTCGGTGACCTCGCCGTCGCGCGCCTCGAAGACGGGAAAGAGCCCGGTCTCCTTCACGAGCCGCGCGAGCCGGATCGTGTCGTGCGACGCGGCGCCCCAGCCGAGCGGGCAGGGCACGAACACGTGCAGGTAGCGGGCGCCGCGGATCGCCATCGCACGGGTCACCTTCTCCTCCAGGTCGCGCAGCTCGGCGACGGTCGCCGTCGCGACGTAGGGGATCTCGTGGGCCATGGCGATGAGCGGCGCGTTCTTGCCCTGGCCGAAGACGTTGCCCGGCTCCTCGCCCACCGGCTTGGTCGTGGACGTCCGGGCCGCCGGCGGCGTGGCGCCGGAGCGCTGGACCCCGGTGTTCATGTACGCCTCGTTGTCGTAGCAGATGAACAGCACGTCGTCGTTGCGCTCGAACATCCCCGAGAGGCACGCGAACCCGATGTCGAGCGTGCCCCCGTCGCCGCCCTGCCCGACGACCCGGACGTCGGTGCGGCCCTTCGCCTTGAGCGCGGCGGCGACCCCGGTCGCCACGGCCGGGGCGTTGCCGAAGAGCGAGTGGATCCACGGCATCTGCCACGACGACTCCGGGTAGGGCGTGGAGAACACCTCGAGGCAGCCGGTCGCGTTGGTCGCGATGAGCTGCCCGTCGGTCGCGCGCATCGCGGCGTCCAGCGCGTAGCGGGCGCCGAGCGCCTCGCCACAGCCCTGGCAGGCCCGGTGGCCGGAGGTGAGGGTGTTCGAGCGCTCCGTCCGGGCCTGGACCGTGCGCTCGTCGGGGCTGAGCAGCCGGTTCCCGACCGCGAAGCTCCCCGCCTGATAGAAGCGGATCTGCTTGGTCGGCCGGGTGTCGGGATCGGTCATCGTCGCCTCCTAGTGCGACCGGGACGCCACGGTACCGACGTCGCGCAGCATGTTCTCGGCGTGCGGCCCCGAGCGGGTCGACTCGCGCATCCGGCGCAGCTCCTGCTCGACGCTATCCCAGTCGAGGTCGAGGAACTCGAGCGGCCCGAGCTCGTCGGCCGCCGCGCGCGTAAAGAGACCATGCAGCGAGGCGGCCGTGATCGGCCGGCCGCCGAGGCCGGCCACGACGGTGGAGCCGTGCAGCTGGATGCCGGACAGCGCGAGTCGCACGTTGGCCGACACGATCCCGCCGATGCCGACGGCGAGTGCCTTCTCCAGCACGACCACCCGCTTCGCGTGGCCGAGCGCGGCGCGGACCTCCTCCAGCGGGAACGGCCGAAAGGCCTTCAGGCCGACCGCGCCGATGCTCATCCCCTGCTCGCGGAGCTCGTCGACGACGTCCTCGATCGTCCCGAGCACCGAGCCGAGCGCGACGACGATCGTCTCGGCGTCGTCGGAGCGGTAGCGGCGCAGCAGCCCGCCCGAGGCGCGTCCGAACGCCGCCTCGAACTCATCGGCGATCTGCGGAATGAGATCGAGCGCCTGCATCTGCTTCGCGTGCGCCAGGTAGCGGACCTCCATGAAGGCCTCCGGGCCGACCATCGCCCCGATGCTCACCGGCTCGGCGGGGTCGAGCACCTGGCGGGGCTCGAAGGACGGGAGGAAGGCGTCGACCTGCTCCGCCCGCGGCAGGTCGATGCGCTCGACGGCGTGGGTGAGGATGAAGCCGTCCATGCAGACCATGACGGGCAGCGAGACCTCCTCGGCGAGACGGAAGGCCTGCACGTGGAGGTCGGCCGCCTCCTGGTTGGTCTCGGCGTAGAGCTGGATCCAGCCCGAGTCGCGTTGGGACATCGAGTCGGAGTGGTCGTTCCAGATGTTGATCGGCGCGCCGATCGCGCGGTTGGCGATGGTCATGACGATCGGCAGCCCGAGGCCGGACGCGTTGTAGAGCGCCTCGGCCATGTACAGCAGCCCCTGGCTCGCGGTCGCCGTGTAGGCGCGGGCGCCGGTCGCCGAGGCGCCGATCGCGACCGACATCGCCGCGAACTCCGACTCGACGTTGATGAACTCGCACGGGGCGAGCTCGCCGGAGCGGACGATGTCGGACAGCGCCTCGACGATATGGGTCTGCGGCGAGATCGGGTAGGCGCAGATCACCTCCGGCCGGCACAGCGCGACGGTCCGGGCGACGGCCTGGGATCCCTCGAGCTGCTCAAGCACGGGCCGGCGCCTCCCGTTCGCGGGCGACCTCGTCGTGCGCGCGCCGCGCCGCCGCGACGTTGCCCTCGCCGGTCGCCCCGGGAAAGCGCCCGCGGATCGCCGCCGCCACCGAGTCGAGCGTGATCAGCCCGCTGAGCGCGGCGAGGCCGCCGAGCAGCGCGGCGTTCGGCATCGGGCGGCCGAGGAGCTCCCGCGCGATCTCGGTCGCCGGCACGGTGACCATCCGCTCGCGGCAGACGCGTTCGGCCAGCTCCGCGAGCCCCAGCTCGTCGATCGAGCGCGAGGAGTTGATCAGCACGTACCCGTCGGGCCGCAGACCCCCGAACACGTCGACCTGGTGCAGCAGCGTCGGGTCCTGGACGATCACGGCGTCGGGCTCGGAGACCGGCTCGCGCACGCGAATCTCCTCGTCGTCGATCCGGCAGAAGGCGGTCACCGGCGCACCTGTCCGCTCCGAGCCGAAGGTCGGGAAGGCCTGCGCGTGGCGGCCCTCGAGGAACGCGGCGACCGACAGCAGCTCGGCGGCCGTCACCACCCCCTGTCCCCCGCGACCGTGCAGCCGCACCTCGAACATTCCGGCGTGCATCACGCACCCAGTGTGGCCGATCTTCCCGCCGCCCGCATCGTCGTCACGTGCGGTCGGTCCATCCGTGATCGTCCGCAGCGCCGTCAGCAGATGCGCGGCAGCGGATTGCCGACGAGCAGGTCCACGACGCGCGCGCCGCCGAACGCGGTGTCGAGCACGACCATGCCCGGCGGCTCGCTCCGCACCTCCCCGACCAGCGCCGCGTCGGCGCCGCGCGGATGGGCGCGCAGCGCCGCGAGCGCCTCGTCGGCGGCGCCGGGCGCCACGACGGCGAGCAGCTTGCCCTCGTTGGCGACGTGGAGCGGGTCGATCCCGAGCAGCTCGCAGGCCCCGGCGACGTCCGGGCGGACGGGCAGCGCGGCCTCCTCGAGCACGATGCCGACGCCGGCGGCGAGCGCGAACTCGTTCGCGACCGCGGCGAGGCCGCCGCGGGTCGGGTCGCGGAGCGCCCGGACCGCGCCGGCGGGAACGGCGGCGATCAGCGCGGCCACGAGGTCGTAGAGCGGCTGGGCGTCGCTGCGGATGTCCGCCTCGATGTCGAGGTCGCCGCGCGCGAGCATGATCGCCATGCCGTGATCGGCCAGGGTCCCCGAGAGCAGGACCCGGTCGCCGGCACGGATCCGCCCCGGGTCGAGGTCGACCCCGGCCGGGACGGCGCCGACCCCCGCCGTCGTCACGTAGACCCCGTCGGCGCCGCCCCGCTCGACGACCTTCGTGTCCCCCGCGGCGACCGGCACCTCGGCCTCGGCGGCGGCGGCGGCCATCGAGCGGGCGATCGCCGCGAGCTCGGCGACCGCGACGCCCTCCTCGATGACGAACGACGCGCTGAGCGCGAGCGGGCGGCCGCCGGCCATCGCGAGGTCGTTGACCGTGCCGCTCACGGCGAGCGCTCCGATGTCGCCGCCGGGAAAGGCGCGCGGCGTGACGACGAACGTGTCGGTCGTCATCGCCAGCCGGGAGCCGGCCGGCGCGTCGAGCACGGCGGCGTCGCCGAGCGGCGCGAGGAGCGGGTTCCGCAGCGCCTCCAGGAAGACCGACTCGACGAGGGCGCGCGATGCCTTCCCGCCCGCGCCGTGGGCGAGCGTGACGAGCTCGTCGCGCAGCCGCGGCGGGCGGCGACGCCGGCGCTCGATGCGCTCGAGGACCTCGCGCTCGCGGTCCTCCATCGGCGGGGTCAGACGCCGGCCGGCTCGCGGCGGGCGAGGCGGCCGTACGCGTAGTAGGCGGCGCACGCCCCCTCGGCCGAGACCATGCACGTCCCGATCGGCCGCTCCGGCGTGCACGCCGTGCCGAAGACCTTGCACTCCCACGGCTTGATCGCCCCCCGCAGGACCTCGCCGCACTGGCACGCCTTCGGATCCTCCACCCGCTCGCCCGCAAGCGGGAACCGCCGCTCGGCGTCGTGGGCGGCGAAGGCCTCTCGCAGGCGCAGGGCGCTCTCGGGGATCCAGCCGAGGCCGCGCCACTCGAACGTCTCCCGCACCTCCATCGTCTCGTCGATCGCGGCGAGCGCGCGCGGGTTGCCCTCGGCGCGCACGACCCGCGTGTACTGGTTCTCGATCTCCGCCCGGCCCTCGGCGAGCTGGCGCAGGACCATCAGCACGGACTGCAGCACGTCGAGCGGCTCGAAGCCGGAGACGACGAGCGGCCGGCCGTAGTCGCTCGCGACCGGCCCGTAGACCGCGGTGCCGATCACCGTGGAGACGTGCCCGGGCCCGATGAACCCGTCGAGCTCGAGGTCGCTCGCCTGGAGGATCGCGCGGATCGCGGGCATCACGAGCACATGGTTGGCGAACACGCTGAAGTTGCCGACGCCCTCGGCGCGGGCGCGCAGCAGCGTCAGCGCGGTCGACGGCGCCGTCGTCTCGAAGCCGACGGCGAAGAACACGACCTCCCGATCGGGCCGCTCGCGGGCGATCCGCAGCGCGTCGAGCGGCGAGTACACGACCCGGACGTCCGCGCCGCGCGCCTGGGCCTCGAGCAGCGACCCGCGGCCCCCGGGCACGCGCAGCATGTCGCCGAACGTCGCGAGCACCACCCCCTCGTCCTCCGCCAGCGCGATGGCGTCGTCGAGGCGGCCCATCGGGATGACGCACACCGGGCAGCCCGGGCCGTGGACGAGGTCGACCGTCCGGGGCAGCAGGTCCTCGATGCCGTGGCGGTAGATCGTGTGGGTGTGGCCCCCGCAGACCTCCATCAGCTTCACGGTGCGATCGGCGGACGCCACGTGAGCGATCTCCGCGGCGAGCCGGCGCGCGAGGTCGGGGTCGCGGTACTCCTCGACGAACCTCACGTCGCGGCCTCGACGCGCTCGAGCGCGACGCCGGCGTGGCAGAGCAGCACGTCGCCGACGGCGACGGCGCCGACGAGCTCCGTGGCCACGGCCTCGCGCGCCCCGCCGTGCTCGATGACCGCGGGGCGCGGATCGGGCACCGCGACGACCGCCACCGCGAGGGCCACGTCGCCGCACGTGATGCAGGCCTCGCCGCCCGGCCGCCCGGTCACTCCACCCGGCTCCCCTCGAAGTCGGCCAGCTCCTGCTCGTAGGGCTCGCCGAGCCCCTCGAGCAGCGACAGCGTCGCGGCGGCCTCCGCCTCGTCGATCCGCGCGATCGCGAAGCCGACGTGGATCAGCACCCAGTCGCCGGGAGCGACGATCTCGCCCTCGAACGCCAGCAGGCCGACGTTGACGTTGCGCCGCACGCCCGAGACGTCGACCTTCGCGATCTGGTTGTGCTCGTCGACGACCTCGAGGATCCGCCCGGGGATGCCGAGGCACATCTACGCCGCCCTCCGCTCGCCCGCGCCCGCCGGTGCGCCGGCGCGGAGCCGGGCCGCGGCGACCGCGGCCTGCCCGTAGGCGATCCCCGCGTCGTTCGGCGGCACCCGCCGGTGGGCGAGCACCGTGAAGCCCTCAGCGGCGAGGCGGCGGTGGACGGAGGCGAGCAGTCGCAGGTTCTGAAAGGTACCGCCCGAGAGCGCGACGGTGCGCGGAGCGCCGGCGTGGGCGCACGCGGCGGCCAGGGCGCGCGCCAGGCCCTCGTGGAACGCCGCGGCGATCTCGGCGCGCGGGCGGCCCGCCGCGAGATCGTCGTGGGCGGCGGCGACGAGGTCCGCGCCGCGGATCAGCCCGCCGGCGAGAGCGCACGGATACGGGGCGGCGGGCACCTCCCCCGCGAGCCGCTCGAGCTCGATCGCCGCCTGGCCCTCGTAGCTCGTCCGCTCGCGCAGGCCGAGCACCGCGGCCACCGCGTCGAACAGCCGGCCCGCGCCGCTGCTGGGCGGGGCGTTCACGCGCAGGGCGGCCCGCACCTGCGCCCAGCGGGGGAAGGGCACCGGGCGCCCCGCGGCCTCGAGGTAGGCGGCCGCCATCCGCCACGGCTCGCGGATCGCGGCCTCCCCGCCCGGCAGCGGGACCGGCGCGAGGTGGGCCAGGCGCTCGAAGCCGAGCAGGTCGCAGCGCAGCAGCTCGCCCCCCCACAGCGTCCCGTCGGTCCCGAGCCCGGTCCCGTCGAGCACGAGCGCCAGGGCCTCGCCCGCCTCGTCGTGCTCGGCGAGGCACGCCGCCGCGTGGGCGTGGTGGTGCTGGACCTCGACGAGCTCGGCGTCCTGGTCGTGCGCCCACGCCGTCGCCGCGTAGCCGGGATGGAGATCGCAGGCGACGGCCTCGGCGCGCACGCCGAGCATCGCGAGGTAGAGGTCGAGGTCGCGCACGAACGCGCGGCGCGCCTCGGGGTGGTCGTGATCGCCGAGGTGGGGGCTCGGGAACGCCTCCGCGCCGCGCGCCACGCAGAAGGTCGCCTTGAGCTCGGCGCCGGCGGCGACAAGCGGCCGCGGGGCGGGGACCGGCAGCGGCAGCGGCGCGGGGACCTCGCCGCGCGAGCGGCGGATCGGAAACGCCGCCCGGACGACCCCGTCCTCGCAGCGGCGCTCGATGGCGCGATCGTGGCCGAGGAAGGCGTCCGCGATCTCCCCGAGCCGCTCGCGCGCCTCGGCGTCCCCGACGGCGATCGGCTCGTGCGCGCGGTTGCCACTCGTGAGCACGAGCGGCCGGCCCGCGTCGGCGCACAGGAGGAGGTGGAGCGGCGTCGGCGGGCGCATGACGCCGAGCCACGGGGATCCGGGCGCGACGGCCGTGGCGACCGGCGCGTCCGCGCGGCGGCGGACGAGCACGATCGGGCCTGCGGGCGAGCCGAGCAGCGCCGCCTCGCGGGCCGTGGGCTCCGCGACCTCGCCCGGCTCGAGGCAGAGGAGTGCGAAGGGCTTCTCGTCGCGCCGCTTGCGCGCGCGCAGGCGCCGGACGGCGGCCTCGCTCGTCGCGTCGCAGGCGAGATGCCAGCCGCCGAGCCCCTTGACGGCGAGGATCCCGCCGTCGCGCAGCAGCCCGGCCGCGTCGGCGAGCGCCATCGAGAGGCGGGGCCCGCACGCCGGGCAGGAGACCGTCTCGGCGTGGAAGCGGCGATCCGCGGGGTCGTCGTACTCGGCGCGGCAGGCCCGGCACATCGGGAAGGCCGCCATCGCCGTGCGCTCGCGGTCGAAGGGCACCGCGCGGGTGATCGTGTAGCGCGGCCCGCAGTCCGCGCACGTCGTGAACGGGTAGCGGTGGCGCCGGTCCGCCGCGTCGAGCAGCTCGCCCCGGCAGGCCGCGCACGTGACGGCGTCCGGCGGCACGAGCGCCGGCGCCGCCGCGGCCGCCGGATCGCTCGCTGCGACGGCGAAGCCGCCGGCGCCGGTCGCAGGGATCGCCTCCACGCCGAGCGAGTCCAGGACGGCGCGCGGGGGCGCCTGCGCCGGGAGCGCCCGGACGAACGCGTCGAGCGCGGCCGGCTCCCCCTCGGCCTCGATCGTCACGCCCCACCCGTCGTTGCGCACGAACCCCGCCAGCCCGTGACGGGCGGCAAGCCGGTGCACGGCGGGGCGGAAGCCGACGCCCTGGACCGTCCCGGTGACGCGCAGGCGGCGGCGCTCGCGGCGGGCGGGCGCCACGGCGCGGCTCATGCGCCGCCCCGCGCGGGCTCCTCGACCTCGACCGACAGGAGCAGGATGTCCTGCGCACCCGGCTCGGCTGGGTCCTCGGCGGTCTCGATCCGGCAGCGCGCCCCATCGGCGATCGTGCCGCCCGAGGAGGCCTCGAAGTGCTCGAGGAAGTGGTCCGGCGACATGTGGGAGAGCGCGCCGAGGCGCACGGAGATCGCCGTGACGCGGTCGGCGCCCGCGTCGCGGGCGACGCCCTCGACCTTGCGCATGAGCGCCCGCATGAGGGTCGCCTCGTGCACGGGCTCAGCCGCTCCCGAGGGCGGCGCGCGCCTCGCCGAGGATCGCGGCGGCCGCCGCGTCGACGCCGCGGACGACCGCCGGATCGGGCGCGGCGCCGGCCTCCCAGCCCGCGCCCTCGATCCCGTACACGACGAGCCGGCCCGGCATCCGGTCGAGGGCGCGCGCGAGCTCGACCGCCTCGCCGAGCCCGATCGCGTGCGTGGAGCACCCGAACGTCGGCGCCGGGAGCGGCACCTCGGTCGCGTCGAGGCGGTGGACCTCCCCGGCGGGCGCCCCGGAGGCGACGGCGTCGGCCACGAGCGCGACGTCGGCGCCCGCCCAGGCCTCCATCAGCGCGCCGGGGTCGCCGTCGCGCTCGAGGATCTCGATCCCCGGCGGAGCCTCCGACCGCAGCCGCGCCGCGACCGCGAGCCCCGCGGCGTCGTCGGCGCGCAGCGCGTTGCCGATCCCGATCGCGACGACGCGCGGCGGCGTCTCAGTCACGCTCCACCTCGAGGTCGAGGAAGTGGGTCGCGCACGAGATGCACGGGTCGTAGTTGCGGATGGCGACCTCGCAGCGGTGGCGCAGCGCGTCGCGGTCGGAGCCGTCGAACGCCGCGACGACCGCGACGAGGTCCTCCTCGATCGAGGGCTGGTTCTGCGCGGTGGGGGGAACGATCTTCGCCTCGCGGATCTCCCCGTCCGCGCCGATCGCGTAGCGCTGGTAGAGCAGGCCGCGCGGCGCCTCGGTGGCGCCGTGGCCGACCGCCTCGCGCGGCTCCACCGCGACGGCCGGCGGGTCGGGGGGCTCGTAGCCGCCGAGCAGACGCAAGGCCTCATCGAGCGCGTAGACGATCTCGACGCAGCGCACGAGCAGCGAGCGGAACGGGTTGCGGCAGACCGGCTCGAGCCCGACCTCGGCCGCCAGGTCGCGGGCCAGCGGGGAGAGCCGGGGCCCGTTGAGCGCCCAGCGCGCGAGCGGGCCGCAGAGGTAGGAGCGGGCGCCGTCGATCATCCGCGAGTGCAGGGCCGTCGAGTGCGGGACCTGCTCCTCGCGGAAGTGCTCCTCGTACTCCGCGACCGGGATGTCGAGTCCGGTGCTCGCGACCACGCGCCCCCGCTGGATCGCGTACTCCTCGGGGTGGCTCAGCGCGACGAACGTGTAGTCCCGCTCGAGGTCGGGGTAGTCGAGCGTTCCCGCCCAGCGGGTCAGGGCGATCGCCCACTCGCGAGCCTGCTCGAGCCGGTCGCGGAGCCGGCCGAGCTCACGGGCCGAGGGCGCCCGGTAGAAGCCGCCCACCCGGAGGTTGACCGGGTGGATCTCGCGGCCGCCGATCGCCGCGATGAGCTCGTTGCCGGCCTTCTTCACCGCGAGCCCGCGCTCGACGAGCTCGCGGTGGTCGCGCGCCATGGCGACGACGCCGTCGTAGCCGAGGAAGTCCGGCGCGTGGAGCGCGACCACGTGCAGCCCGTGGCTCTCGAGCCACTCCCCGCAGTAGACCAGGCGGCGCAGGCGGTCGATCTCCTGGGTCGCCTCCACGCCGCAGGCGGCCTCCATGGCCGCGGTGGCGCTCAGGATGTAGGCGACCGGGCAGATCCCGCAGATCCGCGAGGTGATGTCGGGCGCCTCGGTGAAGCGCCGTCCCGCGAGGAGCGCCTCGAAGAAGCGCGGCGGCTCGTAGATGTTGAACTCGACGAGCTCCGCCCGCCCGTCGCGGATGCGGACGCGCATCGCGCCCTCGCCCTCCACGCGGGCCAGCGCGCCGACCTTGATCGTGCGGGTGCGGCGCGTGCCGCCCGATCCGGCCCCCGCGCTCACCGACCCCCGTCCTCCTCGATCGCCTCGGCGCGCTCGCGGAACGCCGGCGCGTTGACGTTGAACGTGCGGTGCAGGCGGAGGAGCTCGGCCGGCGGGACGGCCAGCTCGTCGCCGAGCCAGCCGGCCAGGGAGCCGGTGTTCGGGGTCTCCTTCGGGCCGTAGCAGCCGTAGCAGCCCCGGTCGAAGGCGGGACAGATCGCGCCGCAGCCGGCGTGCGTGACGGGTCCGAGGCAGGCAGTGCCATGGGCGACCATCACGCACACGGTGCCGCGGCGCTTGCACTCGATGCAGACGGAGTGCGCGGGGATGTTCGGGCGCCGCTCGTGGAGGAAGGCGCTGAGCACCTCGACGAGCTGGAGCTTGTTGATCGGGCAGCCCTGGAGCTCGAAGTCGACCGGCACGTGGTCCGAGATCGGCGTCGAGGTGGCGAGCGTCTCGAGGTACTCGGGCGACGGGTACACGGCGCGGGCGAACGCCTCGACGTCCGCGAAGTTCCGCAGCGCCTGGATGCCGCCGCTCGTCGCACACGCCCCGATCGTCACGAGGTGCCGGGAGGCCCGCCGCACCTCGCGGATCCGCTCGGCGTCGTGCGGCGTCGTGACCGAGCCCTCGACGAGCGACAGGTCGTAGGGCCCGCGGCCCACGCGACTCGTCGCCTCGAGGAAGTACGCGATCTCGATCTCCCCGGCGATGTCGAGCAGCTCGTCCTCGCAGTCGAGCAGCGAGAGCTGGCAGCCGTCGCACGAGGCGAACTTCCAGACGGCGAGCCGCGGCCGGCGGCGCCGGCGGGACGGGCGGGCGGCGCTCACAGCTCGCGGACCGCCATCCACGGGACCACCTCGTCCGCGGGGTAGACGGGACCGTCGCGGCAGACGAGCGTCGGCCCGAGCTGGCAGTGCCCGCAGTGGCCGATCCCGCACTGCATGTTGCGCTCGAGCGTGACGTAGGTGCGGGCCGCCGGGACGCCGCGGCGCCCGAGCGCGCGCAGCGCGAACCGCATCATGATCTCCGGGCCGCAGGTCATCGCGACGGCGCTGCCGGGATCGAAGCCCGCCCCGTCGAGGAGCTCGGTGACCACGCCGACCCGGCCCCGCCAGTCGGGGCCGGCGGCGTCCACCGTGAGGCGCACGTCGGCGCCGCGGCGCCGCCAGCGCTCGAGCTCTCGGGGGTAGAGGACCTGGTCCGGCGCCCGGCCGCCGACGAGCACGACGACCCGCCCGTAGCGGCGCCGGGCGCCGAGCACGTGGAGGATCGCCGGGCGCAGGGGCGCGAGCCCGATCCCGCCGGCGACGAACACGACGTCCGCGCCCTCCGCCGCCGCCACCGGCCACGGCTCCCCGAACGGCCCGCGCACGCCGACGATCCTCCCCGACCGCGTCGCGCAGAGCGCCCGCGTCGTCGGGCCCACGGCGCGGATCGTCTGGACGAGGCCGCCCGGCCGGGCCGGGTCGCCGCTGATCGAGATCGCGCACTCCCCGCCGCCGAACGGCGAGAGCATCGTGAACTGCCCGGGGGCGAAGGCGGGCGCGGCGGCGCCGTCCGCGGGCTCGAGGACGAGCGTCCACGTGTCCGCCGTCTCCCGCCGGCGGCGGCGCACCCGGAAGGGCTCCGGCACCATCGGGCCGCCGCCGGCCGCCAGGCCCGCCGGCGGGGAGGAGACCTCAGCCGGCGTCACCGCTGCCGTACAGGTCGAGGAGCCTGACCCGGGTGTGCTGGAGGCGGTCGACGATCGCCGCCGCGAAATGGCGCATGAGCTGGTAGCCGAGCTCGTGGTCCGCGCCGGCCTTGCCGCGCAGGCACGCGGCGTCGAAGCGCAGGAGCCGGCAGTCCTCGACCGCCCGGATGTCGAACTGCCAGCGGTAGGGCTCGAAGAGCCACGACCAGCCGACCACGGCGCCCGCCTCGAGGGTCTCGATGACGAGTGGTGCGCGCCCCGGCGCGTGGAGCTCGAGGGCGATCCGGCCGGAGCGGATCACCACGAAGTCGTCGGCCGGCTCGTCCTCGCGGAAGAGCAGCTCGCCCGCGCCGGCGTGGGCGGTGACCGCGCACCCGGCGACCGTCGCCCGGTGGCGCGGCTCGAGGTCGCCGAACACCGGCGACTCGGCGAGCAGCTCGTCGACGGACCGGACGGTCACGCGCCCGTCCCCGGGTCCTCGCCGCCGGACGTGGCGCCGTCGCTCGCGCGGATCGCGGCGAGCTCCTCGGTCAGGTCGATCCCCACCGGGCACCACGTGATGCAGCGCCCGCAGCCGACGCACCCCGAGGACCCGAACTGGTCGAACCAGGTCGCGAGCTTGTGGGTCGCCCACTGGCGGTAGCGCGAGCGTCCGGACCCGCGGACGCTGCCGCCGTGGAGGTGGGAGTAGTCGACGGTGAAGCAGCTCGCCCACTCCTGCCAGCGCTCGGCCATGTTGCCGGTGACGTCGGTGGTGTCCGTCACCGACGTGCAGAAGCAGGTCGGGCAGACCATCGTGCAGTTCCCGCAGGTGAGACAGCGCTCGGCCACCTCGTCCCAGCGGGGATGCTCGTGGTTGCGGTAGAGGAGCTCTCGGATCCCCTCGGTGTCCATCTCCCGTCCCTGCTCGCGCGCCGCGCGAAGCGGCGCCTGCGCGGCGGAGCCGACGTCCGCCGCCTGCGCCTCGCGGACGGGAAGCGCGGCGAGCAGCTCGGCGCCGGCGGCGCTCGCCGCGGTCACGAGGAAGGCGTGGCGGCCGCCGTCGAGCAGCTCGGTGAGCGCGAGGTCGTACTCGTGGCTCTCCGCTGAGAGCTCGGGTCCGGTGCCCATCGAGGCGCAGAAGCAGGTGCCGCCCGCCTGCCCGCACTGGACGGCGACGATCAGGGTCTCGGCGCGGCGGGCCACGTCGCGGGGGTCGGGCCGGGCCCCGCGGACCAGGACCGTGTCGAGGATCCCCATCGCCGCGAGGTCGCACGCGCGCGCCCCGACGAACGCGTAGCGCGGCGGCGCCTCGGGCTCGGGCTCGACCGTCCACTCGCCGTCCCCGCCCTCGCGGCGCGTCGTGTGGATGCGAAGCCGCGGCGGCAGCTGGAAGCGCTTCCACGAGGTGGGCCCGAGGGCGAAACCGAAGCAGGCCTCGTCGTCGCGCCGCACGAGCCGGTAGCGACCGCCGTCCTGCTCGTCGGTCCAGCCGATCGGCAGATCGGCGCTCGAGGCGATCTCGTCGAGCACGATGGCCTGCGCGCGGACGGTCGGACCGATCACCGTGTGACCTCGCGCGGCGAGCGCGTCGAACAGCGTGTCGAGTGCGTCTCGCTCCAGTACCTTCGGCTCGCCGGCCACGCCCGGCACCATCGCACAGCCGCGCCCGCCGCGTAAGGGGGCAACCGCGTCCCGCCGCGAACGGCAGGGGCGGTCGGCGGCGCCGCGGGCGCGCGGATGCCAGGATGCAGACCGATCGACACGAAGGTCAGGCCGCCCGGAGACCGCGCTCGGCGTCCTGCCCCGCCCGACAGGAGTCGCCGATGCACGCCCCCGCCGTTCGCCGCCTCGCCCCCGCCGCCGCGCTTGCCGGTGCCGTCCTCGCCGCCTCGGGCGGGCTCGCGAGCGTCGCCGCGGCCCATCCCCGCACCGTCCACCTGCGGGGCACGGCGTACGAGTTCAACAGCGTCCACACGCTCCTCGCCGGGGCGACGATCCGCGTCGCCGAGCTCCCGGGCCGCCGCGCGACGGTCGGCTCCGACGGCACCTACGACCTCGTCGTCCCCGACCACGCGAGGGTCACGCCGTACATCGAGGCGGCGGGGCACCACACGATCCACCTTCAGACATTCACGACCGCCGGCGAGGATCTCGCGAACGTCAACTTCCAGACGCCCTCGGACGGGATCTACCAGGCCCTCGCGGCCCTGCTCCACGTTCGGCTCGACAGCGCCGGAAACCCCGCGGAGTGCGCCATCGTCTCGACCTTCAACACGAAGAACGTGCGCGACCTCGACTACGCCGGGTTCATCGCCTACGGCGCACACGGCGTCGCCGGCGCGACGGCGTCCGCGACGCCCGCGCTGCCGAAGCCGATCTACTTCAACGAGCTCGTCATCCCGGACCCGGCACAGGCCCGCTCCTCCAAGGACGGCGGCGTGATCTGGACCGAGGTGCCGGCGGGCGTCTACACGATCCGCGCGCAGCACCCGACGACGCGGTTCGCGAGCTTCGTCGCGAGCTGCCGGCCCGGTCGCATCGTGAACGCCAACCCGCCCTGGGGCCTCCACGAGCTCGCGCCGGCGAACCCGGCCCGGATCTCGGCGGCTTGGTCGGTCCGGCGTCGGCGGACGGCCCTCCGCGCGCTCTCGGCGCGCAACCTCGCGCCGAAGTCGGTCGTGCGCGTCCGCTGCGCCGGGTGGCGCTGCCCGTTCGGGACGCTGACGCTGCGGCCGTCCGGTGACACCGTCGACCTGCGCGCCGCGCTCGGCGACGGCGACGTCCGCCTACGGCCGTGGCAGACCCTCGAGGTCGCCGTCTCGAGCCACGCCTACGACGGGACGGTCACCCGCTGGCGGATCCGCGCCGGCCGGGCGCCGACGGCGAAGCGCCTCTGCGTGCCGCTCGGGAACACCAAGCCGCGCCGCCGCTGCTGAGCGGCGTCAGGCGGCGTGCGCCTGCGCGAAGGTCACGAGCCGGCCCCGCTGCTCGCAGTAGAGCTTCAGCCGCACGGCGCGGATGCCGTCCCACATCGACAGCGTCGGAACGTCGTGGAAGATCGGGTTGTCCTCGTGGGCGCGCTGGAGGTTGTAGTTCGGGATGCGCGCGCTGAGGTGGTGGACGTGGTGGAAGCCGATGTTCCCGGAGAAGAACTGGAACACCTTCGGCAGCCGCAGGTAGGAGCTGCCGCGCATCGCCGCGTCGGCGTAGCTCCAGCCCTCGGCGTCCTGCCAGTACGCGTCCTCGAACTGGTGCTGGACGTAGAACAGCCACACGCCGGCGGCGCCGGCCAGCATCACGCACGGCACCTGGATGAGCAGGAACGCCTGCCAGCCCACGAGCGTGCAGGCCGCGATGACCAGCACGGTGAGCGCGACGTTCGTGGCCATGACGGCGCGCCGGATCCGCGGGCGCGCGGTCTTCGAGACGATGCGCGGGGCCACGACGAGCGACCAGATCGGCCCGATGCCGAACATCACGAGCGGGTTGCGGAACAGGCGGTAGCCGAGCCGGCCGCGCGCGGAGAGCGCCTCGTACTCGGCCACGGTGAGCATCGGCACGTCGCCGACCCCGCGTCGATCGAGGTCGCCCGAGGTCGCGTGGTGGACGGCGTGGTTGTGGCGCCAGCTCATGAAGGGCGAGTAGACGATCAGCCCGAGCGTGGTGCCGAGCCACGCGTTCGCGCGCTTCGTGGGCAGGAACGATCCGTGCGAGCAGTCGTGGAAGACGATGTAGGTGCGCAGCAGGAACCCCGCGGCCGGCACCGCCAGCGCGAGCACGAGCAGGTAGGAGACGGCGAGCGCGAGGTACATGGCGACGAGCAGCGCGAGGTAGGGCAGCACCGAGGTCGCGAGGTCGAGCGCGCTGCGCGCAACGCTCGGGCGGGCGTAGGGCCGCAGCACCTCGCGCCACCACGCGCCGTCCTGTGCCGGCCCTGTGTCGGTCGGCTCGGTCGAGTGGGAGCTGCTCGCCTGCGTCGTGCTCATGCGATCTCCGGGATGGTTGCGAGGCCGTTCGCGGCCCGCCATGCGCGACGCGCGAGCGAATGAGCGTAGTGGACGCCGGCGACGAGGCGCCGGCTGGCGGCTGGGCGTACGCTGGGCGACTGTGACGGCGCCACCCGCCGCCCTCCCCGAGCAGGCGGACGTCGTGGTGGTCGGCGCGGGGCTCGTCGGTTTCGCGACCGCGTGCGAGCTCGCCCGCCGCCACCCGGCCAGGCGCATCGTGGTCATCGAGCAGGAGACCGCTCCGGCCGCGCACCAGAGCTCGCACAACAGCGGCGTCCTCCACGCCGGCCTCTACTACCGGCCGGGGTCGCTCAAGGCGCGCCTGTGCGTCGAGGGCGGCCGCCGGCTCGCCGCCTACTGCGCGGCGCGCGGAGTGCCCGTCGCCCGCCCCGGCAAGCTCGTCGTCGCGCTCGCGGACTCGGAGCTCGGGCGCCTCGATGCGCTCGCCGACCGCGCGGCGGCGAACGGGGTGCGCGCCGACCGACTCAGCGCCGACGCGCTGCGCGAGCGCGAGCCCCACCTCGCCGGGCTGTCGGCGCTGCACGTTCCGGGCACGGGGCTCGTGGACTTCGGGGCGGTCGCGTCGGCCCTGCGCCAGGACCTCGAGGCGCTCGGCGGCGCGGTCATCACCGACTGCCGCGTCGACGGGATCGGTCGCCCACGGGCCGGCGGTCGCCGCCTCGACACGAGCCGCGGGTCGATTCGCGCACGCGTGGCCGTGTTCGCCGCGGGCGCGTGGTCCGACCGCCTCGCCCGGCTCGACGGCCTGCCCGGCGATCCGCGCGTCGTCCCCTTCCGCGGGGCCTACCGCCGGCTCGTTGGCCCGAGCCGCGAGCTCGTCCGCGGGCTCGTCTACCCCGTGCCCGACCCGCGGCTCCCCTTCCTCGGCGTCCACTTCACGCCGGCCCCGGACGGCTCCATCCTCGTCGGCCCGACCGCCCACCTCGCCGGCGCGCGCGACGCCTACCGGCTGCGGCGGATCGTCCCGCGTGACGCGGCGCGCACGCTGGCGTGGCCGGGCACGTGGCGGATGGCGCGACGCCACCGGCGCGCCGGGCTCGCCGAGACGCGCCTCTCGTTCAGCGCCCGGGCGCTCGCGGCGCAGGTCGGCCGGTTCTATCCCGCGGCGCGCGCGGCGGACCTCCGGCCGGGGCCCTCGGGCGTCCGCGGCCAGGTCGTCGCCCGCGACGGCGAGCTCGTCGACGACTTCCTGCTCGCGGAGACCGAGGGCGCGCTCCACGTCCGCAACGCACCCTCGCCGGCGGCGACCGCGTGCCTCGCCCTCGGATCCCTGCTGGCCGATCGGGTCGACGCGCTGCGCGACGGCTGACGGACCGGACCCCTGACACGCGCTCGAACGGCGCGGCTTCACCGCCCCGCAACGCTTCCACCCGCGTCCAGAGAGTAGGTTCGCGCCCATGCGCCGCCACCTCGTCCTGCCCGTGCTGCTCATCGCCGTGCTCGCCGGATCGGCGGTGGCGCTGGCGTGGACCCCATGGAACGAGGTCGGGCCCAGCAGCGGGCTGCTCGGCAACGGCCGCCTGCTCCATCCGGCCGGCGCGCAGGTGCGCCTGGGGAACTTCCCGACCGGGGCCGCGCTCACCCCCGACGGGCGCTTCTACTGGACCGTCTCCACCGGCCGCGGGCTGAACGACATCCGAATCGTCTCGGTGCGCGGTGAGCGCGTGGTGCAGACCGTGCCCATCCCCGGCGGATCCGGGGGCGTCGCGATGGATCCGGCACGGCGGCTGGCGTACGTCTCGGGCGTCTCGGACTCCGGGCACGGCGACCAGCAGCGCCCCGGCCTGCCGGGCCGCGAGGGCGATGTGGTCCACGTCTTCGCCTACGAGCGCGACGGCACGGCGCGCGAGACCGGGACGATCCCCGTGCCGCCGCCCGCCGGCGCCCCTGTCCCGCAGAACTTCCCGCCCGGCGGCGCGCCGAAGGTCGCCTGGCCCGACCGCCTGGCCATCGCGCCGGACGGGCAGTCGCTCCTCGTCCCGCTGAATCTCGCCGACGCCGCGGCGGTCGTCGACGTCGCCACCAAGCAGGTGCGCTACGTCGACACCGGCCACTATCCGTACGGCGCCGCGATCCTCCGCGACGGGCACACCGGCCTGGTCTCCAACGAGGCCGCCGGCACGGTGTCGGTCGTCGACCTCCGCACCGCGACCAAGGTGAAGGACATCCAGGTGGGGGCCAACCTCTCGCACCCGGAGAGCATCACGCTCGACCCGGTGGCCGACCGCGCCTACGTGACGATCGCGAACTCCGACCAGGTCGCGGTACTGGACACCGCCCGCCTCGAGGTCGAGCGCACCCTCTCGGTCGAGCGGGCCGCGGGCCTCGGCACCGCGCCGGTCGCCGCCGCGGTCACGCCGGACGGCCGGCGACTCCTGGTCGCCGAGTCCGGCGGCGACGAGCTGGCGGTCTTCTCGCTGCCCGGACGCGGCGCAGCCCGGGCGGCGGCCACCAACGCCCCGGAGCGCAAGACCGAGGGTACGCTCGGCGCGGCTGATCTGGCCCGCGCGCGAGAGCACGCGCGCGGCCCCCAGCCCTACGACCTCGTCGGCCGCATCCCGACCGCCGACTACGCGGCCGACGTCGCGGTGACGCCCGCCCGCTTCCGCTGCGCACGGCGCCCCTGGCGCCGTTGCTCGAAGCTCGTCTACCTCTCGGCCAAGGGCCGCGGCGTCGGGCCCAACCCCAATGGGCCGAATCCCGAGGCACCGGACGACAACGACAACCAGATCGGGCAGCGGCAGTACCTCCCGCTGCTCGTCACGGGGCAGGCCGGGATCCTCGACCTCCCCGGTGATCGGCGGGTGCGCCGGCTCACGCCGGTCGCCTCCCGCCAGATCCGCCCCTCCAACGCGCAGTCGCCCCCGCCCGGCACGCCGCTGCGCGCCGGTGGCCCGATCAAGCACGTCTTCTACATCGTGCGCGAGAACCGGACCTACGACCAGGTGCTGGGCGACCTGCCGCGCGGCGACGGCGACCCCAAGCTCACCGTCTTCGGCAAGCAGGTGACCCCCAACCTGCACGCGCTGGCCGAGCGCTTCGGCACCCTCGACCACGTCTTCGCCAACTCGGAGGCCTCGATCGACGGCCACTTCTGGGCCAGCGCCGGCAACGTCTCCGACTACGTGCACAAGGCGTGGTTCCAGAACTACGCCGACCGCAAGCGCCCCTACGACTTCGGGGTCTACGGCGTGTCGTGGCCCGGCAGCGGATTCCTCTTCGACCAGGCCGAGCGCCAGGGCATCCCCTACTTCAACTACGGGGAGGCCGTCGCGAGCGCCGTGCCGATCTTCCCCGACAAGGACGTCCCCACCGGCACCCCGGCGCACAAGCTCGAGGAGGCGAAGTTCGCCCGCTCGGACCTCGGCGCCCCCTTCGGCTGCTTCCCCAACGACGCCTACATCGGACGCAACTCGATCTCGGGCAACCCGGTGTGGGACACCGCGCTGCCGCCCGGCGCCGAGCCCAAGGCCGAGTCGCGCTTCGCCTGCTTCAAGACGAAGCTCGAGGCCCAGATCGCCGCCGGCACGGTGCCGGCGTTCAACTACCTGACGCTGACCAGCGACCACACGCTCGGCACGACCCCCGGCGCGCGCACCCCGCGGGCCATGGTCGCCGACAACGACGACGCCCTGGGCCGGATCGTCGACCTCATCTCGCACTCCTCGCTGTGGGGCTCCTCGGCGATCTTCGTGATCGAGGACGACTCCCAGGACGGGGCCGACCACGTCGACGCCCACCGCATCCCCGCCGCGGTCATCAGCCCCTACACCCGGCCGGGCCGCGTGACCCACACCCGCTACGACTTCCTCTCGATGATCCGCTCGATGGAGCTGATCCTCGGGATGAAGCCGCTCAGCCTGTGGGACTCCCAGGCCACGCCGCTGTACGACGTCTTCGGGCCGAAGGCGAAGAACGCGGCGCCCTACGACGCGCGCGCGCCGGGCGTCGACCTGCTCGAGCGCAACACCGCGGCGAGCCCGAACGCCGCGCTGTCCCGCTCGCTGAACCTCGAGCGCACCGACCGCACGCCCCAGCACGTGCTCGACCGGATCCTCTGGCAGGCCGCCCACGGGCGCCGGGCGGCCCCGCCGCCGCCCGGGCCGAACGCGGAGGCCGGCGGGTAGCGCGCGCTAGGAGGCCTCGACCGCGGCCTTGATCCTCCCGGCGAAGGCGTCCGCGTCCTTGCGGGCCGAGCGGAGCGCGAGCCCGACGAACAGCTTTCCGATGCCGTGCCCCTCGAGCTCGTTGAAGACGGTCAGCTTCGTGCCGCCGTCCACCGGCGCGAGGTCGTAGCCACCTTCGGTGGCCGTGACCGCGTTCTTCGATCGCTCGCGCCAGCGGATCCGGGTTGGCGGATCGAACTCCGTCAGCTCGAACTCGCGCTTGGTGGTCATGCCGGCGTCCTTGACGGTGCTCGCGTAGACCGTGCCCCGGCCGGGCGGGCCGTCGGTGGTCTTGCCGATCTCCACCACACGGGGACTGAAGCGCTTGTCGTTCTCGCCGTCGGCGAGGAAGGCGAACACCTCCTCGATCGGCCGCTGGATCGTGGTCGTCGCCTCGAAGCGTCCCGCCATCGGTCGTCCCCTCGTCGCCGCGTTCGGGGTCGAGCCTACTCCGCCCGGTCAGCGTCGACGCTTCCAGATCCGCCTCATCCGCCGGCGCGGATGATCGGCGGCCATCCTGGATTGGTGTCGCACTACGACACCAGGGCAGGACGGCGTGGCAGGTCATGGATTACCCGCGCGCGCCCGACGAGCCGCGCCGGGCGACGCGGCGTGCTCGTCGTCGCCGAGTCGCTCGGGGAGGTCAACCACGCCGTCCACCGAGACCCGGCAGCGACTGGTGGCCGACGCCTCTCACGAGCCCGCGCCCCGCTCACCGCGATGCGCTCGGAGCTCGACGTCAGCCTGCGCCACGACGACCTCGACCCGGCCGCGCGCGCCGTGCTGGCCAGCGCGCGCGACGAGGTCGTGCGCATTGCCCGGGTCGTCGACGACCTGCTGTCGCTCGCGCCGGTCAGGTCGTCGGCAACCTCGTCGACGAGGGCCGCTCACCGGGCGGCTCGGCGTTCATCGTCGCCCTGCCGCGCGGCCGCGCGGAGCGCCGCGACGCTCCGGTCGCGGCGCCAGCTCCCGCGTAGGCCTTGCGCTCAGCCGCCGTTCGACGCCGGCGTGTACGCCCGCGTCGGCTCGCCCCGCAGCGCAGTCGGCGCCGGCAGCGGCGTGCCCTTCGCCGTCGCGCCCGCGACGATCGGGAGCACGAGCTTCGAGGCGTGCGCCCCGCCGAGCGCGATCGTGTTCCGCGTCCGTCCGTTGTCGATCGTGTCGAAATCCCATCGTGGCCGGTCGCCGCCGACCGCGCTGACCGTCACCCGGATGCGGGAGCCGGCGCGGAAGGCGTGGGCGACCGGGTAGATCGGCACCCGGACGAGCGCGTCGGCGCCCCGCGGCAGCGGCGCCGCGTCCTGCTTGAGGTGCGTCGGCACCGGATCGATCGCGCTGGACGCGCGGCGGTCGAGCTTGCGGTGCGAGGCGCGCAGCCAGCCGTTCTGGACGTAGGTCTCCTGGCCGTCGGGCCGGACCTCGGTGAGCGTCACCTGGAGGTCGGTGTCGCGCGCCGAGGAGCGCAGGTAGAGGTCGAGGCTCGACGGACCCGCGATGACCACGTCCTTCGTGAGCGCTGCGGTGGTGAAGCCGACCCCCTTGCCGGCGGCCAGCGGGGCCCAGTTGTACGGCGGCTGGGCCTTCCAGGCGTCCCCGGCGCCGTCACCGGGCAGCGTCTTGGCCGGCCGAGCCTTCGGGTCGGCCACGTAGCTCGCCGATCCCGCCGCGGCGGGACGCGACGCGGCCAGCGCGCCGCCGGCGCCGAGGTAGAAGCGGGTGGCGAGCGCCTGCCGGACGGGCCAGGCGTTGTAGCCGAGCTCCCACGCCGCGCCGATCGACCCCGGGCCCTTCGGCCCGGCGCCGTTGTCCATCAGCAGCCGGACGCGAGGATCGCGCTCGAAGACGGCCTTGGCCGCGGCGACACTCGTGTAGTCGGCGAATCGCGACTGCTCGACGGGCGTCGCCTCGGCGTCGGCGAGGTACTTGTAGAGCTGGCCACTCAGCGCGAGGATCGTCGGCGGGACCTTCGGGATCTCATTGCCGACGTAGAGCTTGAGGAACTCCGTCCAGCGCGTGATCGTGCTCGGCCCCAGCGAGTCGGCGTGGACGCCGTTCTGCATCGAGATCCACACCTTGCGGTTGTGCGCCAGCCCGGCCAGCGCCTCCGGGAAGTGGCCGCCGGTCTGCTCGTCCTGGAACTGGCCGACGAGGAACGTCGGCACGCGGTCGCGCTTCAGCCACGCGCCTGGAGAGCGCCGCGCGAAGAGCGACGGCGTCCGGTAGGGGTTGTCGCGGCTCAGCTTCACCTGGTCCTGGGTCTGCAGGCGCAGCCGCTGGTTCGCGATGCAGTGCTTGTCACCGGCCTTGGTCAGCGCGCGGGCCCACGGCTGGCCGCCGGCGGGCGCGGGCTGCGCGTCGCTCATGCGCTCGGCGATCCACGACTCGGCGAAGCCGGAGTTGCGGATGCCCCCGGGGTAGCCGGTGCCGGTGTAGGTGTCGTCGGTCACCGACATCGGCGCGATGGCCGAGAGGTGCGGCGGGCGGGTGCCGGCGACGAAGAGCTGGGTGATCCCGGAGAACGAGATGCCGGCCATGCCGACCTTGCGGCCCTTGACCCACGGCTGGGCAGCCGCGGTCTCGACCGCGTCGTAGCCGTCGTAGGTCGTCGGCAGCCCGAAGAGATCGAAGGCGCCGCCCGAGCAGCCGGAGCCGCGCATCTGGACGCTGACGACCGCGAAGCCGAGCAGCGGCCCGATCACCGAGCCGACGGCGGTCGAGGAGGCCGGCGCGAGCGGGTCGTCCGCCGTCGCCTTGCCGCTCAGCGAGGCGACGATGGAGGAGAGCAGGTCGTGCGGAGCGGCCGTCTGGTAGCCCGAGTACTCGATGAAGGTCGGGAACGGACCGTCGGAGAGCTTCTTGCCCGGCGGGAGCCGCACCGTCATCGCCAGCTCGACGCCGTCGCGGCCCTTCACGTAGTTCAGGCCTTCCTTGAGCCTCGCGCGGCGGTAGAACGACGCCGGCGGGTTCTCGTCCATCGCGAGGACTCGAAAGGCGCGGGTGCCGAGCACCTTCCTGCCTCGGCGCAGACGCACGGTGTAGCCCCGCCCCGGGCGCACGTCGAGGAAGATCTTGCTGCCGAAACGGTCGGCGGGTCCGGAGGCGACGATTCGCCCACGCCGGTCGGCGAGGAGCAGCCGGTCGCCGCGCCTGGCGCCGAGGACGTAGGCCTCCCCCACGCTGCCGCGGGCGGTGAACCTGGCCGTCTTGGTGATCGACGGCGCGCTTGCGGCGCCGGCCGCCGCGGGAGCGGCGGCGCAGGCGAGGGCGGCGAGGGCCGTCGCGAGGACAGGGGCGGAGCGGGACAGGCGCATCGACGACCTCATGACTCGGTTCTGGGCGGGAACGTCCACCGGCGGACCGCCGCAGGCTATCTGGCCGATGGGCCGCGCGCGCCACACGGCCCGCGTACGGTCCGCACGGATACGCTGCGGCGATGTTCGATCGCGACGTCCTCCGCACCCTCGCCGCCGCCGACCCCGAGCCGCCGGTGCTGAGCGTCTACGCGCGAACGGACCCGCGCGACCCGGTCAACACCCACCACTCCCCGGCCTGGGAGATCGAGCTGCGCAACGGCCTGAGCGCCGTGAGCGATCGGCTGGAAGCGGGCGACGATCGCGACCTCCGGCTCACGTTCCGCACGCTGCGCGAGCGGGTCGAGGACGAGCTGATCAACCTCGACCCCGCGCAGCGCGCGCGCAGCGTGGCGTGGTTCCTCACCGCCGACGGGAGCGACTCGCGGCGCCTGTCTCTCCAGCTCCCGGTTCGCGCGGACACCGTGGTGTGGGACGGCAAGCCGTTCGTCTCCCCCCTCGTCGATGTCGCCGACCGCGGCGCGGCGACGGGGGTCGTGCTCGTCGGGCTCGAGCACGTGCGGCTGATGCACATCGAGCAGGGCGAGGCGAGCGAGCCGGAGGACTCCGGCTACGACATCTCGACCGGCGACTGGCGTGCCTTCGCGGGGGCGGGCGGCGGCAGCCCGACGGCCGGGATGCGCCCGACCGCCCACAAGGCGCGCCACGAGGCGCGGATCGAGAAGCGGCGCGGCCGGCACTTCCGCGCCGCCGCGGCCGCCACGGCGAAGCGACTCGACGAGCTCGGCTGGGAGTCCGTCGCGCTGGTCGCCGAGCACCAGGTCGCGGTCGAGTTCCGCGAAGAGCTCACGCCGGACTTCGCCGCACGCGTCGCGGTGGAGCTCGACCTCAACCTCGGCCACGAGGACGCGACGACCGTCGCCGACGCGCTCGAGCCGCACCTGGAGGCCTCGTGGCTGCAGGACACGCTGGCCCTCTCCGAGGACGCGCACCAGCGCGCCGGCGCCCGCGGCGCGGGCAGCCTCGGGCCCCAGGAGACCCTCGGTGCGCTCGTCCAGGGCCGCGTCGCCCACCTGTTGCTCGACCCCGCCCACGACTTCGCGCCGGCGGCCGCCGGGCCGATCCTCGAGCAGCTCGCCGGGCCGCCCGAGCTGCTGGGGGAGCGCGCGGTCGAGGCGGCGATCGCCTCCGGGGCCGAGGTCACGGCGCTGCCGGCCGACCAGTGCCCGCGGCTGGCCGAGGCCGGCGGGATGCTCGCCGTGCTGCGCTACTGAGCCGGCGGCCCGGCTAGGCCCGAGCGCCGAGGCGCACCGGCAGCGTCCGGAGCTGGTTCACGAAGCCGGAGACGATCCACTCCGGCTTCCCGGCCAGCTCCATCGCCGGGTAGCGCGCCAGCGACTCCTCGAACAGCAGTCGCAGCTCCAGGCGCGCGAGCGCCGCGCCGAGGCAGAAGTGCCGCCCGCCGGCGCCGAAGCTCTGGTGCTCGGGATTGCGCTCGACGTCGAAGCGGTCGGGATCGTCGTAGCGGGTCTCGTCGCGCCCGGAGGAGACGTACCAGAGCACGACCTTGTCGCCCTCGCGGATCGTCGTGCCGCCGAGCTCGACGTCGCGGGTCGCCGTGCGGCGGAAGTGCGCGAAGGCCGGGAACATCCGCAGCGACTCCTCCACCGCCGAGGGCACGAGCCCCGGATCGGCGAGCAGCTTGGCCCGCTCCTCGGGATGGTCGATGAGCGCGTTCATCCCGCTCGCGTAGGTCGCCTTGGTCGAGTCGTTGCCCGCGGCCATGAGCAGGAAGAAGCCCATCACGATCTCGTGCTCCTCCAGGCGCTCGCCGTCGATCTCGGCGTGGACGAGCACGCTGGTCAGGTCGTCGGTCGGCGTCGCCCGCCGCTCGGCGATGAGCGCCCGGCAGCGCTCGAACATCTCGGGCACGTCGCGCGCCATCACGGTCTGGACACCCTCGGGATTGACCTCCGGATCGCCGGCGGCGAGCATCGCGTTCATCAGGTGGGCCCAGTCGGCGTCGTCCTCCGGGGGCAGGCCCATGAAGCGGCCGATCACGCGCGAGACCACCGGCTGGGCGACGTCGGCGACTAGGTCGCACGTCTCGCGGCCGGCGAGGCCGTCGAGCACCTCGACCGCGATCGCCCGGATCGCGTCCTCGTGCTCGGCGATGCGCTTGGGCGTGAAGCCCCGCTGGAAGAGCGCCTTGAGCCGGTCGTGCTTGGGC
This sequence comes from Solirubrobacterales bacterium, assembly GCA_038251325.1. Lineage (GTDB taxonomy): Bacteria > Actinomycetota > Thermoleophilia > Solirubrobacterales > Solirubrobacteraceae > JBBSBL01. The sequence goes on along the minus strand of JBBSBL010000021.1, from coordinate 6,519 downwards.
GGGTCCATCCCGATGAACATCGCCCGGATGAGCTCGAGCGGCATCACGGTGTCGGTGACCGCCGTGATGCCGCCGCGCTCGGAGGAGTAGGTGCGCCAGTCCAGGCTCACCTCGCGCAGGTCGTCGGCGGTCGTGATCGACCAGAAGCCCGCCTCTCCCGGGTAGTCCGGGATGTGCTTGGAGAAGTGCACCGGGCAGCCGCGGCGCAGGTCGCGGAAGAGGTCGTAGGGCGGTCCCTCCTGCCAGATCTCCGGGTCGAAGACGATGACGTCGTCGAAGCGTGTCGGATCGTCGGGCGGCGCGGGCTCGGAGCGGCGGGTGGCGGACATGCGTCCGAGACTACCGCCGGACTGGCTGCGCGGCCAGGATCGGTCCGCTCGAGCAGCGCGGCCTGATCGGCGCGGGACGGGTCAGCCCGCGTCGGCCACGAGCGCCCGGTCGACCGCGCGCAGCCGCCAGCCCGAAACGACGAAGAGCAGGCCGCGGAGGATCAGGAAGATCCCGAGGATCACGGCGAAGGTCGCGAGCCCGAGCTTGGGCCAGGAGAGGATCACGATGCCGGCGAGGAGGTCGAGCAGCGCGATGAAGATCGTCCAGCCGCGATCCTCCGGCAGGGCGAACGCGGCGGCGAAGCGGACGACGCCCGCGACGACGAACCAGACGCCGACGATCAGCGTGAAGACGACCAGCGACGTGAAGGGCTGCTTGATCAGGACGAGCCCGGCGATCGCGCTCAGCACGCCGATCAGCGCGAGGAGCCCACGTCCCTCGCCGCGCCCGAAGATCGAGCCGCCGATCGCCAACACCCCGTCGACGAGCAGGAAGATGCCCGCCACCACGGTGAACGTGGCGAGCGTCTCGTGCGGCGAGACGACGAAGAAGATCCCCAGGCCGAACACCACCAGGCCGAAGCAGAGGATCACCCACCAGAGGCTGGTGATGGGACGGAGCTCATCGGCGGCGGTCGTCGACATGCGCGGCCTCCTCGGAGGCGGAAGCGGGCGGGGACGGCTCCCCCTTACGACGCCGGCGGCGCGATTCCTCCGACCTGGTTGTAGTGGTCGCTTGACCGACCGCGCGGGGAGGGTTACGTTCGACGACGTTCCTGCCAGGCCGATCTCCACGGGAGGGCCGCACCATGTACGCACGCATCGCCACGTTCGAGGGCGCCGGTTCCGACGACGTCGACAAGATCATCGACGGCGTCAAGGGCCAGGTCGACGAGCAGTGGGCCTCGCCCCCGGAGGGGCTGGAGCAGGTGAAGGAGATGATGATGCTCGTCGACCGTGAGAACCATCGCGGCCTCGGCATCACGTTCTACGAGACCGAGGCCGACCTGCAGCGCGGTGACGAGACACTCAACCGCATGTCGCCGCAGGGCGGCGGAGGCGGCGAGCGCACCGGGGTCGCGTTCTACGAGATCCCGATCCACAAGACCCGCTGAAGGCGGCGGCGCTCCTGAATCGCGTAGGAGCGGCCACCCTGCCCGTCAACCCGTCCCGCGAGCAGATCGCCGCGCTCGCCGCGCTCGCCGGCACCGACGCCGACGGGCCGCTCGTGATGCTCAACCTCAACCGTTACCGGGAGCGGGCCCGCTACGCAGTCGACCCGCCCGGCGGGGGATCGCCCGACGTCTCGGGGCGGGAGGCCTACGAGCGCTATGGCGCCACGGCCCTGGCGGTGCTGACCCGCGTCGGCGGCGAGATCCTGTGGCACGCCCCGGCGACGATGACCGTCATCGGCGACGAGAGCGATCGCTACGACGAGGTCATCGCCGCGCGCTACCCGAGCGCGCAGGCGTTCCTCGACCTCGCGCTGGACCCGGAGATCGGGATCGCGCTCGCCCACCGCGACGCGGGGCTCGAGCGCGCCGCCGTCATCCGCTGCGACGACGGCGGCGCCGGCCCGCTGCGCGCGGGCTGAGCATGCCCGGCGACTACTGGCCGGCGCCGTGGACGAGCGAGGACGGGGGGCCGGAGCGGCGCTGCTGCGCCGACGGCGTCCCGGGCCTCGACCTGCGGCCCGGCGAGCGGCTCGAGGTCGCCGCCGTCCGCGACGCCTTCGCCACCGACATGCTCGTGCGCCGCGGGCCCGGCGAGCTCTTCGCGCTGTGCCACGGGATGCCGTGGCGCCGCCCGCTGGCCACGCCCGTCGAGGCCTGGGTCGAGCGACTCGATCCGCTGACGCTCGACATCACGGCCGCGAGTCCACGCCTGCCCGGTGGCCGCTTCTGGCCCGGCGGGATCGCCGCGCACGCGAACGGCGACCTGCACCTTGTCTTCGGTCGCTGGGCGCACCGCCTGAGCCCGGAGCTCGAGGTCCTCGCCTCCCACCGCCTCCCGGTCGCGAGGCCCCACAACTCCTTCGTGGTGCTCGACGGTGGCGAGCTCGTGATGAAGGACTGCGATGCGCCGGCCGGGCTCGAGCCCTCGACCGTGTCGGTGCTCGACCCCGTGTCGCTGCTGCCCGTCGCACCGCCGCTCCGGCTCCCCGAGCCGTCCATCGCGCGCCTCTCCGGCGACGGCGAGCGGGTCGTCGCCATCGGCACGACGACGGTTTACGCGCTCCGCCTGGACCGCGCGGCCGGTCGCCTGGAGATCGACGCGGACTGGCGCCCGTCCTACGGCCCGGCGCCGGGGCGCAGCTACGGATGGGATCCGGTGATCACGGACGAGCACGTCCTGTGGATGGACAACGGGCGCAACGCCACCGACCGCACGATGGTCGGCAGCGGGTCCTCGCCCGATCCGGTCCGGCTCTGGTGGGCGCGGCGCGACGACACGGACGCCGTGCGCTCGGTCGAGATCAGCGGGCTGCCCTTCGGGACGGAGTCGAACCCGCCGGCGTGGGACCCGCAGCGCGGCGTGGTCGTCGCCTACGACGCGGGCAACGCCGTGCTGCGCGCCTGGCGGCTGACCGGCGACGACCTGGAGCCGCTCTGGCGCCGCGACGGCTTCGCCCACGCCGGCCACCTCATCGTGTACCCGGACACGCGCGAGCTCGTCGCCCAGGACTGGCGGGACGCCGAGCTCCTGCGCCGGCCGCTCGTGCGCCGCGCGCTCCGCCCGGGCGTGACGGCGCTCGCGGGCAGCGCCCGCGCCCGTCGCGCGTCACTTCGCGCCGGCCACGATCAGCTCGTCGTGCTGGATCTCGACACGGGCGCCGAGCGGGCCCGCGTCGACGTCCCGTCCGCCACCCAGGGCTTCCTCTTCCCCGCCCCGGGCTTCGGCCGCGACGTCTACTACCAGTCGCTGACCACCATCGCCCGCGTGGCGGTCTGCACGTCCGTTTGACGGCGCCATCGGCGCGAGAGTAGGGTCGATCGCGCTCGGCACGAGTCCACATCGGGGAGACAGCCATGGCCGCACAGGAGAACAAGCAGACCGCTCAGGCCGCCTACGCCGCGTTCAGCGGCGGCGACGCCGAGGGCGCGATGCGCAACATCGACGACGCGATCGTCTGGACCGTGCGCGGCGACAACGCGCTCACCGGCAGCCACTCCGGCAAGCAGGCGGTCGGCGAGCTCTGGGGCAAGTTCCAGGCCGCGGGCTTCCGTACCGAGCCGCACGACTTCCTGGCCGACGGTGACAAGGTCGTCGTCCTCACGACCGTCCACCTCGGCGGCGAGACGGCCGAGGGCGCCGACGTGCTGACCTACAACGGCGACGGCCGGCTCGTCGCGTTCGACACGCTCGGAGATCCGACGGTGGCGAACCGCGTGTTCGCGAAGTAGGGCCGGGCGGCGGCCACGCGCGCCGACCTCGACGCTGGCGGTGCTCGCGGAGAGGGCAGCTTCAACCCCCCGCGCGACCCGGGACCGGGAGCGTGAGCTCGGGCAGCGGATCGGCGAGCGGCTCGCAGAGCGCGGCCGGCGCATCGGCGCGCTCCAGCGTGCGGCGCAGCTGCAGGAAGGCGATCGCGCCGAGGATCGCGGGCAGGCCGAGCTGGAAGGCGCGGTAGGCGAGCACCGCCGCGGTCGCGAGCGACAACGGCGTCCCGTACAGGGCGAGCGCGCCGATCAGCGCGCCGTCGGTGCCGCCGATCCCTCCGGGGAGCGGGATGAGGCCGCCGAGCTGGCCGATGACGTAGGCGAAGCCGAGCGTGGCGAGTGACGGAACCGTCCCGAACGCGGCGAACGCCGCCGCCAGGGCCGCAAGGTCGAACAGCATGTAGCCGAGGACTCCGCACAGCACGAGCGGGTTGCGTGCCCGCAGCAGCCCGGCGGCGTCGGCGACGCCCGCCTCGACGGTCGTGGCGGCCTGTCGGACCCACCGGCGTGCCCGGGCGAGGCGGCTGGGCCGCGCCTCCGCCGGGCCCGCCGCATCCACGTGCCCAAGGACGAGCGGCAGCACCGCGACGAGGGCGATGGTGGCGATCGCCAAGGCCGCCACCGTGATGGTGAGCAGGCGCGGGCCCGAGCCGGGCGCGAGCCCGACGACCATGGCCCCGCCGGCGAGCGCCGCGACGAGGAAGTTCGGCGCGCTGGTCAGCACGAAGAACGCGACGCTGCGCCGCGCGATGTGGCCCGTGCCCATCCCGCCCTGGCGCAGCGCCCACGCGCCGAGCGCGAGCCCGCCGACGCCGCCGGCCGGGAGCAGCACGTTCGTCGCCTGTTCGGCCATGCCGATCTCGTAGCTGAACCGCCACGACAGCCGGCGACAGAAGATCCCGCGGAACGCCACGACGTAGGAGAGGACCGAGGCGAGCTCGAGGAGCCCGGCCAGCGCCAGCCAGGCCGGCTCGGCATGCGCAAAGCGGACCCGCACGTCGTCGAGGCCCGGCAGCGTCCCGATCAGCAACGCGACGACGATCCCGAGCAGCGCGAGCTGCGCCACCCGGCGTCCTAGATGGCCCCCGCTGAGGTCCGGAGCCGCCGCCGTCGTCGCCGTGTCGGTCAATCGTCGCGCTCGTGGCCCGGCTTGGGCGGCAGGGAGCGCGCGTAGGCGACGCCGCGGGTGACCCACCGCTCGAGCTGACCCTTGGTTCGCACCCCGTCAGCGTCGATGCGCAGCCAGCCCTCCAGCGGGCGCCCGCGCATCTCGAACGGCTGCGCGTGGGACTTGGCGAGGAGCGCGTCGGTCGCGGCGGGCGCCACGCGGACCATCAGCCCTCCCCGGCCACTGGCCGCGACCGACAGGTGGCCCCCGACCAGGAACGCCAGGCCACCGAACATCTTGCGCTCCCGGACGTCCGCGTCGGCGGCGATCAGCTCGCGGATGCGGTCGGCGAGATCCTCGTCGTAGGCCATTCGCCCATCATCGCCGACCGCCTCCGCGCGCACCCACGCCGACGAGCATCCGCCCGTCCTAATTCGCTTGACGACGTCGGTGGCGTAGACGAGTAGGGGCGTCGCGAGTCAGCCGGCCGCGGTCACCTTCGCGTCCAGCACCTTGAAGTAGAGCGCCCGCGGATCGGGCGGAGCCTTGGACGGCCCTGCGGTCGTCGAGAAGCGGATGACCCCGCCCGCAGCGGGGAGCGTGAAGGTCCGGGAGAGCGGACTCTCCCGTCCGGTCACGCGGTAGGCGCGTCGCCCGCCGTCGGGGAAGACGATCGTGACCATCACGGCGCGCCCCGGCGTCGTCGTCAACAGCGCCGAGAACACGTGACGGCTCGCCCGACCGGTGCCCGCCAGTCGCAGCGAGGCCGTCGGATGGACCGCCCACCGCCAGGTTGCGCTGTTCAGCCTCTCGAGGGGGGCAAAGCCGGTCGTTGCGACCACCCGCGCGGGGGCGCCGGCCGCCGGGGCCGGGTTGCCTCCGCTGCTCGGCGGCGGCCTGCCACCGGCCGCCAGTCTCCGTTGGAGCTCGCTCAGGAACTCCGGCGCCCAGACCGCGCCGAAGCTCAGTCCCCACACGGTGCGTTCGATCTGCTCGATGACGACGGTGCTCCCGGTGGCGATTTCGTCGACCGCCTTGGCCCGGGCCTCGGGCTGGACGGAGGAGAGGTAGCCGGCGGTGAGGTCCTGCATGTGGGTGATGCGCCGGAAGAACGGGAAGGTCTTGTCGGCGGCGTCGAGATCGAAGGAGTCGCCGTAGACGACCGTCGACGGGCCCACGACGCTCCCGCCGGCGCCCGCGACCGCCGATTGGGTGAAGGCCCAGTTCGGGGGAATCGCCGGAGTGCTGCGTCGGGGGCTCGGCCCGGGCACCCCCGGCCGATCGACCCGGAAACCGGGCTCGAGCGCCTTGCTGGCATCGCCGATCAGCTTCGCGGTGTCGCCGACGTACGGCACCTTCCCGATGGGCACGACCTTCGCGCTCTCCCACAGGCCCGGCCCGAGCGCGCCGACCAGCGTCTTCGCGTAGACGAGGGCACCCTCCTGGCTCCAGTGGGTGTCGCGGGGGAGGTAGATGGGGTGGCCGAGTTGGGCTTGGCGTCGTTTGAGTCGGGCGTCGAGGTCGATCCAGCCGGGGATGTGGGCGGCGCGGAGGGCGGCGAGGCGGGCGGCGTGGGCGTGGGCGGTGCAGGCGCGCTCGGGGAGGTCGGCGGGCAGCTGCCCGGGGGACATCCCGCTCTTGT
>JBBSBL010000020.1:0-37910 GCA_038251325.1 Solirubrobacterales bacterium | reverse complement strand
GGGGCGCATCCAGGGCGGAGCCGGGCATCGCGCGCACGGCAACCGCCGTCTCAAGCGCCCGACAACCAAGACCAACGCCGCGGGCCAGCGCGAGAACCAGACCGGCTGGGAGTGCGTGCATATCGCGATCGACGACGCCACTCGCCTGGCCTACGTCGAGGTCCTCTCCGACGAGAAGGCGGTCACGTCCGTCGGCTTCCTGCGCCGCGCGGTCGAGCACTTCGCCCGCTACGGCATCACCGTCGAGCGGCTGATGACCGATAACGGCTCGCCCTACCGCTCGGCCGCCCACGCGATCGCCTGCCGGCTGCTGGGCATCCGCCATATCCGCACCCGGCCCTACCGGCCACAGACCAACGGCAAGGCCGAACGGTTCATCCGCACCCTCCTGAGCGGCTGGGCCTACGGCGCCATCTACGCCTCAAGCGCCGAGCGCACCGCCGCCCTCACCGGCTGGATCGACTTCTACAATCACCGACGACCCCACGGCGCCCTCAACCACCAGCCGCCCATCGCCCGCCTCAACGAGCGGAACAACCTTCTCAGGTCCTACAACTAGGTCGTCATCCCGGTGAACTGACCGCCGGTGACGTTGAGCGTCTGGCCGTGGATGTAGTTCGCCCACGGCGAGCAGAGGAGGAAGACGCCGCCGGCGGCCTCCTCGGGCGTGCCCGGGCGTCCGAGCGGGATGAGCATCGCCGCCATGCCGCGGAGCTGGTCTGGGATGCCGAGCTGGACCGTCTCGCCGTCGATCTCCATCGTGTTCGCCTCCTCCTTGGAGGCGGTCAGGCGCGTCTCGATGTAGCCGAAGGCCACCGCGTTGACGTTGACCTTGAACTGGCCCCACTCCTTGGCCAGCGTCTTGGTCAACCCGACCACCGCGGCCTTGCCCGCCGAGTAGTTGGCCTGCCCGGCGTTGCCCATCGTCCCCGAGATCGAGGAGACGTTGACGATCTTGCGGAAGACCTCGCGGCCCTCCTCGCGTTCCTTCTTCGCGGGCTCGCGCAGGTGGGGGGCGGCGGCGCGGATCACGCGGAACGGCGCGACGACGTGGATGTCGAGCATCTTCTGGAACCAGTCGTCGCTCATCTTGTGGATCGGCGCGTCGAGCGTGTAGCCGGCGTTGTTCACCACGATGTCGAGCCGGCCCCACTCGTCCACGGCCTTCTGCACGAGCTTGTCGGGCACGCCCGGCTTCGTCAGGTCGCCGGCGAAGGACGCCGTCTCGCCGCCGATCTCGCCGGCGGTCTGGGCGGCGACGTCGCCGTCGAGGTCGTTGATCAGCACCTTCGCCCCGTGCTCGCTCAGGAGCTCGGCCGTCGCGCGGCCGATGCCGCGGGCCGAGCCCGTGACGACGGCCACCTTCTCGTCGAGTACGCCCATCCGGGTATCTCCTTCTCGTGGTCGGTTCGTCAGGCGCGGGACGCTAGGGCAAGCCGCTCGTCGGCGGCGGCTCGCCTACAGCCCGAGCGTCTTCCCCAGGATCTCGCGCATGATCTCGTCGGTGCCGCCGCCGATCGGGCCGAGGCGGGCGTCGCGCGCGGCGCGCTCGATCCCGTACTCGACCATGTAGCCGGCGCCGCCGTGGATCTGGAGGCACTCGTCCATCACGTCGAACGCGGCGCGCTGGGTGGCGAGCTTGGCCATCGTCACCTCGCGCACCGCGTCGCCCTCGAGGTAGCGGCGCAGCGCGTGGTAGGTGAGCGCGCGCCCGGTCTCGATCGTGGTGGCGATCTCGGCGAGCTTGTGGCGGATCGCCTGGTGGCGGCCGATCGGGCGGCCGAAGGTCTCGCGCTCAGCGGCGAAGGCGAGCGTCTTCTCGAACGCGACCTGCATCCCGCCGACCGCGCCGAGCGCCATGAGCAGCCGCTCCCACTGGAAGTTGGCCATGATGAGGTAGAAGCCGCGTCCCTCCTCGCCGAGGAGGTTCTCGTCGGGCACGAAGACGTCGTCGAGGGTGACGAGCGCCGTGTCGGAGGCGTGCCATCCGAGCTTCTCGATCGGCTGGGCGCTCACGCCCTCGCCGCGCTCGACGAGCAGGAAGGACAGTCCCTGGTGCCCGCCCTCCTGCCGCGTCTTCACGGCGGTGACCATCACGTCGGCGCGGCAGCCGTTGGTGATGAACATCTTCGACCCGTTCACGACCCAGCCGCCGTCGACCCTCCGCGCGTGCGTGCGGATGCCGGCGACGTCGGAGCCGGCGTCCGGCTCGGTGATGGCCAGCGCGGCGATCGTCTCGCCGCGGATGCCGGGCTCGAGGAAGCGGCGCTTCTGGTCCCCCGTGCCGAAGCGCCAGATCGGCGGCAGCGCGATCCCGGCGTGCGCGCCGATCCCCGCGGCGACGCCGCCCGAGCCGCAGCGGCCGAGCTCCTCGACGAACACCGCGTCGGCCACGGGGTCGCCGTCGCCACCGTGCTCGGCCGGGAACTTCAGGCCGAGATAGCCCTGCCCGGCGCAGGAGCGGAAGACCTCGTCGGGGAAGTGGCGCGACTCCTCCCACGCGCTCGCGCGCGGCGCGAGCTCCCGCTCGATCCAGCCGCGGCAAGCCGCCCGGAAGGTCTCGTGCTCGGCGGTGAACGGCGGGATCGGGCGGCGCTGTATATCCGTTGTCGCGATCATTCGATATCCTGTTGCGCGATCGGAGATATCTTCGTGGGCGTGAGAAAGACCAGTCTGGCGATCGACGAGCAGAAGCTGGCAGAGGCCCAGAAGGCGCTCGGCACGACCGGCATCCGCGACACCGTCGACGCGGCGTTCGACGAGGTCGTGCGCCAGCGGCTCATCACCCGGCACCTCGCCCGCCTCGCCGAGATCAGCGAGTCGCTCGGAGACGACCCAGACTCGCTGCGGCGGGACTCGTGGCGCGAGTTCTGAGCGGTTTTCTTGCGGACACGAGCGCGCTTGCGCGCCTCCGCGGGCCGTCGGTCGCGGAGCGCCTCGAACCGCTGATCGGCGCCGGCCGCGTCGCGACCTGCACGGTGGTCGACCTCGAACTGCGCCGGAGCGCCCGCTCCCCGCGCGAGCACCGCGAGCTGGAGGTCGAGATGGCCGCGATCTACGGGCACGTCGACGTCGGGCAGCGCGCGCTCGACCGCGCCGCCGAGGTCCAGGGCGCCCTCGCCCGGCGCGGCCACCACCGCGGTGTCCCGGTCGCCGACCTCGTGATCGCCGCCGCCGCGGAGCAGGCGGCCCTCGCCGTCCTCCACTACGACGCCGACTTCGACCGGATCGCCACGGTCACGCGCCAGCCCGTCGAGTGGGTCGTGCCCCGCGGCTCGATCGACTGACCGGAGGACGGCGGCCTACAGCCCGTAGCTGCGGCCGATGACGTCGAGCATGATCTCGTCGGTCCCCGCGCCGATGCGGTTGAGCCGCATGTCGCGCCACACCCGCTCGACGCCGTACTCCTTCATGTACCCGGCTCCGCCGTGGATCTGGATGCACTCGTCGGCGACCTCGACCGCCACGCGCGCGGCGTGGAGCTTCGCCATCGAGATCTCGCGCACCGGGTACTCGCCGTTCTGGAAGCGCCAGGCCGTCATGTAGACCATCTGCCGCGCGGACTCGATCTTCGTCGCCATCTCGGCGAACTTGTGGCGGATGACCTGGAACTTGCCGATCTGGCGGCCGAACGCCGTGCGCTCCTGCGCGTACTGGAGGGTCCGCTCGAAGCAGCGCTGGGCGCCGGCCACGCACCCGGCGGCGCCGATCAGCCGCTCGCCCTGGAGCTCCCACATGATGTGGTAGAAGCCCTTGCCCTCCTGGCCGAGCAGCGCCGACGCCGGCACCCGGACGTCCTGGAAGGCGAGCAGCGCCGTGTCGGAGGCGTGCATGCCGAGCTTCTCCAGCTTCTTCTCGCGGATGACCCCCGGGAGGTCCATCGGCACGAGGAAGAGCGAGAAGCCGTCGTAGCCGGCGTCGGGGTCGGTCTTCGTGACGAGCACGATGACGTCGGCCCGGTGGCCGTTGGTGATGTAGGTCTTCGAGCCGTTGATCACGTACTCGTCGCCGTCGCGCACCGCGCGCGTCTTGATGCCGGCGACGTCGGAGCCCGCGTCGGGCTCGGTGATGCCGAGGCACAGGATCTTCTGGCCGGCGATCGCCGGCACGAGCCACTGCTGCTTCTGCTCCTCGGTGCCGAACAGGTGGATCGGCGGCATCGCCATGTCGGTGTGGACGGCGACGCCCATCGCCAGCCCGCCGGAGTTCGACTTCGCCATCTCCTCGGCGAGGACGAGGTTGCAGTAGTAGTCCCCGCCCTGGCCGCCGTGCTCCTCGGGCATCGAGAGGCCGAGGAAACCGAGCTCGCCCATGCGGGCGATGACGGAGTCGGGGAACGTGGTCTCCTCCCACTCCTCGGCGTGGGGCGCGAGCTCCTTCTCCACGAAGGCGCCGATCGACTCGCGCAGGCGGTCGTGGTCCTCGGTGAAGATGAAGTGCTTGGGCTTGGACCCGAAGTCGGGCTTGACGACGTCGGCGGTGGCGGACATCTGGGTGGCGGCGCTCCTCGTCGGTGGCGGCTGGGGCTCGGCCCGGGACGCTACTCCAGCCCCGCGGCGAAGTAAACAGTAGGACTTCCTACTTTCCGCTCTCCGTCCCGTAGCATGCGCCCTCGTGGGCGCCGCCTTCGAGACCATCCGCTACGTCGTCGCGGCCGGCGGCGTCGCGACGATCACGCTCGACCAGCCCGAGTCGCGCAACGCGCTCTCCGACGAGCTGCTGGCGGACCTCATCGCCGCCTTCACGGCCGCGCGCGACGACGACGCCGTGCGCTGCGTGGTGCTCGCGTCCTCGCACGAGCGGGTCTTCTCCGCGGGCGGGAATCTCTCGGGGTTCGCGGCCGAGGTCCCGCTCGTCCACAAGCACCACGGCACCGAGAAGTTCCCGGAGTTGTTCACGCTGATCGGCGGCCTCGGCAAGCCGTCGGTCGTCAAGGCCGGCGGCCACGTGCTCGCCGGCGCGCTCGGGCTTGCGCTGGCCTGCGACCTCATCGTTGCCGGCGAGTCCGCCACCTTCGGGACGCCGGAGATCAACGTCGGCGTCTTCCCGTTCATGATCATGGCGCTGATCTACCGCAACGTCCCGCGCAAGAAGGCGAACGAGCTGCTGCTGCTCGGCGAGCGGATCGACGCGCGCGAGGCCGAGCGGATCGGGATCGTGAACCGGGTCGTGCCGGACGCGGAGCTCGACGCGGCGGTTGAGGAGTGGGTCACGAAGCTCGCCGGGAAGTCCCCGGTGCTCATGCGCCTGGGCAAGGACGCGATGTTCCGCCAGCAGGACCTCGCGCAGCGCGAGGCGCTCGACCTCCTGCACGGCTACCTGACGATCGCCTTCGCCACGGACGACATCCAGGAGGGCGTGACGGCGTTCTTCGAGAAGCGCAACCCGGTGTGGACGGGCCGGTGAGCGCGGACTCCCAGGCGCCCCCGGCGGGCCTGCTGCGGCCGCTGGTCGAGGAGCTCCACGAGCGCCGCGCTCGAGCGCGGCTCGGCGGCGGCGAGGAGCGGATCGCCCGCCAGCACGCGGCCGAGAAGCTCACCGCGCGGGAGCGGATCGACCTGCTGGTCGACGCGGGCACCTTCAGCGAGCTCGGCATCCACGCCGGCATCCACTACTCGGTCCGCGGGCTCGAGGACAGGGAGGCGCCGGCCGACGGTGTCATCACCGGGTACGGCAAGGTCGACGGCCGCCTCGTCGCGGTCTGCGCCTACGACTTCACGGTGATGGCCGGCTCGATGGGGATGACCGGCGAGATCAAGGTCGCTCGGCTGCGGGACCTCGCGCTGACCAAGCGGATGCCGTTCGTCTGGCTGCTCGACTCCGCAGGGGCGCGGATCCAGGAGGCGGTGGGCTCGCTGTTCGCCGGGTCGGGCCACCTGTTCCGCGAGGAGGTGGTGATGAGCGGCGTGATCCCGCAGGTCGCCGCGCTGATGGGCCCGTGCGCGGCCGGCACCGCCTACATCCCCGGGCTCGCGGACTTCGTCCCGATGGTCAAGGGACGCGGCTCGATGGCGCTGGCCGGCCCGCACCTCGTCCGCGCGGCGGTGGGGGAGGACGTCACCCAGGAGGAGCTCGGGGGCTCGCGGGTCCACTGCCGGAAATCGGGTGTCGGCGACCTCGAGGTGCCCGACGACCCGGCGTGCATCGAGCGCGTGAAGGAGTACCTCTCCTACTTCCCCTCCCACAACGGCGAGCCGCCGCCCGTGCGCGTGAGCGAGGACCCCATCGAGCGCGCCGAGGAGTCCCTGCTCGACGTCCTGCCGGAGTCCAACCGCAAGCCCTACGACATGTACGAGGTGATCCGCGCGATCGTCGACGACGGCGCGTGGCTCGACCTCAAGCCCCAGTGGGCGAGGACGATCATCACGTGCCTGGCGCGGTTCGGCGGGCGGCCCGTGGGCATCGTCGCCAACCAGCCCCGCCAGCTCGGCGGCATCCTCGACAACGACTCCGCCGACAAGGCCGCGCGGTTCGTGAACCTCTGCAACGCCTACGGGCTGCCGCTCGTCTTCCTGCAGGACGTGCCGGGATTCATGGTCGGGACGAAGGTCGAGCAGGCGGGCATCATCCGCCACGGGGCGAAGATGCTCTACGCCGTCGCGAACGCGACCGTCCCGAAGGTCACCGTCGTCCTGCGCAAGGCCTACGGGGCCGGCTACTACGTGATGAACGGCAAGGCCTACGAGCCCGACCTCATCGTCGCCTGGCCCTCTGCCGAGATCTCGGTCATGGGGGCGGAGGGCGCGGTGGAGATCGTCTTCCGCAAGCAGGTCGAGGCGGCGGAGGACCCGGCGGCGAAGAAGGCCGAGCTGATCGCGTCCTACCGCAAGATCATCGACGTCTACGTCGCGGCGCGGAACGGGATGATCGACGACGTCATCGACCCGCGCGAGACGCGGCCGACGATCTGCCGCGCGCTCGAGATGGCCGAGGGCAAGCGCATCGAGCGGCCGTGGAAGCGCAACGGGGTCGTGCCCGTGTGACGTGGCCGAACACCGGAGCGGTCATCGCACTCAAGAAGCGGAGGTGTGAGGGCGGGAGGGAGCGGCGAAGCCGCGACCGGTCACTCGTAGATCACGGGTACGAGATCGCCGGCCGCTCGCGCCAGACCGCGATCGGCGGTGACCAGCGTCGCGTCGAGCGCCTCGGCCAGGGCGAGATAGGTGGCGTCGTACGCGGAGAGCCGGTCCCGGAGCGCCCACACCCGGCCCAGGAGGTCCCTGTGCGGAAAGGAGCGCACGGGCAGGTCGCGCAGGTCCGAGAGCGCCTGTGCTCCGCGCGCCGGCCGCAGACGACCGGCGCGCACGAGGCGCCGCACGGCGTGGAGGGTCTCGATGCTCATGAGCTCCGGGGCGCAGGCGTCGCGGTCGCGGCCGAGGGCGTCGGCGACGCGGGAGGCGTGAGGACCCCCCACGAGTACCTCGATGACCGCCGAGGCGTCGACGACGAGCGTCACCCGCGCTCGGCGCGACCTTCGCGCACGACGTCGGCGAGATCGGGGCCGGGATCGACCGGCGCGCGCGCTTCGAGCCGCGCGAGCATCTCGGCCATCGTCGGGCGGGCGGCGATCGTTTCCAGCTCGATGGCGACGAGGTCCGAGAGGCTGCGGCCCTCCTCCGCCGCTCGGACCTTCAGGCGGCGGTGGACGTCATCGGGCACGTTGCGGACCTGGATAAGCTTCATGCGAATCCGATAGTAGCATCACAAACGCATGTAGTTCTATCGGAGCAGACCGGAGGCGAGCCGTGCGGCCCGCCTCCGGTCCAGCGGGTGGGGGCGCCCCCGGCTCTAGTGACCGAGTCCGCGCGTGCCCTCGTCCGGACCGCCGTCGGGACGCCCGGGGACGACGGCGTCGGGACCGCGGGTGCCCTCCTCCGGATGGCTGACGAACGCCGGCGAGCTCGCGGCGGGCGCGACGCGCTCGCTCGACGGGGCACTCGAGTTGTTGTTCCACAGGATGAGCGCGACCGCACAGGCGACGGCGAGCGCGAGCAGCGTGGCGACCAGGGCGGCGTGCGGGCGGGCGCGGGCGCCGGCCGGCGCGTGGATGGAGCTGGGCTGCGACGTGCGTGACATAAGAACTCCTCCTCGGAGTGGTTGGATCGCGGGCATGGTCGACCCGGCCCGGTGGAGGGCGGTAAGGCCGCGGTAAGGGCCGGGAATGCGATCCCGAAGCCGCCGGACGCGGCCTACGCGGGGTCGTCGTGCCGGCCCGCGGCGGCCGCGGCGAACGACTTCATCCCGAGCTCGCGATACGTGCGACCCGCGGCGGCGAGCAGCTCGTCGGCACGCTCGCCGTCGCCGCTGCGCCCGCGCCGCCGCAGGACCCTGGCGCAGTCGGCCTGGGCGTGGGCCAGGCTCGGTCGGGCGCCCATTCTCTGGTTCAGATCCATGGCCCGCCCGAAGTGCTCGATCGCCAACTCGGGCTCGCCGATGGTCTCGGCGAGCAGCCCTAGCGCACCGGCGACGGCGTCGCCGCAGGTGTCCGGAGCGCCGACGGCGACGAGCTCGGCGTGGGGCAGGAGCAGGTCGTGGAGAACGCGGGCGCGGGACTTCTCGCCGAGGGCCGCGCAGGTCTCGGCGAGCAGGCTCAGGCCGAGCGACCAGTCCTCGTCTCGCGCCACCGCCGCGAAGTCGTCGGCGGCCAGCCCGGCGACCGTGTCCCGCGCGAGCCCGTCCTCGCCGACCGTCGCGTAGAGCCGGCCGAGTGCACACCGCAGCGCCGCGTACGTCGGATACTCGCGCACCGCGGCCTCCATCCCGTGGCGCACCTCGGCCAGCCGTCCCTGGGCGCCCCGCAGGGTAAAGAGCTGGAGGGCATACGAGAGCGGCGCGTTCCAGGCCTGGGCCTCGCGTCCGAGGTCGAGCGCCCGGGCCGCGAGGGCCGCGCCCTCCGCGAAGCGGCCCTGAGAGGTGGCCAGCATGCCCTGAGCGCACGCCAGCTCCCAGAGCTGGGCGGGCTGACGCATGTCCTCGGCCGCCCGCGACAGCTCCGCGAGCTCGGCGGCGACCCCGTCCGCGTCGCCGAGCTCCCAGCGGCAGTACAGAGCGTGGTCGTGGCCCGCGAAGGCCTGCTCGCGGTCACCGGCCATCTCGCTCAGGGCGATGATCTCCCGAGCCATTGCAAGCCGCTCGGGTGCGTTGCCCGCGGTCCAATCCGCCATGACACGCCCGTCGAGCGCGTAGGCGAGCGTGGCCGGCTCGCCGAGCGCGCGCGCGATCGCGACCGCCCGGTCGCCGAGCACGACAGCCTCCGACGGCGCCGCGGCCGGGTCGGCTCCCGGGCGGCTGCTCCCCGGACGCAGCGCGGCCGCGAGGCGGGCGAGCACCCTGGCCCGAAGGGCGTCCTCGCGGTCGCCGAGCGACTCGAGCGCGGCGTCGAGCAGCGGCAGCAGGTCCGGGTCGGTGGTGCTGCGCGCCCACACGAAGCGCCCGCCGTAGCCGAGCGCCGCGTGCGCGAGTCGATCGGGCATCCCGGTGTCGCGCGCCATTCCGGCTGCCTCGCGGAAGCTCTGCTTCGCGCCCGGGCCGTCGCCACCGCGTGAGCGCACCTCGCCGAGGGCGAGCAGCAGGTCGCAGCGCGTCGCCGGGTCGCCGGCGGGACCGTGCGTCTCGAGCGCGAGCTCGTACAGGCGCCGAGCCTCCTCGAAGGCGAGCAGGCGCGCACCGCGCTCGCCGGCCGACGTCGCCCAATCGACGGCGACGCCGACATCGCCGCCGGCCTCGGCGGCCCGGCAGAAATGGTGGGCGAGCTCGGCGCTCTGGGCCTCGGCCTCGGGTCCGTAGACGGTCTCCAACGCCCGGCCGACCCGCGTGTGGAGCCGCCGGAGCTCGGCGGACGGCAGCGCGTCATAGAGGACGTCCCGGATCACCGCGTGGGAGAAGCGGCGGAAGGTGCGGGTGCCCGGCACCGGCTCCACGACCCTCGACGCCGTCGCCTCGTCGACGGCGTCGAGCAGCGCCCCGCGCGGGAGCCCGCTCACGACCTCCATCGTCTCGAGGTGGAACTCGCGCCCGATCACGGCGGCGGTGCTCAGCAGCTCGCGTGTCGCGCCGCTCAGTCGGGTCAGGCGGCGCCGGACGACGTCGCGGAGCTGGTCCGGCACGCCGAAGTCCCACGCCGTCGCCTCGCCGGCGGCGTCGAGCTTGTCCTCCGCGAGCAGCAGCCGCACGGTCTCGCCGACGAACAGCGGGTTGCCCGCGGTCTCGGCGAGGATGAGGCGCGTCGCGGACTCGGCGGCGGCTCGGCCCGCCGTCACCTCGATGAAGCGCGCGATCTCGTCCTCGGCAAGCCCCTCGAGCCGGATCCGGCTCGACGCCGCCTCTCGCTCCAGCTCGGGGAGCGTCGCTGCGAGCTGGTCGTCCGGTCCGACCTCGGTGTCCCGGTAGGTGACGAGCACCAGCAGCCGGGCGCCTTCCAGCCGCGCCGCGAGGAACTCGAGCAGCAGCAGGGACGACGCGTCGGCCGCGTGCATGTCCTCGAGGACGAGCACGAGCGGACGCGCCTCGGCGGCGGCGCGCAGGAACCGGCCGATCGCGTCGAACAGCCGGAACCGGTCGCTGTCGGAGTCGCCGGCTGCGGTGGTCGGCCCGCCGACCAGCTCCCGGAGCTCAGGAATGATCCGCACGAGCTCGGGCGCGCCGTCGCCGATGTGCTCTCGGAGCGCGTCACGGTCGGTCGCGAGGACGTAGGACCGCAGCGCCTCGACCCATGGCCAGTACGCCGGCGCGCCCCCGGCCTCCCAGCAGCGTCCGGACAGCACGAGCGCCCCGCGCCGCCCGGCCGCCGCAGCCATGCGCGCCGCGAGGCGGCTCTTGCCGGCGCCGGGCTCGCCGGCGATCAGAAAGAGCGTCCCGCGGCCGTCCAGCGCCGCCGCGAGCCCGCCCGTGAGCTGACGCACCTCGTCCTCCCGACCGACGAAGTCATCCTCCCCGGCGGGCTCGTCCGGGGCCTCGCCCGCCGGCCCGAGCGCGGGATCCTGGCGCAGGATCGACTCGTGGAGCGCTCTCAGCGTCGGGCTCGGCTCGATCCCCAGCTCGTCGACCAGGGCGCGCCGGCCTTCCCCGTACACGGCGAGCGCATCGGCCTGGCGGTCGTCGCGGTAGAGCGCGAGCATCAGCTGTCCGCGCAGCCGCTCGCGCAACGGGTGGCTCGCCACCAGCGCCTCGAGCTCGCCCACCAGCCCGGCGGCTCCGAGCGCGAGGTCCGCCTCGATGCGGGCTTCGAGCGCCGCCAGCCGGAGCTCGTCGAGCCGCTCGACCTCGCCCCGCGCGAAGTCCTCGAAGGCCAGATCGCCGAGCGGCGGGCCGCGCCACAGGTCGAGGGCGGTTCCGAGCTTCTCCCTCGCCACGCGAGGGCGCCCATCCCGCAGGGCGCCCAGGCCCTCGTCGAGCAGTCGCTCGAAGACCTGGAGGTCGAGCTCGTCGGGCTCGACCGCGAGCGCGTATCCGGGCGCTCGCGTGACCAGTTGGTCGCCGCCCGGCCCGGCGTCGTTCCCGAGCGACTTGCGGAGCTGGGAGACGTGGACCTGGAGCGCCTTCACCGCGGTCGGCGGCGCCCGCTCGCCCCAGATCGCGTCGATCAGGCGGTCGCGGGAGACGACCTCGCCGCCGCGCAGGAGCAGGGCCGTGAGGAGGACCCGCTGCTGGCGGGAGCCGAGCGGCACGACGCGACCGCCGACCCGAACTTCGAGCGGGCCGAGGAGTCGAAACTCGGTGTTACGGCGGCGATCGGGCTCGATGACGCTCTGGCGCGCGACGCTAACACGGGCGGCCGACCCGGTGTGGGGGATCTCGAAGGGGCCGCTCAGCGAGCCGGCGAGAGGCGGAGCCGCGCAACGCGGGCGCCGCGCGCCGCCCGCAGCGCCAGCCGCGCCGAGCCGGGCCGCGCGACGGCCCGCGCGCCCCGCACGCGCACGACGTACCCGCGCGGGAAGTTGATCGGCGGCACGACGACGACGGTCGGGGCGCGCACCGCGCTGTCCGGCCGCCAGCGGAAGGTGAACGTCCGCCGCGCGAGGTCGAAGCTCCAGGCCAGCGGCTCGCCGGCGGTCGCCGCCGGGTAGGGCTCGGCGAGGACCGCGGCCTTGCGCGCCCGGAACGTCGTGTCGTCGTCGGAGTCGGCGAAGAGCGCGCCGTGGCCCCTCCCGCCGGGGACGTCGACCCAGTCCTTCCAGCCCCAGTAGAGCCAGCCGGTGCGCCGCTCGTCGGCGAGCCCCACCATCCGGCGGATGTGGCGCACGTCCTGGGTGTCGCCGAACTCGGCGAAGAGCGGCGGGCCGCCGAGGCGCCGGGCGGCCGCCTCGCCGTGGGCGAACACGCGACGGTCGGCGCGACCGCAGATCCGCGCGTAGCCGGGCACCGTGGACTCGCGGTCCGGTCGCGCAGCGCCGGCCGTGCAGTAGGCGTGGAAGCCGAAGCCGACCGGCCCGACGTCGCGCGGGCGGCGCGGGAGGTAGGTCGGGCGTCCGAAGTCGAAGAGCAGGTGGGGCTCGTACCAGGCGATCCCCCGCGGGTCGACGCCGCGGACGGCCCGCGCGAGGCGATCCTGGAGCGGGCCGAGCACGTCGCGATCCCACGCGGCGCAGCCGGCCGAGGATCCGCAGGCGCCGACGGCGCTCCCGGGCCACGGCTCGTTGTAGAGGTCGTAGCCGAGCAGGCGCGGGTCCGCTCCCAGCGCGCCGGCCACCCGGCCCCAGGCGGCCGCGAACGCGTCCGCCAGCCCGTCGCGGTTCGCGTCCAGCGCGTCGAAGGCGTTTAGCGCCGCCGGCTTGTAGTAGTCGGAGAAGCCGGCGCGCCTGCCCGGCGGCAGCCCGTCGGTGAGCGTGGCCCAGTCGGGGAAGCCGGCGCCGAAGACCCGCTCGTTGTAGACGTCCTGGTGGGCCTCGGCCAGCACGAAGATCCCCCGGTGCATGAGCATGCGGGCCTGGGCGGCGTAGCGCGCGAGGTAGGTCTCGTCGATCGCGCCGCGCGTCGGCTCGAGCCCGCGCCAGAACCAGGCGAGGCGGACGGCGTTGAACCCGAGCGCGGAGATCCGGCGCGCGTCGCGGTCGGAGAACGACCGGTCCGGGGGCAGATAGGGCGGCGTCTTGCGGGCGACTTGGAGGACGTGGACGACGATGGTGCGGCCGGTCGCGTCGCGCAGCCAGCGGCCGGCCGGCCGCAGTGGGGCGACGGGCCCGGCGGCCGGGTCGGTCGCGCCCGCGGCCCCCACGGCGGCCGTCCCCGAGAGCGCCGCAGCGATCGCCAGCGCGGAGAGGAGGGCCCGGCCGCGGATCACGCGGCAAGCGTAGTCGCGCCGCTCCTCGCCCGAGCCGGCACGACCGGGCGGCGAGGGATAGGCTCGGCCGGCATGCCGTGCCTCGTCGCCCTCTTCGCGCTGATCTCGCCGCGCCTGGCGCTGGTCTTCGTCGCGCTCTTCAGCAATCTGTTGAGCCGCGCCTACGACGACTGGTGGGTGCCGCTGCTCGGCTTCTTCTTCCTGCCCTGGACGACGCTGGCCTACGCGGTGATGTGGGACTCCGGCCGCGGGGTCACCGGGTTCGAGTGGTTCCTGGTCGGCTTTGCGTTCATCGTCGACGTCGCCAGCTGGGCCGGCGGGCGCGCGCAGCGCCACTGACGCCCGCGGGCGCCGGGCGGGACGTTTGACGGCCGCGCCGGCCCTGTGGCAGAGTGGGAAGTGGCACGTCCCACTTCCCACGGAGCGCGCGTGAGCCTCGAGGACCCGGTCATCATCACCTGCTCGATCAGCGGGGCCGTCGCGAACCGCGACCAGTGCCCGGCGATCCCCTACACGCCGGAGGAGTACGGGGCCGAGGCGACGCGGATCGTGGACGAGGGCGGGGCCATGATCCACATCCACGCGCGCACGCCCGACGGGGTGCCCTCCTACGAGGTCGAGGACTTCCGCGCGATCACCGAGGCGATCCTCGGCGCGGTCGACGACGTGATCATCAACTACTCGACCGGCGCGATCGGCGTGCCGCTCGAGCAGCGGATCGCCTACCTCGCCGCGCTGCGGCCGGACGTCGGCGCGCTGAACATGGGGTCGATGAACTACGCGAAGTACTCCCGGCGGCGCCGCGGCTTCGTGTTCGCGACGGTGTTCGAGAACAGTTTCGAGACGATCACCACGCTGCTCGAGGCGATGAACGAGCACGGGATCAAGCCCGAGCACGAGTGCTTCGACTCCGGGCACGTGGCGAACCTCGACCCGCTGCTCGACATGGGCATCCTGCGCCCGCCGTTGCAGGTCTCGGCCGTGATGGGGGTGACCGGCGGCATCCGCCCGAGCGCGCGCAACCTCGCGCACATGGCCGAGCAGATCCCCGACGTGCCGCACGAGTGGGGCGTGATCGGGATCTCCCGCGACCAGTGGACGCTCGTCGCAGCGGCGCTCACGCTCGGCGGGAACGTGCGGGTCGGCCTCGAGGACAACTTCTACCTGCCCGACGGCGAGATGGCGCGATCCAACGGCGACCTGATCGCGCGGGCCCGGCAGATGGTCGAGGACGTCGGGCGCCGGCCGGCCACGGTCGCGCAGGCGCGCGAGCAGCTCGGCGTGCCACGGCGCCCGGTCGCGGGCGTCGCGCCATGAGCCGCCTCCCGCTCGCCGGCATCCGCGTGCTCGATCTCTCCCGGCTGCTGCCCGGCGGGTTCTGCTCCCTGCTCCTGGCCGACCTCGGCGCCGACGTGCTCAAGGTCGAGGACACGGGGATGGGCGACTACGTGCGCTGGTCGCCGCCCTACCACGAGGGCGCCGCAGAGTCAGCCAAGGGCGCGCTGTACCTCGCGCTGAACCGCAACAAGCGCTCGATCCGCATCAACCTGAAGTCCGACGAGGGTCGCGAGGTGCTGTTGCGCCTCGCCCGCGACGCCGACGTGCTGCTCGAGTCCTTCCGGCCCGGCGTGCTCGACCGCCTCGGCGTCGGCTACGAGCGCCTGCGCGAGGAGAGCCCCGGGCTCGTCTACTGCGCGATCACCGGCTACGGGCAGGACGGCCCCAACCGCGACCGCTCCGGGCACGACGTGAACTACCTCGGGCTCGGCGGGCTGCTCGCGCTGACCGGCGAGGCCGAAGGGCCGCCGATGCAGGCGGCCGGGCAGATCGCCGACATCGGGGGCGGGGCGCTCATGGCCGTCGCCGGCATCCTCGCCGCGCTGCGCGAGCGCGACGGCTCGCCCGCCCTCCCCGGGTCCCGGGAGGGGCAGCTGGTCGACGTCTCGATGTTCGACGGCGCGCTCTCCTGGCTCGGGATGGTCGCCGCCCGCGCGCTGTGCGAGGGGCGGGCCCAGCGTCGCGGCGAGCTCGAGCTGGCCGGGGCGCTCGTCTGCTACCGCCCCTACCGCTGCGCGGACGGCTGGGTGACGCTCGGCGCGCTGGAGCCGAAGTTCTGGGCGGCGTGGTGCCGCGGCGTCGGCCGGGAGGATCTCGTCGAGCGGCAGTTCGAGCGGCCCGGCAGCGCGACCCACGCCGAGGTGGAGGGGATCTTCGCCGCGCGCACCCGCGCCGACTGGCAGACCTTCGCCTCCGAGCACGACTGTTGCCTCGAGCCGGTGCTCGAGCTCGACGAGGCGCTGGACTCCGAGCTGGTGCGTGCGCGCGAGATGGTGGTCGAGCTCGACCAGCCGGGGGCCGTTGCGCCGGTCCGCCTGCTCGGCGTGCCGGTGAAGCTCTCGCGCACGCCCGGCGACGCCAACCGGCTTCCCGGCCCGGTGCTCGGCGAGCACACCGACGCGGTCCTCACCGACCTCGGCTACCCCGCCGACCGGGTCGAGGCGCTCAAGGCCTCGGGCGCGGTCGCCGGTCCCGCCGAGGAGGCCACCGGCACCTTCCTCCCGTGAGCGCCGGGGCCGCGGACGGCGAGGCCCTGCTCAAGATGAGCGAGCTGGCCGAGCGCTCCGGCGTGAGCGCCGGCACGATCAAGCACTACCTCCGCGAGGGGCTGCTGCCCGAGCCCGTGCGCACGAGCCGCAACATGGCGTACTACCCGCCGGAGTTCGTCGAGCGGATCGGGCTCATCAAGCGCCTCCAGGAGGAGCGCTACATGCCGCTGAAGGTCATCCGGGAGGTCATGGCCCAGGACCCCGAGCGGGTCGGCGCAATGATCGAGCTCGAGGACCGGATCCTCGATCGCGCCATCGCCGCGCGGGAGGGCGGCCGCACCTCCCGGGCCGAGGTGCGCGGCGCCTACGAGGTGCCCGACAACGTCCTGCGCCGCCTCGAGGACCTCGGGATCCTCACCCCGACCGCGCGCGGCTACGACGCCGACGACGTGAAGATCATCGCCGCGATCTCCCGCTTCCGCTCCGGCGGCTACGACGAGGCGCTGGGCTTCACCGTGTACGACACGCTCCGCTACCGCGAGGCGCTGCAGCCGCTCGTCGAGGAGGAGGTCCGCACGTTGCTCGACCGGCTGGCCGGCGAGGTCGAGCCCGAGCGCGCGGTGGCCATCATCGCCTCCGGCGCGGAGCCGCTCCGCGAGCTCGTCGGCGCCGTGCACTCGAAGTTGCTTCTCGCCGAGCTGCGCCGCCAGCGGGGCGGCCGCCGCTAGGATCCCGCGCATGCTCGCCTCGGTGCTGCGCCGCCCCGCCGGCCTCGATTCCCTCGAGGACCACAGCTTCGCTGAGACGGTGGCGCCGCCGCCGCTGGACGAGGCGCGCGAGTCGCTGGACTTCTGGCGTGGGCGGCTCGAGCGCACGCCCCGGCACCGCCTCGGGCGCCGGCGCGAGGCGCGCGACATGGTCGCCCGCTGGGAGGCGCGCGTGCGCCGGGCGGAGATCCAGGCGTTCGGTGGCGGCCTTCTCGGCCGTCTGTGGGCGACGTGGGACCGCGGCTCGTGGGCCGCGGTGCGAGGGGAGGCGGGTCGGCTGGTCTCGCGCCGGGCGCGGATGCTCATGCCCCGCCACGTCGTGATCGCCGCGCTCGGCCTGTGGGCCACCGCGACGCTCCTCGCCGCGGCGATGCTCACCGCGCTCGTGAACGCGCTCTAGACGACGCCGCCGGCGGCGTCGCCCGTCGGCTCACCACGTCACGTCGTGGCGCTCCATCACGCCATAGCCGTGGCCGACGGTCACGCCGCCCTCGAGCGTCCCGCTGAAGGTGCCGAACGGCTGCGCGTAGCGGCTGCGGACGAGGCGGCGGTCCTCGTCGTGCTCGCGGCGGGACTCCTCGGCGAAGCGCATGACCTCGCCGTCGGAGAACGTGATCGCGGTGAGGTCCGGCGCAAAGGCGACGGGTCCGACCTCGCGCGGCTCCCCGCCGCGCCAGACGGTTCGCTCGCTCATCTCGGGTGAGTCGTGGATCCCGGCCACGAGGTTCCACGCCAGCGGGAGGCCGGCCTCGTCGGTCCCCACGCCCGCCGACCACTGCCACCGGACGTGGCGCTCGGGATAGCCGGCCGAGTCGTCGACGACGGCGCGCGCATCGACCACGCGCTCGCGGCCGTCGAGCACCGCCGTGCCCCGCGCCGCAACGCCCCCCTGCTTGCGGGTCCAGGCGTAGCCGCTCCCGTAGGCCGTGACCGTCTCGACGCCGTCGGCCTCGGCGAGCTCGAGGTCCACGCGCACGTCGTCGTCCTCGATCAGCAGTCGCCCGTCGTGGAAGCGCACGCCACGCCGGCCGGCGCGGGTGCGCTCGTGCAGGTGCGACGCGGCGCGGTCCCAGACCGCCCAGAAGGTCTGGGGGAGCGGCCCGATCGAGATCGTCGCGGCGCAGAGCATCAGGTCCTCGCCGTAGACCCCGACGTAGCGCCAGCGCGTGCGCAGGCGACCGGCCTTGACGAGCGGCATCCGTGCGGGCGGGAGGGCGAGCGCCGCGACCGCGGGCGGCCGCTGCTCGCCGTAGCGTCCGCGGTAGGGAAGGGGTCGATCCATGCCCGATATGCTTGCGCGCCAGATTGACTGACCAGTCAATCCAGACGTCTCGAGGTCCGACGGTGCGCGCGGCCGCGATCCAGCTCAACTCTAGCGGCGACCAGGCGCGCAACACCGCGGCCGCGGAGGAGCACGTCCGCGCCGCGGCCGCGGACGGCGCCGACCTCGTCGTGCTGCCGGAGAAGTGGCCGGCGCTCGGCACCGCGGAGCAGTTGACCGCGTCGGCCCAGCCGCTGGAGGGGCCGGCGATCACGTGGGCGCGCGAGCTCGCGCGGGAGCTCCGGATCGACCTCGTCGCCGGCTCGATCGTCGAGCGCGTGACCGGGCGCGAGCGCGCGGCCAACACCTCCGTCCACATCGCTCCCGACGGCGGGATCGCGGCGGTGTATCGCAAGGTGCACCTGTTCGACGTGGAGATCGAGGGAACGGTCTACCGCGAGTCCGACACCGAGGAGGCGGGCGAGGCGATCGTCACCAGCACGCTGGCCTCGGGTGTCCCGCTCGGCCTGGCGGTCTGCTACGACCTGCGCTTCCCGGAGCTCTTCCGCATCCTCGCCGTGCGCGGGGCCCTGGTGGTCACCTTGCCCTCCGCCTTCACCCTCGCCACCACCCGCGACCACTGGGAGCCGCTGCTGCGCGCGCGGGCGATCGAGAACCAGTGCTTCCTCGTCGCCGCGAACCAGGTCGGCCCGGACGGGGCGGGCCGCCGCGCCGGCGGGCGCTCGATGATCGTCGACCCGTGGGGCGTCGTGCTCGCCACCGCCGCGGACGCGCCCGGACATGCCGTAGCCGATCTCGACCTCGACCGCCTCGCCGAGGTGCGCGCCAGTCTGCCGGCGCTCGCGCATCGGCGCCCGGCGGCCTACCGCTGGCCCGCCGAGGTGGCGTGATGGCCCAGGGCGGCGCGGCCATGGAGAAGCGGCGGGTCATCCTCGACGCCGCCGTCCGCGTGTTCGCCCGCCAGGGGTTCCACACGTGCCGGGTCTCGGACATCGCCGACGAGGCCGGCGTGGCCTACGGGCTCGTCTATCACTACTTCTCCTCGAAGGACCAGATCCTCGACACGCTGTTCCTCGAGCGCTGGCACGTCCTGCTCGACGTGATCCGGGAGATCGACGCGCGAGAGATCCCGGCGCGGGAAAAGCTGCACGAGATCGCCGCGTTCATCGTCGACTCCTACCGTCACGACCCGGACCTGATGAAGGTGATCATCGTCGAGGTCACCCGGGCGGCGAACACCTTCGGGCGCACCCACCTGGCCGACATCCGCGAGGCCTACGACCTCATCGCCGAGGTCGTGCGCGCGGCGCAGGAGACGGGCGAGTTCCGCACGGCGGTGACCCCGGAGTTCGCGGCGCTGGCCTTCTACGGCGCCATCGAGCAGGTGCTCACCGGGTGGATCTTCGATCTCCTGCCGCGCGGGGAGGCCGAGTACGAGCAGGCCACGGCGTTCGTCGTCGAGACGATCTGCGGCGGGCTCGACGCGGCGGTGGGCGCGGAGGCCCGGCGCCCGGCCCTCTGATTGAATGGCCGACGTGACCGAGAACGAGACCGTCAAGCGGCTGATGTGGTCCGCGCTCCTCGCGGGGCTCGGCGCCGCCGCCAGCATCGCCGTCGGCCGCACGGCCGGGATGATCTGGCGCCGCGCCTTCGACGAGGACCCTCCGGAGTGACGAGATGAGCGACGAGCCCACCACACCCGACGAGCAACCGGGGCCGACGACGTCCGAGACCCTCGAGGCGGACGCGAAGGCCACGGCGGACGCGGACGTCGCGAAGGCCAAGGCGGAGGCGGACGCGGCGAAGGCCAAGGCCAAGGCGGAGGCGGACGCGGCGAAGGCCAAGGCCGCGGAGCCCGACCCGGCGACCAAGCCGGTCGAGCCGGGCCCGGCCGAGCGGGCGGCAGCGTCGGTCTTCCCGCCCGCCCCTGCGTACGACGCCTCGTCGTCCTCGGGGCCCCGCCCGGAGCTCGTCGTCGGCGGCGCGTTCGCCGGCGGGCTCGTCCTCGCATGGCTGCTGAGGCGCCATGTCGGCTGACCCCGCTCCCCGCCCCCCCGTCGGCGTCGGGGAGACCGTTCAGGAGATCTCCGAGCGGGCGAGTGTCCTCGTCCGCGAGGAGATTGAGCTGGCCAAGGCCGAGGTCCAGGTCAAGGCGAAGTCCCTGGCGCAGGGCGGCGCGGTCGCCGTCGCCGCCGGCGTCTTCGTCCTCTTCGCCGTCGTGCTCCTGCTCGAGGCCGCCTCCTGGGGCGTCTGGCTCGCCTTCATCGGCGGCCAGGACTACTGGGCCGGCTTCCTCATCATGGGGGTCGTGCTGCTCGCCTTCGCCGCGATCGCCGGCTTCGTCGCGTCGCGCGCCTTCAAGAAGGGCTCGCCGCCCACGCCGCAGATGGCGATCGACCAGGCGCGGATAATCCAGGAGACCGTGAAGGCGCCGCTCGACGGCGGCTCGGCCGTGGCGGTCGATGCGGCCGCGGCGACGACGGCCACGGCGGCCACCACGGCCACGACCACGACGGAGGCGAAGTGAGCGCGACGACGTCCGGGCCGGGCCGGAGCCCGGAGCAGATCCGCGACTCGATCGAGGCGAACCGCCGCCAGCTGGCTGTCTCCGTCGATCGCCTCCACGGCGAGGTCGTGCGGCTCGCCGACTGGCGCAGCCAACTCGCCCGCCACCAACGCGAGGCGGCGATCGGCGCCGCGGTGACGGGATTCGTCATCGCCGGCGGGGTGGCCGCGATCGGCGGGATCCTGTTCGGCCGCCGCAAGCGCAGCTGAGCGGAGACGCCTTCTAGGCGCCCCGGAGGAAACGGGCCGGCACGCCGCCGACGCCGAGCAGGCCCGGGCCGACGTGCGTGCCGATCACCGGGCCGATCTCGGAAACGAGCAGCGGCTCGTTCCCGAGGATCTCCCGCCCGCGGTCGGCGAGTCGCGCGGCCTCGTCGGGCGCCTGGATGTGCTGGACGACCCAGGCGTCGCGCCCGGACTCCCGCAGCTCGGTGAGGAAGTCCTCCATGCGCTGGAAGGCGCGGCCCGAGGTGCGGACCCGCTCGACCGGGGTGATCTCGTCCTCGAGCGCGAGGATCGGCTTGATCTTGAGCGCCGAGCCGAGCCAGGCCTGCGCCGAGCCGATGCGCCCGCCCTTTCGCAGGTACTCGAGCGTGTTCACCGCGAACCACATCCCGAGCTCGGCGCGGGCCTCCTCGACGTGCTGGGCGACCCGCGCCGCGTCCAGGCCCCGCCCGGCGGCGGCGGCCGCGGCCATCACGCACATGGCCTCCCCGCCGCAGGCGGAGTGGGAGTCGATGACGTGGATCCGTTCGCCCCGCTCCCCGAGCTGGGTGCGCGCCTGGCGGGCGGACTCGCACGTGCCCGAGACGCCGGCCGAGAGATGGACCGAGACGATGTCGTGGCCGGCCTCGAGCAGCGGCTCGTAGACCGCGAGGAACTCGCCGATCGCCGGCTGCGAGGTGGTCGGCAGCGTTGCCGCCGTGCGGAGGCTGTCGTAGTAGGCGTCGTAGTCCGGGAGCTCGGACTCCTTGGAGTCGCCGCCCGACCAGTGGACGTGGAGCGAGACCTCCGTCACTCCGCTCGCGGCGACCATCTCCCGCGGCGCGTAGTGGCAGGTGTCGGTGACGACGGCGACCCCCGGCATCGGCGGCACCCTACCGGGCGCCCGGAGCGCTCGGACGGACGAGTCGCGGGCGTACACTCCGCCGCCGTGCCGACGACCCTCGTCACCGGGGCCACCGGCCTGGTCGGGTCCCACGTCGTCCGGGCGCTCCTGGAGCGCGGCGACGAGGTCCGGGTGACGGTGCGCGACGCCTCGCGGCGCGAGAACCTCGAAGGGCTCGACGTCCAGATCGCGACCGCGGACATCCTCGACCGCCGGCAGGTCCGCCGGGCGATGGCCGGCGTGGAGCGCGTGTTCCACGTCGCCGGGTTGACCTCGCTGCGGGCGAGCCGGGAGACGATGTTCCGCGTCAACGTCGAGGGGACGCGGGTCGTCCTCGCGGAGGCGCTCCGCGCCGGCGTCGAGCGGATCGTCCACACCTCCTCGGTGGCCGCCATCGGGCCGGCGCCGTCGGGCATCATCGCGGACGAGACCCAGGCCTACCACGCGGGATGTGAGGCGATCCCCTACCTCGACTCCAAGCACGAGGCCGAGGTCCAGGCGCTGCGCATGGTGGCGCGCGGGCTGCCGGTGATCATCGTGAACCCCGGCCACGTCTTCGGCCCCGGTGACGTCAACCGCTCCTCGACCGAGCTCGTCCGCCGCTTCCTGCGGCGCGAGATCCCCGCCTACGTCGAGGGCACGCTCAACGTCGTCGACGCGCGCGACGTCGCCGTCGGCCACCTGCTGGCCGACGAGCACGGCGAGCCCGGCGAGCGCTACATCCTCGGCGGGCGCAACTTCACCCTCGACCGGCTGTTCGCCGACCTCGGCCGGATCTCCGGCGTCGAGCCGCCGGCGCTGAAGCTGCCGCGGGCCGCCGCCCTCGCCTTCGCCGAGCTGGCCGAGGCCCTGCCGGGCCGGTCGATCGTCACCGCCACCGAGGTCCGCACCGCCTCGCTGCGCTGGGCCTTCCGCAACACCAAGGCGCGCCGCGAGCTGGGCTGGGCCCCGATGCCCCACGAGGACACGCTGGAGTCGGTGGTCGCGTGGTACCGCGAGCGGGAGAGCGACGCGCTGGCCGCGCCGGGGTCGCGCCAGGCGCTGCCCTTCCGGGTCACCGGGGCGCTCGTGGGACGGGCGGCGCGGGTGGCCGGCAGCCTGCTCGACTGATGCGCCGGGCGATCCGATGACCACGCTCTACCGGTGCCCGACCCCGACCGATCGCCTCTGCGCCTGCGGGCGGGTGGCGCGCGCCCTGCGCCGCGCCGGGATCCCCTTCGACGAGGTGCGCGTGCCCCAGCGTCGCGCTCGGCGCGAGGAGGTCGAGGCGCTCACCGGGCAGCGGCGCGTCCCGGTGCTGCTCATCGACGGCGAGGCCATCTGCGACTCCCACCGGATCGTCGAGCACCTGGCGCACCTGCGGGCCGGCGAACCGGCGGGTCACGACCCGGCGCTCGGCTAGGCTCAACCGCCGAATGACCGTGCGGACCACGCTCGTGGCGCTGGCGCTGACGCTCGTGCCCGCCGCCGGAGCGCGGGCGGCGACGCCGGTGTTGCCGCTCCCCCAGGTCCGGGCGGGGATGGCGTGCACGGCGCGCACCGTGATCGCGGGAACGGCGATCACGAGCTTCGACGCCACCGTGCTCGACGTCGTCGCGCCCCAGGGTGGCGACGGGACCCGGATCCTCGTGCGAGTCTCCGGTCCGGCCGTCGACGGCACCGGCGTGGCGGAGGGCTTCTCGGGCTCGCCGCTGGTCTGCCCGGGGCCGGACGGCGAGCCGCGGATCGCCGGCGCGATCTCCGAGACCGTCGGCGACTACGGCAACCACCTCGCCCTGGTGACGCCGATCGCGGCGATGCTGGGGGAGGCGGTGCGCCCGCCGGCCTCCGCCTCGCGCGCTGGCCGGCTCCCGGGCGCCATCCGCGCGGTGCGCACCCCGCTGACCATCGCCGGCCTCTCGGCGCCGGTGCGCCGGACGCTCGCGGTGGCCGCCCGCCGGGCCGCTGTGTCGGTGCTGGCCGCCCCGCCGGCGCCGCTCGGCGCTCCGCTCTTCCCGACGCAACCCCTCGTGCCGGGCGCCTCGGTCGCCGCGGGCTACTCCCGTGGGGCCATCAGCGCCGGGGCGGTGGGCACGGTCACCTACCGCGACGGCGACCGAGTATGGGCCTTCGGCCACCAGCTCGACGGCGCGGGCCGGCGCTCGTTGCTGCTGCAGGATGCCTACGTCTACACGGTGGTCGGCAACCCGTCGCCCGGCCAGGACACGAGCTACAAGCTCGCCGCCCCCGGGCACGTGCTCGGAACCCTCAGCGCGGACGCGCCGAGCGCCGTGGTCGGCACGGTGGGAGCGCCACCGCGCCTGGTGCGCCTGACCGTGCGGGTGCGCGACCTCGACACCGCTCGGGGCACCTCGCTCGCCGCGGACGCCGCTGACGAGACCGACGTGGGGCTGCCCCTGGGCTCTTCCCCGCCGACGCTCGTGGCGCCGCTGCTCGCCACCCAGGCGGTGACCCAGGCCTACGACGGCGCGCCGGCCGAGGAGTCGGGCCGCGCGTGCGTGCGCGTTCGCGTGCGGGAGCTCCGCCGGCGGCTCGGCTACTGCGCGCGCTACGTGCTTCCCGGCTCGCTCTCCGAGAGCGGGGCCGCGCCGCTGTCGGGCCCCGTCGCCTCCGGCGCCGGGGAGGCGCTCACGCTGATCGACTCGGCCGACTTCGCCCGGCTCCACGTGATCTCCGTCGACGTCGGCGTCGAGATCCGCCGCGGGCTGCGGATCGCGCGGATGGCGGGCGCGGCGGCGGCGCGCAGCGCCCGTCGTGGGCAGGCCATCGCCGTCCGCGTTCGCGCGCGCGCCCGCCGGGGACCGGCCCTCGCCTTTCGCCTGCGCCTCCGCGTTCCCCGCAACCTCGCCCGCGGGGTCCACCGGATCGTCCTGCGTGGGCCGGGCCCCGACCAGGGGGACTCCGACCCCGCCGCCGCGCTGGTGGCCGCGCTCGGCGTCTCGGGCGGGGCCGCCGACCCGCCGGCCCCGCACTCGCTGCGCGACCTGCGCCGCCAGGTCGCGGCGCTCGGCCGCGACGACGGGCTGCGCGCGACGTTCTCCGGCCGGCGCGGCCGCGTCCGCATCGTCGCCGACCCGCAGTGGCGGATCTCGGGCTCCGCCACGCTGCGGCTCACGGTCCGCTGACCGGGCCGCCCCGGGGCGGCGCTCAGCCCAGGCGGTTCTCGATCGAGAGCGGCGCGGCCTCGCTCGCCGCGACCTCGGGCGGTGCGGGCTCCGCCGCGACCGCCTCGACGCCGAGCAGCCCCGCGAGCTCCCCGGTCTCGTACATCTCGGTCACGATGTCGCAGCCGCCCACGAGCTCGCCCTTGACGAAGAGCTGCGGGATCGTCGGCCATTGCGACAGGGCCGAGAGCTCCTGGCGGATGCGCGGGTCGGGCAGCACGTCGACCGCCGCGAAGGGCGCGCCGAGCGCCTGCAGGGCACCGGCGGTCCGCGCCGAGAAGCCGCAGCCCGGCTGCTCGGGCGTCCCCTTCATGAAGAGGATGACCTCGTTGTCGGTGATCGCGGCGTCGATCGCGTCGCGGAGGGGGTTCTCGCTCTGGGTCGTGTCGCTCATGGTCCTCACTCGGCCTTGCAGGTGATCGAGAGGGCGTGGATGCGACCGCCCACCTCGCCGTCGAACACGTCGTAGACCAGCCGGTGCTGCGCGATCCGCGTCAGCCCCGTGAAGGCGCCCGAGACGACCGTGGCCTGGAAGTGGCGGCCGTCGCCGGCCACCTCCGCCCGGGCTCCGGGGATGCCGCGCTCGATGCGGGCGCGGACCTCCTCGGGGGTCGGCATGGGCTCCGCCGGCGCGCTCATGCGCCCAGGGTAGCGGGCGCCGGGAGCGGCTCCGGAGGTCGCTACACTGAATGAAGCCTTGGACGGCACGGGCCGTCCGACGGAAACGACACGGAACGAGAGCGATGCCCGCGATCACCCTCACCGACACCGGCGCCGAGAAGGTGCGCGAGTTCCTCGCGACCCAGGGCGAGCAGGCCGCCGCGGCCGGGCTGCGCGTCGGCGTGCGGGGCGGCGGCTGCTCCGGCTTCCAGTACGTGCTCGCCTTCGACGAGCGCCGCGACGACGACGAGATACTCGAGGACAAGGGCATCACCCTCCTCGTGGACACCCAGAGCCTGCCCTACGTCCAGGGCTCGGTGATCGACTTCGTCGACGGCCTCCAGGGCGCCGGCTTCAAGGTCGAGAACCCCAACGTGATCGCGGCCTGCGGCTGCGGCTCCTCGTTCCGCGTCGCGGACGAGGAGGAGGTCTCGGCGGTCTGACGCCGCCGGGCCGGTCGGCCGGGCGCTGCGCGGCCGGCCCCGCCCGCCGGGCCCTAGGCCTGGCCCTCGACCGCGCCGGGCACGCCGGTGTTGGTCGAGTACTTCGGCTGGAGCTTCATCTCCGGCCGGATGGTGTGGACGGCCTGCGCGACGGCGACCGCCGCCTCGGCGAAGCCGGTGGCGATGAGCTTGAGCTTGCCGTCGAACGTCGTGATGTCGCCGCAGGCCCAGACGTTCTCCAGCGAGGTGCGCATCAGCGGATCGACGACGATCGCGCCCTTGACGACCTCGAAGCCCCACTCCTTCAGCGGCCCCAGGGCGGTCTTGAAGCCGAGCTGCAGCAGCACGGCGTCGATCTCGAGCTCGTGCTCCTGCCCCTCGTCCTCGGAGTGGAACACCGTGACGCGCTCGATCGCGCCGTTGCCGGTGATGTCGCGGATCTGGAACGGGATCTTGAGGTCGACGCGGCCCTGCGCCACCGCCTCCATGACCTGGGCGACCGTGGCCTCGTGGGCGCGGAAGCCCTCGCGCCGGTGGACGAGGGTGATCGCCTCGGCGGTGTCGAGCAGGTTCAGCGTCCAGTCCAGCGCGGAGTCGCCGCCGCCGACGATCATCACCCGCCGGCCCGCGAACTCCCGCTTCTCCCCGACGAGGTAGTGCGCGCCGCGGCCCTCCCAGGGCTCCATGTCGTAGCCCGGCAGGCGCTTGGGCTCGAAGGCGCCGTGGCCGCCGGCGACGACCACCGTGCGCGAGCGCAACTCGCCCTTGTCGGTGTGCAGCACGACGATCCGCCGCTGGGGGTCCTCGGGATCCGGCTCCCACGAGATGCGCGCCGCGGTCGTCTCGAGATGGACCGGCACGTCGAACTGCTCCAGCGTCTGCTCGCGCAGCTGCTCGACGAGGTCGCGGGCGAGCACCCGCGGGTGGCCCGGCACGTCGAAGATCCACTTCTCGGGATAGAGGGTCGTGAGCTGGCCCCCGAGCTCCGGGAGGGAGTCGATGATCCGGGCGCTGGCCTCGCGCATGCCGGCCCAGAACGCCGTCGAGAGCCCGACCGGCCCGGCCCCGATCACCGTGATGTCGCGGATCTCGGCGAGATCCGCCTCGAGCGAGGTCGTCGGGTGGCTCACGCCGCCCCTCCGGAGGGCAGCGGCTCGCGGCCGAGCGCCGCGCCGTCAAGCGCGCCGAGCACGCGCTCCAGCCCGCCCGCGATGCAGGTGAAGGTCGGCGTGTCGCGCAGCGTGAAGGCGGAGGACTCCGTCGTGCGCAGCCGCTGGACGAGGTCGAGGAAGTCGGCCGGCCGGTCGGTCTCGAAGGCGACGACGAACTCCTGGTCGTCGA
The DNA here is from genome assembly GCA_038251325.1 of Solirubrobacterales bacterium. Taxonomy (GTDB): domain Bacteria; phylum Actinomycetota; class Thermoleophilia; order Solirubrobacterales; family Solirubrobacteraceae; genus JBBSBL01. The sequence goes on along the minus strand of JBBSBL010000020.1, from coordinate 10,755 downwards.
GGCCGAAGGAGTAGCTCGTGTTCAGGTCGACGCTGGGGAACTCCTTCCCGACCCGGATGTGCTCCTGCATGATCCGCCAGCGCTCGTCCGCGTCGAGCGCGTACCAGGCTCGCGTCTTCACGAACGGGTAGACGAACAGGTAGCGGGAGTGGCCGGGGCGCACCTCCAGGCGCGACTCGTCGGAGTACTCCGAGGGCTTGGTCATCGCGAGGTAGGAGTAGGGGGTCGAGCACCACTTCGCGAGCCCGCTCTGGGCGAGCACGACGTGGAACTCGTGGATGCGCTCGAGGTTCTGCGCCTGGGAGAGCAGCAGGAGATCGGCGTCCCCCCGCGTACCCACGAGGGAGAAGGTGCGCAGCAGGTGGCCGTCGGCGAAGTCCGCACAGGCGGCGATGAGCTCGCGCTTGTCCTCGGCCCGGCGCTCGTCGTCGAGCCGCCGCCAGGCCGGATCGACCTTGAGGAACGTGTACTTGACGAAGTGTCGAGCGGGCATCGGACATCCCATGATAGGAGCCCGAAACCGTCGCCGGACGCCGGGGTACGCGTTGTTAGCATGGGGTCCCGGATGCGCATAGCCCTCGTCTCGCCGTACTCCTGGACCTATCCGGGCGGCGTCACGCGGCACATCGAGGCGTTGGCGGAGCGCTATCTCGCCGACGGCCATCACGTCCGCGTGCTCGCGCCCTTCGATCCGGACGACCGCCTGGCCGCGGCGCTGCATCGCGGCGCGCGCCCGCAGCCCCGCGAGGCGCCGGACTACCTCGTCCCGCTTGGCCGCACGATGGGCTTCCCCGTCAACGGCGCCGTCTCCAACCTCTCGGTCACCCCGGAGGGGATCGCGGTGCTGCGGCGCGAGCTGCGAGACGGGGCCTTCGACGTCGTGAACCTCCACGAGCCGCTCGGGCCGATCCTGTGCTGGGACGCCCTCATGGCCACGCGCGCGCCGCTCGTGGGCACCTTCCACTGCTATTCCACCAACGCGGTGACGAACAACGTCGCCGCGCTGCTCGGGGCGCGGCGACGGCTGAACCGGCTCCACCGGCGCATCGCCGTCTCCGAGGCGGCGGCGTGGACCGCCCGGCGCTTCTTCGGCGGCCGCTACGTGATCGTCCCCAACGGCGTCGAGATGCCCGTGAGCGCGCCCCGCCCCGAGCCCCACGACGGCGAGCTGCGCATCCTCTTCGTCGGCCAGGCGGTGGAGCGCAAGGGGCTGCCTGTACTGCTGCGCGCCTTCGAGGCGCTGCGCGAGCACATCCCCACCCGGCTCGTGGTCGTCGGGGCCACCGAGGACGAGATCGCGCCGCTCCTGCTCGACCCGCGCGGCGTCACCGTGCTGGGGAGGGCGAGCGACGAGGAGAAGGCGCGGGAGCTCGCCCGGGCCGACGTCCTCTGCGCCCCTTCGCTCGGCGGGGAGAGCTTCGGCATGGTCCTCACCGAGGCCTTCGCCCACGGGACGCCGGTGGTGGCCTCGGACATCGCGGGCTACCGCGACGTCGTCCGCGACGGCGTCGACGGCCTGCTGGTGCCGGTCGGCGATGCGACCCAGCTCGCCGAGGCGCTCCGCGACCTCCATCTCGACCCGGCGCGCCGCGAGGCGATGGGGGCCGCGGCCGCCGAGCGCGCGCAGCGGTTCGCCTGGCCGACGGTCGCCGACGAGGTCCTCGACGTCTACGCCGACGCGCTCGCCACGCCGGCACCCAACGGCGCCCGGCAGCGCCTGGGCGTGCGGGTCGGGGCGATCCCTGCCGATCTGCTTCCGAGCGTCCCGGCGAGCCGGGTCCCGAGCCTCGAGCCCGCGCCCGCCGGCGGCGCCCGGCGTCGCGCGCTCGGCATCGCCCGCCGGGCCGCGGTCGGCGTGGCCGCCGTCGGCGGCCTCGGGCTCGCCGCGCTCGGCCTAGAGCGCGTCGGCGTCGACCGCGTGGCGCAGTCCCTGATCGACTCCTCGCCCGCGTGGGTGCTGCTCGGCCTCGCGCTGATGTGCGCCGCGATGGCGCTGCGCGCCGTCTCCTGGCACGCGATCCTCCAGGCCGCGCTGCCCCGGACGCCGGTCCGCCTCCTCGACGCGCTGCAGGGGACGTTCATCGGCGTGCTCATGTCCGCGACGCTGCCCGCCCGCCTCGGCGAGCCCTCCCGCGCCCTTATCGTTGCCCGGCGCACCGGGCGCCCGCGCGAGAACCTGCCCGCGGTGGTCGGCACGCTGGTCTCCCAGACGATGCTCAACCTCGTCGCGCTGCTCGTGCTCGGCGTCGTGATGTTCAACTCCATCGGGCTCTTCCACGGCCACTCCGACGCGCTCATCGCGATCTCGGTCGCGCCGCTCGCGCTGCTCGTGCTCGTGCTGCTCGCCCCGGCGATCCTCTCCCGCGGCCCCGCCTCGCGCTTCACGCGCCTGCAGGGCCTGCTCACGCAGGCACGGGCGGCGCTGCTGCAGGTCCGCTCCGGCCTCAGCGTGTTCCGCCGGCCGCGCCTGGGCGCCGAGGCGACCGCCGCCCAGCTCGGAGCCTGGGCCCTCCAGTGGCTCTCCTGCTACGTGCTGCTGGTGGCGCTCGGGCTGGACGCGAAGGCGGGGGTGGGGGCCGCCGCCGCGGTGCTCTTTGCCGTGAACGTCACCGCGGTGCTGCCGGCCACGCCGTCCAACCTCGGCGTCTTCCAGGCGGCGTGCGTCGCCGTGCTCCACGGCGGCTTCGGCGTCGCCACCGCCGACGCCCTGGCCTACGGCATCGTCCTGCAGGCGGTCGAGATCGCGACGGCCATCGTCATGGGCACGCCCGCTCTCGTGAAGGAGGGCCTCTCCTGGCGCGACGTGCGGATGCGGGCCCTGCACACCGCCCCGGTCGAGCTCGCCGCGCGGTCGGTCCCGCGGCCGAGCCACCGCCGCACGGGCGCGCCGGCCGAGGTCGACGCGCGCGCGTAGGGCCGCGCGCGATCCATCACCCCGCGCGCGCGACCAGCGTCTCGCAGAGCGCGGCGATCTCGTCCTCGCGCTCGGCGAGCAGGCGCTCCGCGGTGAGCTTCAGCGCGCGGAGGTTCTCCGGACTGGTGTCGTCAAGCTCGTCGCTCGCCTGGTCCAGCGGGGTCTGGAGGCGGTGGTAGCGGCCGGACCCGAGCAGCTGGCGCAGCTGGAAGTCGATCGTCAGGCTCACCCCGTCGAACACGACGCCGAGCAGCGGCCGCGCCCATTCGAGCAGGCCCCAGCCCTCGGCGTCGGCGAGCGGGATCGGCCGGCGCAGCTCCCCCGTCCCGAGCGAGATGAGCAGCACGTCGGGGTCGGCGCCGTCGCGGCGCGCCTCGGCGTAGGCGCACATCGCCGGGTTGTTGGCGAACGTGCCCCCGTCGACGAGCGCGAAGTAGTCGGCCGGCGGCGGCGCGTCGATCCGGGCCGGGGGGAAGTAGGTGGGCGCCGCCGCCGTGGCCCGCGCGACGGCGCGCATCGGGAAGTCGTAGGCGGGGTCGGTCCGCGCCTCCGCGCTCTTGAAGAAGAACGGCGTTCGGCGCTCGATCTCGTACGCGGGCACCAGCACGTCGGCCAGGGCGTCGGCCAGGGCGGCGTCGCCGAGGTAGCGCTGAAGCGCGGCCTCCAGCGGGCCTGCCGGATAGCGCTCGTCGAGCAGGCCGCCGAGCGAGGTGAGCTCCTTGAGCGCCGGCACGGAGAAGATTCGCGGCCCCTCGACCATGTAGAGCTCGACGAGGTCGGTCGCCCGCCAGCGCGGCGTGCCGCTCCCGCCGGGCACCGTGAGGCCGAGGGCGATGATGCCGCCGGTCGAGGTGCCCGCGACGAGGTCGAAGAGGTCGGCGACCCGGCGGCCCGTCCGCCGCTCGACGTCGGCCAGGACCATCGCCGGCACGATCCCGCGGATGCCACCGCCGTCGATCGCCAGGATCGTCTTGCGATCGGCCATGCGGCGAGGGTAGCGCCGGCCGGCTCCCCCGCGGACGCTCGGTGGACGGCCCCGCTCGCTAGGAGACCGTCTCGGCGGCCGGCTCGTCCACGGCCGCTTCGGCGGGGTCCGCGTCGGGCGGCAGCGCGCCGCCGCGCTCGGTGCCGGCGATGATCTCGTCCGGCGCGCGGTCCTTGGGGACGAAGCCGCTCTTCATGCCGAAGTAGACGGCCTGCGGGTGGTGGGCGACGATCGCCACCGTCGATTGCTCGGGCGTGACCGCGTAGCCGTCGGAGAGCGAGAGCCCGATGCGCTCGGCCCCGAGCAGGCGGAACACCTTCTCGTGCTCGGACTGCTCCGGGCACGCGGGATAGCCCCACGAGTAGCGCCGGCCCTGGTCGGCCGGGATCCCGTAGTCGGCCCGGACGCGGCCATGGAGCCACTCGGCCAGGCCCTCGGCGGCCTGCACGCCGAGCCCGTGGGTGTAGAGCTGCTCGGCGAACTCCCCGTCGGCCTCCAGGCGCGCCATGAGGTCGGTCACCGACGGGCCGACCGTGACCGCCTGGAGCGCGACGACGTCGCGTTCGCCGCCCGCGGCGAGCGGTCGGTAGAAGTCGGCCAGGCAGATGCGGTCGTGGCGCGGCTGGCGGGGGAAGACGAGCCGCTCGAGCTCCCGCTCGTGATCCGCGGGGTCGAAGACGACGATCTCGTTGCCCTCGGACGCGACCGGGAAGTAGCCAAGCACGGCCTTCGGCTCGAGGTAGTCCTGCTCGGCCCACATGCGCTCCAGCCGCGGCTGGAACTCCTCGTCGACGAGCGCGCGCCACTCCTCGCCCTTCTTGCCGCGCCCGCCCCAGTGGAGCTTGAACAGGACGTGGCGGTCGAGGTGGGGGTAGACGTCGGCGAGGTCGGGCTCGAGCACCCGCGCGCCCCAGAACGGCGGGGTGGGGATCGGCGCGTCGGGGCGGACCGCGGAGCGGACCGAGTCGTCGGTGGTCGGCGGGGAGTCGTCGGGGACCTCGACCTTCTCGCGCAGCGCCTTGGCCTCCTCGCGGAACTTCACGACGAGCGCCCCGCGCGCGTCCTCGTCGACGAGCTGGTCCATCACGGCCAGGCCGGCGAAGGCGTCCTTGCAGTAGAAGACTCCGGGCCCGTAGACGTCCTCGGACTCGCGGCCGCCGGGGTAGAGGATGCGACGGCCGAAGTCGCGGTTGATCGCCGCGCCCCCGATCAGCACGGGGTACTCCAGGCCCTGGGAGTGGAGCTCGGCGACGCACGCCGGCATCTGCTTCGAGGTGGAGACGAGCAGGGCGGAGAGGCCGATCGCGGTCGCCTCGTGCTCCTTCGCGGCCTCGATCACGGTCGAGACCGGCACCTGCTTGCCGAGGTCCACGACCGTGTAGCCGTTGTTCGTGAGGATCGTGTTGACGAGCGACTTCCCGATGTCGTGGACGTCGCCGAACACGGTGGCGAGCACGACGGTGCCCTTCGTGTAGCCCTCGATCCGGTCGAGGTAGTTCTCCAGGCGCGCCACCGCGCGCTTCATGACCTCGGCGGACTGCAGGACGAAGGGAAGGATCAGCTCGCCCGCCCCGAACTTGTCGCCGACCTCCTTCATCGCCGGCAGCAGCACGTCGTTGAGCGTCGGGACGGCGCCGATCTTCTCGACCGAGCGGTCGATCCAGTCCTCCACGCCGTCCTTCTTGCGGCGCAGGATGTGCCAGTGGAGCGCCTCCTCGGGCTCCATCCCCTCGGTGGGGTCGGCCTGCTCGGCCTCCGGCACCTCGCCCTTGCTCTCGAAGTGCTCGATGAAGCGCTCCAGCGCGTCCTCACGGCGGTCGAAGACGAGGTCGTCGGCGAGGTCGCGCTCCTCCGTGGAGATCTCGCCGTAGGGCGTGATGTGGTTGGGGTTGACCATCGCCAGGTCGAGGCCGGCCTCGACGCAGTGGTGCAGGAAGACGGAGTTGAGCACCGCGCGCGCGCCGGGCGAGACGCCGAAGGAGACGTTGGAGACGCCGAGCGAGGTCTTCACGCCCGGCAGCCCGGCCTTGATCGCGCGGATGCCCTCGAGCGTCGCGACCGCCGAGGGTCGCCACTCCTCGTCGCCGGTGGTCAGCGTGAAGGTCAGCGCGTCGAAGATGAGCAGCTCGGGGTCGAGCCCGTGGTCGCCGCAGGCGATGTCGTGGATCCGCTGCGCGATCTCCAGCTTGCGCTCGCCCGTCTTCGCCATCCCGACCTCGTCGATGGTCAGCGCGATGAGCGCGGCGCCGTGCGCCTTGGCCAGCGGCGCGACGCCGTCCATCTTGTCCCGGCCCGCCTCGAGGTTCACCGAGTTGACGATCGCGCGGCCGGGGATCGCCTCCAGGGCGGCCTGGATGACCGCGGGCTCGGTCGAGTCGACCTGGATGGGGGAGGGCTGGGTCAGCGAGATCCGCTTGACGACCTCGCGCATCTGGACGTCCTCGTCCTCGCGCTCGGTCAGCGCCACGCAGACGTCGAGCACGTGCGCGCCGCCGGTCACCTGGTCCTCGGCGACCTGGACGAGCCCGTCGTAGTCGTCGGCCAGCAGCAGCTCCTTGGCCTTGCGCGAGCCCTGCGAGTTCACCCGCTCGCCGACGAGCGTCGGCCGCGGGTCCTGGACGAGCGGCGTCGCCGCGATCATCGAGGAGAGCTGGGCGGCGCGCGTGTCGGGCCGCGGCGCGACGGCCCGGCCGCCGACCTGCTCGACGATCGCCGCGATGTGGTCCGGCGTCGTGCCGCAGCAGCCGCCGACGATCGAGACGTCGTAGCGCTCGACGAACTCGCCGAGCACGGCGGCGAGCGGCCCGGGCTCCTCGGGAAAGATCGTCTCGCCGTCGGGTCCCTGGAGCGGGAGCCCGGCGTTCGGGATGCAGTGCACGGGCACGGGAGAGAGCTCGCCGAGGTAGCGGATTGCGTCGCGCATGTCCTCCGGCCCGGTCGAGCAGTTGAGGCCGAGGACGTCGACCTCGAGCGCGGTCAGGGTCGTGAGGACGGCGGCGATGTCGGTGCCGAGCAGCATCTTGCCGCCGTTGGGCAGGAGCGAGACCGAGGTCTGGATCGGCACGCTGCGGCCGGTGGCGACGAACGCCTCGCGGGCGCCGAAGATCGCCGCCTTGACCTCGAGGATGTCCTGCGCGGTCTCGATGATGAGCAGGTCGACGCCGCCGTCGAGCAGCCCGCGGGCCTGCTCGGCGAACACGTCGACGAGCGCGCGGAAGGAGATGTTCCCGAGCGTGGGGTCGTCGGAGGCGGGGAGGAACCCGGTCGGCCCGATGGAGCCGGCGACGAAGCGCTCCTCACCCACCGCCTTGCGGGCGATCCGCGCGGCCTCGGTGTTGATCTCGAGCGTGTGCTCGCCCAGGCCCCACTCGTCGAGCTTCAGCCGGGAGGCCTGGAAGGTGTCGGTCTCCACGACCTGTGCCCCGACCTGCACCATCGAGGCGTGGACGCCCTCGATGACGTCGGGACGGTTGAGCACGAGCGCCTCGTGGCACTTGCCCTCCAGCCCGCCGTAGTCGGCCGCCGTGAGGTCGAACTGCTCGAGGGTGGCGCCCATCCCGCCGTCGAAGACGACGACGCGCTCGCGCACCGCGGCCAGGTAGTCGCGCATCGAGCCAGCCTAGCAACGATCCGGCCAACCTTGACACGTGCGTGGCAAGGTTGCGGAGCGGCGCCCCGAGCCGCCACGATGGCCCGGTGGCGACCGACGTCATCTCGCGCCCGGCGCCCTCCCGCGCGGCTCGCGCTCTCCTCCTCGCGTCCGTCTCGGCCCTGCTCGCGCTCGGCGCGGTCCCGCCGCCGGGCTCCGCCGGCGCGCCGCGCGATCCGCGCCTCGCCGCCGTCCGCTCGTGGGCGTTCGGGATCGGCGACGGCGCGCTCAGCGGCGACGTGGCCCGCCGCTTCCGCGGCTACGACCTCGTCGTGGTTGACGGGGAGGAGGTCACGCGCGGCCAGGTGAAGGCCCTGCGGGCTGCCGGCGCGGTCGTCCTCGCCTACCTCGACGTCGGAGCGATCGAGCCCTACCGCTCCTGGTACCCGCGCGCCCGGCCGTTCCGCCGGGAGCGCTGGACCGACTGGGGCGAGTGGTGGGCGGACACCTCGCGTCCCGCGTACCGGCGGCTGGTGACACGCGGCCTGGCGCCGCCCATCCTCGCCAAGGGGGTCGACGGCCTCTTCCTCGACAACGTCGACATGATCTCCGACCACCCGCGCCAGGCCCGGGGCATGCGTGCCCTCGTCGCCGCGCTCGGGCGGCTCGTCCACCGCCGCGGGGGGCTGCTCTTCGCGCAGAACGGCGAGGACGTCATCGGGCCCATGCTCGGAGAGCTCGACGGCTGGAACCGCGAGGACGTGACGGCGACCTACGACTTCGCCCGGCGCCGCTACGTGCCGACGGACCCCAGCGCGAGCCGCGCCGCGCAGGCCGCCCTGCGGGCGATCGCGCGACACGGCCTGCTCACCCTCGCCGCCGACTACGTCGCGCCGCGCCAGGAGGGCGGGCGCCTCGCCGCAGCCGCGGCGCGCAACGCCTGTGCGGCGGGCGCGGTGCCCTACGTCAGCGACATCGGGCTCGGCGGCGTGGCGCCGGCCCGCTCGCCGGCGTGCCCGCCGCGCTGATCCCTCACCGTCGACCAGAGGTCGAGGCTCATGGCCAGCCGGCCTACTTGATGAACAGGATCTCGCTGTACTTCGGCAGCGGCCAGAGGTCGTCGGCCACGATCTTCTCGAGCCGGTCGGCCACGTCGCGGGCGCCGTCCATCGCCGGGATGACCTTGTCGCGCATGTACTTCGCGTGACGCAGGATCCCGCCGGTCTCCGGATGGGCGCCGTTCGCGCCGTGCAGCTTCGCGATCGCGGCGACCAGCTCGTCGACGAGCCCGGCGACCTCGTCGACGAGCGCCGGCACCTCCGCCGCGCGCAGCTCGGCGAGGTGGCGGACCGCGGCCGGCAGCAGCATCGTCCGCGCGATCGCCTCCGCCGTCTCGCCCTCGATGTTGAGGTTCGTCACGTACTGCTCGGCGAACACCTCGTAGCGCGACTCCAGCTCCCGCTTGGAGAGCACGTCGTAGCGCCCGAACACCTTCACCGTGTCCGGCTTGGTGAGGTACGGGAGCGCGTCGGGGGTGGTGCGGAGGTTGAGCAGGCCGCGCTTCTCCGCCTCGGCGTGCCACGCCTCGTCGTAGTTGTCGCCGTCGAAGACGATCCGCGCGTTCGCGGTCCAGCTCTCGCGGAGGATCGGGAGCAGCGCCTCGGGCAGCGACTTGCGGCCCTTCAGCGCCTTCCCCAGCTTCCCGGAGAGCTCGTCGATCGCCTCGGCCGCGATCGTGTTGAGCACGGTGTTCGGGAAGGCCAGCGAGGCGCTCGACCCCACCGCGCGGAACTCGAACTTGTTCCCGGTGAAGGCGAACGGCGAGGTCCGGTTGCGATCGCCGCCGTGCAGCGGGAGCGGCGGCAGCACCGGGGTGCCCAGGCCCAGGAACGAGCCGGGCGCGCTCTTCGCCGTCTTGCCCTTGCCGATCGCCTCGTAGACCCGCGCGAGCTCGGCGCCGAGGAAGATCGAGATGATCGCCGGCGGCGCCTCGTTGGCGCCGAGGCGGTGGTCCTGCCCGACCGACGCGATCGACGCCCGCAGCAGCCCCTGGTGCTTGTTCACCGCTCCGATGGCGGCAGTGCAGAAGAACAGGAACGAGAGGTTGTCCTCCGGCGTGTCGCCCGGCTCGAGCAGGTTGTCGCCCGTGTCGGTGCCCATCGACCAGTTGTTGTGCTTACCGGAGCCGTTGACCCCCGCGAACGGCTTCTCGTGCAGGAGGCAGACGAGGCCGTAGCGGCGCGCGACGTTCTGCATCACCTGCATCGAGAGCTGCTGGTGGTCGGAGCCGACGTTCGAGTTCTCGAAGATCGGCGCGACCTCGTACTGGGCGGGCGCGACCTCGTTGTGGCGGGTCTTGATCGGCACCCCGAGCTTCGCCAGCTCTCGCTCGGTATCGAGCATGCAGGCCAGGACCCGCTCCGGGATCGACCCGAAGTAGTGGTCGTCGAGCTCGTGGCCCTTCGGGGGCTTGGCGCCGAACAGCGTGCGCCCCGTGATCATCAGGTCGGGGCGCTCGAAGTAGTACTGCTCGTCGATCAGGAAGTACTCCTGCTCGGGCCCGACGGTGGTGAACACCCGCTGGGACTCCTCGTCGCCGAGCAGCCGCAGGGCGGCGATCGCCGAGGTCGACAGCGCGTCCATGGAGCGGAGCAGCGGGATCTTCGCGTCGAGCGCCTCGCCCGTCCACGACGCGAACGCCGTGGGGATGCAGAGCAGCGCGCCGTTGGGGTTCTCGAGCAGGAAGGCGGGGCTCGTCGGGTCCCATGCCGTGTAGCCGCGGGCCTCGAAGGTCGCCCGGATGCCGCCCGTCGGGAAGGAGGAGGCGTCCGGCTCGCCCTGGATGAGCTCCTTGCCCGAGAACTCGGCGATCGCCGTGCCCTCGCCGGTCGGCGCGAAAAACGAGTCGTGCTTCTCCGCGGTGAGCCCGGTGAGCGGCTGGAACCAGTGGGTGAAGTGGGTCGCGCCCTTCTCCAGCGCCCAGTCCTTGAGCGCCGCGGCGACGGCGTCCGCGAGCGAGGCGTCGAGCGGCTCGCCGGTCTCCAGCGTGCGCTGGAGCTGGCGGTAGACGCTCTTGGGCAGCCGCTGGCGCTGGACCGCCGGGCTGAAGACGTTGACGCCGAACACGTCGCTGCCGGGGGCCGTGAGGTCGATGGCGCCCAGCGCCTCGCCGTTCGGCGTCCACTGCGCGGCCATGACGTTCTGCTGGCGGGATCTGGACATCGGTGGTGGGGTTCCTCCTGGTTCGCTGCGGGCGGACGCCGGCGC
>JBBSBL010000019.1:0-38492 GCA_038251325.1 Solirubrobacterales bacterium | reverse complement strand
GTGGCCGAGAACTGCAAGACCGGCAGCCCGAAGAGCGAGTGGGACGTCCAGGGCGCCGGCGACCCGAGCATCCAGGGGTTCGCGACCGACATCAGCGTCGGCCGCGGAACGCCGGTCGAGTTCAAGGTCAAGACGGACGCGAGCGCCTACCGGCTCGACATCTACCGCATGGGGTACTACGGCGGTGACGGCGCGCGCAAGGTCGCCACGGTGCAGCCGTCGGCGTCGCTTCCCCAAAGCCAGCCGGACTGCCTCACCGACGACGCCTCGGGCCTCGTCGACTGCGGGAACTGGACGGTCTCGGCCCGGTGGGACGTTCCCGCCGACGCGGCCTCGGGCATCTACTTCGCCAAGCTCGTGCGCGAGGACGGGACGCCGGGCGCAAGCCACATCGTGTTCGTCGTCCGCGACGACGCGGGCGCGTCCAAGCTGCTCTTCCAGACCTCGGACACGACGTGGCAGGCGTACAACCGCTACGGCGGCAACAGCCTCTACACGGGCGCGCCGGGCACGAATCCGGGCCGCGCCTACAAGGTGAGCTACAACCGTCCGTTCACCAATCGGTCGACCACTCCGGAGGACTGGGTCTTCAACTCGGAGTACCCGATGGTCCGGTGGCTCGAGCGCAACGGCTACGACGTCTCCTACGCCACCGGCCTGGACAGCGCCCGCAGCGGGGCCAGGATTCGCGACCACCGCGCGTTCCTCTCCGTCGGCCACGACGAGTACTGGTCGGGCGCGCAGCGGGCGAATGTGCAGGCGGCGCGCGACGCAGGGGTCAACCTCGCGTTCTTCAGCGGGAACGAGAGCTTCTGGAAGACCCGCTGGGAGCCGAGCATCGACGCGTCGCGCACCGCGGACCGCACGCTCGTGTCCTATAAGGAGACCCACGCGGACGCGAAGATCGACCCGACGTCGGTTTGGACCGGCACGTGGCGCGACCCGCGCTCGTTCAACCCGGACGGCGCGAGTCCGGAGAACGCCCTGAGCGGGACGATCTTCACGGTCAATTCCGGCACCGCGCCGATCCAGGTCCCGTCTGAGGACGGCCGGCTCCGCCTCTGGCGAGGGACGAACATCGCCAATCTCCCCGCCGGCGCGACGGCCACGCTGGCCGACGGCACGCTGGGCTACGAGTGGGACGAGGACCTCGACAACGGCGCCCGCCCGCCCGGGCTCGTGCGCCTCTCGACGACCACGGTCACCGGCGTCGAGAAGCTGCAGGACTACGGCTCGACCTACGCAACCGGGACCGCCACCCACCACCTGACGCTGTACCGGCACCACACCCCCGGTGGCCCAGACGCCCTTGTGTTCGGCGCCGGCACGATCCAGTGGCCGTGGGGGCTGGACGACCACCACGACCGCGGCGCGGGCGCGACCGACGAGCGCATGCAGCAGGCGACGGTCAACCTGCTCGCCGACATGAACGTACAGCCCGGCGGGCTCCAGCCGGGGCTGGCGCCGGCCACCGCCTCCAACGACAACACCGCGCCGACCTCGACGATCACCTCGCCGGCGAACGGCGCCGGCGTCGAGCAGGGGACTCCGGTCACGATCGCGGGCACGGCCAGCGACGGGGGCGGTGGCGTCGTCGGCGGCGTGGAGGTGTCGGTCGACGGCGGGAGCACGTGGCATCCGGCCACCGGGCGCGACGGCTGGAGCTTCACGTGGACGCCCACGCAGCAGGGCCAGACGACGATCCGCAGCCGGGCCACCGACGACAGCGGCAACCTCGAGACACCGTCGGGGGGCGTCAGCGTCGGCGTCGGCCCGCCGGCGGCCCCGAGCTGCCCGTGCACGATCTTCCCCGACACCGCGGCGCCGCTCGAGCAGCCCGCGGCGAACGACGGCCAGCCGATCGAGGTGGGCGTCAAGTTCCGCGCCGACGAGGACGGCTTCATCACCGGCCTGCGTTTCTACAAGGGGCCGGGGACCACCGGCACGCACATCGGGCACCTGTGGAGCGCGTCCGGATCGCAGCTCGCCGAGGCGACCTTCACCGCGGAGAGCGGGTCCGGCTGGCAGCAGGTCCGGCTCCCATCGCCCGTCGCGGTCACGAAGGACACGACCTACGTCGCCTCCTATCACTCGAGCGCGGGCTACTACGCGTTCGACGGCGGCTTCCTGGGCGCCGGCGTGGACAACCCGCCGCTCCACGCGCTCGCCGACGGCGTCGCCGGCGGCAACGGCGTCTACCGCTACGGGGCAAGCGGGTTCCCGACCTCGAGCTTCAACGCGAGCAACTACTGGGCTGACGCGGTCTTCGAGCGCAGCGTGGGCCCCGACACCACGGCCCCGACCGTCACGGCTGTAGCGCCCGCGGACGGCGCGGCGGACGTCGATCCGGGGACGCGCGTCACCGCCACCTTCGACGAAGCCATCGATCCCAGCACCCTCACCGGCGGCTCGTTCGAGCTGCGCGGGCCAGGAGGCGGACTCGTGGCGGCCGACGTGAGCTACGACGCCTCCACTCGGCGGGCCGTGCTGGCCCCCCACAGCGCCCTCGCGAACTCCACCACCTACACCACCACCATCAAGGGCGGCGCCGGTGGAGTCGCCGACCCCTCCGGCAACGTGCTGGCCCAGAACAGGACCTGGTCGTTCACCACCGCCGACCCCACGCCGTCGCCGCCCGGCGACGGGCCCGGCGGCCCGATCCTCGTCGCCACGTCCTCCGGCGACCCGTTCGGCCGCTACTACGGCGAGATCCTCCGTGCCGAGGGCCTGAACGAGTACGCCGTGAAGGACCTGTCGCAGCTCAGCGCCCAGTCCCTCGCCGCCTACGACGTCGTCGTGCTCGCCCAGACGTCGCTGAGCGACGCCGAGGCCTCGATGCTGAACGACTGGGTCCAGGGCGGCGGCAACCTGATCGCGATGCGTCCGGACGCCAAGCTGGCCGGACTGCTCGGCGTCCAGCCCGCGAGCGGGACGCTCGGGGACGCCTACCTCAAGGTCGACACCGCCTCGACCCCGGGAGCCGGGATCACCGGCGCGACGATGCAGTTCCACGGGGCGGCCGACCGGTATGACCTGCAGGGGGCGCGGTCCGTGGCCGACCTCTACTCCGACGCGAGCACCGCCACCGCCAACCCCGCGGTGACGGTTCACGACGTCGGCGCCTCCGGCGGCCAGGCCGCGGCCTTCACCTACGACCTCGCCCGCTCGGTCGTCTACACCCGTCAGGGCAACCCGGCATGGGCGGGCGACAGGCGCGACGGCCAGTCGGGGCCGATCCGCTCCGACGACCTCTTCTTCGGCGCCAAGGCCGGCGACGCCAAGCCGGACTGGGTCGACCTCGGCAAGGTCGCGATCCCTCAGGCCGACGAGCAGCAGCGGCTGCTGGCAAACCTCATCGCCGAGATGGAGCGCGACCGCTCGCCGCTGCCTCGCTTCTGGTACCTCCCGCGCGGCGAGCGGGCGGCGGTGATCCTGACCGGCGACGACCACGGCAGCGGCGGCACCGCGGGCCAGTTCGACCGCTACAAGGCCGACAGCTCAGCGGGCTGCTCGGTGGCCGACTGGCAATGCGTCCGCTCGACGTCCTACGTGTATCCGAACACGCCGCTGACCGACGCCCAGGTCGCCGCCTACCAGGCCGACGGGTTCGAGATCGCGCTCCACGTCGACACCGGCTGCGCGGACTTCACCCGCAGCTCGCTGGAGGCGAACTTCACCGACCAGCTCGCCGCCTTCGCCGCGACGTGGCCGAGCCTCGCCGCCCCGCGGACCAACCGGACGCACTGCATCGCCTGGAGCGACTGGTCCAGCCACCCGGAGGTCGAGCACGCGCACGGCGTCCGCCTCGACACGAACTACTACTACTGGCCGGACGCCTGGGTCCAGGACCGCCCGGGCATGTTCACCGGGTCGGGCTTCCCGATGCGCTTCGCGGCCCTCGACGGCTCGCTGATCGACGTCTACCAGGCCACGACCCAGATGACCGACGAATCGGGGATCGACATCCCGCGGCACATCGCGGCGCTGCTCGACGGGGCGCTCGGTCCGCAGGGCTACTACGGGGCGTTCACGGCCAACATGCACACCGACCAGGGCGATCACGCCGGCGCGAACGCCATCGTCGCGGCGGCCCAGGCGCGCGGCGTGCCGGTCATCTCGGCGCGCCAGATGCTCACCTGGCTCGACGGGCGCAACGCCTCCTCCTTCCAGAACATGAGCTTCGCCGCCGCGAAGCTGAACTTCACCGTCGCCCCCGGCGCCGGCGCCCGAGGGCTCGAGGCGATGGTGCCGACCGCCTCGGCGAGCGGGCCGCTGACCGGGATCACCCGTGGCGGGCAGGCCGTGAACACGACCACCCGGACCATCAAGGGCGTCGAGTATGCGTTCTTCGCCGCCGCGGCGGGCGACTACGTGGCGACGTACGGGGGCGACACGACGGCGCCGGTGATCTCGGGGCGCGCGGCGGTCGCTCGCGCGGACGGGACTGCGACGGTCACGTGGCACACCGACGAGCCCGCGAGCTCGCGGGTGCTCTACGGCACGAGCCCGGGTGCGCTCACCGGCGATCAGTCCGATCCCTCGCGCGTGACCGATCACAGCCTCGATCTGACCGGGCTGACCCCGGGGACGACGTATCACTTCCGCGTCAGCTCGACAGACGGGGCCGGGAACACCGCCGAATCCCCCGACGCGGCCGCCGCGCCGGACTCCTTCGGCGTCCCCGCGAGCGTCGTCGACACGACGATCGGGGACTTCACCGCCGGGACGCCCGGCGCGGACACGAGCGTCGGCGCCAGTGGATCCGGGGCTGACGGCGAGGTGCAGCTACGCCCGACCGTGGGCGAGGAATTCGATGGCACGGGCCTTCCCGCCGGCTGGAGCGTCACGCCGTGGGGCGCCGGTGGGACCGGCGAGGTGAGTGGGGGAGCGCTCGCGGTCAACGGCGCCCGCGCCGGCACCGACGCCGCCTTCGCGCCCAGCCGGACGGTGGAGTTCGTTGCGACGTTCGCCGCGGCGCCCTTCCAGCACGTTGGCTTCGGGGTGGACTACAACGACGCGCCATGGGCGATGTTCAGCACCGGTGGCGGATCGCTGCCGGTGGGCCTCTACGCGCGCACGAACGGGGCCTCCCAGCAGAACACCGAGATTCAAGGGGTCTCCCCCACGGTCCCGCACCGCTACCGCATCGCGTGGACCGCGTCGGGCGTGGAGTACTTCGTCGACGGCGTGAGCGTCGCTACCCATCCCATCGGCATCGGGTCCGACATGCGGCCGCTGGCCAGCGACTTCGACACCGCCGGCGGGGGCGTGAGCGTCGACTGGCTGCGCATGAGCCCCTACGCGGCCACGGGGAGTTTCACTTCGCGGGTTCTCGACGCCGGGCAGGCCGGGGCGCGGTGGTCGACCGCGGAGCTCGCCGCCTCCTCACCCCCCGGCACCCAGCTCCAGATCGAGACCCGCACAGGCGAGGCGTCGGACCCCGGCGCCGGAGGCTGGTCAGGATGGCAGCCGCTCGGTGCCGGAGGCGCCGTGGCCAGCCCGGATGGGCGCTACATCCAATACCGGGCGTCGCTTGGTGGCAACGATGACGCGGTGACGCCGACGCTCCAGCGGGTCGAGATCGGCTACCGGCCGCCGACTCCGTAACGGCCGCCGACGCCGGACGCCAGCACGAGCATTCTGAACAGGTGGCTCTCGCCACCGTCTCATCGGGTCATCTAACCCCCGGCCGGTCGTTGGCTGCGACGAGCGCCGTCGAGGGCGCCGCGGGCGCCGGATCGGCCGCCAGTACCCAGCTGAGCACCGTCGAGAGCAGGCGACGGCTCGCCCCGGCTTCTGCCGACGCAAGGGACGCCGGCCATGGGTTTCGAATGCGATCCGACCGTCGCGGCGACCGCGCGGGATCCGCCGCTTAGGACGGGGAGGCCCGCGCACCACGCGCCGCACCTGCCTGCGGTTGACGATCCAGACAGGCGACATCGTGCATCGTCGGCCGCCCGCGCGGCGGCGGCGGTGGGCCATCACGGCTCCCGAGCGTTCACGCCCCGATCCGCGTGTGCGCGGGCGCTGGCGGGACCGGGATCAACCCCTCAGGCGAAGCGGGTCATGTCCGCCGGGACGTCGGCGAGCAGCCACGCTCGTTGTCCCAATCCTTGTCCCGAACGTGGCCGCGCGAGCCATCTATCGCCCCGACCTCCCGGCTAGCTACTAGGCCGAACGCATCCCGTTTGCTGGGATTCCCGGCCAACGAACCCGCGGATTTCCTCGCTTCACACGCGAGAGGTCACTGGTTCGAAACCAGCCGCGCCCACTGCCGGAGGCCCTGCAAACGCGGGGTTTCGTAGCGAGGTCGACCAGTGACGTTTCGGCGGCGTCCGACCGCGGCTCGACAGCGGCCGCGGGTGTCAACCCGTCGACGTCCTCAAGGCCGGATCGTGAGCAGGAGCGCCAGCGACTCTGACAGCTCCGACTCGCAAGCCTGGACGGAGATCCAGCAGCTCGCAGACGAATCGTCGAGCGGTCAAGAGCGGGATCAGCCTGAGCCGCCGTCATCCTCCTCCGCGAAGTAGTCGAGGTCGATGCGGTGGAGCTCGTAGGTCTGCGTGACGGTCACGCCGACGCCGTGGTCGATCATCAGACCGGCAAGCTGCTGGCCGTCCACGAGAATGACCCGCGGCGTCGCGTTGTCGGCGAACCCCTGCGCCTCCTTGCTGTACGCCGAGGTCGTGATAAAGATGCCCTTCGTCGCACGCTGGCCGTGCAAGGCGCCGTAGAACTTCTGAATCTCCGGGCGCCCGACGACGTTGCCGTCCTGCCAGCGCTTCGCCTGGACGTAGATCAAGTCAAGACCCAGCTCGTCTTCGCGAATCACGCCGTCCACGCCGCCGTCGCCGCTCCTGCCCAGGAGATCCGTACCGGCGCTACCGCTGCCGCCGTAGCCCATCGAGAGCAGGACGTCGAGCACCAGACGCTCGAAGAAGTCCGGCGTCTGTTCGTAGATGCGCTCCAGCAGGGTCGCGGCGACGGCTGCGCGACGCTCTCCGTACGCGCTCGCAATGCGCTCCTCCGGCGTAGATCCCTCGTCGACAGAACCAGGGATGGGAAGGGGAGCGGCCGGCCGGGGGCCTCCCTTCGCTGCGCGGAACTCGTGGAACTCAGGAAACTGAGACAGGACCTTCAGGTTGATCCCGGCTGGGTGCTCTGCCAACACCTTGCGGCCGCGCTCCGTGATCCGGTACCGCCCCCGAGCGGGACGCTCAAGCAAACCCGTGTGCTTGAGGTAGGTCGTCGCCCATCCGACGCGGTTGTCGAACGTTGCTTGGCGGCCGCTCGGTAGCCGCTCGCCCAGGTCTTCCGCCGACAACGCGAACCGGGCGGCGAGCACGGCCCTGAGTTCTCCGGTGCTCAGCGTCGCGCCCGAGGCCAACTCCTCCAGCAGCGGCGCCATCATGCTCTGGAAGTCGGGCACGGCCACCCCCGCAGCGTATCCCGGCGGCGGAGGGCGAACGGCGATCTCGTTCGCCCGAACCCAGCGGAATCAACCGAAAGAGGCCGGGATCTGCCCGGCCTTCGGGACCGGCAGAAGACCCGGATTAGCAGGCAGGACGGGCGTTCTCAGTGTCCCGCCCGGAGCGCTTCACACGCGAGAGGTCGCCTGGTTCGAGCCCAGCCGCGCCCATCGCCAAAGCTCCCTGAAACCCGGGGGTTTCGTCGTTCTAGCGGCCGTGTAGGGGGTGCTGGACCGGGAGTGTGCGGCCGCGTTTGCCCACCGACTGCCCACCGGACGCTCAACTATTCGTCGGACGGGAGGGGGTCGTCCGCGGGAGGCATGCCGCCTGGCGGTTCGCCAAACCGGCGTAGACGGATCTCCTGGTGCAGGTCCACCGGCGCATTGCTCACATGACGGCGCCGAGAAGGTCGGTGAAGAACCGGGCTGCCGACAGTTCGGCCGCTGTGTCCTCGAGCGATCGGAGGGTACGCGTCTCGTCGTCCCAGTCCGCGACCAGCAAGCATCGTTGCGTGTCGGACGCCCCGTCAGGCTTGCGGAGCCGCACGGGGAGGTCGCGCAGGTAGAGGAACGCTCATCGTTCCTCGTAGATGTTCGAGCGCACAAGAAACGCGAAGCCCATCGCGGCCATCGGATGGCGGTCGCGGAGGTTCGTGATCTCCCCCACGAATCCCAGCGAGAGCACGGCGTAGATCCAGGCTCGCGCCGCATCCACCCGCGCGTAGACCCCGGAGCGCCCCGGGGCGATTCGGCTGCGCGCATCCTGCCCCGAAGCTCGTGATCCCGACCTGAAGCTCGCCGCCAACACCGTCTGGGACGGTCAGCGGGACGGCACCGAGGTGGCTGAAGATGTCTGTCTACCTCAAGTCGCGGATCCTGGGGTCGAGTGCCGATGAGATGGGCAGGCGCATGTTCGCGTGACTTTTTGCGCGGGGCCGGCTCTTCGGCTTCGAAGCAGTCACGACGACCGCTTGGGCCAGCCTGCTGGACGGTCCATCCCAGTTCAACTCCAATCGAGGTCTTGTCATGTCGCGCATCTCCAGCCGTCTTATCGGAGCAGCCGTCGCGGTAGTCGCGATGGCCTTCCCCGCGCTTTCCTCCGCGAACCAGCATCACGCGTTCTGTCATGGCCATCGCGCGACGATCGTCGGCACCAGCCACGCCGATCGCATCATCGGCACCCCGCATCGTGACGTGATCGTCGCCGGCGCTGGGAACGACCGGATCGACGGTCGCGGCGGCAACGATTTGATCTGCGCTGGCAGCGGCAACGACAAGGTCAACGGCGCGTCAGGCAACGACGTGATCCTCGGACAGGCCGGCAACGACACCGAGCACGGCGGAACGGGCAACGACAAGCTCGACGGCGGGCAGGGCGACGACACCCTCAACGGCGACCAGGGCAACGACGTCGAGAACGGCGACCAGGGCAACGACGTGGAGCAGGGCGGCGACGGCAACGACCAGCTCAACGGCGGTCAGGGGGACGATCAGCTCAGCGGCGGTCAGGGCAACGATCACCTCGACGGTGGTCCGGGCGCCGACAGCGAAAACGGCGACAACGGCGCAGACACCGTCGAGACCGACTCCGGCGACACCACCCAGACCGACTCCGGCGACCACGTCCAGCATCAGAGCGGCGACACCGGCCATAGCACCGGAAGCTGATTCCGCCCACGACTCGTGGGAGGACGTCTTTCAGGCCCAGGACTCCTCAACATCGTCTTCATCCGGCGCGGAGCCCTCGGGCGACGCCCGCGCTGACACGGGCAGCAGGAAGGGGAGTAGCGTCGCGCCGGTCCGGAGAGCGGAGAGCAGGAGGGGAACGATGGGAGCAGACGAGAACGCCGAAGCCGTGCGGCGCGGGTACGCGGCCTTCAACGCGGCCGACATGGAGACGCTGACCGAGCTCTTCGACGAGAGCGCCTCGTGGCACACGCCGGGGCGGAGCTCCATCGCCGGCGACCACGAGGGGCGCGACGCGACCTTCGCCCAGTTCGGCCGCTACGGCGGGGAGACGGCCGGGACCTTCAAGGCCGACCTGCAGGACGTGCTCAAGGCCGAAGACGGCCGCGTGGTCGGCGTTCATCACAACACCGCGGAGCGCAACGGCAAGCACCTCGATGTCGACTGCTGCCTCGTCTTCGAGTTCAAGGAAGGCAAGGTCGTCGCCGGCCGGGAGTACTTCTACGACCTCCACGCCTGGGACGAGTTCTGGTCGTAGGCCTGCCCGGCAGGTAGGCCGTCGCTCAGCGGCCGACGCGGTACTTCACGTGCGTCACCGCCGGCGAGGCGACCACCTCGACCGGTTCGAGGGTGGGGTCGCCGACGTTGTCGAGCAGCCGCTCGCCCGCCCGGAGGATGACGGGCACGATGTGGAGCTGGAGCTCGTCGAGCAGCCCGGCCGCGAGGTACTGCCGCACGGCGCTCGCGCCGCCGGGGATCGCGACGTCCTGCGCGCCGGCCGCGGCCCGCGCCTGCTCGAGCGCCGACCCGATCCCGTCGGTGACGAACGTGAACGTCGTGCCGCCCTGCATCGCCAACGGCTCGCGCGGGTGGTGGGTGAGCACGAAGACCGGCGCGTGGTAGGGCGGGTCCGCGCCCCACCAGCCCGTCCACGTCTCGTCCCACGCGCCGTCGCCCCCGCCGAACATCCTGCGCCCCATGACGTAGGCGCCGACCCCGCGGACCGCATTCTCGACGACCTCCGAGTCAGCGCCCTGCTCACCGCCCTCCAGGCCCTGCTGCTGGCGCCAGCTCTTGGTGGCGAACGCCCACTCGTGTAAGCGCATCCCGCCCTCGCCGATCGGGTTCTCGACGCTCTGGTCGGGCCCGGCGACGAACCCGTCGAGCGACATCGCGATGTGACAGGTGACCGGGCTCACGCGTTCGTCATCTCAGGGCGACAGTGTCCCATCCCGGTACCCTCTCCGCGATGGGGACCGCGGAATCCGAGGTGTCCCCGGCGAGCGTCGCCGATGCCGACCTCGCCCTGCTCCGCGGCTACGAGCCGGTCGTCCGCTTCACGAGGGGCGAGTTGTTCCTGCCCACCGCGGTCGGCCCCTACGTCGCGCACTCGAGCCTGTGGGAAGGCCATGACGAAGGCGACGCGACGCGACTGGTCCCGGTCGGCGGCCTCACCCTGGAGCGGCTGAGCGAGCTCGGCGTCGCCCACCAGGACAGTCCCCTCTCCCTGCGCTTCGTCGAGCAGCCGCTCGATCGCGCGGAGTACCGCCGCTGGAGCCGGCTCTCGCGCGACCGGCTGGCCGCGAGCGCGCGGTTCACCACCACGGGGATGTTCGGGCGGATCGTCGACGCGGGCTTTCGCGCGTCGCTGCTGCTGCGCGGCAAGGTGGCGGCCGGGCTCGCCGCCGCGGCCGAGATCGGCTACCGCGAGCGCCTCGAGGCCGACCGCTTCACCTACTACGGGCGGGTGGTGCGCGACGGCGGGTACGTCTGCCTGCAGTACTGGTTCTTCTACGCGATGAACGACTGGCGCTCGACGTTCAGCGGCGTGAACGACCACGAGGCCGACTGGGAGCTCGTCGTCGTCTACCTCGCCGAGCGCGACGACAGCCCGCCACAGCCCGCATGGGTCGCGTACTCCTCCCACGACTACGCGGGCGACGACCTCCGCCGCCGCTGGGACGACCCGGAGCTGCGCCGGGCAGGCGACCACCCGGTCGTGTTCGCCGGCGCCGACTCGCACTCCGGGGCGTTCGCCCCGGGCGACTACGTCGTCTCCGTCGACCCGCCCCAGCTGCGGCGGCTCTTCGGCGTCGCCCGCCGCGCCCAACGCCTGCTCGCACCCTGGCGGGACGAGACCCGGGCGGCGGCCGGGTTCGGGATCCCCTTCGTCGACTACAAGCGCGGCGACGGCGCGGCGATCGGGCCTGGTGGCGACGCCGACTGGACACCCGTGGTGATCGACGACGAGACCCCGTGGGTGCGGGACTACCGCGGGCTGTGGGGACTCGACACGGAGGACCGGTTCGAAGGCGAGCGCGCCCCTTCAGGTCCCCGCTACGAGCGCGACGGATCGGTCCGCCCGGCATGGGCGAACCCGCTCGGCTGGGCGGGCTTGCTCAAGGTCCCGCCGAGCGAGGAACAGGCGACGGAGCTGCTGTCCGAGCGGATCGCGGCGCTCGACGGCGAGCTGCGCACGCTCGACGCGACGATCGACGCCGAGCGGGACGGGCTGCGCGGACTGGGTGTCCAGGTCCGCTCGCTCGAGGCGCACGAGCACGCCCGCGGGTTCGCGGAGTCCCGGCGCGCCGAGCTGGTCGAGCGCGAGGCGGCGCTCAGCGCGACGATCGCCACCCGGACGCGCCTGGCCGAGGAGCGTCGCGCCCATCTCGCCACACTCCGCGCGCCGCTCGCGCCGGAGCGGACGCAGGCCCACGTTCGCACGCCGCACGCGCCGCGCGTGGAGGAACAGGAACGGCGCATCCGGTTCCTGCGAGCGTGGGCCGCGCTCAGCACGCCGCTGCTCCTCGTGGCCGTGATCGTCTTCCTCAACGCTCCGCCGCTCGGCAAGGTCGGGACCGTCATCGCGGCCGTCGTCGTCTTCCTGGGGGTCGAGGCCATCGCGCGCCGGCGCTTCCTCTCGTTCCTCGGGAGCCTGCTGCTGGTGGCCGCGGCGATCGCCGTGGTCGAGGTCTTCGTCGCCCTCTCCACCGACTACTGGCGCATCGCGGTCTCGATCGTGGTCGGCGCCGCGGCGTTCGCGCTGCTCGTCGGCAACGTCCGCGACCTCCGCCACCACTGGCGGCGCGGGCCGGCGCTGCGGCCGGACGGAACCGAGCACGAGGCATGAGCTCGCTGCCGCCGGGTCCGGCCGAGTCGCCCGCGTGGCAGACGGCGCGCTGGCTGGTGCGCCCGATCGCCTTCATGGAGTCGTGCCGGCGCCGCTTCGGGGATGCGTTCAGCGTGCGGTTCGTCGGCTTCCAAACGCCGCTCGTGATGGTGTCGGACCCGGAGGCGATCCGCGCGGTCTACGGCGGGCGCGAGCACGGCCTCCCGCCCGGTCGCACGGCCGCCCTGCGCCCGATCATGGGCTCGCGATCGATCCTGCTGCTCGAGGGCGCCGAGCATCTCGCGCGGCGACGGCTGATGCTGCCGCCGTTCCACGGCGAGCGGATGGGGGCCTACGAGGACACGATCCGGGAGATCGCCGAGCGGGACATCGAGGGCTGGCCGCTCGACGAGCCCTTCGCGCTCCACCCGCGGATGCAGGGCGTGACGCTCGAGGTCATCCTGCGCGCGGTCTTCGGTGTCACCGATCCGGAGCGGCGCGAGCGCCTGCGCCGGCTGCTGCCGCGGCTGCTGGAGGACACCGCCTCGGCGAGCCTGCAGTTCCGCGTCCTGCTCGCGCGGCGGGTCGACCGTCCGGGACCGCTCGCCGCGCTGCGCACCCTCACGCGCGAGATCGACGAGATCCTGCTGGCCGAGATCGCCGAGCGGCGCCGCGACCCGGCGGTCGCGGAGCGGGAGGACATCCTCTCGCTGCTCACCACCGCGCGGTTCGAGGACGGCGACGCGATGAGCGACCGGGAGGTGCGCGACCAGCTCGTGACGCTGTTGCTCGCGGGCCACGAGACGACCGCGACCGCGCTGGCCTGGACGGTCGACCTCCTGCTGCGCGCGCCCGCAGCCCTGGCGCGACTCACTTCGGAGCTCGACGCCGACGCCGGTGACGCCTACCTGCGCGCGGTCATCCAGGAGTCGCTGCGGCTGCGCCCCGTCGTGCCGCTGGCCGGACGGCGCCTCGCCTCGGAGCTGTGCGTCGACGGGCTGACGCTGCCGGCGGGCACCGACGTCACGCCGGCGATCTGGCTGACCCACACGCGGCCCGACCTCTACCCCGAGCCGCTGGCCTTCCGGCCCGAGCGCTTCCTCGAGCGCCCGCCGACGACCTACGGCTGGATCCCGTTCGGCGGCGGCGTGCGCCGCTGCCTCGGCGCCGCGTTCGCGGAGCTCGAGATGCGCGTCGTGCTGAGCGCGATGCTGCGCCGCCGCGTCCTCTCCACCGCCGGCCCGACGGCCGAGCACGCCACCCGCCGCAACGTCACGCTCTCCCCGCGCCACGGCACGCGAGTCCGCGCCGCGACTACCGCGCCACCGGCTCCCCGCTCGTCAGCAGCCGCTCGATGAGCGTCGCCGCCTTCACGCGCCCTGGCTCGGCCTGCACCCGGGCGCTGATCGCCGCGAGGCGCGCGTGCAGCGCATCGTCGGCGAGCAGGACGTCGATGCTCTCGCCTAGCTCCGCCGGCTTGAACGTGTAGGTGGCCAGGCGCCGCCCGATGCCGGAGTCCTCGGCGCGCTGGGCGTTGTCGTACTGGTCCCAGAACAGCGGGAGCTGGATCGACGGCAGGGCGAAGTGGAGCGCCTCGTTGAAGGTGTTGTTCCCGCCGTGGGTGATGACGAGGTCGCACTGCGGGAGAATCGACGGCTGGGGCAGGAACTCGCGCCCGTACATCCGCGCCCCGAGCCGCAGCTCCTCGTGCAGGGTGCCCATGCTCACGATGACGCGGTAGGGCATGGCGTCGAGCAGGTCGATGAGCCGCTGCATGAGGCCCGTGTCCAGCGACCCGAGGCTGCCGAGCGAGAGGTAGACCACCGGCTCCTCGCCCGGCAGCTCCGCCGCGACGTCGAACGGCTCCTCGGAGGTCCGGACCGTCGTGTCGAGCCGATGCCAGGTCCGCCCGAGCGGGGTGGCGCGCGGGTAGTCGACCTCGGCGGCGTAGAGGTACATGTTCAGCCACGGCGACTCGTACTGAAACTCGAGCTCCGGCAGCGGCCCGGCGCCGTGCTCGCGGCAGAGCTCGGCGAAGCCGGCGTGCAGCTCGGCGTGCGTCGACGCGTACTCGCGGCGGAACTCGTCCCAGCCGTCGCGGTCCCGCGTCGAGTAGCCCGAGAAGACGGGGGGCAGGTCCGGGGCCCCGGCCTCGAGCGGGTTGGCCGACATCATCCGCACCCACGGGACGCCGGCGGTGGAGACCGCCGGGAAGGCAGACACGTTGTCGATGACGATGACGTCCGGCCGGACCTCCGCGAAGATCTCCTGCAGCCGCTCCTCCGCGTAGGCCGCTCCGCTGACGAGCTCCTCCCAGATCGGCCGGATGACCGTGGTGAGCTGCTCGATCGTCGGGGTGCGGAACTCCGGCGCGGTGGCGCGGATGTATTCGACCCAGACCTCGCCGACGCGCTCCTCGCCGCTCTCCGGCGGCGCGCTGAGACGGAAGTGGCGCTCCTCGTAGCCGCGCTGCTCGAGCAGGCCGCGGAAGCTTTCGTCGACGAGGAAGACGATGCGGTGCCCGCGCTGGGCAAGCACCTCCGCCACGGCCACGCAGTTGTTCGTCGGTCCCCACGCGCCCGGCTCGGGCAGGAACGCGATGGTGCCGGGGCTCGTCATGCGGGCGGCATCATCGCGGTCGGGGCGCGAGGGGGCAAACCCTGCCTACAGGTTCACCACCGTCCCGAGCCACGGCAGGCGCAGCAGATGCTCGGCGCCGACCACGCGGTCGACCGCCACCTTCGCGGTGCAGTTTCCTTCCACGCACGCGCGCGCGAGGGCGGCGACCACGACCGGGGTGGAGAACGACGTGCCGCTCCACCGTGCCCATTCGGCGAAACGGTCGGGGTCCTCGGTGTTCATCAGCGGGAACTTCCCGTCGTAGGCCTTGAAGAACGCGCTCACGAGGTCGACCCCCGGCGCCGAGGCGTCGACCCAGTCGCCGTAGTTCGTGAACGGAGCCGGGCCGTCGGGGCCGACGGCGCCGACCGCGAGCACCGTGTCGAGCGCCGCCGGGTACTGTGGTTCGCACGTCGCGTCGTTCCCGGCGGAGGCGACGACGACGATGCCGGCGAGGTTCGCCGCCGCGATCGCCGAGCGCAGCGTGCCGGGCACCTCGAGCGTCGGACCGCCGAAGGACAGCGAGAGGATGTTGGGCTGCTGGGCCTTGGGCCGTGCGACCTCGGCGAGGATCTTGACGGCGACGTCGAACTCCTGGACGTCCCCGAGCGGCGAGGTGACGTGCTCGACCCGGATGGAGCATCCGGGCGCGAGCTGCTCGATCAGCCCGGCGATGAAGGTCCCGTGGCCGGCGACCGGGTCGAGGTAGCCGTCGGGCGGGAAGGACTGCCCCGAGAGCGTGGTGATGGTCGCGTCGGCGCGCTCCGCGACGCCGGTGACCTTGGCAGGGGCCGCGAGGAGCTTCGGGCACTGGCCGTCGGCGTTGACGGCGCCGCCCGGCTCGGCCCCGCCGGCCAGCCCGGTGTCGAGCACGACGATCGAGGGCGCCGTGCCCTGGCCGCTCAGCGCGCGCGGCGGAAGCTCGCGCCCGGCGGCCGGGAGCGCGGTGCTCTGGGGCGACTCGTGCCCGCGGAACGGGTGGCCCCGGAACGGATGGCCGCGGAACGGATGCCCGCGGAAGGGGTGACCGCGGAAGGGGTGACCGCGGAACGGGTCGGCTCCGGCCTCGCCGTCCGGGTCCGTGAAGGCCAGGGAGGGATGGGGCGGGCACGGACACATCCCGCACGGATGCGCGAAGAAGACGTGCTCGGGCTGGGCCTCGAGCCCCGCCGCGCGGAGCGACTCGACGGCGGCGAGCGGGTCCGCCGCGCCGGTGAGCCGCACCCACGCCGTGGGGGTGTTGTCGGTGCGCACGGACGCGGCGCCATCCGGCACCGCGGCGAGCTCGCGGGCTCGCGCCTCCGCGGGCGCCCGGACCAGCAGGCGCCCCGGCACGTAGGCGAAGCCGCCGGCGTCGGAGATCGCGACCCGGTCGGCCAAGGTCGGCCGGCGTCCGCCATCGGTTCGCCCGTCGTCGCCGGTCACGCTCATCGCCGCGCCTCCTCATCGGTTTCGCCCGACTGTACCTCCGCGAGAACGGACGCCGCGAGGTCAGCGGCCGCGTCGTCGTCGAGCCCACCCCCGTCGGCGACCGCCCGTGCGAAGGCCGCCTCGCCGAGCTCCGTGCGCGCCGCGCGCATGAGCTCGTCACGCACGTCCGCATCGTCGGGATAGAGCACGTAGGACGCAGAGGCCAGCAGCCCATCGGCGGCGGCCTGGAGCGCGACGGCCTGCGCGGGCCGTGACCGCTCGGCCGCCAGCCGCGCGGCGATCATCATCGAGAACGCGATCAGCACGGGCTGCCGCTGCTCGCGGGCCAGCTCGAGGCTGAGGCCCTGGTGGCGAGCGGCCGCGATCTGGTCGCCCCGGCGGAGCTGGACCTCGGCGAGGTTGGCGTTGGAGGTGGCAAGCAGCCCCTCCATGGCGGACTCCGACGCGGCGGCCAGCTCCCGCTCGAAGGACGCCGCGGCCCCGCCGAGGTCGCCGAGCGTGGTCCGCGCGATGCCGAGCAGGTTGAAGAGCCGCGCCTCGCCGCGCGGCGAGTGGGGCGTGGCCAGCGCCCGCTGCGCCTCGGCCGCCGCGCCCGCCGGATCCTCCCGCCGCAGGGCGAGCTCCCCGCGCGTGCGGGCGAGGCCGGCGTCGTCCCAGTCGGGCGCGCCGACCTCGTCGCACAGCCGGCCGGCCTCGGCGAGGATGCGATCGGCGGCCTCGAGGTCGGCGAGGCGCAGGTGGAGGAAGGCGAGCCGCGTGAGCAACGCGACTCGCTCGGGCGAGGGGGAGTCGAGCCGCGCGGCCCAGCGCGTGAGCTCCTCGACGCCGGTGCGGAAGGCGTCGGTGAGGTCGTGGTGGAGGCCGATCGAGCACGCGAGGGTCTGCGCGACGCGGGGGTCGGCGAGCTCGGCGACCACCTGGCGGACGTTGTCGAGCTCCAGGGCGATCTCGCCGACCCAGCGCGGGTCGTTCACGCGCCACGGCCCGAGCCGCTCGAGGAAGGCGGCGGCGAGCCGGTCGAGCGCCGCCGCGCGTTCATCCGCTCCGGCGCGCTCCGCCGCGTAGGCGCGCACGGTGGTCAGCAGGCGAAAGCGCGTGGTTCCGGCGGCGTCCTCCCCCGTCACCAGCGAGAAGTCGATGAGGGACCAGAGCCGCTCCGGCACCTCGGCCGCCGTCACCTCGCCGCCGGCGCATACCCGCTCCGCGGTGTCGAGGTCGAAGCTGCCGGCGAAGGCCGCGAGGCGCCGCAGCACGGTCTGCGCGCCGGGATCCAGCAGGTCGTAGCTCCAGTCGAGCAACCGCTCGAGCGTGCGCTGGCGGTCGGGAAGCGTCGGATCGCGGCTGCGGATGACGGCGGGCGAGCGTCGCAGGCGTCGCAGGATCTCCTCGGGGCCGACGGCCGTGGTGCGCGCGGCCGCGAGCTCGATGGCCAGCGGCAGCCCGTCGAGCTCCGCGCACAGCGCCGCCACGGCCTCGGGCTCGTGCCCCACGGAGCCGGGCGGCGAGCGGTCGCGGAAGAGCCGCACGGCCGGGGCGCCGCCACGGCCGGCCGAGAGCGGGTCCACGCGGTGGACGGTCTCCGCCCGGAGGCCGAGCGGGATCCGGCTCGTGGCCAGCACGCCGACCTCGGGACAGCCCTCGAGCAGCTCGCCGACGCGCGCGCCCACGGCTTCGAGCAGGTGCTCGCAGTTGTCGAGGATGACGAGCGCCCGGCGCTCGCGGAGGTGGTCGCAGACCTCCCGCCAGGCGTCGGCGCCGTGGTGCGAGGTCGCGCCGATCGCCTCGGCCATCGCCGCCGGCAGCACCTCGGCGGAGCTCACGGGCGCGAGGTCCACGAACCAGGCGCCGTCGGGCCAGTCGCCGGCGAGCTCGAGCGCGGACTCGACCGCGAGCCGGGTCTTGCCGACGCCGCCGGACCCGATGAGCGTGACCACCGCGCCGGGCGCGACCAGCGCCGCGACCGCGGCCAGGTCCTCGTGACGGCCGACGAGCGAGGTGGTGGGGCGGACGAGGTTGTGCCCGTCCGCCGGGCGCACCCGGGGCGCGGCGGCGATCGCCGGCACGCCGGGCCCCGTGGCGCTGAAGAGCGCCTCGGGCCCGTCGAAGTCCCGCACCCGGAAGCGTCCCAGCGGCTCGAGGTGGATGCCGGCCAGCGGCGCGCCGATCCGCTCGACGGTCTCGCCGGAGACGAAGACCTGGCCGCCGTGGGCGGCATCGACGATGCGCGCGGCCTGGTTGACCGCGAGCGCGCGGTAGTCCCCGCCGTGGGGCCGGGCGAAGCCCGTGTGGACGCCCATCCTCACCCGCACCGGAAGCTCGGTCGGCCACGCGGCGGCGTTCAGCCGTCGCTGTGCCGCGACCGTGCCGCGCACCGCGTCGGCGGGGTCGGCGAACGCGACGAGGAACGCATCGCCATCGGCCGCGACCTCGCGTGCGCCGTGGGCGTCCCAGGCGGCGCGCAGCACCTCGTGATGGAGGTCCAGCACCGCCCCGTAGCCCTCGCCGAGCTCCCGCAGCAGCCGGGTCGACCCCTCGATGTCGGTGAAGGCGAACGAGATCACTCCCGAAGGCAGCTCCCGTCCTTCGACCATGCCTCAGGTTCGCACACGGACACGGGTCAGCGGGGCGCGAGCGGGCTATTCGGCTCGGGCCACCACGGCCTGCCAGGGAAAGACAGAGAACCAGCGGGCACGGCCGCCCGTCTCCCGTTCCACGAGCCTCGTGAATCCGCGCCGGCCCCACGTGCTCTGATGGCCCGGCGTCGACCCGAGGCGGGCGACGTAGCGCCCCCGAGCGAGGTTGCCGGCCCGGAAGAACGGCTCGTGGGGAACCGTGAGCAGGAGGTGCCCGCGACTCGCGCGAACCATCTCGCGAATCGCCCGCTCCGGCGTCTCGAGGTGCTCGACCACCTCCGTCGAGACGACGAGGTCGAACGCGCCGTCGGCGAACGGCATCGCGTAGAGGTCGCCCTCGGTGACGGTGAGGCGTGGCTCCTCGGCGTGGCGGCGGCCGAACTCCTGGAGCGCGTCGGCGCGGGCCTCGAGCCCGGTGATGCGGGCACGCGGCAGGGCCTCGGCCACCCACCCCGACACGACGCCCTCGCCGCACCCCGCGTCGAGGACGGTGGCCGGATCCAGCGCCCCGATCTCGGCGAGCACCCGGGCGCGGAACCGCCGCAGCAGTCGCGCCTCGACGCCGGCCGACCGCTCCCACTTCTCGAGGTTGTCGGTCTCCTGGTGGGTCTCGACTCCGCTGGGCACCGCGCCAGCGTAGTGCGGCTCAGGGCGCGGTGAGCAGCGCGGCGAGCTCGGCGCCGCCGCCCGCGCCGAACGCGCCGTAGACGAACCGGTCCGGCCGGATCACCGCGACGGCCCGGCGTCGGCGCCGGAACCACCGCGCGAGCGCGCCGTCCCCGTCGGCGACCCAGGCCAGGTCGTCGGTGTCGGGCGGCAGTCCGCTCCCGGCCGGCGCGACGGCGACGAACCGGGCCCCGGCGGCGTCCAGCGCGCGGACCGCCGAGGGGTCGAGGAGCCCTCGCGGGTCGGCCCCGAGCGCGACCGCGGCGAACCCCGGACCGAGCACGTCGTCGAGGCGAACAGAGCGGCCCGACCGGGTGCCGACCGTCGGCTGGGGGAAGAGCGTCCCCGCGGCATCGAGCGGCCGCCGGCGGTCGCCGGCGATCAGGCCGCGCCGCAACGTCGCCGCGGGCTTGATCCCGAGACGACGCAGCCACGCGGCGAGCGGAGGGACGGCCTGCGTCCCGCGGCCGACCGCGTCACGCACGCGCGCGCGACGCGGATCGGCGGTCTGGACGACGCGGCCGAGGCCGACGGCCAAGCGCATGATCGACTCGGCGTGCGGGCGCCGCTCGGCCTCGTAGCTGTCCAGCGCGGCGTCGGGCAGCCCGTCGCGCACGGCGAGCGCGACCTTCCACGCGAGGTTCCCCGCGTCTCGCACCCCGGCCGAGAGCCCCTGCCCGGCGAACGGCGGCATGAGGTGCGCCGCGTCCCCGAGGAGGAAGACCCGCCCGTCGCGCCAGCGGTCGGCGGTGCGGTCGTGGAAGGTGTAGACGACCTGGCGCTCGACCTCGATCGGGCACGGCGCTAGTGGCCCGGCGAGCTCGGCGGCGACCTCGGGGGCGAGGAACGCCGCGGGATCCTCGCCGGGGTGGAGCATGAACTCCCATCGGTGCCGGCCGCCGGGCATCGGCACGCTGACGACCGGCCGCTGCGGGTCGCACGCGAAGTCCACGCGCGGCTGCGAGCGACCAGAGGCCAGCCGGGCGTCGACGATGAGCCACGGCTGCGGGAAGGTCTCGCCCTCGAAGTCCAGCCCGAGCGCCTTGCGGATCGTGCTGCGCCCGCCGTCGCAGCCGAGCAGGTAACGCGCCCGCACGCGCAGCGGCTCGCCGTCCTCCACCCGGCGCGCCTGGACGATCACGCCGTCGGCGTCCTGGGCGAGCCCCGTGACCTCGTGCCCGGCGCGGACCTCGACGGAGCCGAAGCGGGCGGCCCCGGCGCGGAGCGTCGCGTCGAGCGCGGGCTGGTGGAAGGCCAGGAACGAGGGCAGGCCGAAGGGCGAGCGCCGCAGGACGAAGTCGACCTCCCCGATCGTGCGCCCGTCGGCCCCGGCATAGCGGACGGGCGCCTCGACGAGGCCGTCGGCGAGGATCTCGTCCACGAGGCCGACGCCCTGCCAGATCCGCAGCACCTCGTCGTCGGTCGCGATGGCGCGCGTCTCCCCGGGCGGCTCGGTGTCCCGCTCGAGGACCATGGTGCGGATGCCGGCCTGGCCGAGCAGGTTCGCCGCCGTCATCCCGGTCGGCCCGAAGCCGGCGATGACGACCTCGGTCTCGGTCTCGCTCACGCCGTGCGCTCCCGTGGTCGGGCGTCGGCGGCAGCCGCGTCGCCGGCCAGGCGCAGCGCGGCGCGGATCGCGGCCGGGTCGTGCGCCGGGGCGATCTGGGCGACCAGGGTGAGCGCGGTCCTCGCGTAGTGTCGGGCGAGCAGCGCGGCGGCCTCCTCCTCCGCCCCGTCGCGGGCCGCCGAGAAGATCGCGACGTGCTCGGCGTGCGCGAGGAGCATCGCGGCGAGGACGTCATCCGCCGCCCGGACGTACAGGGTCCGGTAGCGCTCGGCGTGGTCCCACAGCTCGTCGCACAGCCGGACGATCCGCGCCCCCGCGTGCGCGATCAGGCCGTGGTGGAAGGCGCGGTGCGGCGCGGCGGCGCCCGCGACGTCCCGGGCCAGGCCCGCCGTCTCCATCCGGGCGAGCCGGGCCTGGAGCGCGGTCAGCTCGTCGGCGTCGAGACGGGGGACCGTGAGCCGCACGGCGAGCGTCTCGAGCACGATCCGCTCCCCGTAGAGCGCGTCGAGGTCGTCGACCGACACGGGCGCGACCCGCACGCGACGATTCGGCTCGGACTCCACGAGCCCCTCCCGCTCGAGCAGCCGCACGGCCTCGCGCAGCGGGGTGCGGGAGATCCCGAGCTGCTCGGCCAGCCGGACCTGGGAGACGGCGTCGCCCGGCGCGAGCTCGCCGTCCAGGATCGCCGCGCGCAGGCGCCGGTGGGCGAGGTCGGTGCTCTCCCGGCTCACGCCGCGGCGGCGATCGGCGCGAACGCCGCGCGGAAGCGGCGTGGCGGCAGGCCACCCCAGCGGCTGATGCTGATGGGGCGCACCGGCCAGTTGCGCGGGACGTAGGCGTGACCGGGGCCGATCCGCGCGAGGTCGGAGCAGTACTCCACGAGCGCGCCCGACGGCTCGGCGAAGTAGATGAAGTGGTTGTTGCCGGGCCCGTGGCGGCCCGGGCCCCAGGTCAGGCGCATCCCCCGCTCGGCGAGGCGGTCGGCCGTCGCCCCGAGGGCGTTGAGATCCGGCAGCGTCCAGGCGTGGTGGTGCAACCCGTCGCGGCGGTTGCGCTGGAGCGCCATGCCGTGGTGGTCGGCGTCGCAGTGCCACCAGCTCGCCAGCGGCCCGACGCGGTCGGAGAACCGGAACCCGAGCCCGTCCTGGAGGAAGGCCTCCATCGCCTTGGGGTTGCGGCACGTGATCGACACGTGCTCGAAGCGGTCCGGCCGCACCCCGGCGGTCTCGTAGCCGGCCGGCTGATCGGCGACCATGCCGTGGAAGAGCTTGAAGACGTGGCCCCCGGGGCCGCGAACGAGGAGCCCCGCGGCGACACCGGGCTCCGCCGGCGCGTCACCGAGGATCGCGCCGCCCAGGCCGGGCAGCACCGTGCGCGCGCGGTCGAGGTCGGCGTCGCCGTCCACCTCGAGGCCGATGCTCTCGTACCCGGCGGCGCCGGCGACGAGCACGAGCTCGTGGTGGCGCTCGTTGCAGGTGAGGTAGGCGCGATCGCCCGCGCGCTCGCTGACCCGCAGGCCGAGCACGTCTTCGTAGAAGGCGATCGCGCCGTCGAGGTCGGGGACGCGGAGCGTCATGTGTCCGATACGGGTGACCATGGAAGAACTGTATACAGAGATTCGGCGAATCGTCAAGGGAAATGGATCAGATTGCCGATCTCGCCTTGACGGACTGGGTCACTTCTGCATACAGTCTGACCTCCCTTCCTCCCTCGACCGGAGCTCTCGCCCATGCGCCTGCGGACCGTGACCCTCACCGACGGCGGCACCTCGACCGCCGTGCACGACGCCGAACGCGATCGCTGGGTGCCGCTCGTCCCGGCGCTCGCGGCCGCGGCGGGCGACGACGCCGCCCTCGCCGCCGGGGCCCGGGACCTCGTCGCCTTCCTCGCCGGCGGCGCCGCCGAGCGCGAGGCGGCCGTGGCGCTGCTCGACGGCAGCGCGGGCGAGGACTTCGCCGCGAGCTTCGACCCGGCGCCGCGGTTGCCCTTCCAGCCGCGCACGCTGCGCGCCTTCTCGCTGTACGAGCGCCACCAGATCCAGGCCGCCCGCGGGCTCGTGCGCCGCTACCTGCCGAAGGTCTTCCCGCTCGCGACGCGCTACGAGTCGCTGACGGGGCGGACCTTCCCGCCGCTGAAGCCGAAGCCCCTCTTCTACGCGCAGCCGATCTTCTACATGGGCAATCCGCTCACCTTCCACGCCGACGGCGCCCCCGTCCCGTGGCCCTCCTACAGCCGCGACCTCGACTACGAGCTCGAGCTGGGCGCCATCCTCGCCTCGCCGGTCGCGCCCGACACGCCGGCCCGCGAGGCCGAGGCGGCGGTCGGGGGCTTCGTGGTCGTCAACGACGTGAGCGCGCGCGACACCCAGTGGCGGGAGTTCCGCGAAGGCGTGTTCGGGCCGGTGGTGAAGGCCAAGACGTTCGCCAACACGATGGGCGCGGAGGTCGTGACCGCCGACGAGATCCTGCCGCGGATCGAGTCGCTGGCCGGGAAGGTGACGGTCAACGGCGAGGTCTGTTCGCGCACCTCGACCGCCGGCATGCAGCACTCCTTGGGGGCGATGGTCGCCCACGCCTCCGCCGGGGAGCCGCTCCAGCCCGGCGAGCTCCTCTCGACCGGCACGCTCCCGAACGGCTGCGGGCTGGAGCTCGACCGCTGGATCCGCCCGGGCGACGAGGTCGAGCTCGCGCTCGACGGCGTCGGGTCGGTGCGCAACCGCATCGGCTGAGGCCGAGGCCGCGGGACCCGGCCCGTCCCGTGCGCGGCGGGCCCTATCCTCCGTGCGGGCTCCTCCCGGGCCCGCGTTGAGCCCGCCTTCATCGAGCCGTCGGAGGATTCCCCGCCCGTGTCGCAGAGCAAGGACAAGGAGACGCGCCGCGCCGAGGCCCAGGCGGAGCGCGAGGCGAAGGACCGCGCCGAGGCCGCCAGGGCCCAGCGCGGCAAGCGCCTGTGGATGCTCGGCGGGCTGGTCCTCATAGCTGCGGCGGTCGTCGTCGCCATCGTCGTCGCCACGGGTGGCGGCGAGAAGAAGGTCGACACGGGGAAGGCGCCCGCGGGGGTCACCGACACCGCGACGCTGCTCGCGGGGATCCCGCAGCAGGCGAACGTCCTGGGGCAGCCGAACGCCCCGGTCACGCTCGTCGAGTACGCGGACCTCAAGTGCCCGATCTGCCAGCAGTACAGCTCGAGCGCCTTCCCGCAGCTCGTGCAGCGCTACGTGCGCACCGGCAAGGTGCGGATGGTCTTCCGCGCCCAGCACTTCGTCGGGGAGCAGGAGAACCCCGGCGACTCGCTGAGCGCGGCGCAGATGGCGCTCGCCGCCGGCAAGCAGAACAAGCAGTGGAACTTCACCGACCTCTTCTACGCCAACCAGCAGGACGAGACCACCCGCTACGCCACCCCGGGCTTCCTGCGCTTCATCGGCTCCGGCGTGCCGGGGCTGAACGTGGACGCCGCGCTCGCGCAGCGCAAGAGCCCGGCGGTGAGCGGCGCCCTCGCCAGGGACGACGCCGCGTTCCGCGCCGCCGGGTTCACGGGCACGCCGTCCTTCCAACTCGGCAAGCGCGGCGGGGCGCTCCAGCCGCTGAACGTGCAGTCCTTCGACGTCGCCTCCTTCAGCGGCCCGATCGATCAGCTGCTGCGGTCGTGAGCGACCGCCGACTGCGCGGGGCGATCGCGCTCCTCGGGCTGATCGGCGTCGGGATCGCGGGCTACCTGACCTGGGTCCACTACGCCGGCGACCGGCCGCTCTGCCTCGCCGGCGGCGGCTGCGAGAAGGTGCAGACCTCCGAGTGGGCGAAGCTCGCCGGCGTGCCGGTGGCCCTGATCGGCCTGATCGGCTATCTCGCCATTCTCGGCTCGCTGCTCGTGCGCGGCGAGGCCGGGAAGCTGCTCGGCGCCGGCCTCGCCCTGATCGGGTTCGCCTTCTCCGCCTACCTGACCTACCGCGAGCTCTTCACGATCGACGCGATCTGCCAGTGGTGCGTGGCGAGCGCCGTGGTCATGACGCTCATCGCGATCACCGCGGTGTGGCGGCTGCTGCGCATCGATTCCGCCGAGGTCGAGGCGCCGCTGGGGGCGGAGACCGGCGGCGCGGTGTCCTGACCCGCGATGTCGCCCGTCTGGATCGTCATGCAGGCCGCGATCGTCGTCTTCGTGCTGGCGGGGATGATCATCGCCCTGACCAAGCTCCTGTGAACGGGTCGTGATCGCACGCGCCGGCGCGGGAGCGGGGATATGCTCCGTGG
Source organism: Solirubrobacterales bacterium (assembly GCA_038251325.1). Taxonomy (GTDB): domain Bacteria; phylum Actinomycetota; class Thermoleophilia; order Solirubrobacterales; family Solirubrobacteraceae; genus JBBSBL01. Next base: position 13,066 of record JBBSBL010000019.1, on the reverse strand, counting down.
CGGCGGGCGAGCGACGGAGGAGCCGAGCATGTTCGAGCGGATCGTGGTGGGGACCGACGGCTCCGAGACCGCGCACGAGGCGGTGCGGCAGGCGAGCAGCCTCGCAGAGAGCGTCGGCGCGTCACTGCAGATCGTCAGCGCGTACGAGCCGGTCTCCGGCGGCCGCCTGCGCGAAGAGGCGGTGGAAGTGCCCAAGGACGTCGAGTGGGCGGTCAACCCGCGCGAGGACGTCGACTCCACGCTCGAGGCCGCCGCCGCGCCGTCGCGCGACGCGGGCGTGAACGTCGAGACCTTCGCCCGTCAGGGCGACCCGGCTGACGCGATCCTCGACGTGGCCGAGGAGACGAACGCCGACCTCATCGTGGTGGGGAACAAGGGGATGACCGGCGCGAAGCGCTTCCTGCTCGGCTCCGTGCCGAACAAGGTCTCCCACCACGCGCCCTGCTCGGTGCTGATCATCCGGACGACGTAGGCGGCGGGACTACCGGCGAGTGGCGCTGGCGCGCGCCGTGGCCGCCGCGGCGTCGATCAGCCCGGCGCCGTAGCGGCGGCTGTCGCCGAGACGGCGCGCGGTGGACTTGAGCCGGCGCTCAATCGCCTGGGGCGACGGCTTGCGGCCGATCGCGCCGCTGGCCACGATCAGGGCGGCGACGCCCGAGACGTGCGGGGTCGCCATCGAGGTGCCGTCCTCGGCGTCGTAGGAGAAGCGCGAGATCGAGTCGACGAGCGTGAGCTGGACGATGTCGCGGCCCGGCGGGTCGTCCGGGCGGCAGTTCGGGTCGCCGGGGATCGCCGCGTCGGGGCCGCCGCCGGGCGCCACCAGGTCGAGGCCCGAGCCGTCGTTGGAGTAGTCGGCCAGGCAGCGGTGCTCGGTCGTGGCGCCGACCGCGACGACGCCGCTCGCGCGCGCCGGGTAGGCGACCGTGCGGGCGGACTCGTTGCCGGCCGCGGCGGCGATGAAGGCGCCCTTGCGCCGTGCGTAGCGGACGGCGGCGAGGATGTCGGGGATCTCCGTGGCGCGCACGCTGGAGGGGAACTCGAGGCTCATGTTGATGACCTTCGCGCCGCGGTTCGCGGCGTAGCGGATGCCGCGGGCGATGGTCGCGGCGTCGCCGTTCCCGAAGCGGTCGAGCACGCGGACGGGGATCACGGTGGCCCCGTAGGCGATGCCGGCGAGTCCGATGCCGTTGTTCGTCGACTCGGCGATCGTCGAGGCGACGTGGGTGCCGTGCCCGTTGCGGTCGAGCGCATAGCGGCTGCCGGCGACGAAGTCGTAGGGGCTGGCGAAGCGGGTCCGGGCGAGGTCGGGGGAGCGCCGGAAGCGGCCCCAGTTGCGGTAGGCGATGCCGGTGTCGAGCACGGCGATCCGCACGCCGCGCGCGCCGGGGCGGCCGTCGGCGATGAGGTTCGACCAGGCCGTCGGCGCGTCGATGCCGGCGGCGGGGAGGAAGTTCCACTGGGTCTGGCGCCACCCGCCGCGGACTCCGGAGCGGCCCGGGTCGTTGGGGGTGAAGGCGGCGTGGGCGACGACGTTCGGGACGGCGTAGGCGACGTCCGGGTCGGCCCGCAGCCGGGCGATCGCGGCGGCGGTCGACTCACCCGGTCGCGTCCGGACCACGCGCGTCGTGGGGGTGACGGCCTCCTCGGGCGTGGCGCCGGCGTCGCGGGCGGTCGCCACCTGCGCGGCGTGGTCGGTCCCGGGCGCAAAGCCGACGACGACCTCGCCGGGCGCCGTGGTGGCGGCGCCGGCGGCCTGCGCCGTGAGGCCGCCGAGCCCGGCCGCGAGCGCGGCCGCCGAGAGGGCGGCGGGCAGGCGGGATCGGAGGGTCGCGGTTCGGGCCATGGCGTGAGGGGAGGGGCGACGTCCGTGGCGCCCACCGGATAAGACATGATCGGCGTCCGGAAGTTGCTCCTCAACCCACAGGATCGCAGGCCGGACCGCGTTGCGCCCCCGCTTCTTTCCCCGCGACGAGTACTACATGCGTCTCGCCCTGCGCGAGGCCGAGCGGGCGCTCGAGCACGACGACGTCCCGGTCGGCGCGGTGGTCGTGCGGGAGGGCGAGGTGGTGGGGGCGGGCCACAACGAACGGGAGCTCCGCCAGGACCCCACCGCGCACGCCGAGATCATCGCCCTGCGTGAGGCCGCACGGGCGATCGGGTCCTGGCGGCTGCTCGACTCGGTGCTGTACGTGACGCTCGAGCCGTGCGCCATGTGCGCCGGGGCGGTGGTCCTCGGGCGGGTGCCGCGCGTGGTCTTCGGGACGGCCGACCCGAAGGCCGGCGCGGCGGGGAGCGTGATGGACGTCCTCGGCGAGCCGCGACTGAACCACCGGCCGGAGGTCGCGGGCGGCCTGCTCGCTGGGGAGTGCGCGGCGCTGCTGACGGAGTTCTTCGGCCGGCGGCGGTAAGGGGCGGGCGCTTGGCCGGGGCGACTGCTGTATACTGCGCTGTATATGGCGGCGACCCGGACCCAGGTCTACCTCACGGCCGACCAGCGAGCGCGCATCGACGCGCTGACCGCGCGCGACGGCCGGACCCTGGCCGAGGTCGTCCGGGCGGCGCTCGACGCTTACCTCGACGGGCGGGCCCCGAATGCGGAGGCCGCCCTGGAGCGCACGTTCGGCGCGGCTCCCGGCCTCGACGTCCCGTCGCGCGACGAGTGGGAGGACCGTGGCTGAGCTGCTGGTCGACACCGACGTCTTCGTCGACCATCTGCGTGGCGCCGCACGGCTGTGGACAGGCCGGCACGACCTCGCCTACTCGGCGGTCACCCGAGCGGAGCTCTTCGCTGGCCGGGAGGCGGAGGAGCCCCAGGTCACCGAGCTCCTCGCGCCGTTCCGGGAGATCGCCGTGGACCGCGAGGTCGCGGAGGCCGCCGGGCGGCTGCGGCGCACGACCGGTCTCCGGCTGCCCGACGCGCTGATCGCGGCGACGGCGCTGGGCGGCGGCATGGCCCTGGTCACGCGCAACCGGCGCGACTTAGAGCGCGTGCCGCGCCTGAAGGTCCGCGAACCTGGTTGAGCGAGGCGTCGCGCCGGAGCTCGGGATTCGTCCGGCGCTCGTCCGGCGCTCGCTACCCTCCGTGACCGTCCCGGAGGGGTGCCGGAGTGGTTGAACGGGGCGGTCTCGAAAACCGTTGTGCGGTCATGCCGTACCGAGGGTTCGAATCCCTCCCCCTCCGCTTCGTCCTGCAGGACGTGGAGTTCTGCTCGGACGTCGTTCGCGGAACGGGGAGCGACGGTCGTGCCCTTGGGACAGGTTGGGACAGCGATCCGGGCCCCTAGCGGCGACCGTGCGCGGGATCGGCCGCCGGTGCGCCGGGGCGGTCACGGAGACCCGCGCAACGGGCGGGCGCAGCCGTTCGAAGCAGTAGAGGCGTCGCCCCAATGCGGAACTGGGCGTTACGGCCCGAAGCCGACTGCGGCGCCGAGTGCACAGGCTGGCGATCGAGGCTTCGTGTTTCCGACCAGGGGCCTAGGTAGTCGACCGTCTGTCGGGCAGGTAGTTGCCGGGCACATGACCACCTTTCTGCGGCGCTACCGTCGAGCGCATGCCACGGATGCTCGTCGCGCTGTCGTTGATCCTCGCGCTTTCCGGTGTCGCCGCATCGTCGGCGCTGGGGACGCGAGCGGAGGAGCAGCAGGGCGCGGCGTTGCTGCGTGATTTCCAAGCGGGCGGGCAGTCGTGCGGCAACCTCAGCTCCACGCAGTTCGAGCTGATCGGGGAGTACCTGATGGCCCGGATAATCGGCAGCCCCGCCGCACACGACGCGATGAACGCGCGGATCAAGCAGATGATGGGCGCTAAGGGCGAGGCGCAGGCGCACATCTACCTCGCCCAGCGCACCATGGGCTGCGCGCGCGGCGCGGCCCCGGCCAGCTACGGGCAGATGATGGGGATCGCCGGGCCGATGATGCACGCTGGCGGCGCGAGCGGCAGCGGAATGATGGCGGGGGGCTCGACCGGTCTGGCTGCCGGCTCGATGGTGGGCGGCAACGGGCATCATTCCGCCAGCGGGTGGAGTAGCGGCATGATCGTCCTTACCGTGCTTCTCGGGCTCGGTCTGCTGGCAGCGCTGATCGCAGCGATTGTGCTGCTGTCGCGCAAGCGCGACGGCGCCGCTGCGGCGAAGGACGTCCTTGACCGGCGCCTTGCTGACGGCGAGATCGACGTCGAGGAGTACGAGCGTCGTCGCAGGGCGCTGGATGGCCCGCCCACCGGTCAGGGTCCCGTGGCGACCTGACCCAGCCCTGACGAGCAGCAGCCTCCGCGGCTCGTAGGGCGCCCACGCATGTTGCTGGTCCGCACGATCACATCGACACGCATCCCCACGACCAAGATCGTTCTCACGATCATGGGCACTCGCACGGACTGCTCCACGAGTCGATCAAGCGCCCCCGCGCGGGCCAGCGCGCCGAGCGCATCGCCGGCCTGTTCGCCGTCGCGGCGAACTTGGTCTCGGCCTGCGTCGCGGCCTTCGAGGCCGACCTGAGGACGACAGGCACGTTGTTGACAGTGGCCGTCGCTCCCGCGGAGATTCGGGCGGCTATGTGATCGGCTGCCCGGCCAGGGCCTGTACGGCGCGCAGCCCGCCGGTGGTGCCCGGCCAGTGTCGGCGCAGGCTCTCCCCGCCGCCCGAGCGGATCAAGGACCGCAAGACAAGCGCGACGATGATGGCATCGTCGGCGTAGCCGACGACCGGTACGAAGTCTGGGATCACATCGAACGGCATCGCGAGGTAGCCGAGCAGGAACCAGAGCCGCACTCGCACGCCGCGCGGGAGTGTGGGGTCAGCGGCCAGCCGCCGAACCAGGCGCACCACGTCGGGGAGCAGGCGCGCCGCGTCGGCGAGCGTCGAGCGTTCGGGACTGACGATGAGCAGCGCGACGACCGCCAGCACATAGATCAGCAGGAGCCCGGCCAGGACTGCCAGCACCACGCTCATTGGTCTCCCAGGCTAACCGCCCTCGACGGCGCCATGCCGGCGCTCGCAGCCGCTGCGGACGAGGAACGGCTGTGGCGCTGGGCAGGCAATGCGGGAGCGTGCCGTGGGGCGTCGGTGTCCTGCTCAGCGCCTTCGGCCTGTACTTCGCCGGCGTCGGACTCGGCGTCCATTGGCCAGGCAACGCCGCCGCGATCCTCTACCTCATCCTCGCGCTGTCGGCGACCAGCCAGATCCAGGCGCACTGGCTCGCACGCCAACCCGAACCCGACCCCCAGCCCGCATGAGCACCGTGCGCACCCTCAAGAAGCTCCTGCTCGGCGAAACCTGGATCCTGCCGGTGGGTATCGCCACGGTCATCACGTGTTGTGGCCTTCTCATCGAGCCCCTTGCGCCCGGAACGTGGCCGCACCTCGGCGGGCTCGTTCTCGCGGCGGGCGTCACCGTCGTGTGACTGGCGAGCGTCGCGCGAACCGCGCGCCGGAAGTGAGCCCGTCGCCAGCTCCAGCGCCGCCGCGCGGCATCGTGCGAGGGCAGCCCGGCTAGTCTCCCGGCGTGTCGTACTTCCAAGCCATCGTCATCGCGCTCGTCCAGGGCGTCACCGAGCTGTTCCCCGTGTCGAGTTTGGGGCACTCGGTGCTCGTGCCGGCGTGGTTCGGCGGGAGCTGGCAGGCGCTCGTCACCCAGTCCTCGACCGCGAGCAGCGAGACCTCGTTCTACCTCGCGTACATCGTCGCCCTGCACTGTGCGACGGCGCTCGCGCTGCTGTGGTTCTTCTGGACCGACTGGGTGCGAATTGTCAGGGGATTCTTCCGCACGCTCGGAGGTGTCGTACGCACCCGGAGCCTCCCGGCGGACGACGCCGACGCCCGCCTGGCCTGGCTCATCGTCATCGCGACGATCCCCGTCGGCATCACGGGCCTGGCGCTGGAGCACACGTTCCGCACGATCTTCGCCAAGCCGCTCGGGGCGAGCATCTTCCTGGTCCTCAACGCGCTGATCCTGTTCGCCGGGGAGCGCTACCGGCGGCGCGCGTCGATCGACGCCGATGCCGCCGAAGCGCGGGCCCTCGCGGAGGCGCAGGTCCAAGCCCAGGCGATCGGTGGGCGCAGCGAGCCAGAGATCGCGCTGGCGGCGGCCTCCGACGCGCGCCTGGCACACGTCTCGGTCGCCGACAGCGTGCGGATCGGCCTACTGCAGGTCGCCGCGCTGCTCCCCGGCATCAGCCGCTCGGGCATCACGATGGTCGGCGGGCTCTGGCGCGGGCTCAGCCACGAGGACGCCGCGCGCTTCGCGTTCCTGCTCGCCACCCCGGTGATCCTCGCGGCCGGCGTCCTCAAGCTCCCAAGCCTCGCCGGACACGCCGGCGACCACATCCACGGCCAGGTCGCCGTCGGCTTCGTGATCTGCGGCATCACCGCCTACCTGTCGGTGCGGTTCCTCGTGCGCTGGTTCGAAACGAAGACGCTCACGCCGTTCGCCATCTACAGCCTCATCTTCGGAGTGGTCAGCGTCATCAACTTCGCCTAGCGCTTCCTCGGGCGCGGGACCGCCGCCGTCGTCCTGCTCATCGTCCTCGTTGCGCTCGGCGTCCGGCACGTGCGCAAGCGCCGCGGCGAGGCCGCCGAAGAGGCCGCACCATGACCGGCCCCAGCCCCGGCGCCACCGTTGGACGCCGATGCCAGAGCGCCCAGTGCGCCGCACCCATGCCGTGCCCACGAGGTCGCATTGGGCTGACGCGGCACCCTGGGAGCAGGACCGCCGCGATGCGGCCGCGGCGCTTCGCTAGGGTCGCCGACATGCCCGAGATCAACCGCCGTTTCCTGCTCCGCGAGCGTCCGACCGAGCGCATCGGACCCGAGACCTTCGAGCTCGTCGAGGAGGAGGTGCCCGAGATCGGCGAGGGCGAGGCGCTGGTGCGGACGATGTGGATCTCGCTCGACCCGACGAACCGTACGTGGATCAACGACACGCCGACGTACCTGCCGCCGGTCGGCATCGGGGAGGTCATGCGCGCGGGCGGGCTCGGGCGCGTCGTCGCCTCCAAGCATCCCCGTTATCCCGAGGGTCAGCTCGTCCAGGGCCTGATCGGCTGGCAGGAGTGGGCGGTGGTCTCGGACGCCGCGCCGCTGTTCCTCGTCGACGAGGTCGAGGGCGTCGCGCCGAGCGCGTACCTCGGCGCGCTCGGGATGACCGGGCTCACGGCGTGGATCGGCATGAAGGAGATCGGCCGCCCGCAGCCCGGTGAGACCGTCGCCGTCTCCGCCGCGGCGGGCGCGGTGGGGTCGGTGGCGGGCCAGCTGGCGAAGGCCGCCGGCGCGCGGGTCGTCGGCATCGCGGGCGGGCCCGAGAAGACGGCGCTGCTCGTCGAGCGCCTCGGGTTCGACGCCGCGGTCGACCACAAGGCCGACGATTGGCACGACCAGCTCAAGGCGGCGACGCCCGACCGGATCGACGTCGACTTCGAGAACGTCGGCGGCAAGATCATGGACGCGATCTTCGGGCGCCTGAACATCGGCGCGCGGATCGCGCTCTGCGGCCTCATCTCGAGCTACAACGACGCCGAAGCGCAGGGGCCGCGCAGCTTCAACGCCCTGCTCGTGCAGCGCGCCAAGCTCCAGGGGTTCATCGTGCTCGACCACTTCGGCCGCGCCGCCGAGGCCGCCGCGGACATCTCCAGCCTGATCAAGGACGGGCGGCTGGAGGCGCTGGAGACCGTGGTCGAGGGCTTCGAGCAACTGCCCGTCGCGATCAACATGCTGTTCGACGGCGCGAACACCGGCAAGCTCGTCGTCCGCGTGAGCGACGCCTGAGCCGAGGCCGGCGCGGCGACACGTTCCGCCGGCCGGCCGGACCGGTCAGCCAGCCACCCGCGGCCCCCGGCCGCCGACACGAGGAGCCCGCCGTGCCGATCCCTGCCGCGATCCAGCAGTTCATCGACCAGCTCGTCGACGACGCGCCGGCCGCCTACGACGACCTGCGCGCCGTCGTCTTCAACGGCTCGCTCAAGCGTTCTCCGGCGCCGAGCCACACCGACGGCCTGCTGGCCATCCCGCGCGGGATCATGGAGCGGCTCGGGGTGAAGGTCGACGTCGTCCGCACCGCCGACCACGAGATCCCGGCCGGGGTGTGGCCGGACATGCGCGAGCAGGGCTACGAGCGCGACGACTTCCCCGACCTCTACCGCGAGCTCGTCGTGCCGGCCGACATCCTCGTGCTCGCCGGCCCGATCTGGCTCGGCGACCAGAGCTCGCACACGCGGAAGATCATCGAGCGGCTCTACGCGTACTCGGGCGACCTCAACGACCGCGGCCAGTGGTCCTACTACGGGAAGGTCGGCGGCTCGCTGACCACCGGGAACGAGGACGGCGGCAAGCACGTCTCGGCCCAGGTCCTCTACGCCCTCCAGCACATCGGCGTCACCATCCCGCCGCAGGTCGACTCCTACTGGGACGGCGAGGCCGGGCCGGGCCCGTCCTACCTCGACGCGGAGGGCGGCGGCGAGCAGAACGCGTGGACGACGCGCAACACCGTGTTCATGACCTGGAACCTCCTCCACTATGCGCGGATGCTCAAGGACGCCGGCGGCGTCCCCGCGCACGGGAACGCGGCCTCGGGCTGGGACCTCAGCCACCCCGACCACCCGAACCCGGAGTACCGCTGAAGGGCGAGGCCTACTGCTCGTAGCCCTCGACGGTGTCGGCGTCCCGGGGGGCGCCGGCCTCGTCGGGGTCGCGGCCGGCCTCGGCCAGCGCTCGGCGGCGGCGGAGCAGGTCCCACGTGCGGTCGAGCTCGACCCGGATCGCCTCGAGGCGCTCGCGCTCCTCGGCGGTGGCCGGGCGCTCCTCGTCGGCCTCCCGCGCGCGCAGCGACTCCTCCTCGGCGACGAGCTCCTCGATGTGACGGCCGATGTCGGGGGTGCTCACGGATGGGTCCTCTCGGGGTTGGGGTGGGGGGGATCGGTATCGGGCTATCGCCAGGCGTGGATCACGCAGCGACCCTGCTGGGCCAGAAAGCGCGGACCGCGCATGCGGCGGTAGAGCGCCCGCCCATAGCGGTAGGCGCGACGCTCGAGATGGACCACCTCGAAGCGGGTGAAGCCCTCGGCGCGCAGCATCCCCTCGATCGCCGACGGGTTCGGGCCCCACCAGTTCGACTCGTCACCGGAGAGCTCGTCGCCGGCGTAGAAGGCCATGGCCGGCCGGCGGAGGTCCAGCAGGTCGACGTGGGTCTCGAGGATCAGCTGGTCGCGGCATACGCTGGCCACCCGCTGCAGCGTGAGCCAGGGGTGCTGCATGTGGTAGAGCACGCCGAGGAAGAGCACGAGGTCGTGCATGCCGACGGTGTCGGGGGAGATGCGGTCGAAGTCCAGGTCGAGATCCTCGACCTCGGAGCCGAGCGCGCGCCGCGCGAGCTCGAACCCCTGCTTGGTCCCGTAGCCGCGCGGCCCCCACGGAGGGTCCCGCCAGGCCAGCGAGTCGACGGCCAACACCCGCTTCGCGCCCCGGCGCTCGGCCTCGAAGGAGAAGAACCCGTCCCACGCGCCGATGTCCAGCACGGAGCGGCCCGACAGGTCGGCCGGGAGCGACAGCCACTCGAGCTTGCGGGGCGAGTCGTCGCGCCCGCGGGTGCGCAGGCCGTGGCCGAGGTCGATGGAGTGAAACCACTCGTAGGCGTCGACCTGGGCTCGAAGCTCGTCGAGGGGGATGGGCTCTCGGCTCACGGGGCAGGCGGGGGACGGCGCTGGCGGAAGCGGCGCTCATCGCGGCGGGGCGCAGCCTATCGCCGGAGCTCCAGCGTGACCGCCCGATCGCCGGCGCGCCCTCAGTCCCAGTTCGGCGCGAAGGACGGGCTCGCGGTCCGCAGGTGTCGCACGGACAGCGCGGCGATGCGGCCGCGCTCGTCGTCGCTGAGGTCGAAGCCGAAGACGTCGAGGTTCTCCGCCCGCCGCGCGTGGCTCGAGGCCTTCGGGATCGCGGCCACGCCCGGCTGGTCCAGCAGCCAGCGCAGCGCGACCTGGCCGGCCGAGCGACCGTGCGCCTCGCCGATCTCGCCCAAGACGGGGTCGTCGTGCGCGCGGCCGTGCGCGAAGGGCTAGTAGGCGGTGAGCAGCACGTCGTGCTCGCGGCAGACGTGCATCACCGGGCCCTGCGGCAGGTAGGGGTGGTACCTCGACCTGGTCGCAGAAGATCGGCGCGAGCTCGATCGCCTCGCCGAGCAGCATCGAGGGGAAGTTGGACACGCCGATCTCGCGCACGGCGCCGGACTCGCGCAGCGCGGTCATCGCCCCGAGCGTGTCGGCCATCGGCGGCTCCGAGGGCCAGTGGAGGAGCAGCAGGTCGATGCGCTCGACGCCGAGGTCGGCGAGCTGGTCCTCGACGCTGCGTCGCAGGTCGTCGGGGGCCGCATCGTCGCGCCAGACCTTCGTCGTCAGCCAGATCTCCTCGCGCGGCACGTCGGTGTCGGCGAGCGCGCGGCCGATCTGCGCCTCGTTGCCGTAGGCGCGGGCGGTGTCGAAATGCCGGTAGCCGAGCGCCAGCGCGTCGAGCACGCCGTCGTAGGCGTCCTCGCCCTCCAGCTGCCAGGTGCCGTAGCCGAGCTTGGGCAGCTCGACCCCGCGGATCGTCAGCGTGGTGGCGTCGGTCGGTTCTCGGGTCATGGGGCCCCTCTGCCCGCGCGGGCGTACGGCGTCACCCGAATGGGCGCCTCGCCGCTGAGCGCGAGCGAGGCGTCGGTGGCTCCGGCGCCGTCGCCGAGCACGCCCGTCCCGGCCAGCGTGGCGTAGCGGCCGCCGAGCGCAACGAGCTCCTCGTGGGTCCCGCGCTCGACGATCCGCCCGCCGTCGAGCACGAGGATCTGGTCGGCCTCGCGCACCGTCGAGAGCCGGTGGGCGATGGCGATCGTGGTGCGCCCGCGGGCCAGCGCCTCGAGCGCGGCCTGGACAGCGCGCTCGGTCTCGGTGTCGAGCGCGCTGGTCGCCTCGTCGAGGATGAGCACCGGCGGGTTGCGCAGCATCGTGCGGGCGATCGCGATGCGCTGCTTCTCGCCCCCGGAGAAGCGGTACCCGCGCTCGCCCACCGGCGTGTCATAGCCCTCGGGCAGGGAGACGATGAGCTCGTGGATCTGCGCCGAGCGGGCCGCCGCCTCGATCTCCGCGTCGGATGCGTCGGAGCAGGCGAAGCGCAGGTTCTCGCGGATGCTGGCGTGGAAGAGGTAGGTCTCCTGGGAGACCAGGCCGACGTTCGCCGCCAGCGAGTCGAGGGTCACCTCGCGGATGTCGACGCCGTCGATCGTCACCGCGCCGCGCTGGGGCTCGTAGAGGCGGGCGACGAGGTAGGCCATCGTCGTCTTCCCGGCGCCGGTCTCGCCGACGATCGCCGTCCGCGTGCCGGCGGGGACCTCGGCGTCGATCGCCTGCAGGGTCCACGGCGCGCCGTCGTCGTAGCGGAAGCAGACGTCGCGGAAGGCGACGTCCCCGCGGACCCGGCCGAGCGTCCGCGCGCCCGGGAGCTCGGCGATGTCCACGGGGAGGTCGAGGTACTCGAAGATGCGCCCGAAGAGCGCCATCGAGGTCTGCACGTCCAGGCCGACGGAGAGCAGCGACTGGACGGGGAAGAGCAGGCGCGTCTGGAGCTGGGTGAAGGCGACGACGGTGCCGATGCTGATCGCGGCCCCGCCGGCGCCGAGGTCCTGGCCCGCGAACCAGTAGACCGCGGCGGGCATGATCGCGAAGCTCATCTGGATCGACGCCATCCGCCAGCGGCCGGCCATCCGGCTGCGCACCTCGAGGTCAGCGAGCTCGCCCGACTCCCGGCCGAAGCGCCGGACGAGCTCCGGGCTGCGGCCCATCGTCTTGCCGAGCAGGATCCCGGAGACCGAGAGCGACTCCTCGACGAGCGTGGACATGTCGGCCAGGCGGCCCTGGCGCACCGAGGTGATGCGCCGCCGCTCCTCGCCGACGCGGCGGGTGAGCCAGACGAAGAACGGCAGCAGGCAGAGCGAGAACGCGGCGAGGCGCCAGTCGAGCGCGATCATCGCCACGACGGTGGCGACGACCGTCGTCACGTTCTGGACGATCGAGGTGGCGGTGCTCGTCACCACGCTGTCGATCCCGCCGATGTCGTTGGCGATGCGCGACTGCACCTCGCCCGTGCGCGTGCGCGTGAAGAAGGCGAGCGACATCCGCTGGAGGTGCGCGTAGACCCCGGAGCGCAGGTCGTGCATGACCTTCTGGCCGACGAGATTCGACGCCCACGTCTGCGCGACGCCGATCACGCCGGTGAGGATCGAGATCGCGATCATCCCTCCCACCAGCAGCGTGAGGAGCTGGGTGTCGCGCTCCGGGTAGGCGGTGTCGAGGATCGCCCGCAGCAGGAAGGGGTTGACGATCCCCAGGCCGGCCGAGAGCAGGATCAGCCCGAGCAGCCAGGCCAGGCGCAGCCGGTAGGGGCGGAAGAGCGCGACGACGCGGCGCAGCGGGACCGGCGTCTCCGGCAGATCCTCGGGGCGGAGCTCGCGCGCCTGCCGCCGGCCGCCGCCCTCCCCGCGGAACGCGCTCACGCCGAGGCGGCGACTACGCCGGCGAGGAAGGGCTCGACGTGTCCGGCGACCGTCTCGGGCGTCTCGAGCATCGGCCAGTGCCCGCCCTCCGGCAGGTGGGCGATGCGCGCGTGGGGGAAGAGGTCGCGGGCCCGCTCGGCGTGCTCGGGGCCGATGAACGGGTCGCGATCGCCCCACACGACGAGCGCCGGGCGGTCGAGCGGCGCGAGCACCGGAGCCGCCTCGCGCGGAAGGGCTCCGGGATCGCCGACCGAGCGGTAGAGGGCGAGCGCGGCCCGGCGGGTCCGCCGGTCGTTGTGGCTCCACATCCGGTCGATCTCGGCCACGGGCAGCAGGGGGTTCGCGCGCCGCAGCGTGGCCCGGAAGGTCGCGGCGGTCGACGTCGCCTGGAGCGCCGCGCCGAGGCCGGGCGTGCGGAGCGCACGCGCGAAGCCGTGCCAGCGGTAGGTGCTCGACAGGCCCCCAGCGTTGATCGCCACGAGACTCGCCAGGCGCTCGGGATGGTCCATGGCCCAGCGCACGCCGATGGCGCCGCCCCAGTCGTGGACGGCGAGGTGCACCCGC
>JBBSBL010000018.1:0-39058 GCA_038251325.1 Solirubrobacterales bacterium | reverse complement strand
TGCGTACGCCGGTCATCCCGAACGGGTGGCCCAGGGCGATCGCGCCGCCGTGCGGGTTGAGCTGATCGAAGCCGAAACCGACCTCCTCGGCGATCGGAATCACCTGGGCGGCGAACGCCTCGTTCAGCTCGACGATGTCGACATCGCCGATCGTCATACCGGCGCGGTCCAGCGCCTTCTTGATCGCGCCGATCGGCGCGACGCCCATGTACTCGGGCTCGTTGCCCCACGTCGCCGCGGTGATCACCCGGGCGCGCGGCTTCAGGCCGAGCTCCGCCGCCTTCTCCTCGCTCATGACGATCGCCGCCGCGGCGCCGTCGTTGAGCGGGCAGGAGTTGCCGGCGGTGACCGTCCCCCCCGGCTTGAACGCCGGGTCGAGCGAGGCCAGCTTCTCCACCGTCGAGGAGGCCCGCGGGCCGTCGTCCTTGGCGACCTGCGTGCCGTCGGCGAGGGTCACGGGCACGATCTCGCGATCGAAGATCCCGGCCTCCTGCGCGGCGACCGCGCGCTCCTGGGAGCGCTGGGCGTAGGCGTCCTGGGCCTCGCGCGAGACGCCGTAGCGCTCGGCCACGTTCTCCGCGGTCAGGCCCATGGCGATGTACGCGTCGGGCTGCCCGGGCTCCTTGCCCTGGAGCTTCTCGTTCTGATCCTCGGGGTGCGCCGCCTCCTGTGCGCCGTTGTAGCGGGAGACGAACTCCACGCCGCCGGCGATGTAGGTGTCGCCCTGGCCGGCGGCGACGTTGTTCGCGGCGGCGCGGATCGCGTCGAGCCCCGACGCGCAGTAGCGCGAGACGGTCGAGCCGTTCGTGTTCTCCCCCAGCTTCCCGGAGAGCAGCACGGACATCCGCCCGATGTTGTTGGCCTGCAGCCCCTGCGGCAGCCCGCACCCGGCGATGAGCTCCTCGACGGTGGCGGGATCGACGCCCGGGTTGCGCTCCAGCACCTGGTCGACGGCGAAGGCGAGCGTCTCGTCTGGTCGCAGCGTGGCGAGCGAGCCCTTGAAGGCGCGGCCGATCGGAGTCCTGATCGCGTCGACGATCACGGCTTGCGGCATGGTGGTCCTTTCGGTGATGACGCCCGGCGGTCGCACTCCACGGGCAGGTTTACCCCCGGCGGTCACACTCCACGGGGCCTGGAGAAGAAGCCTATCGGCTCGAGCGCCGCTGCCGCGCGACGGCGCGGATCACGATGACCGGGTGGTTCAGCACCCTCCCCTCCGGCCGCCCGCCGGTTGGGCGGCGGCACTCAGCCGCGGCGCAGCCGCGCGAGCGCGACGCGCGCCCGCAGCACCCGGCCGGCCGGCGGCTCCCAGGGGCGCGCGGAGGGCAGCTCGACCGCGGGCTCGACGGCCAGCGCGCTCACCCGCTCCCCCACGAGCGCCGCGACCGTGGCCCGCTGGTGGCGGCGCAGCTGGCCGGGCGTCCCGAGCTCCCAGGACGAGGAGAACCCGGCGTCGTGGAGCAGCGCGTGCAGCGAGGGGCGGGTGAGCCAGAAGCTCTGCTCGTTGTCGAGCGAGGCGCGGACGCTCGCCTGTTTCTCGGCCGCCCCGGTCTCCGCCGCGAACTCGCGGTAGCGCAGCCCGGCGTAGGGTCTTCCCGCGCTGGCGGCGCGCGCCACCGGGCCCCACGCCACCTCGGTGTCGAAGAGCGCCAACCTCGAGCAGGCGCCGCGGATCCGCTCGGTCAGCGCCACGACGTCGTCAAGCTCCAGGTGGTAGAGCAGCCCGCTGCAGAGGATCACGTCGAAGCGCCCGAGCGCGGGCCAGTCCAGCGTGCGGACGTCGGCGAGGCGCGCCTCCAGGCGCCCGCCGAGGTCGAGCGCGTCGCGCACGGCTTCGATGTCCGCGACGTTCGCCTCCCGTCCCTCCACCGCGAGCACCTCCGCGCCGCGCGCCGCCAGCTCCGCGGCGAGGACGCCGCTGCCGGCGCCGAGGTCGAGCGCGCGCACGCCATCGAGGTCCCCGGCGCGGACGAAGTCGCTGACCGCCTGGGCCACGGCACGCGCCCGGCCGGCGCCCTCCGGCGTGCCGACGTAGCCGAGCGCCCGCGCGCTGCCTGGACTCTGGGCGCCCATCGGAGCGGATACTAGAGGCCCGGCTCCGGCGCGGGAGGGGTCGTCAGGCGGTCGACTCGACCGCCGCGGCCGGCGCGCCGGTCGTGCGCCACGAGCTCACAAAGGCGTCGACCACGCGCGGGTCGAACTGCGAGCCGGCGCAGCGGCCGAGCTCCTCGATGGCGGCCTCCTCGGTGCGCGTCGCCGCATAGGGCCGCTCGGAGGTCATCGCCACGAAGGCGGCGCAGACGTGCAGGATCCGGGCACCGAGCGGGATCTCCTCGCCCGTCAGCCCGTCCGGGTAGCCGATGCCGTCCCAGCGCTCGTGGCTCGAGCGCACCAGGCGCGCGATGGGCCGCAGGGCGGGCGCCGCGGCGAGGATGCGCTCGGCGACGATCGTGTGCCCGCGGATGAACTCCCACTCGCGGTCGTCCAGGGGCGCGGGCTTGCCGAGGATGGCGTCGGGGACCGCGACCTTGCCGACGTCGTGCAGCTCCGCGGCCCGGACGATCTCGTCGATGTCCTCGCCGTCGAGGCCCAAGGCGTGGGCGACGGCGCGCGAGAGCTCGCCGATGCCGTGGGCGTTGACCGCCAGGTGCGGGTCGGCCTCGCGCAGGGTCTGGAGGAGCACGTCGCGCATCTGCATCCCGGCCGAGCCGCGGCGGCTGTTCTTCTCGGCGTACATGCGCTCGTCGGCGAGCAGCAGCGCGCGCTCGGCGTCCTGGACCTCGTCGGGGACGAGGACGGTGCCGTAGCTGCTGGTGATGACGAAGCCGTCTCCCTGCTCGCGCAGCGCCGCCACGGTCGCCGCGACCCCGACGTCGAAGCTGCCCTCCTGCGCGGGAAGCACGACGCAGAACTCGTCCCCCCCGAGGCGGTAGGCGCGGCCGTGCTGGCCGACCGCGAGGCGCAGGCGCGCCCCCAGGCGCGCGAGCAGCGCGTCGCCGGCCAGGTGTCCGAACATGTCGTTGTAGGCCTTGAAGCCGTCGAGGTCGAAGATCACGAGCGCGCGGCGCTCGATTCCGCCCGGGGCGCCGAAGGCCGCGTCGAGATCCCGCATGAGGCGCCGGCGGTTGCCGAGGCCGGTGAGCGCGTCGGTGACCGCCTCCTGGCGCGTGGTGTCCAGCATCCCGAGGTACTCGCGGAAGGTGAGCACCATCCGCACCACGACCGCGAGCAGCGCCGCCGCCGAGAGCAGGATGCCGAGCAGCGAGACGCGGTCGAAGTGATCGACCACCAGCACGCCGATGGAGATCAGCGCGAAGACGACCGGCAGGGCGATCTGGCGCACGCCGCCGGGCGAGGGCAGCCGCCGCGAGGGCTGCCAGGCGGCGAAGGCCATGATGATCGCCGCGACCGGCCACGCGATGTCGAGCGGGTCGCCGCCCACGTAGGTGCCGAGCGCCGACTGGTAGAGGTAGATCGTGTCCGCCACCGCCCACAGGCCGAGGCCGACGGCGAGCGCCGCGAGGGTTCGGTCCGGGCGCCAGCCGCCGAGCGCTATCACGGAGACCAGCAGGGCGAGGAGGGCGAGGTCGCCGACCGGGTAGGCGAGGTTCACCGCGACCGCGAGCGGGCCGCCCTCGGCCGCCCCGGCGACGGTGTCGAAGACCAGCGCCCCGGCGAGGCCCGCGACCGAGAGGGCGGCGACGACGGCGTCGAGCGCGATCGCCGCGCGGACGTGGGTCACGCGATGGCGGGCGACGAGCGCCAGGCCGAGCCCGAGCCCGAGGTAGGAGCCGAGGTAGAGGGCGTCGGCGATGGACGGGACCGGGATGGGGTCGCCGATAATCGCCGTCGCGACGTCGCCCCCGGCGCTCGCCAGCAGGCCGAGGCCGAACGAGAGCCACGCGGCGCGCTCGATGCGGAAGCGCACCGAGCGCAGGAGGCACAGGAGCGCCGCGGCGACGGTGAGCCCGGTGTAAAGACCGTCGACCATGAAGCCCTCGACCCGCGCGCCTCCGACGCGCGTCACCGTCCAGACCGCGAAAACCAACGTGCCGAGCAGCAGGAGCGCGATCGGCGCCCGGGGCGTGGAGGGCTGTGCGGTGTCGGAGGCCACGGTGGGGAGCGCGTCCGCCGCCGCCTCGCGGCGGAGCTTGTGTCTCCCCATCGGCCCCGGGGCGCCCCGGCTTGAGCGCTACCCGCCCGCGACCGCCGGCAGGATCGTCACCTCGGCCCCGGCCTCGACCTCGGTGTCGAGGCCGTCGAGGAAGCGGATGTCCTCGCCGCCGATGTAGACGTTGACGAAGCGCCGCAGGCCGCCGTCCTGGGAGATGCGCTCGCGGAGCTCGCCGAACCGGTCGTAGAGCGCGTCGAGCACCTCGCCGACCGTGGTCCCCTCGACCTCGGCGGTCGCGGCGCCGCCCGTCGCCGATCGCAGCTGGGTGGGGATCCGCACGAGCACGGCCATCAGGCCGCGACCGCCTCGGGCAGGGCCACCTCGAACGCCGCCAGCGACGGCTCGATGACGTGCGTCTGGAAGGTGCCGCGCGCGACGTCGAGCGTCTTCAGCCCGTCGCCGGTGACGTAGGCGACGACGCGCTCGTCGGGATCGATGTCCCCTCGCGCGGCGAGCTTCGCCAGCGTGGCGATCGTCACCCCGCCGGCGGTCTCGGTGAAGATGCCGGTCGTCTCGGCCAGCAGCTTGATGGCGTCGCGGATCTCCGGGTCGCTCACGGCGTCGACCCCCCCGCCCGTGCGGCGCGCGAGCTCGATCGCGTAGGGGCCGTCGGCCGGGTTCCCGATCGCCAGCGACTTCGCGATCGTGTCGGGTCGCACGGGACGGCAGACCTCGTGGCCCTCCGCGAAGGCGCGCGCGACCGGCGAGCACCCGGCGGCCTGCGCGCCGTTCATCACCGGCACGGGCCCGCCGACGAGCCCGGCCTCGATCCACTCCTCAAACCCGCGTGCGATCTTCGTGAACAGCGAGCCAGACGCGATCGGGGCGATCACCCGGTCCGGCAGGCGCCAGTCGAGCTGCTCGGCCGTCTCGTACGCGAGCGTCTTGCTGCCCTCGGCGTAGTAGGGGCGCAGGTTGACGTTGACAAACGCCCACGGCCGCTCGCCGGAGAGCTCGGTGCAGAGGCGATTGACGTCGTCGTAGCTTCCCCGGACGCCGACCAGCGTCGTCCCGTAGATCCCGGTGGCGAGGACCTTCTGCTCCTCCAGGTCGGCGGGGATGAACACGAGTGAGCGCAGCCCCGCCGCGGCGGAGTGCGCGGCGACGGCGTTCGCGAGGTTGCCGGTCGAGGCGCAGGCGAACGTCTCGAACCCGAGCTCGCGGGCGCGCGCCAAGGCGATCGCGACGACACGGTCCTTGAACGAGTGGGTCGGGTTCGAGGCCTCGTTCTTCACCCACACCTCGCGCAGCCCGAGGCGCTCGCCGAGGCGGCGGGCCCGGACCAGCGGGGTGCAGCCGGTGGGCAGCGCGTCACGCGGCGCGGCGGCCACCGGCAGGAAGTCCGAGTAGCGCCACAGCGTCTGGGGACCGGCCTGGATGCGCCGGCGCAGCGCCTCGGGATCGTGGGTCCGCGGCGGCGCGTAGGCGACCTCGAGCGGGCCGAAGCACCGCTCGCAGACGTACCGCGCCTCGAGCGGGTACCCGGTCCGGCATTCCTTGCAGCGAAGCGACTCTGGCGGCATATGTGAGAAAACCTCCGCCGGGGTCCGTGGGGGCAGAGGTTGGGTCACCGCCGATCCACATCTCCCAGGCATTCGATGGACGCCTGATGGAATTGGCACCGTTCCCTTGCGGGAGGTTGCCGGGGTTTCGTCGGGCCAAATCCCTCCACCCCTCTGGATGCGTACTGCTATGTGCGCGGGACCCTAGCAAAGGCGACGACGGCTAGGATGGAGGCGAGGCGACCACGATGAACGACGACCCGCGAAGTCCCCATGCCGAACCTGCCGAAGCCCCGTCTGCGGCGGCCGGGTCGTACCCGCGGGTCCGCCGGCGCCCCCACCGGCGAGCCTGACCGCCTCCGCATCGAGGAGGTCGTCGAGGGCGCCGTCCGCTGGGTGAACGTCGAGCGCATGGGCCCGCGCGAGCGGGCGTGGCTGGAGGAGCGCTACGACTTCCATCCGCTCGACTACGAGGACGTCGTCTCCCGCAACCAGCGCGCGAAGATCGACGAGTACGACGACTACCTCTTCGCGATCCTCTTCTTCCCCCGCTTCGACAAGGCGGTGGGGCGGCTGAACGCGGCCGAGCTCGACCTGTTCGTCGGCCCGGACTACCTGATCACGATCCCCAACGAGGAGATCAAGTCGCTGGAGTTCCTCTTCGAGCGCTGCCGCGCCGACGACGACCTCCGGGCCCGGCTGTTCGCCCAGGGCAGCGGCTACCTGCTCTACAAGGTGGTCGACGACTGCGTCGACGCGAGCTTCCCGATGCTGCGCAAGATCGGGAACAAGCTCGAGCGCCTGGAAGAGGCAATCTTCGAGGGGCGCTCCGACGAGGTCGTGCGCGACATCTCCAACGCGAAGCAGGAGATCATCAACTTCCGCAAGATCGTGCGGCCCCAGCGCGTCGTGTTCAGCGACCTCGAGCGGACCAAGAACCGCTTCTTCTCCGGCGAGCTGGAGATCTACTTCGACGACATCAACGACGCCTCGGAGCGGATCTGGCAGCTGCTGGAGGGCTACAAGGAGACCGCCGAGGCGCTGGAGAACACGAACGAGTCGGTGCTGACCCATCAGCTCAACGACGTCCTGCGGGTGCTCACCGTCCTCACGGTCGTCTTGCTGCCCCCGACGCTGCTGACCGGCATCTGGGGGATGAACTCACACGTGCCCGGCGAGGGGACGACCACCGCCTTCTGGGCGGTGGTCGGCGTGATCGCCGTCCTGATCGTCGGGATGCTCGTGTTCTTCAGGCGGCGCCGCTGGCTCTAGCGCCCCGCTCAGGCGATGACCGCCGCGAGCCACGCGGCGGACGCGAGCAGTCCGCCCGCGAGCTCGATGAGGATCGAGAGCCCCACGCCCTTGAGCGCGTGGACGGTCGACTCCCACGCCCCGGGCCCGGCACCGAGCCGCACGCGCTCGGCGAGATAGACCCCGGCCACGAAGAAGAGGAAGAGCCCGACGACGGGCACGACGAAGAAGCCGATGATCCCGGCCAGCGCGCCGATGGTGATCGAGCGCCCGGGAACCCCGGCGTCGAGCATCCGCCGGCCGGGAACCAGGAACTGGGCGACCGTCGCGGCGACCACCACGACGGTGGCGAAGGCGAGCACGATCCACCGGGCGCCGTCGTCGCCCACCACGGCCCAGACCACGATCGCGGCCCACACGATCGGCAGCCCCGGCAGGATCGGCACCGCGATGCCGGCCAGGCCGACGAGGATCGCGAGACCGGCGAGGAGGTCGAGGGTCGCCACGGGTCGAACCATCGCGCACCGCTCGTAACGCCGGGTGGCTCGCGGTGTTGACCCTTTCCGTGGCCGCCACCTTCGCCGCGGACCTGGAGCGCCTGGGCGCCGCCCTCGGCGGCGGCACCCCGAGCCTGCGGATGCTTCTCGTCGTGAACCCCTACGCGACCACGGTGAGCGACCGGCTGCGCCACCTCGTCGCCTATGCCCTGCAGAGCCGCTACGCGGTGGAGGCCGTCGACACCCAGCGGCGGGGCCACGCCACCGAGCTCGCCCGCGAAGCCGCCGAGACCGGCGTCGACGTCGCCGTCGCCTTCGGCGGGGACGGGACCGTGAACGAGGTGGCCAACGGCCTGGCCGGCTCGGACGTGCCGCTCACCTGCCTTCCCGGCGGATCGGCCAACGTCTTCTGCCGGCTGCTCGGCATCCCCACCGACGTGGTCGACGCCACCGAGCACCTGCTCCGCCTCGCCGACGACTGGCGCCCGCGCGCGGTGGACCTCGGCAGCGTGAACGGCCGGCGCTTCTGCTTCGCTTCCGGCGTCGGACTGGACGCCTCGGTGGTCGAGCGGGTCGACGCGAACCCGCGGGCCAAGGCGCGCTGGCGGGAGTACTACTTCGCCGCCACCGCGGTCGGGACGTTCGCGCGTCGCTACGCGTGGCGCGCGCCGAGCCTCGAGGTCGAGGCGGCCGGGCGCCGTCTGGAGGGCGTGACCGCCGTGGTGCAGAACGGGGCGCCGTTCACCTACTTCAAGGGCCGCCCGATCGACTTCGCGCCCGGCGCGGCGCTGGACAGCGGCACGCTGGCCGGCGGCGTCCTGCGGCGGGCGACGCCGCTCGACGTTTCGGCGCTCGGCTTTCGGGCGCTCTCGGCGCGGGCCGAGGTCGCGCGCCACCGGCAGGTCGAGACCTTCGCCACCGACGAGGAGTTCGTCGTGCGGCCGGTCGGCGATGATCCGCTCCCCGTCCAGGTCGACGGCGACTACATCGGCCGCGCGAGCGAGGTGCGCTACCGGGTGGAGCCGGGAGTCCTGAAGGTCGTCGGGTAGGTGCCCGGCCGGGCCGGGGCCCTCGCCGCGCTGGCGGCCGTGCTCGGCGCGGTCGCCGCCGCACCGGCCGCCGCGCCGGCCCTGCCACTGCCGGGCGCGCCGCACTGCCCGGTCCTCCCCGCCGACAGCCCGTGGAACCGCCGCGTCGACCGCCTGCCGGCAGCGCGCGACTCCGCCGCCCTCGTGCGCTCGATCGGGCTGGGCGCCCCGGTTCACGCCGACTTCGGCTCGGGCACGTGGGACGGCGGCCCGATCGGCATCCCGTTCGCCGTGGTCGGGCGCGCGACGCGGCGCGCGCCGGTCGCCTTCCAGTACGCCGGCGAGTCCGACCGGGTGGGCTACCCCATCCCGCGCGGCGTGCCGATCGAGGGCGGCCGCCGCGCACAGGGCGACCGCCATGTCCTGCTCGTCGACCGCGACGCCTGCCGCCTCTACGAGCTCTTCGCGGCCTTCCCGCCCCGGGCGGGGGGTACGCGCTGGCGCGCCGGGTCGGGCGCCGTCTGGAGCCTGCGGTCCAACCGCCTGCGACCCGCCGGCTGGACCTCCGCCGACGCCGCCGGCCTCCCGATCTTCCCCGGGCTGGCCCGCTACGACGAGGTGCGCCGCGGCGTCATCGACCACGCGCTGCGCTTCACTGCGCCGCGCACCCGGAGCGCGTACGTCTACCCCGCGCGGCACTTCGCCTCCGATGCGCGCGACCCGAGCCTGCCCGCGATGGGGATCCGCGTCCGCCTGCGCCGCACCGTGAGCCTGCGGCGGTTGCCGCCTCAGGCCCGGATCGTGGCCCGCGCGCTGCAGCGCTACGGGATGATCCTCGCCGACAACGGCGCCCCGTGGTACGTGTCGGGCGCGCCGGATCGCCGGTGGGTCAACGACGACCTCCATGCGCTCGGGCGCCTGCGCGGGCGGGACTTCGAGGTCGTCGACACCCGCGCCCTCGGCCGGCCGCGCTGAGCGCCGATCGCTCGTGGAACAGCCGGAGGAGCGCTGAGCGCCCAGGTCACGCGCCGCGTACCGCCGGAGTCCCTGTTCGTGGCCGGCGCGGTGTCGCAGTATCTCGGCGCCGCGCTGGCGGTGCTGCTCTTCGCCTCGGTCCCTGCCGCCGGCGTGGCGTGGCTGCGCGTCCTGAGCGCCGCGGTGGCGCTCGGCGCGTGGCGGCGGCCGTGGCGTCGCAATTGGACGTCGCGACGGCTGGCGCTCGTCGCGGCGTTCGGCACCGCCCTGGCCGGCATGAACCTCGCCTTCTACGAGGCCATCGACCGCATCCCGCTGGGGGCCGCCGTGGCGATCGAGTTCTGGGGACCGATCGCCGTGGCGGCGCTGGGGTCCCGCACGCGACGGGACTGGAGCGCGCTCGCCCTCGGCGCCGCCGGTGTGCTGCTGCTCGCCGACGTGCAGATCGGCGGGAGCGCCGCCGGCGTCGCCCTCGCGCTCCTGGCCGGTGGGCTATGGGCGCTCTACATCGTCCTCGGCCACCGGGTGGCGCGGTCGGGCGACGGCGTGGACGGCCTCGCCGCCGGGATGGCCTTCGGCGTGCTCGCCATCGCCCCGCTCGCCGCTCCGGCCGCCGCACCGGCCTTCTCCGACCCGCCGCTGCTCGCCGCCTGCCTCGGCGTCGGGCTCCTCTCGAGCGTCGTGCCCTACGCCCTGGACCAGCTCGCGCTGCTCCGCCTCGGCCGCGCGCGGTTCGCCCTGCTCCTCGCGTTGCTTCCGGCGACGGCGGTGCTCGCCGGCCTCGCGCTGCTCGCTCAGGTGCCGACGCTGGCCGAGGCGGTCGGGATCGGCGCGGTCATCGGCGCCGTGGCCATCCGGCCGCGGGGCGAGCTCCCGGCGCCGTAGGGCGGGATACGCCGGCCAGCTCGAGATCGATTCTGGTCCCGCTCGGCGGGATCCAAAGCGAACTCGCCCGATCAAGGCCGCTCGACCGGGGCGCCGCCCGCCCCGAATCACTCCTCGATGACGCCGTTCGCCGACCCCGCCGCCCGCGAAGAGCCGAGGACGACCGTCGCCCTCAGCCCGCGCCCGGCGTCACGCGGTACGCGTCGAACACCGCGTCGATGTTGCGCAGCCGCGTGATGGTCGCGTCGAGCGAGCGCGTGTCCCCCACCTCGACCACGAAGCGGTTGCGGACCATCGGGTCGCTCACGGTGCAGCGCGCCTCGACGATGTTGATCCCCGCCTCGGCGAAGGTCCGCGTCAGGTCCTCGAGCATCCGGTGGCGGTCCCAGCCGTCGACCTGGATCTCGACCTTGAACGCCGTCTCGGAGTCGCCGTCCCACGCCACCGGCGTGAAGCGGTCGGGATCCTTGCGCAGCACCTGCACGTTCGGGCAGTCCTCGCGGTGAATCGTGATGCCGCGGCCGAGTGAGATGTACCCGACGATCGGGTCGCCGGGAACCGGCCGGCAGCACTTCGCCAGTCGCAGCATGACGTCGTCGATTCCCTTGACCGCGATCCCGTACTGGGAGGAGGACGCCGTCGGGCGCTCGCGCCGCCGGCGGGTGGTGAGCAGGTCCTCGGCGGCGGTCGGCGCCCTGTCCGCCGCCTCGCCCTGCTTGAGGCGCTGCATGACCTTCGTGACGACGACCTTCGGCGAGATCTTCGCGCCGCCGAGCGCGAGGTAGAACTCGTCGCCCTTGCGGAACCCCATCTCGCGGATGACGTCGGCGAGCAGCGCCGAGCCGACGATCTTCTGGGCCGGCAGGCCCTGCTTGCGCAGGTGCTCCTGCAACAGGTCGCGGCCCGCGTGCTCGGTGTCCTTGCGCGACTCGGTCTTGAACCACTGGCGGATCTTGTTGCGCGCGCGCGTGGTCTTGACCACCGCGAGCCAGTCGCGCGAGGGGCCGCGCTCGCGCTTGCTGGTCAGCACCTCGACGATGTCGCCCGAGCGCAGCTCGTAGGAGAGCGGGACGATCTTCCCGTTCGCCTTCGCTCCGACGCAGCGGTGGCCGACGTCGGTGTGCACCTCGTAGGCGAAGTCCAGCGGCGTCGCGCCGGCGGCGAGCGACTTCACCTCGCCCTTCGGGGTGAAGACGAACACCTCGTCCTCGAAGAGGTCGACCTTCAGGGTCTCGACGAACTCGTGGGGATCGGCGAGCTCCTGCTGCCAGTCGACGAGGCGGCGCAGCCAGCGCAGCTTCTCCTCGCCTTCCGCCCCGCTCTCGCCCTGCTTGTAGAGCCAGTGCGCGGCGATCCCGAACTCCGCCATGTCGTGCATGTCCCGGGTGCGGATCTGGATCTCCAGCGGCCGGCCCTCGGGTCCGATCACCGTCGTGTGGAGCGACTGGTACATGTTGAACTTCGGCATCGCCACGAAGTCCTTGAAGCGGCCGGGGAGCGGCTTCCACAGCGAGTGGATGACCCCGACGGCGCCGTAACAGTCCTTCACCGAGGCGACGATCACGCGCATCGCCGTGAGGTCGTAGATCTCGTTGAACTCGCGGCCCTTCTTGGTCATCTTCGAGTAGATCGAATAGAAGTGCTTCGCGCGGCCGGAGATCTCCGCTCCGATGCCGAGCGCGTCGAGTTCCTTGGCGAGGTAGGCGCCGGCCTGCGTGACGTAGCGCTCGCGCTCCTCGCGTTGCTGCGCGACGAGGCCCTTGATCTCCGTGTACTTGCGCGGGTGCAGCGTGGTGAAGGCGAGGTCCTCGAGCTCCCATTTGATGGCGTGAATGCCCAGGCGATGGGCGATCGGCGCGTAGATGTCGATCGTCTCCTTCGCCTTCTCGATCTGCTTCTGCTTCGGCAGCGCGGAGAGTGTGCGCATGTTGTGCAGCCGGTCGGCGAGCTTGATGAGGATGACCCGGATGTCCGAGGCCATCGCGACCATCATCTTGCGGTAGTTCTCGGCCTGCGCCTCGTCGCGGGACTGGAAGGTGAGGCCGGTGAGCTTCGTGACCCCGTCGACCAGGCCGGCGATGTCCTCGCCGAACTGGGCGCGCACGTCCTCGAGCGAGGCGGAGGTGTCCTCGACGGTGTCGTGGAGGAGCGCCGCGCACAGCGTCTCGGTGTCGAGGCGCATCCCCGCGCAGATCTTGGCCACCCCGACGGGGTGGATGATGAAGTCCTCGCCGGTGCGCCGCCGCTGGTCGCTGTGCTTGTCGCACGCGTAGACGAACGCACGCTCGACGGCCGCGCGGTCGATGGCCACCGCGCGCTCGCCGCTGTGCTCCTCGACGATCGCGAAGAGGTCGCCGAGCAGCCGACGCTCCGCCTCGGTGAGGCCGTCACGGTGCACCGGGGCGACCGGGCTCGCCACGACCGCCTTGCCGACCTGCGCCCGGCCCGCCGGACCGGCCGCGCCCGCGACGCCGCTCCGCGTGGCGCGGCTCACGGGGTCGGTGGTGGTGTCGCTCGACTCAGGAATGCCGTTCCGTCCTCACGTCGTGCGCGGTAGACCCGGAAGGCCTCCGAGCGCTCGAGCGACGTGCGCTCCTGCGACCGGAGGGCCAGGGCCGGACGATCCCGGTCGAGGCTGACGAGGCCGAGCTCCCCGAGGACCCGGACGAGACGACCGGCGAGCGCCGCCGGCCGGCCGTGCTGGCCGTCCCCGCGGAGCAGGACCTCGAGCTCCTCGCCGGCCGCCGCCTGCCGGGCGCGCAGGTCACGGTAGAGGGCGGCGAGCGGGGCTCGCAGATCGAGCTCCATCTCGTGAATCTTCCGGGTGAAGCCTAGCTCAGCCTCTCCCCAGGCCAAGTGGGCGAAGCCCCCGTCGGCGGGACCGGGCGCGGCGGCGAGCAGCCGGGCCCGGTGCGCGTGCGCGGGAGGGTCGAGGGCGACGAGGTGCACCGATCCGGCAGCGAGCGCCGGATCGGCCTCGAGGGCGCGCCAGGAGCACAGACGGAAGCCGCCGAGCCGCTCGGCCAGGCCGGCGTGGCGGCGGTCCACGTCGGCGCACACCGCGAGGGCCGGCTCGCCGGTGGCCACGACGTCGCCGAGCACGCCCGCGGCCGCCGGCCCGCGGCGATCGACGACCTCACGCGCGGCGCCGGACGGCGGGCCTGCCGCGGCCTCCGGGGGCCAGGGCGCGAGGGCGGCCTCGGCCTCGGCCAGGGCGGCGGCGAGGTAGTCGTCGGGCTCGCCGACGACCTCGATCGGCTCCGGCGGCGCGCTCGGCCACGCGTGCACGAGTCGCAGCCGCGGCTCGACGGCGCCGTTCCACTCGTTGGCCTCCAGGTGCACGAGGACGTCGGCCGGCTCGCCCGCGGGCACGGGCAGCCGGCCCTCGCAGCCGAAGGCGACGAGCTTCGCCCGGGCCCCCGCCGCCTGGACCGTGGCGCGCAGGTGGCGGCCGTCCTCCCCCATCGGCTGCGGGTCGGCGAACCGCGCGGCCGGGAGGAGCAGCGTCGGGCCCGGGTTCCCCATCCCGCACGGCTCGAGCGCGGCGAGATCCTCGGCCAGGTCGAGCCCGAGCGGGTCGCCCGCCACCACGGCGTCGGCGCGCCGCTCGGGGACGAGGTCGGCCGGAGCGAGCGCCCCCTCGGCGTGGGCGGCGAACGCGTCGCGGAACGCGTCGACCTCGGCCGCGGCGATCGTCAGGCCGGCGGCGGCCCGGTGGCCGCCGTGGCGGAGCAGCCGAGCGGCGCAGGCGTCCAGGCCGGCGAGCAGGTCGAAGCCGGGCACGCTGCGGCCCGAGCCGGTCCCCTCTTCGCCGTCGAGCGCGATCAGGATCGTGGGCCGGTGCCAGCGCTCCACGAGCCGTGCGGCGACGATGCCGATCACGCCGGGATGCCAGCCGGCGCCGTCGAGCACGTAGGCCGGGCGGGCGCCGGCGGCGCGCACCTGCGCCTCGGCGTCGCGCAGGATCCAGGCCTCGGTCGCGCGCCGCTCCGCGTTCGCGGCGTCGAGCTCCGCGGCGAGGTCGCCGGCGCGCTCCCCCTCGTCGGTGAGCAGCAGCTCGAGGGCGACGTCGGCGCGCTGGACGCGACCGGCCGCGTTGAGCCGCGGCGCGAGGCGGAAGCCGAGCGCGCGAGCGTCGATCCCGCCCGGGTCGAGCCGCGCCGCGCACATCAGGGCCCGCAAACCGGGGCTGTCCGTTCCCGCCAGCGCGCGCATGCCCTCGCGGACGAGGCGGCGGTTCTCGCCGCGCAGCGGGACGAGGTCGGCGACGGTGGCGATCGCCACGAGGGCGAGATCGTGGGCGGCGAGCGCCGGGTCGGCGCCGGCCGACGCGACGACCGCCTCCAAGAGCTTGTGCGCTACGCCGGTGCCGCAGAGGTCCGCGCAGGGGTAGCCGCCGAGCGACGGGTGGACGATCGGCGCGTCGGGCAGCGCGCCGTCGGCGCGGGGGCGGTGGTGGTCGGTGACGAGCACGTCGAGCCCGGCCGCGCGCGCGGCGGCGACCTCCTCGACGGCGGTGATCGCGCAGTCGACGGTGATGAGCAGCCGCGTGCCGCGCGCCGCGAGACGCTCGACGGTCGCGGGCGAGAGCCCGTATCCGTCCGCGCGGCGGTCGGGCAGGTGCCAGTCGACCTCACCGCCCAGCGCGCGCAGGCCGCGGACCAGGATCGCGGTCGCGCACACGCCATCGCAGTCGTAGTCGCCGTGGACGGTGATCCGGGTCCGGGCCTCGAGGTGACGCCGGACGACCGCGACGGCCGCCTCCATGCCGCCGAACGCCGAGGGGTCGTGGCACTCCCCGGCGGCGAGGAAGTTGCGCGCGACGGCGGGATCGCTCAGTCCACGGCGGGCGAGGACCTGCGCCAGGGTGTGGGTGACCCCGAGCTCGCGCTCCAGGCGCAACGCGTCCGCGTAGCGGTAGGGGGCGAGGGCGAGGCGCGGACGGGCCCGCTCGGGCGGCGGGATCGGGCCGGCGCCGCCGGCGAGCGGTTCCCGAAGCATGGCCCGGCCAGGCTAGGCGGGCGGGGGGACGGACCGGGCGGGCGGCGCTCGGCGCAGCAACCTCAGGGCGGGGCGGTATCCCGGAGAACGGCGTCTCGGGAAAGGGGTGCGGCCGGCCGGCCGCGCGATCGAAACCGATTCTGATCCCGCTCAGCGGGATCAGATCGTCACTCGACCGCGCGAAACGTTCGAACCACCCTTCGATGACGCCGTTCGCCGGAAGCCGCCGGCGCCGCCGGCGACGATCAGCGCGCTACGCCCCACCGCCCTACGCCGGCGCCGGCGCGCGTTCCCGCCGCACGCCCTCGGCATAGACCAGCGCAATCCCGATCACCGCGCCCGGGATCGCCTCCAGGGCGGTGAGCAGGTGGGTCTCGCTCTGGCCCGGCACGCCGAGGCCGCTGACGATGAACCCGAAGATGATCGAGCCGAAGAGCGCGCCGAGGAACGCGCCGACGATGCCGCCCCAGAAGCGGTCGGGCAGGAAGATCGTGAAGTGCCAGATGGCCAGCCCCATCATCACCCAGGCGAGCATCCCCATCAGCGCGGCCTCCCGTGTCGTCGCGTGCGCGGGCGCTTGCCCGCGGCCGGCTTGGGCCGCTCCTCCGGCGCCATGCCGCCGCCCTCCGCCTCATCGGGCGCGTGGACGAACTCGCCCGGGTCGACGTCGGGGTCGGTGAGCGTCCGCTTCTGCGGCTCGGGGTCCGCCGTCTCCGGCGCGACCGGCGCCCCGTTCCCGCCGCCCCCCTTCCGGCCGCCCGTCGAGCCGCGCCGCGAAGCCGCCCCCGCGGCGGGCGCCGCAGGCGCCGCATCATCCGCGATGTCCCGCTTGAGCTCCTCGAACTCCTCGGCGCTGATCTCCTCCGGCTGGTCGGGCGTCGTCACCCGGTCGGGGCCGCGGCGCAGGCGCCGGCGCTTGGGCGGCTCGGGCTCGACGTCCGCGTCGGCGCCCGCCGCCGGCGTCGGGTAGGCGGGCACCTTGCCGTCGGGCGACTCGCGCTCGATGCGGCGCCGCCGCTGCGCGTAGGCCGGCTCGCGACCCTTCCAGTGGTCGAGCACCGGCGAGGCGATGAAGATCGACGAGTACGTGCCCGAGGCCACCCCGACGAGCAGCGCGAAGGCGAAGTCCTGCAGGGTCTGACCGCCGAAGAGCAGCAGGGCGAGCACCGGCATGAGCGTCGAGAAGCTCGTGGCCAGCGATCGCGTCAGCACCTCCGACATCGAGCGGTTCACGATCTGGGAGAACGCGGCGCGCGGCATCCGCGGCACGTTCTCGCGGATGCGGTCGAACACGATGATCGTGTCGTAGAGCGAGTAGCCGAGGATCGTGAGCAGCGCGGCCACGGTCGCTGTCGTCACCTCCCGGCCCAGCAGGGAGTACACGCCCGCGGTGATGAGCAGGTCGTGCATCAGCGCGATGAGCACCGGCACGGCGAACTTCCACTCGAACCGCAGGGCGATGTAGGCCGAGATCACGAGCAGAGACGCGATGATCGCGATCAGGGCGCTGTTCGCCACGGTCTGGCCGAACGTTGGCCCCACCGACTGCGAGGAGAAGCTCCGCGTCGCGCCGAACGCCTTCTCCAGCGAGGCCCGGACCGACTCCACCTTGGTCGGCTGGAGCGTCTTGGTCGAGATCTGGACGACGTTGGCGCCCAGGGCGCTCCCGGTGACCCGCTGGATCTTCGCGTCTCCGTAGCCGTCGGCGGTGAGGACGTCGCGCACCTGCTGCTCGGTCGCGGGCTGGGCCAGCGCCGTCTGGATCCGAGTCCCGGAGGTGAAGTCGATCCCGAAGTTCAGGCCCTTCCCTCCGATCGCCAGAGCCCCGATGATCAGAATCATCCCGGACATCGAGAAGAACCACTTCGACGCGCCCATGAAGTCGAAGTGCCAGCGCCGCTCGCGCTTGCCGGCGCCGAGCGCCGCCGGGCTCGAGATGAGCTTCGAGCGGCTCATCGTGCCCAGCGCGGCCTGCGTGGCCAGCACCGCGGTGAACAGCGAGACGATCGTGCCCACGCCGAGGGTGAAGGCGAAGCCCTTGACGCCCGAGGTGGCGAGCATGAAGAGGATGAACGCGGTCATCAGCGTGACGACGTTCGCGTCGATGATCGCCGAGAGGCCCTTCTTGTAGCCCTGCGCGATGCCGGCCGAGATCGAGCGGCCGCCGCGGATCTCCTCCTTCACCCGTTCGAAGATCACGATGTTCGCGTCGGCCGCCACGCCGATGGTCAGCACGAGGCCGGCGATCCCCGGCAGCGTCAGCGTGATCGGTATGAGCTTGACCAGCGCGAACAGGTAGATCCCGTAGACGATCAGCGCGCCGCAGGCGATCAGCCCGAGCACCCGGTAGAAGAAGACGAGGAAGACCATGACCAGCAGGAGGCCGGCGAGCCCGGCCACGAGCCCCTGGTCGAGCGCCTGCTTGCCGAGCGTCGCGGAGACCTGCGACTGCGAGATGAGCTTCAGCCCGATCGGCAGCGCGCCGAGCTCGAGCAGCTTCGCCAGGTCCTGGGCCGACTGGATGGTGAACCCGCCGGTGATGATCGCGCCGTTCTCGCCGTCGATGCCGTCGGCCAGGTTGCGGTAGTCGATCGAGGCGACCGAGATGAGCTCGCGGTCGAGCGCCACCGCGAAGTGCTGGAGGTTCGCGCTCTGGCTGCCCGGCAGCGACAGGCTCTGGCCGCGCTGGGCGATCGCCCGGGTGACGTCGTGGAAGGCGGTCTTGCCCTTGTCGGTGAACTTGAACTCGACGTCCGGCGGGCTGCCGGCCTGGTTCTGGTCGGTGCCCTGCTTGGGGTCGGTGATGTCCTTGCCGAACAGCGAGACTCGGTCGCGCAGGACGTACCACTTGACCAGGTTGAGGTTCTTGGGCTTGTCGCCCGCCTTGCGGTAGGTGGCCTGGAGGACGACCGTGCCCTGCGGCACGGTGACGAGCTCGGACCCCGGCGGCGCCTTCTGCCCCGACAGCTCGGAGAGCAGGTCCTTCTTCGTCTCGTCGGGCCCGGCGATGAGCTGCTTTCGGCCGTCGAAGAGCCAGTACTGGGGCCCGATGCGCGAGATGTCCTGCCCCCCGCGCACCGGCTGCTTCGCGGCGAGCGTGACCGCGTCGTGGAGCGAGAGGCCGGCCGACGGGTCGCCCGCGGCCTGGCTGATCCGGAGCGCCTCGGGGTCCTGGGCGGTGAGCTGCGAGGCCGCCGTCTTCCCGTTGGAGGTGAGGACGTTCTCCTCCCAGTCGTAGAAGAGCAGCTGGGCGGGGGTGCCGACCTGCTTCTCGGCGCGCTGGACGTTGGTCACGTTCGGCAGCCCGACCGTGATCTGGTCGTCGCCCGAGCGCTGGATTTCCGGCTCGGCGACGCCGAGCGCGTCGACGCGGTTGCGCATGATCTCGATCGCGCGGCTGATCGAGGACGAGTCGACCTTCGCCTGCGGGGTGGGCTTGCCCTGGTAGACGAGCTCGACGCCGCCCTGGAGGTCGAGCCCGAGCCGCGTCTTCTTCTGCGCGGGCGATCCGGGGAGGATCACGAGCAGGGAGAGGATCAGCAGTCCCGCGACGAAGAGCAGGATGAGGCCGTTGCGCGCGCGCGGCGACATGCGGTGTCGAGGGTAGCCGTTCGGGGGGCCGGAGCGCCCCGCTCAGGCCGCCGCCGCGGGCGACCTCACCCGCGCGGCGTGAGGACGAGCAGGAGCCCGCCGTCGTCGTCGTAGGCCGGGAAGAGATCGGCGACGGCGTCGGCGGGCAGGTCGCCCTCGGCGTTGACCGTCACGGGCTTGCCCATCGCCCGCACGCCCCATTCGAGCACGGTCGTCACGGGGTCGCCGTCCTCGTCGAAGTCGAGCCCGAGCACCTCGGAGACCGGGCGCCCGATGACCCGCTCGTCGTCGAGGCCGGTGAGCTCGAAGGAGCCGCGCCCGCAGCCGATGACCCGACCCTCCTGATCGCAGACGAAGAACGCCGCATTCGGAGCGGGGTAGTAGTCGTCGAGCAGCTCGAAGAGGAACGCGAACCCGCAGCGGGAGCAGCCCTTGGGCTCGCGGCGGAAGCCGGCCGTTCGGTCCGCCTCGGTCGAGCGATGGCCGCAGTTGGGGCAGATGAAGAGGTGCGCCATCGTCGGGAGGGCAGGCTAGGCGGGGAACCTTAACGTGGCCCTGAAGGCAGCCCGGGCGCGTTCGCGGACCGGTTCTAGAAGAGCCCGATACGTTCGGGCGGCGCCTCGAGCCCGAGGTGGGCGAAGGCGCGTCGGGTGGCGACGCGGCCGCGGGGCGTCCGCTCGACGAGCCCCTGCTGGAGCAGGTAGGGCTCGTACACGTCCTCGATCGTGTCCTGCTCCTCCCCCACCGCGACCGCGAGCGTCGAGAGCCCGACCGCGCGCCCGGCGTAGGTGACGCAGAGCGCGCGCAGGAGCTCGCGGTCGAGGCGGTCGAGTCCCTCGTGGTCGACCTCGAGCGCCTCCAGCGCCGCGTCGGCCACGGCCTCGGTGACCACGCCGCTGTGGCGCACCTCGGCGTAGTCGCGCACGCGCTTGAGCAGGCGGTTGGCCACCCGCGGCGTGCCGCGGCTGCGCGCCGCGATCGCCTCGGCGCCCCCGGGCTCGACCTCCACGCCGAGGAGCGCCGCCGAGCGGGCGACGATCCGGCCGAGGTCGGCCGGGACGTAGTGCTCGAGTCGGTGCTGGATGCCGAACCGGTCGCGCAGCGGCGTGGTCAGCAGCCCGGCGCGGGTGGTGGCGCCGACGAGCGTGAACGGCTGGAGGTCGAGCGTCACCACCCGGGCCCCGGCGCCCTGGCCGACGGTGATCGGCAGCCGGTGGTCCTCCATCGCGGGGTAGAAGGTCTCTTCGAGCGCGCGCGGGAGGCGGTGGATCTCGTCCACGAAGAAGACGGCGCGCGGCTCCAGCGCGGTGAGGAATGCGGCCACGTCGCCCTTGCGCTCGAGCGCCGGGCCGGCCGTCGGCACGAACGGCACCTCGAGCTCGGCGGCGACGATCTGCGCGAGCGAGGTCTTGCCCAGGCCCGGCGGGCCGGCGAGCAGCACGTGGTCGAGCGCGTCGCCGCGCGCGCCGGCGGCGGCGATCGAGATCGCCAGCTGCTCGCGCAGGCCCTCCTGGCCGACGAAGTCCGCGAGCCGCTTGGGGCGCAGCGAGCGGTCGAGCTCGTCCTCGGCGGGCAGCACGCCGGGGGTCTGGATTCGCGGCGTGCTCACCGGCGGGCCTCGCGCAGGGCGCCGGCGATGAGGTCCTCGGGACTCTCGCCCTCGGCGCCGTCGAGCAGCGCGTCGGCCTCCGGGACCGTGAACCCGAGCCCGACGAGCCCGTCGCGCGCCAGGCGCCGGGGGTCGTCGGTCCGCGCGACGACGATGTCGCCCTCCCCGATCCCGGCGCCGGCCTTCTCCCGCAGCTCGACGACGATCCGCTCGGCCGTGCGCTTCCCGACCCCGGGCACGGCTTGCAGGCGGGCGGTGTCCCCCGCCGCGACCGCGGCGAGCAGCTCCCGGGGCGGGCCGCCGGAAAGGACGGCGAGCGCGACCTTGGGGCCGACGGACTGCACGCCGAGGAGCAGGAGGAAGAGCTCTCGCTCCTCCTCGGTGGCGAACCCGTAGAGGGCGAGCGCGTCGTCGCGGACGACGAGATGGGCGTGGAGCGCCACCTCGCCGCCGGCGGCGGGCACATGGCGGAGGGTCTCCGCGGAGACCGCGAGGCGATAGCCCACGCCCTGGCACTCGACGACGACGTGGTCGGGGCGGCGCGCGGCGACGGCGCCGCGGACGAGCGCGATCACGCCCGGGCCACCGCCGCGGCGAGCGGCGCGCGGTTCGCGTGGCACACCGCGACGGCGAGCGCGTCGGCGGCGTGGTCGGGCGAGGGCGGCGCGGAGAGCGAGAGCAGCCGCTGCACCATGAGCTGGACCTGGGCCTTCCCGGCCCGGCCGCTGCCGCATACCGCGCCCTTCACCTGCTGGGGCGTGTACCCGTGGCAGGCCAGATTGCGCTGGCCGGCTGCGAGCAGAACCGCGCCGCGCGCCTGGCCGACGGCGAAGGCGCTGCGCACGTTCGCGCCGAAGTACAGCTCCTCGATCGCGAGCGCGTCCGGCGCGTGGGTGTCGATGAGCTCGCCGATCCGGGCGTGGATGTCGGCGAGCCGCCGCTCGAGCCGCCACCCCGTCGGCGTCTCGATGACGCCGCCGTCGAGGGCCACCATGCGGCCGTCGCGCTCGGCGACCACGCCGTAGCCGGTGCTCGCGGTGCCGGGGTCGATGCCGAGGACGATCATTCCTCAGCGTGATTCTGCGCGCGGGCGCGGACGCCTTCCCGCACGGGTCGGCAAAGCCGAACCAACCCGCCCCAACCCCCACCATCGCGCGGACGGGCGGCTTCAGTCACCTTCGTGGCCTGCCGATGAGCCGAGGGTATGTTCGGCCGCGACGACCGCCGGGGGCTCGAGCTCGAGCTCGCCGCCGCGCAGCGCAGGATCGCCGAGCTCGAGGCCGAGCGGGCCCGGACCGCGTACCGCGACCCGCTGACCGGCCTGGTCGACGTCCGCGCCTTCCGCGAGCGCGTCGCCGAGGAGGTGGGTCGCAGCCGCCGCTACAAGCGGCCCCTCTCGCTCGTCCTCCTCGACCTCGACGAGTTCCGCGCCCTCCAGCAGCAGCACGGCTTCCGGGCCGGCGACGAGGTGCTGGTCTCCGTCGGTGGCCTGGTGACACAGACCCTCCGCGCGCAGGACATGGTCTGCCGCACGAGCGCCGACGAGTTCGCGCTCCTGTTGCCCGAGACCGGCGGCGAGGCGGCGCGGATCGCGGTCGATCGCCTCCTCGTGGAGCTCGAGACCGTGGTCGCCGGCGAGGTGCGCGGCCTGTCCGCATCGGCCGGGATCGCCGCCTTCGGGGCGGAGACCACCGGCGAGAGCCTGCTGGCCGACGCCGGCCGCGCGCTCGACCGCGCCCGCGGCGACGGCGGGGGCAAGGTCGTCTTCGCCGAGGACCCCGAGGTCGGCGAGGTGGAGGTCGCGCCTGCCCATCAGGGCACGATCGAGGCGCTGGCCCACACCCTGCTGGAACGCGACGAGTACACCGCCGACCACTCGGCGAGCGTGCTCGACACCACCGCGGCGGTCGCGCGCAACCTCGGGCTCGACGCGACCGAGATCGACCGCATCCGCGCCGCCGCGCTGCTGCACGACATCGGGAAGATCGCGATCCCCGACCACATTCTCCAGAAGGAGGGCCCGCTCGACGAGCGCGAGTGGGAGGTGATGCGCACCCACCCGGCGATCGGGGAGCGGATCCTGCGCGCGGTGCCCGGCATGGGCGCGATCGCCCGGATCGTGCGCCACGAGCACGAACGCTGGGACGGAGAGGGCTACCCCGACGGGATCGCCGGCGAGGAGATCCCGATCGGCAGCCGCATCATCCTCGCCTGTGACGCCTACGACGCCATGACCACCGATCGCCCCTACCGCAAGGCGATGTCCCACGCCGACGCGCTCGACGAGCTGACCCGCTGCGCCGGCTCGCAGTTCGACCCGGAGGTCGTGGGCGCGCTGGTGGGGGTGCTCTACGGGCGCCGCCAGACGGGCGCGGCAGCCGCGGCGGTGGCGGCGGCCTGAGGGCGGTCGGTAGGCGGTCGGTCCGGGCGGCGCGCCGTCAGGGCCGTGAGAACGGCATCCGGGGAAGGGCGTCGGTCGGCCCCGTCAAGTCGAGACTCATTCCGATCCCGCTCAGCGGGATCAACTCGTGGTTCGAGCCCCAGGGACGCCGATCACGGCCGCGACCATCCGAATCACCGTTCGATGATGCCGTTCGCCGGACCCGGCGCGGCGCGGCGCGCGAGGCCGACCGGGCCCGCCGGCTGCCCGCCGCCTCAGCTCGGCAAGCTCGACCCGGCGAAGGCGAAGAACCAGACGCCGAAGAGCAGCAGCGCCGAGACGACGCTGATCACCATCACCACGTCGAGGACGGTGCGCGGGCGGGTCGAGCCGCGCTCGCCGCGCATCGAGCGCATCCACGCCGCCTGTACCGGCTGGTCCGATGGCGTCCCGTTCAGGCGCCCGTAGGCCCGGTTGAGCCGGGAGAGACCCTTCCCGACGACGAACATCGACGCCGGGATCCCGAACAGGATCAGCAGGTAGGGCCCGATCGAGGGCTGCGAGGAGTCCACGAGCTTCGAGGCGAGAAAGACCCAGATGAAGGGCAGCCCGAGCCAGAGGAGCACGCTGCCGAGCGCCATGAGCGCGATGAGGCCGAGCTGCCTGACCCGCATCGCCTCACCCCGCGACGCGCTCGAGGACGGCGGCGTCGACGTCGAAGTTCGCATGGACCGCGCCGACGTCGTCGTTCTCCTCCAGCGCGTCGATCAGCCGGATGAGCTTGCCCGCCTGCTCCTCGTCGAGCGGCACGCGGGTCGTGGGGCGCTGAGTGACCTCGGCGCTCTCGATCGCGACCTGCGCCTGCTCGAGCGCCGCCCGCACCGCCGCCAGGTCGCCGGGCGCGGCGAGGATCTCGTACACGTCCTCGTCGCGGGCGATGTCGGTGGCGCCGGCGTCGATCGCGACCATGAGATCGTCCTCGCCGTGGCCTCCGGCGTCGATCACGACCACGGCCACCTTGTCGAACAGGTAGGCGACCGACCCCGGCTCGCCGAGGTTGCCGCCGTGCTTGCCGAGGGTGTGCCGGATGTCGGAGCCGGTGCGGTTGCGGTTGTCGGTCAGCGCCTCGATGAGCAGCGCCACCCCGCCGGGTCCGTAGCCCTCGTAGTTGACCGCCTCGATCGCGTCCGCGTCGCCGCCCTCGCCCGTGCCCTTGGCGATCGCGCGCTCGATGTTGTCCTTCGGCATCGAGGCGTCGCGGGCCTTCTGGATCGCGTTGTAGAGCCCGGCGTTGGCGTCGGGGTCCCCCCCGCCCTCCCGCGCGGCCACGGTGATGGCGCGCGCCAGCTTCGTGAACGCCTGGCCGCGGCGGGAGTCGACGAGCGCCTTCTTGTGCTTGATCGACGCCCATTTGGAGTGCCCGGACATGGGTTTGGAGTCTACGAGGGCCCCGGGAAGGACCGCGCCCTCCGCGGCGTCCCCCATGATTGAGACCGTCGGGCACCCCGCCCGGCCCATTCGACCCGGAGGTGCCCATGCGTCGCCTGCCTTTCGTCCTCGCCGCCTGTGCGGCGCTCGCTCTCCTCGCCGGTTGCGGCGGGAGCGACAAGAAGACCACCGCCACGACCCCCGCCGCGCCGGCGAACACCACCGCGCCCACCAAGACCACGGCGACCAGCGCCGGCACGGTCGAGATCAAGATGCAGAACACCGCCTTCTCGCCGCAGGTCGACACGGCGAAGGTCGGTCAGTCGGTCAAGTGGACGAACCAGGACGCCTTCGACCACAACGTCACCGCGACCAAGGGCGAGAGCTTCAAGTCCGGCAACTTCGGCCAGGGCGGGACCTACGTCTACAAGCTCGACAAGCCCGGGACGATCACCTACGTCTGCACGATCCACCCGGGGATGACCGGGACGCTGAAGGTCGTGAAGTAGCGACCGCGCTCAGCGGGTGGCGGGCGGCCCCGGGGCGAGCGCCTCGGGGTGCGCCCGGTACCACGCGACGGTCCGGGCCAGCCCGTCCTCGAGGTCGACCTGCGGGGCCCAGCCCGTGAGGCCGTTCAGCTTCGTCGCGTCTACCCACTGGCGCTCGATCTCGCCGCTCGGCGTGCCGGTGCCCCGCACGTCGGGCTCCACGTCGGAGCCCGCCACGCGGCAGATCGCCGAGACGATCTCGAGCACGGAGGCCGGCCGGCCGCTGCCGGCGTTGAACGCCTCGCCGCGTCCCTCGCCGCAGTCGAGCGCCGCCGCGATCGCGAGGTAGGCGGCGACGCCGTCCTCCACGTAGAGGTAGTCGCGCTGGGGGGAGCCGTCGGAGCGGATGACGGGCGGGCGCCCCTGGAGCACCGCGGCCACCGCCTCGGGCACCAGGCGCGAGCGGTTGCAGTCCCCGCCGCCGTAGAGGTTCGCGAAGCGGGTGACCGCGACCGGGAGCCCGTAGGTCTCCCAGTAGGAGCGCGCGATGAGGTCCGCGCAGGCCTTGCTCACGTCGTAGGGGAAGCGCGGGCGCAGCGCCATGTCCTCGCGGTAGGGGAGCTCGTCCTGAGGGCCGTAGGCCTTGTCCGATGCTGCGACGACGACCGTGCCCACCTCGAGCGCGCGACAGGCCTCGAGCAGCAGCCACGTCCCGCGCACGTTCGTGTCGAAGGTCCCGGCCGGCGAGCGGTTCGCCACCGGGACGATGGTCTGCGCGGCGAGGTGGAAGACCGCGTCGCATTCGTACTCGGCCAGCGCGCGCTCGACGAGCCCGGCCTCGGCCACGTCGCCCGCGACGACGTTGCAGCGCGCCTCGTCGCCGATCAGCGTCAGCGCGGAGCGGGTGGCGGCGTCCCGCTTGAGCACGGTGACCTCGGCGCCGCGCTCGAGCAGCGCGCGCACGAGGGCCGAGCCGAGCAGGCCGTAGCCGCCGGTCACGAAGATCGAGCGGCCGTTCAGCTCCAGAGCTTCCACGGGGCGGTCCCCTCCTCCCACAGGTCGTTGAGCATGACCGCGTCCTTGTAGGTGTCCATACAGTCCCAGAACCCCTCGTGCCGGTAGGCGGCGAGCCGGCCCTCGGCGGCGAGCCGGGCCAGCGGCTCGCGCTCGAGCACGCTCCCCGCTCCGATGACCTCCAGTGCGTCGGGCTCGAAGCAGAGGAAGCCGCCGTTGATCCAGTGCTCGGCCCGCGGCTTCTCGACGAAGCCCGACACGCGGTCGCCTCCGCCGAGCTCGGCGACGCCGAACGGCAGGTCGGGCCGCACGACGGTGACCGTCGCGCTGAGCCCCGCGCTCTCGTGGCGGGCGAGCAGGGCCGGGAGGTCGATGTCGGCAACGCCGTCGGCGTAGGTCACGCAGAGGCGATGCGCCCCGAGCCGCTCTCCGGCGCGGTGGACGCGGCCGCCGGTGGGCGTGTCGAGGCCGGTGTCCAGGCAGGCGACCTCCACCCCCGTCGGCCACGACGTGTCGGCGGCGAAGGCCTCGATCATCTCGCCGCGATAGCCGGTGAGCAGCAGGAAGCGGGTGAAGCCCTGCGCGGCGTAGATCCGGATCACGTGCCAGAGGATCGGCATGCCGCCGATCTCCACCAGCGGCTTGGGGATCGACTGGGTGCGCTCCTGCAGGCGCGCGCCGCGCCCCCCGCAGAGGATCGCGACCGGTGGACGCTCGGCCTCGGCCATGGGGCGGGCATCATGCCAGCCGCCGGGCGGGTTCCGGTGTGGGCGCCACGGGTACGATCCGCGCCGATGCCCTCCGGAGCCGACCGCGCCGCCGTTCCCGCCGAGATCTTCAAGGCCTACGACGTCCGCGGGCTCTACGGCGAGCAGATCGACGGCGACGTGGCCGAGGCGGTGGGGCGGGCCTTCGCCCGCGTGCTGGCCGACGACGCCGGCCTGCCCACGAGCGAGATGCGGATCGGCCTTGGGCGGGACATGCGCCTCACCGCGCCGGAGCTCGCCGCCCGCTACCGCGAGGGGATGGCGGCCGAGGGCGCGCACGTCCTCGACGCCGGCGAGGTCGGCACCGAGATGCTCTATTACCTCGTCGGGTCGCGCGAGCTCGACGGCGGGCTGATGTGCACCGCGTCGCACAACCCGAAGCCCTACACGGGCGCGAAGCTCGTCGGCCGCGGCGCCCTCGCGCTCTCGGGCGACCGCGGGATCCAGGATGTCCGTCGGCGGATCGAGGCCGGACTGGGCGCGGCGCCCGGCGGGGGCTCGGTGGAGGCGGTGGACGTGCGCGAGGGCTTTGCGGCGGCGGCGCTCGCGTTCATCGATCCGGAGGCGATTCGCCCGCTCCGCGTCGTCGTGGACGGCGGCAACGGCATGGCCGGCCCGGTGGTCGGGCCGCTGCTCGACGGCCTCGGGCTCGATCTCGTGAAGACCTACTGGACGCCGGACGGGAACTTCCCCGACCGCGAGCCCAACCCGCTGCTGGAGGAGAACCGGCGCTTCGTCATCGACACCGTGCGCAAGGAGCGCGCCGACCTCGGCATCGCATGGGACGGCGACGCGGACCGCTGCTTCTTCTTCGACGAGACGGGCGCCTTCGTCGACGGCGACTTTCTCACCGCGCTGCTCGCGGACTCGCTGCTGCGCAAGCAGCCCGGCAAGACGGTCCTCTACGACGTCCGCGCCTCCCGCGCGGTGGCCGACGCCGTCGCGGCCCGCGGGGGCCGGGCGCTGGTCAACCGCGTCGGCCACGCCTTCTTCAAGACCCGCATGCGCGAGGAGCCCGACGCGATCTTCGGCGGCGAGGTCTCCGGGCATTACTACTTCCGCGACTTCTGGTGCGCCGACTCGGGGACGCTGCCCGCGCTGCTCATGCTCGAGCTGCTCTCGGTCGAGGGCAAGCGGCTCTCGGAGCTGCTGGAGCCCTATCGCTCGCGCTACTTCATCTCCGGCGAGATCAACTCGACCGTCGAGGACCAGGCCGCGAAGGTCGAGGCGATCGCCGCCGCCCACCCCGACGCCGAGCAGGTGCGCCTGGACGGGATCTCGATCGACTACCCGGACTGGCACTTCAACGTTCGCGCCTCGAACACCGAGCCGCTGCTGCGCCTCTGCCTGGAGTCGCTCGTCTCGCCGGCGGACATGGAGCGCCGCCGCGACGACGTCCTCGCGCTCATCCGCGACGGCGGCTGAGCCGGGCGTGCCCGACGCCGAGCGCGGGATGCCCGAGGGCCTCGAGCGGGCCGCGGCCGCCGGGATCCACTGCCTGCCGATCCCCACGCCGTTCCTCGTGGGGCGCGTGAACACCTACCTGATCGAGGACGACCCGCTCACGCTGGTGGACTCCGGGCCGAACTCCGGCAAGGCGCTCGACGAGCTCGAGCGCGGGCTCGACCGGCTCGGGCGCCGGGTTGAGGACCTCGAGCTGATCGTGATCACCCACCAGCACATCGACCACACCGGCCTGGTGGACATCGTCGCCCGCCGCTCGGGCGCCGAGGTAGCGGCGCTCGATCGCCTCGCCCCGTACCTCGGGCACTACGTCGAGGAGGCCGAGGCCGACGACGAGTTCGCCGCCGGGGCCATGCGCCGCCACGGCATCGCCGACGACATGGTCGAGGCGCTGCGCTCCGTCTCGCGTGCGTTCCGGGCGTGGGGCGGGAGCGCCGCGGTCACCCGTCCGCTGGCGCCGGGCTCGCGGCTCGAGCTGCGCGACCGCACGCTCGAGGTGCTCCACCGGCCCGGCCACAGCCCGTCGGACACGGTGTTCTGGGACGCCGAGCGGGCGATCCTCGTCGGGGGCGATCACCTCATCGCCCACATCTCCTCCAACCCGCTCGTGACCCGGCCGCTGCCGGACCTCGACGGCACGCCGGGCTCGGTCGACGTCGGCGCCGGTCGCCCGCAGGCGCTCGTCACCTACCTCGACTCGCTGCGGGCCACGCGGGAGATGCCGATCGACGTCGTGCTCGCCGGCCACGGCGATCCGGTGACCGGTCACGCGGCGCTGATCGACGAGCGCTTCGCCCTGCACGACCGGCGCGCCCGCCGCATCCTGCGGGTACTCGCCGAGCAGCCGAGCACCGCGCACGAGGTCGCGCAGCGTCTGTGGGGCAACGTCGCGGTGACCCAGGCCTACCTCACGCTCTCCGAGGTGCTCGGCCACGTCGACCTGCTGCTCGCCGACGGGCGGGCGGTCGAGGCCGAGGCCGACGGCGTCGTGCGCTACGCGGCGGCGTAGCGCCGCGACCCGCGGCGCCCGCCGGAGCGCTACCGTCGCCTCGTGGACCCCGCGACGCTCGAGCCTGAGGTCCAGCGGATCGGCCGCGACCTCCACGACGCCTTCCCGGCCGCCGCCCGGCGCCCGATCCGCAAGCTCGACGACCGGGCGATGGACCTCGCGTCGCAGGACGCCGAGATGCGCGCGGCGCTCTTCCGCTTCGTCGACGTCGCCCCGGCGTGCCGCTCGCTCGACGACCTCGCGCGCCACCTGACCCACTTCCTCGACGAGGTCGAGGACCGCCCGCCGCCGCTCTCCGCCGCGATGCGCATGGGTGACTCCCGCGCGGGACGGGCGGCGCTGGGCGCCGCGGCGGCGGGTGGCGTTCGCCACATGGCCCACCGCTTCATCGTCGGCGCCACGCCGCGCGAGGCGCTCCCCGCGCTGGGACGCCTGTGGCGCCGGGGCATCGGCAGCACGGTGGACCTGCTCGGGGAGGCGACGGTCGCCTCCCGCGAGGCCGACGCGTACGCCGCACGCTGTCGCGACGCGATCGAGACGCTCGCCCCCGCGACCGCCGGCTGGCGCCCGCAGCCGGTCCTCGAGCGCGACGCCGCCGGGCCCCTGCCGCGGGCCAACCTCTCGGTGAAGGTCTCCGCGCTGACCCCGTTCCTGCGCCCCCACGCGCCGGCCCGGGGACGCGAGGACGCGGCGCGGCGCCTGCGAGAGCTCCTGCGCCTGGCCCGCGACCGGGGCGCGCACCTCCATGTCGACATGGAGTCGCTGGACTCGCGCGAGGCGGTGCTCGGGCTCGTGCTCGACCTGCTCTCCGAGCCCGAGTTCGCCGCGGGCCCGTCGGCCGGGCTCGTGCTCCAGGCCTACCTGCGCGACTCGCCGGAGCAGGCCGACCAGGTGCTCGCGTGGGCGGCGGCGAGCGATCGCGCCTCGCCGCTCACCGTGCGGCTCGTCAAGGGCGCCTACTGGGACCACGAGGTGGTGTTGGCCCGCCAGCACGGCTGGGAGCCGCCCGTCTTCGGGGCGAAGGCCGAGAGCGACCGCAACTTCGAGCTGCTCACGCGCCGCCTGCTCGCGGGCCGCCCGCGGGTGCGCGTCGCCATCGCCTCGCACAACCTGCGCTCGGTCGCCCACGCGGTCGCCGCGAGCCGGGCGCTCGGCGCCGCCGACTCCGAGCTCGAGCTCCAGATCCTCCGCGGCCTCGGCGACGAGCTCGGCGAGGCGCTGGCGGCGAGCGGGCTGCGGGTGCGGGCCTACTGCCCGGTCGGCGATCTCGTCGCCGGCATGGCCTACCTCGTGCGCCGCCTGCTGGAGAACACCGCGAACGACTCGTTCCTCACCGCGGAGGCGCAGGGCGCCCCGTTGGACGAGCTGCTCGCCGCGCCGTGAGGGCGTTCGCCAACGAGCCGGTCCTCGAGCTGCGCCGCGCCGACGTGCGGGCCGGGCTCGCCGATGCCTTGGCCTCCGTCGATGCGCGGGCGCCGCTCGCGGTGCCGGTGTCGATCGGCGGGGAGAGGGGACGGGCCGACGGGCTGGTCTCGACCGACCCGGGCGACCCCGAGCGGGTCGTCGCGCTCGCCGGGCTGGCCGGGGGTGCCGAGGTGGACGCGGCCGTGGCGGTCGCGGCGGCGGCCGCGCGCCGCTGGGGCGCGGTGCCCGTCGCCGACCGGGCGCAAGCGCTCGTCGGCGCGGCGGCGTGGCTGCGCGAGCGGCGCCTCGAGGTCGCGGCGCTCGCGGTGCGCGAGTGCGCCAAGCCATGGCCGGAGGCCGACGCGGACGTCTGCGAGGCGATCGACTTCCTCGAGTATTACGCGCGCGCCGCGATCGAGCTCGACGCGGGTCGTCCGCTCGCCCAGCCGCCGGGGGAGCAGAACACGCTGCGCTATTCGCCACGCGGCGTCTGCGCGGTGATCGCGCCGTGGAACTTCCCGTTCGCGATCCCGTGCGGGATGACCGCGGCCGCGCTGGCCACCGGGAACGCCGTCGTGCTCAAGCCGGCCGAGCAGGCTCCCGGTTGCGCGCTCGTGCTCGTCGAGGCCCTGCGCGCGGGCGGGATCCCCGCAGACGTGCTCGCGCTGCTTCCCGGGGAGGCGGAGGCCGGCGCGGCGCTCG
The DNA here is from genome assembly GCA_038251325.1 of Solirubrobacterales bacterium. GTDB lineage: Bacteria > Actinomycetota > Thermoleophilia > Solirubrobacterales > Solirubrobacteraceae > JBBSBL01. The sequence goes on along the minus strand of JBBSBL010000018.1, from coordinate 7,889 downwards.
TCCGCCACCCCGGCGTCCACACGATCGCCTTCACCGGGTCGCTGCCGGTCGGGCTCGAGATCCTGCGCGCCGCGGCCGAGGTGCCCCACGGCCAGGGCCACCTCAAGCGCGTGGTGGCCGAGATGGGCGGGAAGAACTGCGTGCTCGTCGACGCCGACGCCGACCTCGACGAGGTGGTGCCGGGCCTCGTGGCCTCGGCCGTCGGCTACGCCGGGCAGAAGTGCTCGGCGGTCTCTCGCGCGCTCGTGCACGAGGCGGTGGCCGACACCCTGCTCGAGCGCCTCTCCGGCGCAGTGGAGGCCCTGGTCGTCGGGCAGGCCTCCGAGCCCGGGATCGACGTGCCGCCGCTCATCGAGTCCTCGGCGCGCGAGCGGGTGGCCGGCTACGCCGCCCGCGCCGCGGCGGAGGGCACGGTCGCGGCCCGCGGGCCGGAGGGTCCCGGCGCGGGCTGGTTCCATCCGCCGGTCCTCGCCACCGGCCTTCCGGCGGAGAGCGCGGTGCTCCGCGAGGAGATCTTCGGGCCGCTGCTTGCCCTCGAGCCGGTGGCGTCGCTCGACGCGGCGTGCGAGATCGTCGAGGGCCTCCCCTTCGCGCTCACCGGCGGCCTCTACGCCCGGGACCCGCGCGCGGTGGCGGAGGTCGTCGCCCGCTCGCCGGTCGGCAACCTCTACGTCAACCGCCCGACGACCGGCGCGATGGTCGACCGCCAGCCCTTCGGCGGGAACCGGCTCTCGGGCACCGGCACGAAAGCCGGCGGCCCCGACTACCTCCTGTCGTTCGTCGAGCCGCGCGCGGTGACCGAGAACACGGTGCGGCATGGGTTGGTGGTGTGACGCGAGCCCGGGTGCTTGCGACGGAGGTGAACCAACGGCATCCACGAAGGGTGGTTCCGCCGGCCCCGAGAGCTCGAAACTCATCTTGATCCCGCTCAGCGGGACCAACTCGCGGTTCGAGCGAATCCCGCGGCGATCGAGGCACGCGGGGCCTTGCCGGCGCGTCAGGACCCGCCCCTCGATGCCGCTGTTCGCTCGCCCGCCTCACCGCACTGGCGGATTCCCCGCCCGCCGGTACCCTGAGTCACCCATGCCGCTCGCGCTCGAAGCCCGGATCGCGATCGCCGCGCTGCTCGCCGTCTCGATCGCGCTGGCCGTCCTCGGTCCCGTCCCGCGCCGCGCCCGCCCCGGCCTCGCGGGGGCCCTGCTCGGCGGCAGCCTCGCGCTCTACGTCACGGGGGCGCTCGCGCTCGCCGACGAGCGCCTCCTGGCCGGAGGCGTGATCGTCGCCCTGGCGGGCGAGGCGATGTGCGGCGCCGCGTGGCTCGGGCGCTTCCGGGCGCTGCCCCCGCCCGACGACGTCGACGCCGAGGCCGACGGGCCCGACGATCCGGGGAGCGACCAGCCGCCGGACCCGCCGCACTGGCAGGACTTCGAGACGGCCTTCCGCCGCTACGAGGCCGAGCGCCGCGACACGCCGGTGCCGTAGCCGCCGGCCGCGCGCGCCCGCACGAGCTCGAGGAACCGGGCGTGCAGGCGCCGCTCGCCGGTGATCTCCGGGTGGAAGGAGATCGCGAGCAGATCGGCCTGCCGGACAGCGACCGGGTGCCCGTCGAGGACGGCGAGCACCTCGACCTCCGGCCCGCGCTCGGCGATCCACGGGGCGCGGATGAACACCGCGCGCACCGGCCCGCCCGGCACCCCCGCGATGTCGAGATCGGCCTCGAAGGAGCGGACCTGGCGGCCGAACGCGTTGCGCTGCGCGCGCACGTCCATGATCCCGAGGTGCTCGCGGTCGAGCAGGATCATGCCCGCGCACGTCCCGAGGATCGGCACCCCGGCGGCGGCGAGGTCGCGCAGCGGGTCGGCCAGGCGCTCGCGCTCGATGCCGAGCGTCATCACCGTCGACTCCCCGCCGGGGATGATCAGCCCGTGGAGCCCGAGCAGGTCCGCCGGGACCCGCACGGTCGCCGGCTCCGCGCCGAGCGCCCGGAGCGTCGCGGCGTGCGCCGCGAAGTCGCCCTGCAGGGCGAGGATCCCGACCCGCGGGCCCACGCGGCTACCAGCCGCGCTGGGCGAGGAGCTGCTCGGCCTCGAGCTTCGAGGACTCGAGCGACGCCATCGCCCGGCCGAGCCCGTCGGAGGCGGCGGCGACCCGCTCGGGGTCGGCGAAGTGCGTGGTCGCCTCGACGACCGCCCGGGCGCGGGACTCGGGGTCCTCGGACTTGAAGATCCCCGAGCCGACGAAGACCGACTCGGCGCCGAGCTGCATCATCAGCGAGGCGTCGGCCGGGGTGGCGATGCCCCCGGCAGAGAAGAGCGGCACGGGCAGGCGCCCGGCGCCGGCGACCTCGCGGACCAGGTCGAGCGGCGAGGCGAGCTCCTTGGCCGCGGTCGCCAGCTCGGCGTCGTCGAGCGTCCCGAGACGGCGCAGCTCGCCGGTGATCCGACGCATGTGGCGGACGGCCTCGACGATGTCGCCGGTCCCCGCCTCGCCCTTGCTGCGGATCATCGCCGCCCCCTCGCCGATGCGCCGCAGCGCCTCGCCGAGGTTCGTCGCGCCGCAGACGAACGGGACCTTGAACGCCCACTTGTCGATGTGGTGGGCCTCGTCGGCCGGCGTCAGGACCTCGGACTCGTCGATGTAGTCGACCTCGAGCGCCTCGAGGACCTGCGCCTCGGCGAAGTGGCCGATCCGGGCCTTCGCCATCACGGGGATGCTCACCGCGGCCTGGATCCCGCGGATCATCTCCGGGTCCGACATGCGCGCCACGCCCCCGTCGCGGCGGATGTCGGCGGGCACGCGCTCGAGCGCCATGACCGCCGCGGCGCCGGCGTCCTCGGCCACCAGCGCCTGCTCGGGGGTGACGACGTCCATGATGACGCCGCCCTTGAGCATCTCTGCCAGGCCGGCCTTGACTCGGAAGGTGGCTTCGTCGCGCATCGAACTCTCAGTGTAGCTACGGCACGCGGCGCTCCGGAGGCCAACCGGAGGCCTTCCGACCCGCCGCGATGGCGCACCGGAGCAGGGGAAACGCCGGGCCCAGAGCTCGCTGGGATCCGCTCGCTGGGATCCGCTCAGTCGCGCCCGATGACGAGCTTCGTCTCGGGCTCGAGCACGGCGTCCGGCGCGTCCTCCCACGCGGCGACGCGGCTCGTCACGAGATCCGGGCGCAGGCGGCCGGCGGCGACGTGCTCGAGGATCTCCGGGATCGCCGGCCGGGCCACTGTCATCTCCAGGCGGCCCATCCGCCGCGGAGCCTACTTCAGCCGGTAGGCGCGGATGCGGTCGTCGAAGGCGCGCTGATCGCGCGCGTAGACGCCGTGGGCGAGCGACTGGACGATCGCCAGCAGGGCGGTGTGCGAGCGCACGTAGGACGGCGAGTTCGACGAGTAGTAGAGCTTGATCCGGCCCAGGCGCGCGACCTCGGAGAGCGTCGCGTCGGTGATCGCGATCGTTGGGGCCTTGCGGTGGCGGGCGAGCTTCATCGTCCGGGTCACGAGCGGGTGCGGCCGGCCGGCCGAGATGCCGATGACGAGCGTCTCCTCGTCGATCCGCGCGACCCGGCCGAGCGCCTCCTGGGACGGGCTGGCCACGAGCTCCGCGCGCAGGTCGAGCAGCATGAGCAGGTGGCGCAGGTAGCTGGCGAAGAAGGCCATCTGGTCGGTGCCGGCGATGACGATCTTCTCGCTGGCGGCGATCGCGTCGATCGCCGCCTCGACATCGCCACGCTCCGCCTTGCGCGCCGTGTCTTCGACGTTGACGTGGTCGGCCGCGAGCACCGTCTCGAACGGCGTCTGGTCGAGCGAGAAGAGCGGGGCCGCGGCCTCCGCCGCGCCGCCGCCCGCGGGCCGGCGGCGATACTCCTCGCGGGCGGACTGCTGGAGCTCGGGGAACCCCTCGAAGCCGAGCGCCTGGGAGAAGCGCACGACGGTGCTGCTCGAGGTGTTGGCGCGTCGGGCGAGCTCCTCCGCGGTCTGGAAGGCGGCCTCGTCGAGGTGGTCGACGATGTACTGGGCGACGTCCTTCTGCGAGCGCGAGAACTCGTCGAAGCGCGAGGTGATGTAGGTCGAGAGCGTCTGCCGGCCGTGCGGGCGCACGGCGGGGACGGCGGCGGAGTCGGGCGCGGCACGCTTCATCGGCGAAATGGGATTCGACGCGCCCGACCGCGGTCCTTCCGGGTGTGGCAAGCTGCCCGGCCGTGGAGCCTCTCGCGACCCGACTCGACGGCCCCGTGCTCCTCGCGCCGACCGTCCACGGAGACCATCGCGGCTTCTTCGTGGAGACCTTCCGCGCCGACGCGTGGGCGGCGCAGGGGGTCGACGTCGACTTCGTCCAGGACAACCACTCCCGCTCGCGCCGCGGGATCGTGCGCGGCATGCACTTCCAGACCGCGCCGGGGCAGGCCAAGCTCCTGCGCTGTGCCCGCGGGGCGATCCTCGACGTGCTCGTCGACGTGCGGCGCGGCTCGCCCACCTTCGGTCAGTGGGAGGGCTACGAGCTCGACGACGCGGGCGGCCGCCAGCTCTTCGTCCCGGTCGGGTTCGCGCACGGCTTCTGCGTGCTCAGCGAGATCGCCGACGTCGTCTACAAGTGCTCGAGCTATTACGACGCCGCGACCGAGGCGGGGATCGCGTTCGACGACCCCGACGTGGGGATCGCCTGGCCCCAGGGCCTCGAGCTCGAGGTCTCCCAGCGCGACCGGTCCGCGCCGCGGCTCGCGGAGGTCGCCGACGCGCTGCCCTTCGCGTGGGCGCCGGCGTAGCCGCCGGGCCGCCGCTTCAGTCGGTGACGCCGGACCTCGCCACCACGCGCTCCGGCGTGACGCGCACGAGGAGCTCGCCGGGGACCGCGTTGCGACGCCCGAACTCCTCGGCGCGCTGCGGCCCCATGTAGCGCCCGCCGATGGCGGTGGCCAGCCGCAGGCGCTCGGCGGCGTCCTCGTTCCAGCGCGCCGTGCCGTCGATCCGAACGAAGGCGTAGGGCGGGCGGTCGTCGTCGACGCAGATCGAGACCCGCCCGTCCCGCCGGATGGCCTTGCCCTTGATCGTGTCCGCGGCGGTGGTGAAGGCGACGTCGTCGCCGTCGAGCACGATCCACACCGGCACGACGTGCGGGCTGCCGTCCCGGCGCGTGACCGCGAGCTTGGCGGTCCGCGTCCCCTCCGAGACGAACGCCCGCCACTCCGCCTCGGTCATGTCGTGGGCCATCGTCGCTCCCCGCGCCGGTTCTGGCGACGAGTCTGCCAGGGTCGCCGGGCGTCTCGGAGCCGCGTCAGCGGCCAGCGGCGCGGGCGCAGGCGGCGGCGCGCTCGGCGCCCGGCACCGCACGCAACGCCCGGCCGATCGGGCCGCCGGCGCTCCAGGTGGAGTAGCGGCGAGCGGCGGTGTTCAGCGAGAAGACGACGGGGCGACCCGGGGTCTCGCGCGTCGCCCACACCGCGACCGCGCCGGCGCCGCCCGGGAATCCCGCGACGAAGGTCACGCCCTGCGCCGCTCTGGGTCGGTAGGCGCGTGCGGCGCGCAGGCTCGGCGCGCCGGTCGTGCGGAGCTTCCCGAGGATCTGGACGACGGTCGCCCGCGGCGCGATGACGCACCGGCCGCGAGGAGCATCGGCCGCGCTCGGCGACCGCTTCGCGTCATCGCCCCCGCACCCCGGGAGGGCGAGGAGCAACCCGGCCCCCAGGGCACCCAGACTGGTGACTCGCGCGCTTCGCCGTCCGGGCATCCCCAGGGAATCTCGCACATGTAGGTTCCCTGACCGCGAAGACTGGCAACGAGAGGCGAGGACCAGCATGCGGACCCGAGGATTGGCAGCCATCATCGCGGCCGGCGCCCTGGCGCTGGGCCTGACGGCGTGCGGCAGCAACGACAAGAAGTCCTCCGGGGCGACGACGGCCAAGAAGACGACCGGGGTCGCCGTGTCGGCGGCGGTCGGCGCGGCGAAGCAGGTCTGCCAGGCGGCGACGAACTCCATCTCCGACGCGTCCACCAAGGCGGCCGTGCTGAAGGAGTGCGACAAGATCGGCACCGGATCGACGTCCGCGAACGCCCAGGATCAGGTCAACTCGGCGCTGAAGGCCGCGAAGCAGGCGTGCCTGGACAACGTCAAGAAGATCCCGATCCAGCAGGCCCAGGCGCCGGCGAAGGCGGCCTGCGAGAAGATCTCCAGCCCGTAGCCTCGCCCGGCCGCCCCGGAGGCGGGCGATGGGTGACCTGGGGCTGGAACGAGCGGCCCGTCGGCCTGCGCGACGGGCGCCGGGTGAGCATCCGCGCCGTCCGGACCGCCGACGAGGCGGCGATGCGCGCCCTCCTGCAGGGCCGCTCGCTCGAGTCCCGGCGACGGCGCTTCTTCTCGCCACATGCTGGCCGTCTTCGACGACGTCTTCCCGCACGGCGACGACCCACGGCCGGCGCCGCCAGGCGAACCGGCGCGCCCCGCCCGCTAACGGCGTAGGGTGCGTGCCCATGGACGTGCCGGGCGATCCCGTCCGCACACCAAACGAGGGGGGAAGCATGCAGCTGAGAAGCAAGAGGAGTTGGATCTGCGTCGCCGCGAACGGGGTCACCGACTGTTCGGGCTCGGCGATCGCGCTGGCGAAGAACGCGGGGAAGATCACGCCGGTCAAGCGCGACCACGCCGGGGCGACGGCGCTCGCGAAGACGATCTTCGTCAACAAGAAGGCGCTGGCCAACGCCCGGTTCTCGCTCGTCCCGCCCGACGGCAGCCCCGCCGCGATCGCGTACTCCCCCAAGGGCCAGCTCGGCGGCTTCTCGCGGACCGGGAGCCGCTTCGCGATCCTCTCGACCGGATGCGCGACCTACGCGAACCACAGGAACACGTCCGGAAGCTCGGGTTGCCGTGACGGCGGTCCGGTCTACGACGGCGCGCGCGACGTGACCATCTTGCGCATCGGAATGAGGGTGCCCAAGGGCACGAAGTGCCTCTCCTTCCGGTTCCGCTTCCTCTCCGAGGAGTATCCGGAGTTCGTCCACTCGCCGTACAACGACGCGTTCATCGCCGAGCTCGACCACACGACGTGGCGCGCTACGTCCGTGAACAGCCCGAAGATCATTGCGCCGGACAGCTTCGCGCGCGACAGCAAGGGGAACCTGATCTCGATCAACGCCACGGGTGACGCGTCGGTCTCCAAGGCCAGGGCTCGCGGGACGACCTACGACGCCGCGACCCGGATCCTGCGGGCCTCGACGCCGATCACCCCGGGCAACCACCGGCTGTACCTGTCGATCTTCGACCAGCGGGATCGCCAGTACGACTCGGCGGTGTTCCTCGACAATCTGACCCTGAACCGGCGCTCGCCGTGCAAGCCCGGGATCGTGAAGTCGCAGTAGCACCGTCCTGACCGCGCTCGGGCTGCCCGCCGCTCGGCGGGCAGCCCAGGCCGGCTCGCCTCGGGGCCTGGACCGCCGCCGCCGGCACTCGCGGGCCAGGCCCGACGGTTTCGTCATGGCCCGGGCAGGACTCGAACCTGCGTCCGACGGATTATGAGGGCCAGTACAGGTGTGTTCCTCCCGCTCGTAGCGGGCTTTTCGGGTACCGGAGTTGCGCTCAGTTGGCCTGAATCTCATGCGTTCGGTACCCGCTCGGTACCCGAGTGTCCGTTTCTGATCCGGGCCTGTAGCTCGTCCCACGCCGACCGGTCGGCCATGAGTGCGGGATCGCGGCCTCGGAAGTAGATGTAGTCGAACAGGCAGCCGTCGATCAGTTGCCAGACCGTGGTCGTCGGCGGGACGATGGCGTGGTCGAGCGCCCATAGGTTTGCGGTCGCCTCGTCATCGAGAACGCACCCGGTCGGGTGGCCGAGCGCTAGGTGGCCGAACTCATGTAGTCCGGCGAAGTAGTCGCGCCGGGTCCGGATCGGTGGCAGCGCGATT
>JBBSBL010000017.1:0-44821 GCA_038251325.1 Solirubrobacterales bacterium | reverse complement strand
GGACGCCATCGCCTCTACACCCACGGCGAGATCGCCGGGCTGCGCGACGCGCTCCAGGAAGGCCTCTCGATCTCCTCGGCGGTGTCCCGTGCGCGTGAGGGCCTGACCGCCGACACGCACTCCCTCGTCGGCTCCCTCGCCAGCTTCGAGCCCGAGCGTGCGGACGCGGCGATGGAGGCCGTCCTCGCCCTGCGCACGGTCGACCGCGCCATCGAGGAGGTCCTGCTGCCCTCGCTCGAGGAGGTAGGGCGCCGGCATGGGCTCGAGTCGGCGGCCTGGGCCTTCGCCGCCGGCTGGGGCGCGGCCTGGCTGCGACGCGCCACCCGCCTCGCCTCCCCGCCGGCGCTCCCGCTCTCGGTCATCGTCGGGGACGCCTCGCGCGACGAGCTCGACGCCGACGCGCCGGCCATCCGCGCGCTCGAGCTCATGTGCCTGCGCTCCGGGGTCGGGGTGCTCGGGCTCAGCGCCCGCGGCGCCGGCGGCATGACCGAGGCGCTCGCCGGCCGCCGGCCGAACCTCGTGGTGATCGCCGGCGGCCACCTCGAGGACGACACCGTCGCCCGCTGGGCCTACGCGGTCCGCCTCGCCGCCGGCGCGCTGCCCGTCGCTACCTTCCGCCGCGGCCCGGTTCGCACCCAGGTTCGCTCGACCGGCGCGATCCCGCTCCCGCCCGGCCCGGCCGAGGCCCGCGCCGAGCTCATGGATCTGCTCGGGGTCGCGCTGCCCGGACTCGAGCCCGTGCCGCCCGAGACCGTCCCGACCCGGCTGGCGGCAGGCTAGGTGGCCGACTTGCGCGCGAGCCTCCGCCTCGTCCCCTCGACCCGCGAGGTCGAGCGGCCCGGCGTCTGGTTCTGCGGCCACTGCGGCGCGTCGCCGCCCGGCGGGATCCCGGCGCCCGTCGCCCGGGTCTGCGAGAGCTGCGGCCTCGGCGTCCTGCTCGAGGCGCGCGACGACATCGCCCCGGCCCCCGACGACCCGTTCCTCGTGGTCGATGGCGCGCTCTGTGTCTGCGCCGTGTCGGCCGCCGCCGAGCGCCTCCTCGGCGTCTGCGAGGAGGAGGCGGTCGGTCGGCCGCTCACCGAGCTCGTGGCGCCCGCCGACGCCGAGCCCGAGGCGCAGCGGAACCTGGCGATGCTCGTGGCCTGGAGCGCCCGCGAGGAGGACGAGCCGAGCCACACCGTGGTGCGCCCCGTCAACGTCTTCGGCGTGCGGTTCAAGCTCCGCGTCGGCGCCTGCGGGCCGCCGCGCGCGGCCCTCCTGGTCTTCGCGTAGCCCTGCACGAAGCCTTGCGCCGGTTGTGGGCGCCGTCGGCGCCCGCGATAACAACCCGACGAATGCTGGCGATCAGGACGAACGCGGCCGCCGGGATGCTCGGCGTCAGCCCCAGCACGCTGCGCTCATGGGAGCGGCGCTTCGGCTTCCCCGCGCCGAGCCGCACCCAGGGCGGCCATCGCCAGTACGACCTAAGCGAGGTCCAGGCGTTGCGCCAGGCGCTGGACGAGACGCGCAACATCTCCTCCGCGGTCGCGCTCGCCCGTGAGCGCGGCGAGGCACCCGCCTCCGACGTCCGCCTCTCGGCGGCGTGGGGCGACTTCGACGAGGAAGCCGCGAACCGCCTGCTGGAGGAGAGTCTGGCGCTGCGCTCCGTCGACCGGACGGTCACCGAGCTCCTGCTGCCGGCGGTCGGCGAGCTGGCGCGCGAGGATCCCGGGCCTCACAGCGCCGAGTACGAGTTCGCCTGGCGTCACGCGACCGGCTGGATGGCCGCGATGCGTCGCCTGACGCCGCCGGCGAGCCGGGACGAGGGCGTGCTCGTGCTCGAGGCGACCGCGCCGGGGGACCCGGACGCGCTCGCCGCGCAGGCGCTCGAGCTCGTGCTGCGCCGCGCCGGGCTGCGGACGCTCGCGCTGTCCGACGGGATCGACCCCGACCGGCTCGGGCGCGCGGTCCGGGCGCTGCGACCCTCGGCCGTCGTGCTGGCCGGCCACCGCGCCTCGCTCGACGCCGTCGGGCGACTGGTCTTCGCCGTGCGACGCGCGGGCAGCGAGGTGCATGTGCTCGACTTCGGCGGGGCGCTGCCCGTCACCGGGGCCAGCACGGTCCCGCGGCTCGGCGGCGACCCGCTCGCGGCCCGCGAGGCGATCCTCGCGCTGCTCGAGACCCCGGCCACGGCCCGCGGGCGCCGCGCCCGCACGCAGTGAGCGCCACCTAGAATCGGCGGCCGCATGGCCGCCACGCCGCACCGCCCCGTCGACCCCCGCCAGTCGTTCCCCGCCCTGGAGGCCGAGGTCCTCGAGCGCTGGCGCGAGCGCGACGTGTTCCGCGCCTCGCTGCGCAACCGCGCGGGCGCCGAGCCCTGGGTCTTCTACGAGGGGCCGCCCACGGCGAACGGGCCGCCGGGCTCCCACCACGTCCTCGCCCGCGTCTTCAAGGACATCTTCCCGCGCTACCAGACGATGCGCGGGCGCTACGTCGAGCGCCAGGGCGGCTGGGACTGCCACGGCCTCCCGGTCGAGCTGGCGGTCGAGGCCGAGCTCGACTTCACCAGCAAGGAGGACATCGAGCGCTACGGCATCGCGGAGTTCAACGCCCGCTGCCGCGAGTCGGTGTTCGCCTACGTCGAGGAGTGGAACCGTCTGACCGAGCGGATCGGCTTCTGGCTCGACCTCGACGACGCCTACCGCACCCTGGATCCGACCTACATCGAGTCGGTCTGGTGGGCGCTCAAGGCCATCTGGACCAAGGGCCTGCTCTACGAGGGGTACCGCGTCGTGCCCTACTGCCCGCGCTGCGGGACCTCGCTCTCCTCCCACGAGCTCGGCCAGCCCGGCGCCTACCGCGACGTGGTCGACCAGTCGGCCTATGTGCGCTTCACCGTTCGCGAGGACCACGGGCCGCTGCGCGCGGGCGACGACCTGCTGGTCTGGACGACCACTCCGTGGACGCTCGTGTCGAACGCGGCGGTCGCCGTGGATCCCGAGCTGGCCTACGTACGGGCCAGCCCGGCCGAGGGCGGCGCGCCGGTCGTCCTCGCCGAAGCGCTGGTGGAGCGCGTGCTCGGCGAGGGGGCCGACGTCCTCGAGCGCGTCGCCGGCCGCGACCTGCTCGGCGCCGCCTACGAGCCGCCCTTCCCGTTCATCGCCGCGGAGGCCTACGGGCCGAAGGGGCACACCGTCCTGCCGGCGGACTTCGTCACCGCCGACGAGGGCACCGGCCTCGTCCACACCGCGATCGCCTTCGGCGAGGACGACTTCCGCCTCGGCGAAGAGCAGGGGCTCGCCGTCGTCAACCCGGTGCGGCTCGACGGGACCTACGACGAGCGCATCGGCCCCTACGCCGGCCGCGGCGTGCGGGACGCCGACCCCGACCTCGTCGAGGACCTCCGCGCCCGCGGGCGCCTCTATCGCGCCGAGGACTACGAGCACGCCTACCCGCACTGCTGGCGCTGCGGCACCCCGCTGCTCTACTACGCCAAGTCCTCCTGGTACATCGCGACCTCCGCGATCCGCGACCGCATGCTCGCCGCCAACGAGACGGTCTCCTGGCACCCCGAGCACGTGAAGCACGGGCGGTTCGGCGACTGGCTCGAGAACAACGTTGACTGGGCGCTCTCCCGCGAGCGCTACTGGGGCACGCCGCTGCCGGTGTGGCGCTGCCCCGCCGGCCACGTCCACTGCATCGGGTCCTTCGACGAGCTCGAGGAGCGCTCGGGCGTGCGGATCGAGGACCCCCACCGGCCGTTCGTCGACGACGTCGGCTTTCCGTGCGCGGACTGCGGGCAGCGGATGGTCCGCGTGCCGGAGGTCATCGACGTGTGGTTCGACTCGGGGGCGATGCCCTTCGCCTCCCATCACGCGCCGATCGAGAACCTCGAGCGCTTCGAGGCGCGCTTCCCGGCCGACTTCATCTGCGAGGCGCTCGACCAGACCCGCGGCTGGTTCTACTCGCTGCTCGCGGTCTCCACCCTGCTCTTCGACCGCGCCTCGTTCGAGAACGTCGTGTGCCTCGGGCTGATCCTCGATCCCGAGGGCCAGAAGATGTCGAAGTCGCGCGGCAACGTGATCGCGCCATGGGACGTGCTCGACCGCTACGGCGCCGACGCGCTGCGCTGGTACTTCTTCACCAGCAAGCAGCCGTGGGACGGCTACCGCTTCTCGCTCGAGGCGGTGGAGGAGGCGGTCCGCCAGTTCCTGCTCCAGCTGTGGAACGTCTACGGCTTCTACGTGCTCTACGCCAACGCGGCGGGCGTCGCGCCGGCCGGCGGCCCGCCGGAGCCGGCCACCGACCTCGACCGCTGGGCGCTGTCGCGCCTGCACGCCACCACCACGGTGGTGCGCGACCGCCTCGACGCCTACGACGCCACCGCCGCCGGACGCGCGATCGCCGCCTACGTCGATGACCTCTCGAACTGGTACGTCCGGCGCTCGCGCGCGCGGTTCTGGGCCGGCGAGCCCGCCGCCTTCGGCGTGCTGCGCCACTGCCTCGTGGAGACGGCGAAGCTGCTCGCCCCGTTCACGCCGTTCGTGGCCGACGAGATCCACGACAACCTCGCCGGCGCCGAGGCGGTCTCGGTGCACCTACGCGACTTCCCGGAGCCGGGGCCACGCGACGAGGGGCTCGAGGCGGCGATGGCCGTCGCGCGCGAGGCCGTCCGGCTCGGCCTCGCCGCGCGGGGGCAGGCGAAGCTCAAGGTGCGCCAGCCCCTCCACGCCGCGGTCGTCGTGGCCACGGGCGGCGAGCGGGCGGCGATCGAGCGCCTGGAGGACGTCGTGCGCGAGGAGTTGAATGTGCGCGAGCTGCGCTTCGCCGCCGCCGCGGACGAGCTGGGCCGCGTGGAGGTCAAGCCGAACTACCGGAGCCTCGGCCCCCGGTTCGGCCGCGAGATGCCGCTCGTGGCCGCGGCCGTCGCGTCGCTCGAGCCGGGCGAGGTGACCGCCGCGCTGCGCGAGGGCCGATCGGTCGGGATCTCCATCGGCGGCCGCGACCATGCCCTGCACGCCGACGATCTCCTGGTCGGGATGCAGCCGCTCGAGGGCTACCAGCTCGAGCGGGACGGCACACACGCCGTGGCGCTCGAGCTGGCGCTCGACGACGACCTGCGCCGCGAGGGTCTGGCGCGGGAGGTTGTCCACGCCGTGCAGGGCGCCCGCCGCGACGCCGGCCTGGCCGTCGAGGACCGCATCGCCCTCACCCTCGCCGGCGACGACGAGCTGCTCGCCGCGGCCCGGGCGCACGAGGACTACCTCGGCGGTGAGACGCTCGCCACCTCGATCGCCTACGACGAGGGGGCGGACGGCGACGGCGCGGCGGCCAGCGTGGACGGCCGCGCGCTGCGCATCGGGATCACGGCGGCGTAGGCCGCCGCTGAGCGCATCGCATCCCAGCTGGTGCCCGCCCTGCGGGCATGGGCCCGGGACGCGATCCGGATCGAGCCCTGTGGCCCTACGCCAGCGCCGGCTCGAGCTCGGCCTCGAGCCGCTTCTTCGGGTAGGCGCCGATGACCTTCTTGGCGACGGCTCCGTTGCGGAAGAGGATGAGCGTCGGGATCGAGAGGACCTCGAAGGTGGCGGCGGTCTGCTGGTTCTCGTCGACGTTCAGCTTGACGATCTTCAGCGCGTCGCCCCTCTCGCCGGCGATCTCCTCGAGCACGGGGGCGACCATGCGGCACGGCCCGCACCACGGCGCCCAGAAGTCGACGAGGACCGGGGTGTCGGACTCGACGACCTCGGCCTGGAAGTTCGCGTCGGTGACTGCGGTGATGTCGGCCATGGGGGCTCGGCTCCTGTCGTGGCGGCTTGCTTCAGAAAGTATAGCGAGGGGAGAACCGTAGACCGGTCGCGGCTTCGCCGCTCCCTCCCGGCCTCACGCCTCCGCTTCAGCGTTGCGCGAGACCGCTCCGGCGTTCGGTCACGTTACCCATGGCGCACGACGAAGCGCAGCCACTCGGGCGTGAGGTAGACCTCGACGATCGAGGCGAGCACGAGCACCGGCACGGCGATCGCGACGGTGACGAAGGTCGCCGCGAGCAGCGAGCTCCATTGGCCGCGCCGGCTCGCGATGAGCCACGCGGCTAGCGGGAGGAAGAGCGCGGTGAGCTCCGGGATCGCGTGCGGGGCGAGACCCACGAGCAGCAGCGCCGGCGAGATGCCGAGCTGGTGGCTGAAGGTCGAGGCGTCGCTGCCGAGGATGTAGGCCTGCGTGCTGAGCGAGAAGAGCGTCGCCAGGCTGACGAAGCCGATCGCCAGCGGTCCCGCGCGGTCGTGGATCCAGCGCCAGGTCCCGCTGTAGCGCTGGGCCTCGAGCGGCAGCGAGCTGCCGGCGATGAAGCCGGCCACGCAGGCCATCGCGTGCAGCGCGAGGACGAGCGAGTTGAACTTCAGGAGCTCGATCACGTCCTCGGGTCGCGACGCGGAGGTGAAGCCGGGGAACGAGTACGGCGTGACGTCCGGCCGCGCCAGCGAGCCGACCGCCCACGTCGCGGCGAGCAGGAGGAACGAGACGGCCAACGCGCCCAGGACCCAACCGCGCAGGGTGGGCCACGGCCGGTCGTTCCACGCGCGGAGCGTCGCGCGGGTGTCACGGAACCCGCGGACGAGAACGAGGTCGCCGGCGTCCATCGGTCCGAACCACATCGGCAGGCCGGAGGCGCCGCCTTAGCCTCGATCCACCGTTCTGACGGGCGGGTTCCGTCCGGTCCGCAACGAAGAATGACCTCCTGAGCAGGGCTTTCCATCGACTGTGTGCGCAGTCGGGGCCCGCGTCAGGAGGCCACCTTCATGGTGCAGGATGACGGGCCGGTCGGATTGGATGGCGTCACGGTCGCGTTCGACGACGAGCGCGCGGTTGCCGACGCGGGGATCGTGTTGACGGCGACGCTCGCGCGGCGGCTGGGCATCGAGGCGCTCGTCGATGAGTCGGTTGACTTGGGCGAGCGGCCGGGCGCGGCGAACGTGGGCGCGAAGGTCATGACGTTGGTGTCGGCGATGGCGCTCGGCGCGGACTGCATCGACGACTGCGACCTGCTGCGCGCCGGCCGGACCGGCCAGATCCTTGGCCACCAGGTTGCGGCGCCGTCAACGCTCGGGACGTTCCTCAGAGCGTTCACCTTCGGGCATGTCCGCCAGCTCGACCGCGTGCTGGGCGACACACTCACCCGCGCGTGGGCGGCGGGCGCCGGTCCGGGCAAGGGGCGGCTGGTCGTCGATGTCGACTCGTTCGTCGGCGAGGTCCACGGCCGGCTCAAGCAGGGCGCCGCGTTCGGCTACACCCGTCAGCGCGGCTACCACCCGATCATCGCCACCCGGGCCGACACCGGCGAGGTCCTGCACATCCGCCTCAGGAAGGGCTCGGCGAACACCTCGCGCGGGATGCTGCGCTTCTGCGATGAGCTGATCGCGCGCGTCGAGCGCGCGGGCGCGGCTGGCCCCAAGCTGCTGCGCGCCGACTCGGGATTCTGGTCTGGCAAGACGTTTGATCGGCTCGACCGAGCCGGCTGGCAGTTCTCGATCGGCGTCCGCCTGCAGCCCCACGTCCGGGCGGCGATCGAGCAGATCGATGAGGCCGCGTGGACGACGCTGGAGGACTACCCGCCGACGAGCATCGCCCAGATCGCCGAAACCAAGCTCGGCGATCGGCGCCTCGTCGTTCGCCGTGTTCGCACCCTCGACCGCCAGGGCGAGCTGCTGCCCTCTTGGGAGCTGTTCCCGTTCGCGACCAACCGCACCGAGCCGTTGGCGGTCGTCGAAGCCGAGCACCGCCAGCACGCCGTCGTCGAGCTCTGCATCCGCGACCTCAAAGATCAGGCCCTGGCGCACTTTCCGTCGGGCAAGTTCACCGCCAACGCCGCCTGGACGGTCATCGCCTGCCTGGCCCACAACCTGCTGCGCTGGACCGGCGTCCTGGGCCTGCCCGGGCAGACCATCCGCGCGGCGCGGACCCTCAGGCGCCGGCTGCTCGCGCTGCCCGGCCGGCTGACCCGGACCGCACGTCGCTGGACGTTGCATCTGCCCGCCCGCTGGCCCTGGCAAGACGCCTTCGTCGAAGCGCTCACGCGCATCCGAGCGCTCCCCGCAGCCTGACCGCCAACACGACCTCGACCCGCGATCGCGCCGACGCGGCGGCGGTCACCGCTGCCCGCACGAGCACCACAACCCGCGCCGGACCGCCGAAGCGCGCCTCCCACGTGGCCGGACCCACGTTCTTCGGTCCACTGACTGCGAGAGTCGTGTGGTCGTGGCGCCAAGCACGCTAGAGGAGCTTCGCGATCTCGCACGGGAATGGGCGGTCGCTTCCGCCACAGCTCAGGGCTTGCCGCCCAAGGTGGAGGATCCCCTCGTGCTCCGGCAGGTCGCGCAACTCCTCCGGATGGGGCCGCGCATGCCGGCCACCCGGAAGAAGGCCGCACGCCATCAGAGGTGAGCGCCTGAGACCGTGCTCAAGCGAGAGCACTCTCGCCCATCGAAGAGTTCACTCGCTGGTCGCGTGCGCCAGCGCCGACGGTGTTTGGCGGCCGACGATCGCCGGGGCCTCGTGGACGAGCTCGTCGTTCTTGAGAGCCTCGACCATGAACAGGGCGAAGTCGACGCGGCGGGTGCGATTGCTCGCGAGGATGGGGTCGCCCACGTGCCGGCTCCACACGGGCAGGCCCTGGCTCTCGCCCTGCTCGAGGTCGCTCCCGCGCACAAGAGTCCAACGTGTGGCGCTAGCGAACACCCGCCGGCAGGCCTCTACCTGGTCGTTGAGGTCGGCGGAGCGAGTGACGCGCCCGGCCCAGCCGCCGAACTTCACGAGCGCTTTGAGCCTCCACGAGTAAACGTCCTGGCCGTCGAGGCTGATGTGCCACCCCGACGAGAACACGAGGCGGGCGCCCGGACGCGCGTAGTCGAGAACAGCCTGCGCCGTTCCCGTCGAGTATCCGTGGACGCCCCGCGGCACGAGTACTACCAGCACAGCGTCGCATTCCGCTACTGCTTTCTTGATGACCTCCGCGTCGTCCGTCGCTCCTGGGACGACCGTGATGCGTCCTTTGAACCCCTCGAGCTTGCCCACGCTCTGCTCCCGGCAGACGCCGACCACCTGGTAGCTCCGATCAAGCGCGTGCTGGACCATGTACTGCCCGAGCTTCCCGGACGCGCCGACGATGCAGACCCTCATCGCGGGCAGACTACCCCCCGGCGCCAGCTTCGTCCTCAAGCGACATTCCCGCACACTCGGGCACGCTGCAGCCATATCGCTCGAGCCAACGCTGCGGGGTCTCAGAGCAAATAACGTTGGTACATGTCGAGGGTTGAGCGGGATCCTGAACGCGGCCGAGCGGCTGCATCCAAGTTGAAGGCGCTCGGCGTGAAGGGAATCCTCATCAAGGCAGCCGAGCAGGGTTACATCACGCAGCTCGCGTGCAAGATGCCCGAATGCTTCTGCCCCGAGGAGCTTGGAGGCGCGTGCTACTTCGAGCCGGTCACCGCCGAGTTGAGCGACTGGATGCCTACCCACGAGCACTTCCCGCTCTCCAAGAGAGAGGGCGGCAAGGTAGCCGTGGACAACGCCATCCTGGCGCACCGCCTCTGTAATCGCATCGACTACTCGATAAGTGTCGGCCGTTCGTACGCGAGCGATCTCAAGAGGATTAGGAAGGCTCGTGAGGACGCGATCCGTCGCAACAACGAAGGACCGGACGCCTTAACGCGAATCTAGGCGGGCCATCGCTCGGGGGACAATCCCGAACGCTGGCGCAGGTCGCGGTCCTAGTTCGCTTCGTATTCCAGATCCTCGGGGTCGAATTCGCCGGACGGACTCTGCTGCGACCGATGAGATCGGCGCCGCGGTTCAGCGAATCAGACGACGACAAAAACCCAGCGAGAAGAGAGCTGCGACCATGAAACTGACCGGCCGCCGATCACGGCGCCGACTCACACGACGGCCTCAACTGGCTCCAGCACAACGGCCTCAACCGGCCCACGCCACAGCGGGCCAACGATCGGTGGATCGAGGCTTAGCGGGGCCGGGCGCCGGTTACGCTCAGGACGCGATGACGCCTCCGCCGACCAACGCCGAGGTCGCCGCCGCGCTCGACGAGCTCGGCGACCTCTACGAGCTCGACGGGGCGATCGTCCATCGCGTCGTCGCCTACCGCAACGGCGCGAAGGCGGTGCGCGAGGCGCCGCGCTCGGTCGCCGAGCTTGCGCTCGCCGGCCGGGCCACCGAGCTGCCCGGCATCGGTGCGACGCTGCAGGAGAAGATCGCCGCGCTCGCCGAGGACGGCGCGATCCCCGCCGCGGAGAAGCTGCGCGCCAAGTTCCCCGCCGGACTCGTGGCGCTCACGCGGCTGCCGGGGCTCGGTGCCAAGCGCGCCCGCCGGCTCCACGAGGAGCTCGGGGTCGACGGGCCCGATGCCCTGCGCGCCGCCGCGGAGGGCGGCCGGATCCGCGAGCTCAAGGGCTTCGGCCCCAAGGCCGAGACGGCGCTCCTCGAGGCGCTCGAGACCTACGAGGCCGAGGGCCCGCGAGCACGGGTGACGCTCGACCGCGCGCGGCGGATCGGCGAGGAGATCGTCGCCCGGCTGCGCGCCCACCCGGGGGCCGAGCGCGTGGAGCTGGCCGGGTCGGTGCGCCGCTGGGCCGACGACGTGAAGGACCTCGACGTCATCGCCACCGCGAGCGATCCGGCGGCGCTCGCCGCGGTGTTCACCGCGCTCGATCTCGTCGAGTCCGCCGATCGGCCGGGCGAGGCCGGCGCCCGCGGGCGCACCCACACCGGGCTCGACGTCGACCTGCGCATCGTCGCCCCCGATCAGTTCGGCAACCTGCTCCAGCACTTCACCGGCGGCAAGGCGCACAACATGGCGCTGCGCGAGGCCGCGGTGCGCCGCGGGCTCCACGTCTCCGAGTACGGGATCGAGGACGACGAGACCGGGGAGGCCCTCAGCTGCGCGACCGAGGCGGACGTCTACGCCCGGCTCGGCTACGCGTGGATCCCGCCGGAGCTGCGGGAGGGGCGCGGGGAGCTCGAGGCCGCGCGGCTGGACGGCGGCTCCGGCCTGCCGGAGCTCGTGACGCTGGCCGACGTGCGCGGCGACCTCCACTGCCACACGACGCTCTCCGACGGCCGGACCGACGCGGAGGCCATGGCCCTCGCCGCGCTCGAGCGCGGCTACGCCTACCTGGCGATCACCGACCACTCCGCCTCGCACGGGTTCGGCGACCACGTCACCGCCGAGGCGCTGTGGGCGCAGATCGAGGCGGTGCACGCGCTGAACGAGCGCCTGGACGGCATCGAGGTGCTGGCCGGCAGCGAGGTGAACGTCCTGCCCGACGGATCGCTCGACTACCCCGACGATCTGCTCGCCGCCCTCGACTGGGTGATCGCCAGCGTCCACACCTCGTTCGCGATGGACGCCGCCGCGATGACCGGGCGCGTCATCGAGGCCATCGAGCACCCCCACGTCGACGCGCTCGGCCACCCGACGGGACGCAAGATCGGGCAGCGCCCCGGCTACGACATCGATCTCGAACGGGTTGCGGAGGCCGCGGCCCGCACCGGGACCATGCTCGAGATCAACGCGAACCCCAATCGCCGGGACCTCGACGACGTCCAAGCGCGCGCCGCGGCCGAGGCCGGCGCGCTCATCGTGGTGAGCTCCGACGCCCACGGGCCCGACACCTTCGCCGTCATGGAGTACGGGGTCGCGACCGCGCGGCGGGCGTGGCTCACTGCGGAGCACGTCGCGAACACCCGCCCGTGGCCGGAGTTCGCGGCGCTGCGCAAGCGGGCCCGGACGACCGCGCGCTGAGCGTCGTCAGGTGACGGCCGCGGCGGACCCGCTGCGGCCGCCGAGGAGCCTCGGCACGACCGCCTCGGCCACCACCGCGTCGATCGCGCGCTGCGCGAAGGGCGCGAGGGCTGAGGCCGCACGCTCCGAGTAGCCGTCGGCCGGGGCGTCGAGCCCGGCGCGGATCGCCGGCGCGAGATCGACGGCCACGAGGCGGGCGTCGAGCGCGCGGGCGATCGGCAGCGCGGCGTAGGGGCCCGGCGCGGGGGTCGTCACCAGCCGGCAGCCGTCGGCCAGCGCCTCGAGCTGCGAGATCCCGTAGTCCTCGCGCCGGGGGGCGGTGACGAAGATCCGCGTGCGGCGGAGCAGCGCGCGGTACTCGTCGTAGGCGAGCAGGCCGGTGAACTCGACGCCCGGCTGCGCCACGCGGGCCTCCGCGGGCGCCCCGGCGACCACGAGGGTCTCGCCCTCCCGGTGGGCGGCGGCCCAGGCGGCGAGCACCCGGTCGAGCCCCTTCTTCTGCGGGTGCGCGGCGTAGGTGAGGGCGGCGACGTCACGCCGCGCGGCGCGGGGACCCGACGCCTCCGCGGCGACCGGTACGACGATCGCCCGCTCCTCCTCCCCCTCCTCCTCCTCCTCGCCGAGGCCGGCTTCGCGCAGCGCGCCGGCGCTCCACGGAAGCAGCAGCGGCGCCGCGGCCAGGCGGCGGCGCTCGACCGGCCGCTGCCAGGCGCCGTGTCGGCCCGGGCGGTTGCCGGCCGCGGTCGCGTCGAAGCGGATCGCGCCCGGGCGCGGCCAGCGCAGGGCCGCCGTGGTCGTCGAGTAGACGAGCGCGCGCGGGCGGCGCAGGCCGATCCCCCGCTCCGCCGCGCGGCGCGACGCGTGGGCCTGGGCGAGGTCGGTGAGCGCGAAGGTCCGCAGCCGCCGGACGCGCGGGACGTCCTCGATCGCGACCGACGCCCCGGCCCGCTGCAGCGCGCTCGCGAGGTCGGCGTCGGCCGCGCGCAGCCCGGCCGTCGTGCCGAGCGAGACGAGGAGGACGTCGACGCCGGCCATCGCGCTGCCAGTATGCCGCCCGGCATGACGGGCACGCTGATCAACGTCGCCGCGATCCTCCTGGGCACGGCGGTCGGGACGCTGCTCGGCGATCGCCTCCCGGCCGGGATGCACGAGCGGGTCCTCGCGGGACTCGGGCTGGTGACGCTCGTCGTCGGGGTAGACAGTGCGCTCGCGTGGCGGGACACCAACCCGCTCTACGTGCTCGGCGGCGTGCTGCTCGGCGGCGTGGCCGGCGAGGCGCTGGGGATCGAGCGGAGGCTGGAGGCACTCGGCGACCGGGTCCAGGCGCGGGTCGCCCGGCACGCCGGCGGGGACCGGCACGCCCGGGTGAGCGAGGCCTTCGTCGCGGGCAGCCTGCTCTTCTGCGTCGGGCCGCTCACCGTCGTCGGCGCGATCCAGGACGGGCTGACCGGCGACTACGACGCGCTGGCCACCAAGGCGATGCTCGACGGCTTCGCCTCGATCGCGATCGCCGCCTCGATCGGATGGGGGGTCGGGCTCGCCGCGATCACCGTGCTCCTCGTCCAGGGCGCGCTCTCGCTCGGCGCCGGCCTGCTCGAGAACGTGCTCGTCGGCGAGTCCCTCGCCGCCCTGACCAGCGCCGGAGGCGTCCTCATCATCGGCATCTCGCTGAAGCTGCTCGGGCTCAAGGACGTCAAGGTCGGGAACTTCCTGCCCGCCCTCGTCATTGCGCCGGCGCTCGTGGGGATCGTGCACGCGCTGCGGTGAACGGGGCGCCACGGTCCGAGCGGCGCCGGCTTCCCTTGACAGGTGACCAAAAGGTCACATATGGTCCGGACCGTGGACGACGTGTTTAGGGCGCTCGCCGACCCGACCCGCCGGAGCCTGCTCGACGAGCTGTTCGAGCAGGACGGGCAGACGCTCGGCGCTCTCGAGGCGCGGTTGCCGATGACTCGCTTCGGCGTGATGAAGCACCTCAAGGTGCTCGAGGCCGCCGGTCTCGTGGTCACGAAGAAGCGCGGCCGGGAGAAGCTGCACTTCCTGAACCCCGTCCCGATCCGGCTCGTCCACGACCGGTGGGTGAGCAAGTACGCCGAGCCCTGGGCGGCGACGCTCAGCGGCCTCAAACGAACCCTCGAGGAGGACACGATGGAGAAGGTCTACGAGATCTACATCAAGACGACGCCGGAGCGCCTGTGGGACGCGATCACCGACCCGGACCAGCGGCGGATCTACAACTTCGGGATGTCCTTCGACACCGACTGGTCGCCGGGCTCCCGCTACGTGGCCGTCGCCGCGGGAGCGCCCGGTCCGCTCGGCGAGGGGGAGAACCTCGAGGTCGATCCGCCGCGCCGGCTCGTCCAGAGCTTCACGGCGCTGTGGAGCGAGGAGGTCAAGGCGGAGGGCGTCTCGCGGGTGACCTGGGAGATCGAGCCGGTCGGCGACTCCTGCCGCCTCACGGTGACCCACGACGAGCTGCGCGAGGGCGCGAACGGCGAGCTCTTCGGCGGCTGGCCGATGATCCTCTCCGGCCTCAAGACGCTGTTGGAGACCGGTGAGACGCTCACCACGCCGGGGTCGCTGCGCTACCTGGGGGCCGCGGATTCGGCGGCCTGACCGCCGTTCATCTCCATGAGGTTCGTCTTGAACCACGGCGTCCGGACCAACGTGATCGGCTTTACCGGGGAGGTCCGCTCGACGTAGAAGCGCACGCCGTCGCGCTCCTCGATGGCGGTGACGGCGCGCTCCTGCTGGCGCCACGCGAGGGCCCAGATGAGCGCGAAGCCGGCGCCGATCGCCGGGATCTGGGGGGCGAGGAACGTCAGCGCTCCCGCAGCGACGGTCACGACCCCGAGCGGCCAGAGGCGGTTGACGAGCATGCGGCCGGGCCGCACCTCCGGCAGGGACGCCGAGGTGCGGGCCATGGCCAGCAGCCGCGTGATCGGGGGCGAGACCTGGCCGCCGCGGCCGAGCGCCACCCCGATGCCCGCCGCGACGACCCACCAGCCCGCCGCGAAGGGGATCACGAGGTCGTTCGCGTCGCGCTCGGCGCCGAGCGCCGCCAGCGCCGCGAGCACGCTCGCCGCCACGGCGCTCATCAGCACGGTGGAGCGCAGGAAGTCGGTGAACCGCACGCCGCCGGCTACCCCGCCGGGCGGAGCGCCTCGAGCAGGGCGCGGACGCCGGCGGTGCCGTCGATCACGAGGTCGGCCTCCTCGGTGAGCTCGGTGGGGCCCTCCTCGGACTGCACGGCGACCCGCACGGCGTGGCTCAGGCGACCCTCGGTGACGAGCTCGGCCAGGCCGCGGAAGGCGTCGAGGTCGGTGCGGTCGTCGCCGGCATAGAGCGCGGCGTCGAGGCCGGCCTCGGCCAACAGCGCCTGGATCCCGGCGCCCTTGTCGATCCGCACCGGCGGCCGCACCTCCAGCACCTTGCGGCCCCAGTGGGTGCGCAGGCCGGCGGCCTCGGCGCGCGCGGCCACGGAGTCGACGGCGGCTCGCGCGGCGTCCTCGTCGGGCGCGCCGCGCCAGTGGAAGCCGACGATCGCCCCCTTGTCCTCGGTGCGCACGCGCAGCGCGCGCAGCTCGCGCCGCTCGGCCTCGCGCGTGAAGTCGTGGATCCGCCGGGTCCAGTCCTCCAGGGCCGGGTCGACGTGGGGCTCGGTCCAGCCCGCGCGCAGGAGCTCGGTGCCGTGGCCGCCGACGTACGTCACGTTGCCGAGCGCGACCATCCGCCGCGCGTCGGCCGCGCGGCGTCCGCTGATACACGCGACGAGGGCGTAGGCGCGCGAGAGCGGGATCAGGAGCTGGCGGGTCTGCTCCGGGACGACCGCGTCGTCGGCATGGCGCACGATGGGGGCCAGCGTCCCGTCCACGTCGAGCAGGATCGCCGCGCGCCGCGGATCCGCTCGGATCGGCTCCAGTGCCTCGGCCAGCGTGGCGGCGGTGCTCACGCCGCCTAGTATGCCCGCATGCGCGCCGGCCGTCCGCTCGAGCTTGCGGCGGTCGGCACCGCGGCCGGCCTGTTCAGCGGTCTCTTCGGGGTCGGCGGCGGCGTGATCATGGTTCCGCTGCTCGTCCTGTGGCTCGGCTACGACGAGCGCCGGGCCACCGCGACCTCGCTCGGCGCCATCGTGATCATCGCCGCCGCGGCGGCGATCGTCCAGGGCCTGTACGGCAACGTGCGCCTGGGGGACGCGGCGCTCGTGGGCCTGCCGGCGGTCGGCGGGGTGCTCGTCGGGACCTGGCTCCAGCAGCGGGTGCGGACCGAGGTCATCTCGCTGCTCTTCGCCGGGCTGCTCGTCGCCGTCGCGACGGAGCTGCTGACCAAGTGATCCTCGAGGCCATCGTCCTCGGGATCACCGCCGGCGTGCTCTCGGGCATGCTCGGGGTCGGCGGCGGCCTGCTCTTCGTGCCGGCCCTCTCGCTCGTCATCGGGCTCTCCCAGATCGAGGCGCAGGCCACCTCGCTGCTCGCCATCGTGCCGGTGGCCCTCGTCGGGTCCTGGCGGCAGTACCGATACGGCCATCTCGTCCCGCGCGAGGCGGCGCTGATCGGGCTGCTGGCGGTTGGCGGCGCCGTCGCCGGCGTGCTGCTCGCCAACGCGCTGCCCGAGCGCGCGCTGCGGGTCGCGTTCGCATTGCTGAGCCTGGCGATCGCCGTCCAGGTCGCCCGCCGGGCCATCGAGGGGCTCCGCGCGCCGGCACGGCGCGCGAGCGTAGGATCCGAGCCCGACGAGGAGACCAGCGAAGGAGGCGGCGATGGGCGATGAGACGAGCGAGATCGTGGAGGGCGAGGGCTACGCGGCGGGCTCGTTGGAGGGGCTCGGCGAGGGGCCCGGGTTCCGCAAGGTGCGCAAGGGCCTCGGGGTCACGGCCTTCGGCGTCAACGCGGTGGTCATGCCCGAGGGGTACACCAGCGGTCCCCACTTCCACGACGAGCAGGAGGAGCTCTACTTCGTCCACCAGGGCCAGGTCGAGTTCCGCTTCGGCGCCGACGGCACGGAGAAGCGGCTGCTCGGCCCGGGCGGCATGGTCCGCGTCGATGCCCACACCGTGCGCGGCTTCCGCAACGCCGGGAGCGGCGAGGCGATCTACCTCTGCGTCGGTGGCAAGGGCGGCTACGTCGGGCGCGACGGCCGCGTCGTCGACGGCGTCGATCCGCGCCCGGGGGCCGGCCCGCCCGGCGCGCAGGGCGGAGTCGCCGCCGCGCGAGCCGACGGCACGAAGATCGGCGACGCGAACCCGGCGAACGCGGAAGCGGCCGACGGCGCCGCGTGAGCGAGGGGGGCCTGGGTCGCGGGCCGCTCGACGGGATCCTCGTCGCCGACCTCAGCCGGGTCCTCGCCGGCCCGCTCGCCACGATGACGCTCGGCGACCTCGGCGCCGAGGTCGTGAAGGTCGAGCCTCCGGCGGGCGACGAGACCCGCGCGTGGGGTCCGCCGTTCGCTCACGGCGAGGCGACCTACGCGCTCGGGGTGAACCGCAACAAGCGCAGCGTCGCGCTCGACCTCAAGGACCCGGCTGACCGCGGGCTGGCGCGCGAGCTCGTGGGCCGCGCCGACGTGCTGGTCGAGAACTTCCGCCCCGGCGTGGCCGAGCGCTTCGGCCTCGGCTGGGAGGAGCTCCACGCCGCCCACCCGCGCCTGGTCTACTGCTCCATCACCGGGTTCGGGCGCCAGGGCGAGGGTGGGAAGCTCCCCGGCTACGACCCGCTGATCCAGGCCGTCGGCGGCCTGATGAGCATCACTGGCCCGCCCGGGTCGCCGAGCAAGGCGGGGGTCGCGCTCGTCGACGTCATCGCCGGGCTCTACGCCGCGGTCGGGATCCTCGCCGCGCTCCGCGCCCGCGAGGCGAGCGGCGAGGGAGAGCGGGTGGAGGTGAGCCTGCTCGGGGCCGAGCTCGCGGCGCTGGCCAACCAGGCCGCGGGCTACCTGCTCGCCGGCGCGGTGCCGGCGGCCGGCGGCAACCGCCACCCGAGCATCGCGCCGTTCGGCACCTTCGCCGCGGCGGACGGGCCGCTGATGATCCTGGCCGGCAACGAGGTGCAGTGGCGCGCGCTGTGCGGAGCGATCGGCGCGCCGGAGCTCGCCGAGGACGAGCGCTTCACCGGCAATCCCGCGCGCGTGGCGAACATCGCCGATCTCGAGGCCGAGGTCGAGGCGCGGCTCGCGAGCGACGGCCGCGCCGTGTGGGCCGAGCGCCTGAATGCCGCCGGCGTCCCGGCCGGCCCGATCAACGACGTCGGCCAGGCCTTCGCCTACGCGGGGTCGCTCGGGATGGACGTCACCGAGACGCTGCGCATGGACGGCGGCGCCGGCCCGGAGGTCACGCTGCCGCGTGCGCCCATAGACCTCTCCGGCGGGGGCGTCGGCGCCCGCCGCCCGCCGCCGCGGCTGGACGAGCACGGCGCGGAGGTGCGGGCGTGGCTGGCGAAGCCGGCCTGAGCCGGCCGGGTCCGCTCAGAGCCCGAACGGGCCGCGCATGCTCGGTGCGCGGGCGGCATCCCCCAGCGCCCCGGCTCCGAGCAGCTGCTCGGTCGTGCGCAGCAGCGAGGCGTGGCTGAACTGCCGCGCGACGCGCAGCCCGCGCCGCACGCTCGGCCCGATCACCAGCGTCGCGATTCGCTGGTCGGAGGAGTAGTCGTCCTCGTCCCAGGTCAGGAAGATCACCGTGCGGCCGGAGCGGTACTCGCGCGAGCGCAGCAGGCGCGGGATCCAGGCCGACAGCCAGCGGTCGCCGGTGTGCACCTGCTGCGACTTCGAGCCGGTCGACGGGCACGAGTGCATGTCGTTGCAGAGGTTCGGCGTGATGAACGTGAAACGAGCCGAGAGGCTCGGCGGGTTGCGGAGCGGAACGTCCTGGCGCGCGCAGGCGCGCCGGATCCGCGTGTAGTAGACGGCCGGGTTGTGCCGGGCCGCGTACAGCCCGCTGCTCGACGTCGAGCAGTTGCGCGGCATGCTCTCCTGCAGCGCCCGCCAGCCCCCGCCGAGCTGGGAGAAGATGCTCGGAGCGCCGATCCGGTGCGAGTCCGGTTCGCCGTCGTCCGTGATCCCCTGCGTCGAGCCGGAGGTCATGTAGAGGTAGTTGGGGAGACTCGGGTGGGCCTTGGCGTAGAAGCGGGTGGCGCTGCCGCACTGCCGCGCCAGCGAGTTGATGTAGGGCGCGTCGCGCGAGCCGACCACGTCGCCGTAGGCCTTGTACTCCCCCACGATCCAGACCCCGTGGCGGTGGCGGGCGCGGCCCGGCCGACCGCGCCCGCACGGCCCGCCGCGGGCGGCGCTCGGCGCACTCGCGGGGGCGCTCGGGGGCTGGGCGGGCGTGGCCGCCACCGAGCGCGCGGAGCCGTCGGCCCCGCAGGCGGACAGCGCCAGCGCCGCGGCGAGGGCGCAGATCACGGGGAGGATCACCACGGCGATCGTAGCCGGGCGGATCGGTGGGCGCGCCGGGTCCGTGTCGCGGTGACGCCTCACCCCCGCTCGAGCACGTAGACCGCCCCCGCCGCCAGCAGGTTGGTGCCCCGGCCCGCCGCCGCGCCGCTCGCCGGCCCGTGGCGCTCGTCGAGCGCGATCCGGCGCGCCACACGCCAGCGCTCGTCGCGGGCCAGCGCCTCGAAGTCGCGCAGCGTGCAGAGGTGGATGTTCGGCGTCTCGTGCCAGGCGTAGGGCAGCTCTGCGGACTCCGGCATCCGGCCGCGCAGCGCGAGCCCGGCCCGCAGCCGCCAGTGGCCGAAGTTCGGCAGCGAGACGATCCCGCGCGTCGCCACGCGTCGCATCTCGCGCAGCGCGAGCGCGGGGCGGCGCAGCGCCTGGATCGTCTCGCTCAGCACGACGACGTCGACCTCGTCGTCGTCCACGTCGTCGAGACCGCGGTCGACGTCGCCCTGGACGACCGGCACGCCGCGGGCGAGGCAGGCGTGGAACCCCTCGTCGGAGAGCTCGACGCCCCAGCCCGAGCAGCTGCGCTCGGCGATGAGCGTGGCGAGCAGCGCGCCGTCCCCGCAGCCGAGGTCGAGCACCCGCGAGCCCTCCGGCACGAGGCCGGCGACCAGCGCGAGGTCCGGGCGCAGGCTCATCCCACGCCGCGCTCGGCCGCGAGGCGGTCGACGAACCCGCGCACGGTGCGGTGGTACTCGGGCACGTCGAGCAGGAAGCTGTCGTGCCCCCACGGCGACTCGACCTCGCGGAAGGTGGCCGGCACCCCGGCCCGCGCGAGCTCGCGGAGGATCGCCTTGGAGTGCTCGGTCCCGAAGCGCCAGTCGGTGTCGAAGCTCACGAGCAGGAAGCGCGTGCGCAGCGCGGCGAGCCTCGCGTCGGCGTCGGGCTCGCCGAACGGGTCGAACCAGTCGAGCAGCCGCGTGAAGTAGAGGTAGGAGTTCGCGTCGAAGCGCTCGGGGAACGTGTCGCCCTGGTGGCGCAGGTAGCTCTCGACCTGGAAGTCCACCGCGAACCCCGGGTCGTCGTTCTCCGGGTCCTGCTTGCGGCGGCCGAACTTCTGGCGCATCCCCTCCTCGCTCAGGTAGGTGATGTGCGCGGTCATGCGCGCGAGCGCGAGGCCGAAGTCCGGCTGGCGGCCGCTCGCGTAGTAGTCGCCGTCCTCGAAGGAGGGGTCGCGCATGATCGCCTCGCGGGCGATCGCGGAGAAGGCGATGTTCTGGGCGCTGAGCTTCGCGCTGGCGCAGACGAGGACCGCGCCGTCCATCGCGTCGGGGTCGTCCATCGCCCACTGGAGCGCCTGCATCCCGCCGAGCGACCCGCCGATCGCCGCCAGCAGCCGCGGCACGCCGAGGTGCGCGCAGAGCGCGCGATGGACGGTGACGAGGTCGCGCACGGTGATGAGCGGGAACCGCAGGCCGTAGGGCCGCCCGGCGCCCGGCTGCTCGGAGCTCGGGCCGGTCGTGCCCTGGCAGCCGCCGAGCAGGTTGGGGCTGATCACGAAGAGGCGGTCGGTGTCCAGCGCCCGACCGGGGCCGATGAGGTTGTCCCACCAGCCGCGCCGCTCGGGATCGCCGTGGTGCCCGGCGGCGTGGGCGTCGCCGGTCAGCGCGTGGCAGACGAAGACGGCATTGGTCCGCTCCGCGTTCAGCTCGCCGTAGGTCTCGTAGGCGACCTCGACGGGCGCGAGCGTCTCGCCCGAGGACAGGACGAGCGGGTCGTCCCCGTCGAAGAGGACGACCCGCCGGGTCTCGACTCGGCCGAGCCCTGCCGTCGCGGTCACGCCGGCGTCGGCACGCCCGCCTTGGCCAGGGCCTGGTCGAGGTCGGCGATCAGGTCGTCGACGTTCTCGATCCCGACCGAGAGGCGCACGGTGTCCTGCGTCACCCCCGCCGCCTCGAGCTCCTCGGCGTTGAGCTGGGAGTGCGTGGTGGAGGCGTTGTGGATCGCCAGCGACTTCGCGTCGCCGATGTTCGCGAGGTGGCTGAAGAGCCCGAGGCCCTCGATGAACTTCTTGCCGGCCTCCGCGCCGCCCTTGACCCCGAAGGTCACGAGCGCGCCGTAGCCGCCGGTCAGGACGCGGTCGGCGACCGCCTTGTAGGGCGAATCCTCCAGGCCCGGGTAGTAGACCCAGCTCACGGCGTCGTGGCCCTGGAGGTGCTTCGCGATGGCGAGCCCGTTCTCCGAGTGGCGCTCCATCCGCAGCGGCAGAGTCTCCAGGCCCTGGAGGAAGAGGAACGCGTTGAACGGCGAGATCGCCGCGCCCATGTTGCGCAGGAGCACGGTGCGGATCCGCCCGATGTAGGCGGCCGGCCCGAGCGCGTCGGCCCAGACCACCCCGTGGTAGGAGGGGTCGGGCTGCGTTAGCCCCGGGAAGCGCTCGGCGTTCGCGACCCAGTCGAAGCTCCCCGCGTCGACGATCGCCCCGCCGATCGAGGTGCCGTGACCGCCGATGAACTTCGTCAGCGAGTGGACGGCGATGTCGGCCCCGAGCTCGAAGACCCGGCTGAGGATCGGCGTCGGCACGGTGTTGTCGATCACCAGCGGCAGGCCGTGCGCGTGGGCCGCCTCGGCCCACGCCGCGACGTCCATCACGTTCACGCGCGGGTTGCCGATCGTCTCGCCAAAGACCAGGCGGGTCTTGTCGTCGACCAGGCCGGCCACTGCGCCCGGGTCGTCGGCGTCCGCCCAGCGGACCTCGATCCCGTACTGGGGCAGCGTGTGGGCGAAGAAGTTGTAGGTCCCGCCGTAGAGCTGGGTGACCGAGACGATGTTGTCGCCGGCCCGCGCGAGGTTCAGCACCGAGTAGACGACCGCGGCCTGCCCGGAGGCGAGCGCGACGGCGCCGACCCCGCCCTCGAGCTGCGTGAGGCGGTTCTCGAGCACCTCCTGGGTCGGGTTCATGATCCGCGTGTAGATGTTTCCCGGCACGGCGAGCGCGAAGAGGTCGGCCGCGTGCTGGGTGTCGTCGAATACGTAGGACGAGGTCTGGTAGATCGGGACGGCGCGGGCGTTCGTCGTCGGGTCGGGCTCCTGCCCGCCGTGCAGGGCGATGGTGTCTGGGTGCTGGTCCGGCATGTCGGTTTCTCCGCTCGTCGTGGGCGAGCGGAGAAAATAGCTCAATTCAGGTCGGAGTTGCCGCGCGCGACTCAGGTCGGCGGCAGGACAGCGACGATCGCGAGGTAGGTCGTGAAGGCGAGCGCTGCGCCGCGCAGGCGGCGCGAGGCGCCGAGCGCGGCCAGCGGGAGGAGCCAGACCAGGTACCACGGCATCAACCAGGACGTGGTGAGCAGCAGCGCGAGCACCGACCAGCCCGCCGCCGCGATCCAGTCCGCCCCGCGACGGACGCGGACCAGCTGCCAGACCGTCACGATCACGACGAGGAGCGCCCCGTCGGTCCGCAGGGTGTGCGCCGGGGCGCCGAGGCCGACCTCGCCGAGCATGTGCTGGACGCTGCGCAGGCCGTCGAGGTGCTGCTGGCGGCGGAGCAGGCCGAAGAGGTCCAGCACATGCGGGCCGAAGGCGAACAGCGCCACGGCGGCCATCGCGGCCGCCGCCGCGACCGCGCCGGCCAGCAGCCGGCCGCGATCGCGGGAGGCGACCAGCATGAACGGCAGGAGGATCACGCCGGTCAGCTTCACGCCGGCCGCGGCAACGATCGATGCGCCGGCCGCGACCGGGCGCCGCGACAGGTGGAGCGCGATCCCGGCGAGCATCGGCGCGACCATCAGCACGTCGTTGTGCACGCCCCCGACCGCGTAGAGCAGCCAGATCGGGTTCAGCGCGACCAGGGCGACCGGCACGACCGGGTCGCGCCCGAGGCGCAGCGCGCAGCTGCGCAGCAGCGCCAGCGCGCCGAGCGCGACCGCGCAGGTGAGGGCCTTCATCGCCCACAGGGCGCCGCCGAGCCCGAATCCGGCGCTCGCGTAGCTGGCAAGCGTGTAGATCGGGCCGTAGACGGTTGGGACGTAGCGCCAGCCGAGGTAGTGAACCGCTGGATCGAGCGGCGCGGAGATCGCTCCGTGGTCGTAGGGGTTCAGGTGGTGGACCGCGCCGAGCCGCGCGTACTCGATGTAGTTGAAGACGTCGCGCGAGAGCAGCGGCGGCCCGAGGAACACGAGCAGGTGCAGGCCGACGACCGTGACTCCCAGCGCCCACCCGCGGACCCTGCCCAGCCCGAGGGCGAGGACGAGGTAGCCGCCAACCAGCACGAGCAGGACCGGCCCGAACTGCGACCAGCGGAGCGGGTCCAGGGCCGGCAGCGGCCCTCTGAGCCAGCCGGGGAACCGGTGGCCGTACCCCGGGACCAGCAGCGAGCGCCCGCCGGCCGAAGAGACGACGATCAGCGC
Source organism: Solirubrobacterales bacterium (assembly GCA_038251325.1). Lineage (GTDB taxonomy): Bacteria > Actinomycetota > Thermoleophilia > Solirubrobacterales > Solirubrobacteraceae > JBBSBL01. Next base: position 21,253 of record JBBSBL010000017.1, on the reverse strand, counting down.
GCTGCAGGCCATCACGACGAGCAGCGCCACGGCCCCCAGCGCCGTCCGCGCGCGCTCCAGGTGGCGCGGAGAGACCCCGCCGGCGGGCAGCCGATCGACGGCACGGCTGATCGCGCTCACGGCGGCCAGAATCGCAGTGCTCGCGTGAATTTCCTGTTAGGACGCCGACGGCGTGCACGCCCCTTCGCGGCCGTTTTGCACCGGTTTTGCGAGCGGCGCATCGCCATTGTGCGTAGCGGGGCGCGCAATTCCTAACGGTGCGCTTGCGCGAGGGCGACGGATCCGGAGGACTCGGTCCTCCCTCGCCCGATGCAGCCTCGCGCCCAACCCTCGCCCCGTCCGGGGCTCGCGGCCCTGTTCGCCGTCGCGAGCCTCGTCGCGGCGGCGCTCGCCGCCGCTCCGGCCGCGGACGCCGCCCGGCTGCGCGGCACCGACCTCTCGCGGCCCGCCGGCGCCCACGCGCTCGGCGCCGGCGCGCGCGCGCACCTGATGCTGGCGGGCCGCCGCGCGGCGGTCACGCGCGTTCGCACCGCCGGTCTGACCGGGATCGCCGTGACGGCGCGGGCGGGCTTCTGCCGCCGCCCGCCGGTGCTCGCGATCCGGGTCGACCGCGGCAGGACGCGGCGGGTGCGCGCGGTTCGCCGCTGGCGCACCTACCGCTGGCGCCTCGCTCGCCGTCCCGGCCGCCACCGGGTCGCGGTCGCAATGGCGAACCCCGGCGGCCGGGGTCGCTGCGCGCGCCGGCTCGCGATCGGCCGGATCGCGCTGGCCGAGCGCCGCGCGCCCAGCCGCCCGAAGCGCCCGGCGCGCCCGGCGCAGCCCTCGGGCCCGCCGCCGCCCTCCGGCTCGCCGCCGCCCGCCTGGGTTTCGCCCGACACGCCGTTTGCGGCGCTGCCGCCGGAGTCGATCCCCTACCGCTACGGCGGCGCCTACGCGGGCGCCTTCAACGAGCCGATCCCGGCCGGCGTCCCGACCGATCCGAGCTCCGGCGCGATCATCTCGGCGATGACCGGCGCGATGACGCGGGAGCGCGTCGCGCTGCTCGACGGCGGCGGGCCGCCCGGCGTTTGGGTGGCCTCTCCGAGCGACCCGCTCTACACGGTGCGCGCAGCCGGCGCGACGTTCAACTGGCGGGTGCCCGCGGGGACGACCGCCGGCGGCACACCGCCCGAGGACTCGCCGGTGGTGATCCTCGACCCGAGCAGCACGACCGACGGCAAGCAGGTGGAGCTGCGGCTCTACCGCGCGCGGATCGACCACTCGGCGCACACGATCGACGCCGAGGGCTACGGCCTCTTCCGCTACGGCCGCGACAGCGACGGCCTGCCGTTCGCGGGCTACGGCACCGGCAGCGGGCTCTCATGGGTCGGGCTGCTGCGCGGATGGGATGTCGCGCACGGTGAGATTCGCCACGCGCTGCGGCTGACCGCGCCCGACATCGGCTCGGGCCACCGGCTACCCGCGACGCGGTCGGACCAGTCCGGCAACGGCCCGATGCAGATCGGTATGCGCCTGCAGCTCGATCCGTCCGTCGACTGCTCGACCAGGACCGTGCCGGGACGCGATCCGGCCGGCCCCGAGACGGGCATGCTGCGGATGATCTGCCGCGCGCTGCAGCGCTACGGCGCGATCGTGGTGGACGGGAGCGGGATGACCGACGCCTACGCGATCTCGATGGAGCTCGATCGTGCCTACGGCGGGACCGCCGACTGGCACGCCGTGGGCGGCGACCCGCCGGGCGGCTACTGGGGCAATCTGATCCGCGACCAGCTCGCGAGCCAGACCGGCGACGGGCTGAGCCGCGGCCCGACCGACGGGATCCCGTGGCAGCAGATGCGGGTGCTCGCTACGAGCGCCTTCTCAGCCTGAGCGGCGGCGCCGGCTACGGGCCGGTCCAGCCGTCCGCGTAGCACGGCTTCCCGGGGCAGCGGTCCACGACCACGCCGTCGGGCTGGAAGAACGGGTCGACCATCTCGTAGACCCAGGGCTCGTCGCCGCCGGACCCGTGCGGGTCGTTCCCGACGGTCTGCGCGGTGTTCGTGAGCGGCGAGGGCGGCGTGCCGAGCGTCTGCCCGCCGACGGTCCGCAGCGGCCCGGTGTCGAGCACGACGAGCGCTGATCCGCGATACGGGTAGGACGGGATCGGCCGGATGCCCCAGAACGGATGGACGTCGAGGCTGCGTCCCGGGTCGAGCGCCGGCGTGCGCAGACGCGCGCCGATCGTGCGGGCCTCGGTCTCGGTCGCGACGTTCGCGACCTGGTGGTCGCCGAAGGCCTCGATGAGGATCACCCGCTTGCGCGGCGTCCCGGGGAGCGGGTCGCGCGTGAGGTGCTGGGTGTAGCCGTTCGCCTCGGCGCGGTCCCACAGCAGCTGGATCATCGAGAGCCCGAGCTGGCGGTCGATCGGGTCGGGGTACGCGTTGTTCAGCAGCGGGGAGAAGCGGACGAACTGGGTCGAGCGCTGCAGCAGCGTCGAGAAGTTCTGCGCCGGCACGCCGAGCACGGCGCGGGTGAAGTCGATGCCGAGCGCGCTCAGCGCGCCGCCGAGGATGCCGCCCTGGCTGTTGCCGTTGTAGTAGAGGCGGCGCGTCGAGAGCACGGAGGTCCCGTCCGCCTTCTGGAAGGCGGGGTTCGCCCCGAACCCGTCGGGGTGGATCATCAGCCGGCCGAGGTACTGGAAGTCGACGAACCCCTGCTGGACCCGGTCGGCGAGCTCCGGGAACTTGTTGAGGTCCTGAAGGATCTGGGCGACGGTGCCGAGGTCGCCGACCGACATCCCGATCCACGGCGTGCCGCAGAAGACGAGGTTGCCGCGGTTCCGCGCCGCCTGGAACTGCCCGGCGGTGAGCTCCGAGGGGTCGCCGAGCAGGCCGTGGCCGTAGATCACGGGCCGGGCCGGCGGCGCGTCCGGCGCCACCGCCGAGCGCGGAACGTCGCAGATGAACGGCGCCTGGAAGACGTTGCCGGGCGTGCGCTGGGGGAGCCCGAGGCCGCCCGGGCTCAGCGCGAAGCGGGCGCCCGTCGGGCAGCCCGGCTGGTTCAGGTAGCAGGGAACCTCGACCGTCCCGCGGACCCGCCGGGCGGTGTCCGGGTTCTGCGCGGCGGTGAACTCCTCGACGCTCGTGATCGTGTAGCGCGGTGGGGTGCCCTCGGTCCGCAGGTTCCCCGTGTTCGTCTCGCCGAGCTGGGCGAAGGCGTCGTCGCGGATCGTGCGCGCGCGGTCGGTCAGGCCGCGGCGGCTGGCCACCGTGAAGTCCCAGGCGAGGTAGAGGTCCCCCCGCGCAACGCCGGCCCGCTCCAGGCGCCGCATGACCCCGTCCATGTGCCAGCGGCGCTTCTCGATCACGGGCTCGTTCGTCGACTCCCGGTCGCGGTAGGCCTTGAACACCTTCGGCGCCGGCAGCACGCTGCCGTCCGCCGCGCGCAGGCGGCGCAGGGCGACGATGTAGCGGTGGCCCTCGCGCCAGTTGACGGCCGGGCGGGTGATCAGTGTGGTCGTCTCCGGCGAGGGGGACGTCGCGTCGAGCTCGGACCAGATCGGGACGCGCTTCAGCGTGCGCGCGTCGATCACGACGATCGGCTGGTCGCGACGCAGGCTCGAGCCGATGTCGGTGATCGGCGCCGCCCCCGTCTGCTGGAAGGCGGTCGGCGTGTCGAGACCGGGCACCTTGACGACGATCGGCTGGCCGGGGCTGAAGCCGTCGGAGCGGTTGAGGTCGGCGGGGTCCACCGCGACGCCGGCGGCGTTGCGCGGCATCGAGCGCGGGTCCAGCGCGAGCCGCGTCCCGGTCGTCGGGCTGTCCGCGTCGTAGCGGGTGAAGTAGTCGTTGGGGAAGGGGAGCAGACAGCGCGCGGGCGAGATCGGGTCGCAGCGGTCCGCGGTGGAGAGGTCGACGCCGGAGAGGTCGGCCTGCGGGCGGTGTGCGGCGGCGAGCGCGGGGAGGGCGAGCGCGAGCACCGCCGCGACGAGCGCGACGATCACGGCGGCGGGCCTTCCGGGCCGCGAGGTGAGCCTCCTCCCTGGCATCGCGTCCGACCCTATCCGCGGCCGCCGAGCGCGGTCAAGGCGCGCGTCGGTCCGGATGCGGCCTGCAACCCGGCGCGTCGCCGGGGGTATCTGCACCCGGCGTGCGAATAGCTTGCTACCGTCGCTCACGCCGCTCCCGCCAGCCGACCAGGAGATCAGCCATGTCCCGCCCCACCCTCGCCCTGCTCGCCGCCGGCGCGGCGCTCGTCACCGCCGCGCCCGTCGCCGCGACCGCCACCGCCGCGGCCGGCGGCCCGACCGCCACCTCCGCGTCCGCGCGCGTGACGGTGAAGGACAACCGCTTCTCGCCCTCGCACGTCACCATCCGCAGGGGCGGCAAGGTCACGTGGTCGTGGTCGCGGCGCAACGGTCAGCCGCACAACGTCACCGCCCGCCGCTTCGGGTCCTCCACGCGCGTGCGCGGCTACCGCTACGCGCACCGCTTCAACCGCCGCGGCTCGTTCGTCGTGGTCTGCACCGTCCACAGCGGCATGAGCATGCGGGTGCGCGTGAAGTAGGCGGGTCGCGCCGGGCGGCGCGCCGTCGGCCCTGCCGCCGCGTGTCGGCTGCGACTGTGGGATCTACGCCTGGCATCCGTCTCAAGACAACGCGGACTACGTGTTCCCGCCGCCGCGCTGGACCGGCTCGGTCACCGGGATCGTCGAGGCCTGGGGCGAGGTCGACCTGCACCCGGACGGGTTCCGAGCGCAGTTCGCCCGCCCGCGTTGGCTCGTGCTCCCTGCCCGCGCCGACCGGGAGACGACCCGGGCGCTGGCCGCGTTGGCGGCGAAGTACGACGCCGAGGTGTTGACGCTCCGCAACGCCGGCGAGCTCATGGGGCACTGCCGCGACCACGACCTCGGGATGGCGCCGGCCGCCGTGGGCGAGCTGCTGGGAACGGCGGCGCTCAACGCCACGCCCGGAGTCGTGGCGCCCGTCGGTGTCACCGCGTCGGGCTCCCGGCGGCGAGGCGGGGCGGTCGGCCTGCTCCGCACGCTCGCGTCCGGGGCGCTGGCAGTCCTCGGCCTGGTCTTCCAGGGCGCGGGCGCTCTGCTCGCGGTCGCCTACCTCCTGCTGATCTGGGGCGGATTCGCCCTCGCGGTGTTCCAGGCCTTCGGCGGAGGCGGCGGCCGCTGACCATCTGGCCCGCGCTCTCGCGTACGTCGGCGCCCGTGCGGCTGTACCCCGACATCCCGGCTCACCGCGCGATGGCGATCGCTCAGGACCTCGTCGGCCTGCTCCTGGTCGCGGCCTTCGCCTGGGCGGGCGTGCAGGTGCACGACGCGGTGGATGACCTTGCGGCGGTCGGCCGGGGCCTCGAGAGCGCGGGCTCGGCCGTCGAGGACGGGCTGCGCCCGGCCGGCAAGGCGGTCGGCGACGTCCCGCTCATCGGGAGCGGCGTCGCGGGCGCGTTCCAGGACGCGGGCGCGCAGACCAGCGGCCGCCTCGCCGACGCCGGGCGCAGCGGGACCTCGGCGGTGCTCGACCTCGCCCGGATCCTCGGCTGGACGACGTTCCCCCTCCCGACGTCGGTCCTGCTCGCGCTCTACGTCCCCTGGCGCCTGCTCCGCGTCCGCCGGCTGACCCAGGCCGACCGGCTCATGCGCGGCCCGGCCACGGCGGAGCGCCGCCGCCTGCTCGCCACGCGCGCCGCCTTCCACCTGCCCTACGGCGCGCTGGCCGCCTACACGCAGGACCCGTTCGGCGACCTCGAGCAGGGGCGTCACGACGCGCTCGTGGCGGCGGCCTTCGCGGAGGTCGGGCTGCGGCCGCCGGCCGACCCTCCCGGATAGTGAGCGCACCGTTCCCGTCAAGCGCTCCACGGCGTAGCCCGCTTGCTATGGTCGCGCCGACAAGGCCGGGCCATGAGGTTCGGCAAAGCCGTGCCAGCGCCCGTCGGTCGTCGCCAAACAGCACCTCCACGTTCGCAGAGCACACCACCGTGGAGGAAACATGCCAACCGGAACCGTGAAGTGGTTCAAGGACGAGAAGGGCTTCGGCTTCATCACGCCCGACGACGGAGGGAAGGATCTCTTCGTCCACCACACCGCGATCAACAGCGACGGCTACCGCTCGCTCGCGGAGGGCGCGAAGGTCAGCTTCGACGCCGAGCCCGGCGACAAGGGCCCCAAGGCCGTCAACGTCACGCCGATCTAGGCGCGACGATCGACGCCGGACCGCTGTACGACGCCCCCCGCACGGTGCGGGGGGCGTTCGTCGTTCCGGGGCCGAGATGAGCGAGCAGACCGCCAGGGTCGGCGAGATCGAGCTCGCCTACGAGATGTCCGGCGAGCCGGACGCCGCTCCGATGCTCCTGATCATGGGCCTCGGGACGCAGATGATCTTCTGGCCCGACGACTTCGTCGGCGAGCTCGCGGCGCGCGGCTTCCGGCCGATCCGCTTCGACAACCGCGACGCGGGCCGCTCGACCGCGATCGAAGGCGGTCCGCCGCCGGACCCGATGGCCGCGATCGCGGGGAACGTCGCCTCGGCCGCCTACACGCTGGAGGACATGGCCGACGACGCCGCCGGCCTGCTCGCCCACCTCGGGATCGGGGCGGCGCACGTGGTCGGCGCCTCGATGGGCGGGATGATCGCCCAGACGCTGGCGATCCGGCATGGCTCCCGCGTGCGCTCGCTCGCCTCGATCATGTCCACCACGGGCGAGCGCGCGGTGTCGATGCCCAAGGCCCAGGCGCTGCCCGCGCTGCTCACGCCGCCGCCCGACGACCGCGACGGGATGGTCGAGTGGGCGGTGCGGACCGGCGCGGTGATCGGCTCGCCGGGCTTCGACCGTGACGAGGCCTGGGTCCGCGACGTCGCGGGCCGGGCCTACGACCGGGGCCGTAACCCGATGGGAACGGCGCGCCAGCTCATGGCCATCGCCGCCTCCGGAGACCGCACCGAGGCGCTCCGCGCGCTCGACGTCCCCACGGTGGTGATCCACGGCGAGGAGGACCCGCTGATCCCGGTCGGCGGCGGTCGCGCGACGGCGGCGGCGATCCCCGAAGCGGAGCTCGTGACGATCCCCGGGATGGGCCACGACCTGCCGCGCGGGGCGTGGCCGACGATCATCGAGGCGATCGTGGCGAACGCCGCGCGGGCGACCGCGATCGCGTAGTCCGTCAGGCGCGGAGCCGGAGGCGGTTCCCCGACGGGTCCGCGCCCAGCAGCCCGTCGTCGGCGTCGCGGGCGATGACGGCGCCCGGCCGGGCGCCGTCAGGCAGGGTCACGCGGTCGCGGCCCCGGCCAACGGCTCGGCGGACCGGCCCTCCGGCTCCGGTTCCTCGCCGGCGCCGCGCCGCAGCGCGAGCCCGACGAACGGGAAGATCAGCGTCGAGAGGATCGCCGCGCCGACCAGCGCGGCCGCGGTGACCGTGCGCATGTGGTGCGTCTCGCTGGCGATCGTCGTGATCGCGACGACGAGCGGTAGCTGCGTGGCCGAGAAGAAGGCGAGCGCCACCCGCTCGCGCGAGGCGAGATCGCGACGGTAAAGCACGAGGGCCGGCACCCCGCGCACGACGAGGAAGAGGGCGAGGAACAGCGTCAGGCGCAGGAGGTCGTCGCTGCTCGACACCAGCGCCTCGAGATCGAAGTTCATCCCGCTGGTCACGAAGAAGAACGGGATGAGCAGGCCGAAGCCGATCGCGTTGAGCTTCGAGTCGAAGATCTGGACCTCGCGTCCGCGCAGGGCGACACGGGTGATCATGCCCGCGACGAAGCCGCCGAGCAGCAGGTCAAGCCCGAGCTCGTTGGCGAGCCCCACGAGCCCGAAGACGAGCAGGACGGCAAGTCGCACGCCGAGCTGCGCGCTCGACTCGAGCGTCTTCTCCACCACGGTCCAGCCCTTGCCCGCCAGTCGCACCGAGAGGATCGCCATGGCGATCGCCAGCACGATGAAGCTGACGAGGATCAGGGCCTCGCTCAGCGGGTGCTGGGTGGAGAGGACCAGCGTGACGAGCAGGATCGGGCCGAACTCGCCGCAGGCGCCGGCCGCGAGCAGGAAGGTCCCGAAGCGCGTGTGCAGCTCCTCCGCGTCGCGCAGGATCGGGATGAGCGTCCCGATCGCGGTCGTGGCGATCGCCGATCCCGTATAGAGAAACGAGAGCACGATGCCCGCCGTGGCCAGGAGCCCGCCGATGCCGTAGGCCAGCGCGACCGACAGGCCCCAACCCCACGCGCCGAGCGCGAGCGGGCGGCCCCTGATGCGCTCGAAGTCGATCTCGTAGCCGGCGAAGAAGAAGAGCATGCCGAGGCCGAGGTTCGAGAGGAAGGTGATGAAGTCGTCGGGCTCGGCGACGCCGAGGAGCTGCGGGCCGATGACGATGCCGAGCAAGAGCTCGAGTACCACGACCGGCGGGGCCAGGCGCTTGGGGACCACGACCACGATGAGGGCCGCGACCGCCGCCGTCAGCGTGACGAGGAAGAACGAGGTGGCGTCGACGGTGATCATCCGGGGCTGCGGCCGGAGGGCCGCCGGCGCCCGACGCTATCGCGAGGCGGCGACGCGTGACGGCCGCGCCGTGGGCGGCCACAGCCGGTAGGCGAGCAGCGCGGCGATCGCGGCGATCGCCAGCGCGAGGGGCGCCTGGAGCCACAGGCTGCCGGCGTCGGTGCCGGCCCCGAGGACGTGCACGGTGGCCATCGCCCAGGCGATGGGTATCAGGCGGTGGGCCGTGCGCCAGCGGCGCGGCCCGAGGCGTCCTCGCGCGTAGTAAGAGAGCGACAGGCCGGCCGTGAGGTAGGCGGCGAGGGTCCCGAGCCCCGTGAACAGCGGCCGGTAGCCGAGGGTGAACGGCACCAGGAGCCCGCTCAGGCCCGGGTGGAGCCAGCGGTCGAGCAGGAGGAGGAGGCCGTGGGCGCCGAGCGCGCCGAGCGCGATCAGCGCCACCCGCTCGTGGAGGACCCGGAGGGCCGGGCGGTGGCGGCGGGGCGCGACGCGCACGGCCATCGAGAGGCCGAGCACGACCGAGGCGCTGAGCGCGAGGTAGGCGACGATGCCCGCGGAACGCGCGGCGAGCCACCAGGCCTGGTCGATCGGGTCGGTGCCGATCATGCGACGATCGGCTCGGCGCCGGTCCGCCGGACGCGCAGGACCCGGACCGCCGGGACCACCTCGACGCGGCCGTCGTCGTGCTGGAGCACGCCGCCGCGCGGCAGCAGCCCGCATGCGCGGTCGGGTCCCGCGAGCAGCGCGGCCTTCGCTGCGACCTCGGCCGCGAGCGCGTTGGCGGCCACCGCCGTGACCGCCACGAGCCCGGTCCATGCGGGCCGGCCGGTCGCCGGGTCGAGCAGGTGGTGCGCGTAGCCACCGTCGGCCTCGCGCCACAGCCGTGCGTGGATCCCGGAGGTGGCGACGCCGCCGGAGCGCACGCGCAGCCGATGGACCTCGGCGCCGACCCGCGCGTCCGCCACCGCGACGTCCCACGGCGGTCCGCCGTCGGGACCGCCGAGCGCCAGATCGCCGCCGCACGAGATCGAGTAGCGAACGCCGACGGGCAGGCACTCCGCGGCGAGATCGGCGGCGAGGCCCTTGCCCAGGCCCCCGGAGTCCAGTCGCACGCCAGGGGGCCGCCGGACCGCGCGCGCGTCGGCGCCCACCGCGGCGAAGCGGGCGGCCGGGCTCGGCCCGGCGGGCCGGCGAGGCGGGGCGCCGGCCAGCGCGAGGTCGAGCGGCGCGGGGGGCGCGGGGGTCTGGCCCGCGCGCGAGCCGGCGTAACCCGCCGCCTCGAGCGGCCCGAGCAGCGTCGCGTCCACCAGGCCACCGCTCGCCTCCCCCGCCCACCGGGTCGCGCGGGCGAGCGCGCGAACGGCGGGCGAGGCGGGGACCGACGGGCGTGGATCGCGATTCAGCGCGCACAGCTCACTGTCGGGCGCGAAGCGCGTGAGCGCGGCCTCGATCGCGGCGAGCTCCTCGGCGATGGCCGCCGCGTGGCGGCGCAGGTCGTCCTCCGGGACGACGGCCGACTCCAGCCGGACATGGGCCTGCGTGCCCATCGACGCAAACCGGGTCTCGACCCGGCTCATGAGGCGTGGGTGGTCGGCGGGCTCGGGTCCGGCGTCGTCGCAGCCGGGGCGGAGGACGTCGCCCCGGACGCCGACGCGGAGCTCTGGGACGCCTGGCTGCCGGCGGCCGTGGCCGACGAGTTCGCCGCCCGCGTCACCGTGGTGGCGTGCACGCGCTTCGCGCTCTGCGTCGCCTGCGCGGGATCGAGTCCGGCGCGCAGGCGGCCCGCGAGGAAGGCGAGCACGACGAGGAACACGACGGTGGTCCCGACCAGGAGGCGGCGCCAGCTCGGGCGCCGCGCGGGAGGTGATGAACCGATGGAGGAGGGCATGCAGCGAGGCTCCCCGCACCCGCCCTCCCCGTCCTAAGCGCCGTCTGAGATCGTTCTTAGGCGCCGGCATCGGCGCAGTGTTCTTAGCCCGCTCACAATCGCCGCCGCGACGGTGGTCGTCATCCGGGGGCCGCCCCGCCCCGCACCGAACCCCTCCAGAGGTGACATGACATGACCACTCGGGCAAAGCAGACCGCCATCGCCGCCACCGCGGCGCTGGCGCTCGCGTCGGGGGCCTACGCCCTCGGCAGTCAGGCCGACGACGGGTCGGCGCAGGCCGCCCGCACCGCCGGCGCGACCACGACCGACACCGGCCCGCGCGGCTGGCGCGACGGTCCAGGCGGGCCGCGTGGCCCTGGCCTCGACACGCTCGCCCAGAAGCTCGGCGTCTCAGTGGCCAAGCTCCAGAGCGCGTTCCAGGAGGTCAAGCCCTCGGGCGACCGGCGCGGCGACCGCCGCGCTGCGTTCACCAAGGCGCTGGCCACCGAGCTGGGCGTGTCGACCACGCAGCTCACCGCGGCCCTCGACAAGCTCCGCCCGCCGGAGCCGGGCGGCCGGCACGGCGACGGACCGGCCGGGTTCGCGAAGGCGCTCGGCGCCGCGCTGGGCATCGACGCCGCCAAGGTGCGCGCCGCGCTCGACGCGAACCGGCCGCAGCAGGGCTCGCCGCCGTCGCTCGACGGGCTCGCGAAGTCCCTGGGCGTCAGCACCGCGACCCTCCAGGCGGCGCTGCAGAAGGCCGGGCCGCCGATGGGCCACGGCCCGGGCGGTCGCGGGCCCGGTGGCCCGGGCGGACCCGGAGGCCCCGAGGGCCGCGGCCCCAAGGGCCCGCCGGCCGCCGCGCTCGCCAAGGAGCTCGGCCTGCCGGAGGCGAAGGTGACCGCGGCGCTGACAAAGCTCCGCGCGTCGATGGAGAAAGAGCACGCCGCGAGGCGCGCCGCCTTCACGGCCTCCCTGGCGAAGCAGCTCGGGATCCCGCAGGCGAAGGTCGCGGCGGCGTTCGCGTCGCTGCCCCATGATGGGCCCGGTGACCGTCCGTAGGCCACCCGGGGCGGGTTCCCATTCCCGCCCCTGACCCACTCGTCCTCGTCGTCGACGACGAGGCCTCGGTCCGGCAGGCCCTCGAGCGCGCGCTGCGCCTCGAGGGCTTCGCCGTGGCCACGGCGGCGGGCGGCGCGGCGGCGCTGGGGGCGGTGGCGCGCCGGCCGCCGGAGATCGTCGTCCTGGACGTGACGATGCCGGACCTCGACGGCGTGAGCGTCGTGCGGCGCCTGCGCGCGAGCGGCGTCGACGTCCCGGTGTGCATCCTCTCCGCCCGCGACGAGATCGACGACCGCGTGGCGGGCTTGCAGGCCGGCGCCGACGACTACCTCGTGAAGCCGTTCGCGATCGCCGAGCTCACGGCGCGGCTCCACGCGCTCCTGCGGCGCCGCGGAGGCGACGACGGCGCCGCGCTCGTGCTCGGCGAGCTCGTCGTCGACGCCCGCCGGCGAGTCGCCACCCGCGGCGGGCGCGAGCTCGGTCTCACGCGCCGCGAGTTCGACCTGCTCGAGGCGTTCGCCCGCCACCCGTCGCAGGTGCTCTCGCGCGATCAGCTGCTGGAGCAGGTGTGGGGCTACACGTTCGACGTCGAGACCAACGTGGCCGACGTCTTCGTCGGCTACCTCCGGCGCAAGCTCGAGGCCGACGGCGAGCCGCGCATGCTCCACACCGTCCGCGGGGTCGGCTGGGCGCTGCGGCCATGAGGGGCCCGCGCAGCCTGCGAGCGCGGATCACGCTCGCCGCCGTGGCCGCCATCGCCCTCACGGGCGCGGTCACCGGGCTCATCCTGCTCAGCGAGATCGAGCGCGATGGCCGCGACGCCGTCGACCGCGACCTGCGCCAGCGCGCCGCCGACATCGCGCGCCGGCCGCCGGGCGCGCCGCGGCTGCCGGGCCGCCCCGGCGGCCGGCCCGACGGCGACGGCGGCCCCGGCGGCCTGCTCGCCGGCTCGGGGACCTTCGTCCAGGTCGCCTCCCGCGGACAGGTCGTCGAGCAGCGCGGCGACGTGCCGGCGCACGCCCCGGCGGTCCCCGCCCGCGACGGCCTGAGCACCGTCGACATCGACGGTGTTCCGTGGCGCTCGCTCGCCGCGCCGCTCGAGCCCGGGGCGGGGCTGCGCATCGAGGTGCTCAGCAGCCTCCAGCCGGTCGAGGAGCGCGTGAACCGGACCCGCAACGTCGTCCTCCTGCTCGGGCTCGGCGCGCTCATCCTCACCGGCCTCGCGGCCTGGGGCTTCACGAGCCTGGCCGTCCGCCCGCTGGGCCGCCTGCGCGAGCGGGCCGCGCGCGTGAGCGGCGCGGAGGATCTCGGCACGCCGCTGCCCGAGGACGACGGGCCCGACGAGGTCCGCTCGCTGGCGCGGGCGCTCAACGAGATGCTGGTCCGGCTGCGGGCCTCGACCGAGGCGCTCGAGCGGGCGCTGCTGGCCACGCGGCGCTTCGCCGCCGACGCGGGCCACGAGCTGCGCACGCCGCTCACGGGCCTGCGTGCGAACCTCGACGCGCTCGAGCGCAACCCGGACCTGCCGGTCGCCGAGCGCGCGGTCCTCCTGCGCGAGACCACCGCGGAGCAGGAGCGGATGACGCATCTCCTCGCCGGCCTCCAGGCGCTCGCGCGCGGCGAGGCGGCCGAGAGCCTGCCGCGCGAGCGGGTGGAGCTCGCCGATCTCGTCGACGCCGCGATCCACGGCGCCCGGCGCCGCCATCCGGCGGCGGACTACGCGCTGGAGGACGGCATCGGCGACGCCGCCGTCGACGGATGGCCGAGCGGTCTGCGCCTCGTCGTCGACAACCTGCTCGACAACGCCGCGCTGCACGGGCGCGATGGCGGTCGGGTCGCGGTCGGCCTCGCGCCCGACGGCGCCGACCTCGTGATCCGTGTGGAGGACGACGGTCCCGGGCTCCCTGCCGCGGAGCGCGCGGCCGTCCTCGACCCCTTCACCCGCGGCGCGGACGCGACGGCCCCCGGCACCGGACTCGGCCTGGCGATCGTCGCCCAGCAGGTCCAGCTGCACGGTGGGACCCTGCGCCTCGGCGACGCGGACCTCGGCGGCCTCCGCGCCGAGGTCCGCCTGCCGGCGGCGAGCGCCGTCGGCGCGTGACGAACGACCGCCCCCGGGCGCCTCAGTGCGCGAAGCCGCCCTGGGTCGCGGCGAGCGCGTCGGGCAGCCGCTCGGTCAGCGCCTCGAGGTCGTCGGTGCGCCGGCCGAGGTCCTCGAGGAGGAGGTCCGCCATGTCGAGCGTCATCCCCGCGCGCACGACGATCCGCAGCACCGAAAGGTCCTGGCGGTTCTCCGGGAAGGTGTAGGCCGGGACGAGCCAACCGGCCTCGCGGAGCCGGGCGGAGACGTCGAACACGGTGTAATTCTCGATCTCCGCTTTCAGGCGGAAGGCGAACACCGGCAGCTCGTCGCCCTTCGTGATGAGCTCGTAGGGACCCATCTCCGCGATGTGGCCCGAGAGGTACTGCGCGATGTCGGAGGAGTTCTTCTGCACCCGCGTGTAGCCCGCTTTGCCGAGCAGCAGGAACATGAAGTACTGCGCGATGACCTCGCTGCCCGGCCGCGAGAAGTTCAGCGCGAAGGTCGGCATGTGGCCGCCGAGGTAGTTGACGTCGAACACGAGGTCCTTCGGCAGCGCCTCCGCGTCGCGCCAGATCGCCCAGCCGACGCCCGGGTAGACGAGCCCGTACTTGTGGCCCGAGGCGTTGATCGACTGCACGCGCGGCAGGCAGAAGTCCCAGTCGAGGTCCGGGTGCAGGAACGGGGCGATGAAGCCGCCCGAGGCGGCGTCGACGTGAATCGGGACGTCGAGGCCCTGCTCGGCCTGGAGGCGATCGAGCGCCGCGGCGATCTCGGCCACCGGCTCGTAGCTGCCGTCGAACGTCGAGCCGAGGATCGCCACGACGCCGATCGTGTTCTCGTCGCAGCGCTTCACCGCCTCCGCGGCGTCGAGGTGGAAGCGATCGCCCTCCATCGGGACCACGCGCGGCTCGACCTCCCAGTAGCGGCAGAACTTCTCCCAGCAGATCTGGACGTTCGCGCCCATGATGAGGTTCGGCTTCTCGCCCGGCTTGCCCGCGGCCTTCATCCGATCCCGCCAGCGCCACTTCAGCGCCATGCCGCCGAGCATGACCGCCTCGGAGGAGCCGGTCGTCGAGCAGCCGGTCGGCTCGGAGCCCGCGGGCGCGTTCCACAGGTCGCTGAGGATGTTCACGCAGCGCGCCTCGATCTCGGCCGTCTGCGGGTACTCGTCCTTGTCGATCATGTTCTTGTCCGCGGTCTCGGCCATCAGGCGGCCGGCGATCTCGGGCATCCAGGTGGTGACGAAGGTCGCGAGGTTGAGCCGCGCGCTGCCGTCGAGCAGCAGCTCGCCGCGCATCAGCTCGTAGGCCGGCATCGCCTCGATGCCGCGCTCGGCCAGCCGGTGGTGTGGCAATTCGAGCATCTCGTTGTCGAGCGCGTCCACGTTTGCGTCGCGCGCCTCCTCTCGCGGCTTGGGGACGGCTCGGCGGCTCAGCGGCATGGCGGGACTCTCCTCATGTCGATGGTTCGGGGGCGTGACGGCGCAGCTCGCGGCGGGCGATCGTCATCTTGTGCACCTCGTCGGGTCCGTCGGCCAGGCGCAGGGTCCGCATGTGGGCCCACATCCGGGCGAGCGGGAAGTCGTCGGATACGCCACCGCCTCCGTGCACCTGGATCGCGCGGTCGATGACCTTGAGCGCGACGTTCGGCGCGGCGACCTTGATCGCGGCGATCTCGGTCCGGGCGTGGCGGTTGCCGACGGTGTCCATGAGCCAGGCGGTCTTGAGCGCGAGCAGCCGGAGCATCTCGATCTCGATGCGCGACTCCGCGATCCAGTCCTGCACGTTGGCCCGGGTCGCGACCGGCTGCCCGAAGGTGACCCGCTCGCTCGCGCGGCGGCAGAGCAGCTCGAGCGCGCGCTCGGCCGCGCCGACCGAGCGCATGCAGTGATGGATGCGGCCGGGCCCCAGGCGCGCCTGGCTGATGAGGAACCCGTCGCCCTCGCCGGCGACGAGGTTGGCCGCCGGCACCCGGACGTCGGAGAAGGCCAGCTCGGCGTGTCCCTCCTGTTCCTGGTAGCCGAAGACCGGCAACCCGCGCACCACGGTCACGCCCGGGGTGTCGAGCGGGACGAGCACCATGCTCTGCCGGCGGTGGGGCGGCCCGTCGGGGTTGGTCTTGCCCATCACGATGAGGATCCGGCAGTGGGGATGAAGCGCGCCGGAGGCCCACCACTTGCGGCCGTCCAGCACGTAGTCCTCGCCGTCGCGCTCGATCCGCAGCTCGACGTTCGTCGCGTCGGAGCTCGCGACGTCGGGCTCGGTCATCGCGAAGGTCGAGCGGATGTCCCCGTCGAGCAGCGGACGCAGCCAGCGCTCCCGCTGCTCGGGGGTGCCGAACTGGGTGAGCACCTCCATGTTGCCCGTGTCCGGCGCCGAGCAGTTGCACGCCTCCGAGGCGATGTGGCTGCGGCCGAGGATCTCGGCCAGCGGCGCGTAGTCGGCGTTCGTCAGCCCGGCGCCGAACTCCGGGTCGGGATGGAAGAGGTTCCACAGCCCCTGGCGGCGGGCCTCGGCCTTGAGCGCCTCCATCACCGCCGGCTGGGCGTGCGGGTCGCCGGCGTCGCGCAGCTCCTGCTCGTAGACGGCCTCGGCGGGATAGACGTGCGCGTCCATGAACGCGGTGAGCCGCGCCTGGAAGTCCTGGCAGCGGTCGCTGGGCTCGAGGTCCATCCGTCCTCCGGGCGGTCGTCGTCGGCGGTGCCCGGCGCATAGTCGCAGGCCGCCTCGTTCCGGTGCGCGCAGTTGCGTCGGCGCCCGCGCGGTGAGAGTGTCCGTGCGCCGACCATCACCAACCGGGGAGAGCGCCATGCCGAAGTTCCTAGTCGAGGCTCGCTACACGACCGAGGGGGCCCAGGGCATCCAGCGCGCCGGGGGCGCGTCCCGGCGGGAGGCCGTGACCGCCGCCGCCGAGGGCCTCGGCGGCTCGGTCGAGTCGTTCTACTTCGGGTTCGGCGACGTCGACGCCTACGTCGTCGTCGACGTGCCGGACAACGAGAGCGCGGCGGCGCTGGCGATCGCGGTCAACGCCCGCGGCGGCGCCACGGTGAAGACGGTCCCGCTGCTCACGCCCGAGCAGGTCGACGACGCCAGCAAGCGGTCGGTGGGGTACCGCGCGCCGGGCGCGTAGGCGCCCGCGCCGGGCAGGCGGGCAGGGGCTATACGACGAGCGTGTCGTATATACTCGCCGTGTGGCGAAGCATCTGATCGATCTCGACGAGAACGCGCTCGGCGCGGCGCGGGCTGAGCTGGGCACGACCACGATCAAGGACACCGTGAACGAGGCGCTGCGCCGAGCCACCCTGCTGCGGGAACGCCAGGTGGCCGCCGCGCTCGACGTGCTGGCCGACGCGGACCTCGACGATCGCTCCGCCGCGTGGCGCTGAGCTTCGTGGTGGACACGAGCGTCCTCAAGCGCCTCGGCCACCGGGACGTCCGTTCGGCCGTCGAGCCGTTGGCGGCGGCCGGTCAACTGGGTCGTCCGAGCATCTGCGACCTCGAAGTGGGCTACTCGGCGCGAAACGCGGAGGAGTGGGATCGACTCGTGGGGGCCCTCGCGGCGTTCGACCGCGTCGAGACGACCGCAACGCATGTCCGCCGAGCCCTTCAAGTGCAGCGCCTGCTCGCTCAGCGCAGCCAGCGTGGGCGCAAGATCCCCGACCTGCTGGCCGCGGCGGCAGCGGAGCAGCTCGACGTGGCCGTCCTGCACTATGACGCCGACTTCGACGTCATCGCTTCGATCACCGGCCAGCGCTGCCAGTGGGTGGTGCCGGCCGGCACCGTGCAGTGACCGCGCCGTTCAGGTGTTCGTCAGGCCGGGGCGGCCATGCTTCGGGCATGCCGCGTCGGCCATCCATGTCTGCGCGCCGCCGTGGTCGGCGGCGTGGCCTCCTCGCCGGCGCGGTCGCGCTCGGCCTGTCCGCGCTCGTCCCGGCCTGCGGGGACAGCGGGAGCCCGGCCACGAACGCCACGCGATCGACCCCGTCCACGACGACGGCGGGCGCGGCGACCGCTCGGCCGCACCGCGTCGACGTCTACGCGGCCGACCGGCCCGGTCGCCTCAGCCCGGTGGTGCGCGGGTTCCGCTCGCTCGTCTACGTGCCGAACAGCGGCGCGAACACCGTCGACGTCATCGACCCGAAGACCTTCCGCATCGTGCGCCACTTCGCGGTCGGCGCCCAGCCCCAGCACGTCGTCCCCTCGTGGGACCTCAAGACGCTCTGGGTGACCAACGACCAAGGGAACTCGCTCACCGCGATCGATCCGCGCACCGGCCGGCCTGGCCGCACGGTCCCGGTCGCCGACCCCTACAACATGTACTTCACGCCCCGCCACGGCGAGGCGATCGTCGTCGCGGAGCGGCTCGCCCGGCTGGACTTCCGCAACCCCCGGACCATGGCCCTCGACCACTCCACGGCGGTCCCGTGCCGCGGCGTCGACCACATGGACTTCACCGCCGACGGGCGCCACGCGCTCGTCTCGTGTGAGTTCTCGGGCGAGATGCTGTGGCTCGACGTGGGGGGCCGCCGCGTGGTGCGGACGCTGAAGCTGCGGACCGGCGGCATGCCGCAGGACGTGAAGCTCTCGCCCGACGGGCGGACCTTCTACGTCGCGGACATGATGAGCGGCGGGCTATGGCTCGTCGACGCCCACCATCCGCGGGTCGAACGGTTCCTGCCCACCGGCAAGGGCGCGCACGGGCTCTACGTCTCGCGCGACTCGCGCGACCTCTACGTCTCCAATCGCGGCGAGGGCTCGATCTCGGTCGTCTCCTTCGCCACCCGGCGCGTGGCGCGGCGCTGGCCGCTTCCCGGCGGGGGCAGCCCGGACATGGGCGGCGTCTCGGCCGACGGCCGCACGCTCTGGCTCTCGGGGCGCTACAACGCCGAGGTCTACGCGATCAGCACCCGCACCGGGCGCCTGATCCGGCGTATCCCGGTCGGCGCCAACCCGCATGGCCTCTCCGTCTATCCCCAGCCCGGCCGCTATTCGCTCGGCCACACCGGCGTGTTCCGATGAGAGGCGCCGCCGGATGGGCGGCGGCGCTCGCCCTCGCGCTGGCCGGATGCGGCGGCGGGAGCAAGGCCGCGGCGCCGACGCCGACCACCAACGCCGCGAGCGGTGGAGCGTCGGCGCCGACGCCCGCCGCGCCCACGCGCCTCACCGTCCGCGCCACCACGCGCCTGCCCGCGCCCGTCCAGGATCCGGCGACGGCGGCGAGCGGCTCGCGGGCCGTGCTCGCCGGAGGGCTCGACACCGCCGACGTCTCGGTGGCGAGCGTCACGCTCCTGAGCAGGGCCTCCGCGCGCCCGGGGCCGTCGCTGCCGACCGCCCGCCACGACGCCGCCGCGGCGGCGCTGGGCAGCCGGGTCGCGGTCTTCGGCGGCGGCGACGCCGGCGCCCAGAACGCGGACGTGCTGCTCGTCGACCCGGCGCGCGGGACCGTCCACGTGGCGGCGCGGCTGCCGGGGCCCGCCTCGGACGTCGCCGCCGCGACCCTGGGTGGGACGGCCTACGTCGTCGGCGGCTTCGACGGGTCCCGCGCCCTGGACTCGATCGTCGCCTGGCGACCCGGGAGCGCGCCGCGGATCGTGGCGCGCCTCCCCACCGCGGTGCGCTACGCCGCCGTCGCCGCGGCCGGCCGCCGGGTCATCGTCGCGGGCGGCACGACCGCCGCGGGCGCCAGCCGCCAGCTCCTTGCCTTCGACCCGGCGTCCGGGCGTGTGACGAGCATCGGCCGCCTTGCGGCGCCGCTGACCCACGCCGGAGCGGCAAGCCTCGGCGGCACCGTCTTCGTGGTCGGGGGACGCGGCGCGCTCCAGGGAAGCCAGGTGCGGACGGTGCTCGCGATCGACCCCGCCACCGGCGGGGTCCGGCCGGCCGGCACGCTGCCCGGGCCGCGGTCGGACACCGGCGTCGCGGCGCTCGGCGGTGAGATCCTGGTCGCCGGCGGCCGCGACCGAAGCGGGCGCGTCCTCGCCGACGCGCTCCACCTCCGACCAGGCGGATGAGATAACTCTTGACTTAAGTAAGAGTAGATATATGCTGTTCCTCGTCAACCAAAGGAGCAGTATGTCTACCGAACAGACCCCCACACCAGAGCAGGATCCGCAGCCCACCGGGCAGCGGGAGATCACGGTCTCGGTCCCCGAGGACCGGGTCGAGCAGTTCGAGGCGTTCTTCGAGCGCTTCCTGGCCGGACCGAGCCACCGAGGCCGGCACGGCGGCAAGGGCCGAGGCCGGAAGGGCCGCGGTCGCCGCGGCGGCTATCGCCGCCACCACGTGCGCCGCGCCATGTTCCACCTGGCCATGGCCGAGCACGGTCCCGGGTCGCGTCACGGCCGCTGTGGCCGCCAGCACGACGAGGACGCCACGCCCGAGCCCACGGCGACGCTGTAGTGGCCGACAAGCAGATCACCGTCGAGGTCCCGGAGGAGCGCGTCGCCGAGTTCTACGCCTGGTTCGCCGAGTTCCTCACGGCCCCGGCCGGTGGCTTCGGGCCGCCTCGCGGAATGCGGGGCGGCCCCGGACGCCATCGGGGTCGCCGCGCGCCGGGCGGCTTCGGCGGCGAGCCGGCGCCGTGGACCGAGGCGGACCTCGACGAGGCGCGATGGGTCTATCGCAAGCTCTCCGACCCCGCGCGCGAGCTCTTCGACCTGCTCATCGAGCATCCCGGCGAGCATTTCTCCGGCAACGACATCGCCTCGCGGCTGAAGCTGGACAAGGGCGCCCACGGCGTCGCCGGCGTGCTCGCGTGGCCCGGTCGCTGGTGTCGCAAGCTCGGGCGCGAGTTCCCGATCGACACCGAGGCGCGGGAGGACGGCGGCACCGACTTCACGATGGGCGAGGCGACCGCCGCGCTGTTCGAGAGCGCACGAAAGCCGGCGTAGCGCCGCGAACCGGTCGCCTCCGGACGCTCGATCAGTACGCGTACAGCTCGACCCGGTAGCCGTCGGGGTCGGCGACCTGCACCCGGACCGGGCCGTCCTCCTGCCAGTCGGTCTCGGTCACGCCGGCCCGGCGCAGCCGTTCGCGGGCGGCGCGCACGTCCTCCTGGTCGGGGACCTGGAAGCCGAAGTGATTGGTGCGAGGCAGCGCCGAGGGCGGCGGGCCTTCGCTCAGCGCCAGGAGAGAGCCGTCGGGGGCAGCGAGGATCAGCAGGTGCTCGTCGTCGTGCACCCGCGCCGTGAGGCCGAAGTGCTCGCCATAGAACGCCGCCGACCGTTCGCGATCGCTGACGGTCAGGGCGACGTGGTTCAGGCGCATCGGCGCATGATCCCAGCGGCGCAGCGCGACCGGGACGCGCCGGGCCCCGCGCGTGAATGGCGGGGCCCGGCGGTCGGCGACGCGGCGCTCGTCCACCGGGGCGCCGGAGACGACGAGCGGGAGGTTGCGTCGTCCAGTCGTTCGCCGACCCGGTCGTCGGGGCGTCGCTGTTGATCTCCGGCGTGAAGAGATCCTGGACCCCGGTCCCGGACGGCCCGGTGACGATCTCGTAGGCCGGGTGCTTGTCGACCCACGCGGTCCGCAGCCCGGCGGCCCGCGCGACCTCGAAGACGGTGTTGACCTTCAGGTAGGAGTGCGGGTACACCGGCTTGCAGGTCGAGGGGTCGACCGGGAGCAGGGCCGGATCGATGAGCGTCCGCGGATCGCCCGTCATCGAGAGGATGCTGCCCGGGAGCCCGGCGAGGCCCTCTCCGGCGTCGAGCGCGTGCGGGTTCTTGTCCAGCCCTTCGGAGTACTTCACCTCGGCGCCGGGTGTGGC